>JACQZQ010000119.1 GCA_016213785.1 Acidobacteriota bacterium
CTCCTCTGAAAACATCAGACAACAATTTACTGGTTACGAGAAAGATGACGACTCTGGCCTTGATTTTGCCCAAGCTAGACACATGGCTAGTAGCTTAGGCAGATTTATGCAACCTGATCCTTTGGGTGCAAGTGGTCGTCCCCATAATCCTCAAACTTGGAATCGATATGCTTATGTTCTTAACAGGCCCATAAATAGGATAGATCCTTCAGGATTACTAGATCTTAGTGGGTTAAAGGGATTTGCTAAAGGTATTGCTAAAGGAGCTAAAAAACTTGTAGTAGGAACATATGAACTTGGTAAGGGCATAATTAAAAACCCTAGGGCTACTACTACAGCCATAGCTCATGGGGTAATTCAACAAGGAAAAGATGCTATAAGCACTGCAAAACAAATATCTGCTGATCCAATTGCTTTTAGTGATACTGTAATAGATAGTATTTTCACTTCTGAACCAGAGATTCTTTTTGAGGTTTTTGGTGAAGCGACTTTTGATGTAGGCTTAATAATTGCAACTGCTGGTGGTGGCGCTGAAGTCGAAGGAGCTGCAAATGTAGGTAAAATAGCATCAGAAGCTTCCTCTATTGCTAAACAAACTTTATCTACAGCAGAACAAGCTGCTAATGGTATCGCAAAATCTGAAGGAGAAATACTTAGTCGCTTAGGGACTTCATATGAGTCAGCTACTCGTCTTGGTAAAAAGGCTGCTGAAGCAGAAGAATTTATAAATTACCATGGCGTTTCTGTAACAGCTGGCACTCCCATAGGTCCCGCATCATCTGCTAGTAGAGAAGCGGTTGAACAATTCTTCAAGGTAGTTAATACTCCTACTAGAAACGATCCTTTACACCGTACAGTAGTCTTGTCAAAGCCTGTTACTAAAGATGTTGCAGACACTTTTAACAAAGTGTTTGGACGGCAGAAATAATAAGAAAACGGAGAACAAAAAAATTTTACTAAAAAGCAAAAATCAAAATTAATACAATATAGACAACAATACAATGCTAGATAAAGTAAGGTTAATTTTATGGAATGTTGCAAGCAATTAACAAAATCTCCAAACTCGCCATCTCCTTTCTTTAGAATAATAGTTCTAGATTACTACGATGGTGCAAAAGCAGGTATACTGCAATGCCAAATCTGTTCTTCAGTATACAAATTTGATATGATTGACTGGGATGAACATCAAGACATACGGATATTTACGTTAAGCGAACTGCCTTGTCAATCTTTTGAGATATTAATAAGTATTTGCCAAGAAATAGAGAAACCAAAATGGCCTCAATGGGTTATAAATTGGCAACCAAATAACATAACAATAGACAAAAGGACACAAAAAATTTTGGATTTAGCAGAACCTATCACTATGATAGTTGTGTCAACAAATCTATCATCCGAGATTATTGGAGCAACAGATGTTACTAGCCCACAAATCATACATGATTGTGATTGGTTTAGTTACTTTAATCTAAAATGAACTTCGATTTGGCCTAATGAAGGTACGATTTCATGCACATCAACTTGCAGGGCGAGTACATTACAAAATATTAAAGTTTAAGGACTTTAATAAGGTAGGTAAATATAGATAAGAGAGATAAATTATGTCTAATCAATCTACTAACCTTAAATGGATAAATTCGAGTGGCGGGCCTTTAGTTTTAATACCAAAACATTTAAGCTATTTTTGGATGGGTTATTATTTCAACTTGAATGACAGTTTAGTTAGTCCCTTTGAAATAACATCTGAGGAGCTAACAAATTTACATTTAGCAACTTCAAAGACAGATTATGATAGAGCTTGTGAAATTGAAGAGTACCTCGCTCCTATTAGAGTTGATAGTGGCATAGGCTTAGTTATAACAGGTGAAATTTGTCCTACAAGTTGGTGGCAAGAAGAATTTGGTGGAATGTTAGTCCGCATAAATTATGCAAGTGATGCTAACAAAATGCCAAACTACTTAACTAATCTACCTGATAGTATTTGGGAAAAAGAAAATTTTTGCTTTGATTTACAGGACGACCACTTGTTGTTATTTGATTCTGTAGAATATGGGAAAGATATTAGTGATTTACTTGAGATAACCTTACAACCAAGTAATTACCAGATTTTTACAGCTAATTATTCTCCTAATAGTGAAACAGCTTTAATCATCCATAAGTTTACTAAAGCTTAATAACAAATAAAGTTTTTACAAATTAGTAGGTAAAGTAGCTAGCACTTTAGCTTGGTGTTGCAAAAAGAGAGCTTTAACAAGAGGATAAGGTTTACACCCTTGGCTACAACTATGCTACTCGTTTAGGACTTGGTAGCTAAGAATTTAGGTCTTACTTAGTTTATATTGTAATAATCTACAAAATATAAAATATCTCTAAGTTACGCTTATTTCTTTGCTTTTCTTAGATTTAGGCATATCTTGATAGGTTCCAAACAAATAATCAATTATTGGTGAAGTGACCCCAAACCAAACAGGGGCATTAGTATGATGGTGAAGCAAATGATAAGTCTTTAAGTAACGCATAAACTTAGTCTTAGGCTGTCTACAATGAGCAGTATAATGAACAAATTCATACCATAAATAACCCGTCCAAATACCAATTAATATTAAAACAGCTACATGCTGGTTTCCAATAACTAAGCTAAGTGCCCCCCAAATTAATATGCTAATAGGTAAACTAAACCAAACAGGAGCAAAGATTAAGCTAATTTTCCTAGGGTATTTATGATGTGTCCTATGTGCCCAAGGTAGTAGTGCCCACCATTGACCATGTTCTTCTTGATGAAAAATCCATCTATGCATTATATACTCAACAAAACACCAAGTAATTGCACCTAAAGGTAGTGCCCAGCCTAAATGGTGCCAGCCTATCTCTTTACCAGCATTTATTGCTAGAAAAACTAAAACTGGAGGATAAAAAAAATAAGCTTGAAAATACCATAAATCTTTCCATGTTTTCTTAGTCTCTTTATCCTTTGATTCTCTATCAACTAGTTCTTCCATTTAAGGCTCCTAAAGTTTTGTGGTAAGGTGGTTATACCACTTTACTTATAAAAAATCAAAAGATTTTTTATAAACTATATAATTCTAGCCAACTATATATATAACCAAGCTTTAGCCCTTGTCCATTCTGCTTTAACATATTAATTTTTTCAACCACATTGCTACCTCCATATATTTTATTAAGCCGTTTGCATAGCTCTAGTAATGGCAAAAGAAAGCATCTCCCAAGTAGAAGATTCTAAGATTAATTGTTTTTCCCCTTCTACTATCAAGGGGAAAATTTAACTCTAAATAAAAATAGGCTCTAGTGTAGACTAGAGCCTATAAAAATCACTTATATTTAGTTTTACGATTAATAGTTATAAAGGAAATCTGGTTGGTTAATTAATAGCCATTGTAAATCAGCTATAGCTTGTCGGCCTGCTTTTGTATGTTCTTTTAATTTATCTATTTCCACTTTAGAAGGCTGTCTAGAAAGTGTATTAAGATAAAGTGTGACTACAGCATCTTCAGGAGAAAGCTTATTTTGTGCTAAATTATTAGCAATTTGGCTAGGTAGACTATTAGGATTTTCAAGTCTATTAATTAATAAACTACTATTAAATAAGTCTAAGGCTTGAGTAATAGAACTATCATTAAACCTAGGTTGATTATTTCTATCACCACGACCAAAGTTATTTAAGAACCGACCAACAACTATTGGGTCATCTGCTCCGCTACCACCTAAGACAGGCTCTTCAACCCCTGGCAAAGCTATAGCACTAGTTAGAGGCTGACTTAAGCCTTTAACATAATAGTTAGCTGGGATTTGTGTACTTGTAGTAATAGCATCTAAAACTTCTTCAGCTTGCAAACGCCTTACTAACTTACGGGCAAATAACCTAGTATATTCTGGCTTCCATTCTTTCTCATCATAACTAGAAGATAATGCATAGGTTTTTGAAGAGGCTACTAGTTTTATTAGTTTACGTAGGTCATAACCACTTTCTACAAACCATGTGGCTAGATTATTAAGTAAAACTGGATGAGAAGGTTGTAGTGTCCAAGGCGCAGGAGGTGGATTTTTAGGATCAAGCCTAGCTAAATCAAAACCATTAAGAGGTTCTACTAGTCCTAAAGTAAAAAATCTTGCAAAAACGCGATTAACAAAAGCTTTTGCAAACTGTGGATCACTAGTAAGCATTCTTGCTAGAGCTTGGCGGCGTTCTTCATTGGCTTGGATTTCGCTATTTCCAAATAAAGCATAAGAAGGTGCAATTATACCTCCGCTACGTGGTGGCCTCATCCCTTTAGAAGTATTAGCGTTATATTCTTGCTGCTTAAAGTTAGTAATTGTGCCTCTACTAAACCCTACTTGTGCAAAAAAAGAAGACATAGCCCAAAAATCGCTACGTTTTTTTGTAGAAAAATAAAGGTTTACAGCTTCTAAATGCCCTTCACCATTATGACAAGAAATACAAGTTGATTGAGTACCAAGAAAAATACTAGATGTTTGTCCAGCCATATCATCAAAAGCATCTTGGGAAACTTCTGCAAATATAACATTATGTAAAATAAGGCTAGAAGGTACTCTTTGGTAATCACCTACAGCAGTAATAAGCTCTTTAGCAATTTGGTCATAAGGTTTATTACTGGCTATAGCAGTTTGCAAATATTTATGTTGGGCATCTCGTTCAAATGGAGAGCGAGAATTTAGAGCAAAATTACTAGTTAAATCTCCAAACCATAATGACCAAAAATCAATATAAGCTTGAGAGGCTATTAATTCATCAATTAGTTTTTCTTTTTTCTCTGGAGTTTTATCATCGATATATTGCAAAAGCCTTTGTGGACTAGGCTGACGGCCTGTAATATCTAGAAAAACTCTACGACAAAATTCTTCATCGCTTGCCTCTTCAGCAGCTTTAACATTACGAGATGCTAAAGTACCAAAAATTTCTTTATCAATAAGATTACTAAAAGATTCTGCTGATTGTGTAGAGATTTTATTAATTTTATTTCGGTTACTAGTTAAAGGTAATTTTGAGGCTAAAGCTTTAGTATTTTGTTCAACTTGTCCAACATATTGATCAAGATCTATTAAGCTTTCGTGAGGATTTTTCTCTTTACGCTTCTTTATTTGCTCTTCTCTAGCTTGAAGAAATTCCTGTGGAATCTCTTCAGTTTCTTTAGTTTTTATTAAAGGGTTTTGAGCAGCTTTTTGTACAGACGGAATATTGCAAAATATTACTATTAAAATAAAAGACCATAAAACAAAGCGTTTCATTAAGTTATCCTCCTAAAACAAAGCTGAGATCTCATAGCTATTTTCATCGCCAATAGCCTCAGGATCAACATATCGAAATGGTCGCCCTGAAGGTGTGTTATTTAAGGTTTTAGTCCAGTCAATGCCTAGAGCAGAAAACATTGTTGTAACAACATCTGACATATGAACTGCACGATTATAACTCCAACCAAAATCTACTACCGCAGCACCAAGTTCGTCTGTTGAACCAATAACACGCCCTCCTTTTACACCTCCACCTAAAAACATAGCTGAAAATGCGTAAGGATAATGATCACGGCCTTTACTACGATTAAGAGGGCCTACGGTACGACCAAACTCACCAACTACAACTATTAAGGTTTCATCTAGTAAAGTCTTTCCAGGAGTTTCGCCTGGGCTAGTGGTTAAATCATCAATAAAAGCAGAAAGAGCCGTATCTAGTTCTTTACACTTAAGTTCTAAGAAATTACTAGAATAAATATTACTATGGTGATCCCAGTTAAAATGGTTTACTTCAATAAAACGAGTGCCTCGATTAGCCTTAAATAAATTTCTAGCAATAGCCAAAGAGCCAGCTAAATCATTAGATCCATAGGTTTCAAAATCCGTTTTAGAAGCTATAAAAGTCGTTTTGCTAATAGGGTCTTTAAGTAACTTTTCAGCTTGTTGTTGAATTGTAGAAATAGGTTGCTGAGAGGTTTCTGTTTCTACTCCATCAAGAAGCTTAAAAGTATTACGTCTTCTTTCAAAAGCAGTTAAACCATCTTTAGGAAGAAGATTTGCAATTCCTGAAATAGTATCATTTAGTCTAAATGGGGCTGTTTCGACAGGTAGAAAACCATTATTAGTTACAAAAAAAGTAAAAGGATTAAAGGTTACAAAACTAGGAAAAATGTCTGTACTAGAACGAGTTGTGGCTTTTTCTAATGCAGTAACAGCACCTATATGAGGAATTTCTAGTCTTAGACCAGGGTTTAAGCGTCGGCCTGTTTCTAGAAAATATTGGGCACGTTCATGTACTACTTCTACATGCTGTAATGAGCGAACAAGCGAAAACTTATCTGCTTTTTCTGCAAGTTTTGGCATTAACCCAACAGGCCAAAGAAAACCTGTTGGTAATTTAGTGGGTTTTAGTTTTTTTGGTGTCCATTTGCCTACTTTTAAGTCAAAAGTATCAACATGGCTTGCTCCGCCACGTAAAATTACTAGCAAACAATTTTTAGCTGTACCTCTAGGAGTAACGCTTGTTTCAGAAGCTTTTACTCTAGTAAGTAAAGGTAGGCTTTCATCATCAAGCCACCCCAGCATCATAGCACCTAAGCCTAAGCCTAAAGTTCCTTTTAGGAAAGCCCGTCGTGTCTTTAGCAAAGAACCATCAGCAAAAGATTCTTTTCTCATATTTGCCTCTTCGGTTAATTAAAAATAGTGAAAATTCTTGATTAGCAGTGGTAAATTTAACAATTTTGATTAGAAAAAGTTCCTTAAAAATATTTGCTATTTTCCGGGTAAAATAGCTCCCTAACAGTTCTTAAAAGCATATTTAAAAAATTAAAAAACCTGTAAAGTATGCTAAGTATTGAGGAGCTATTTTTTTGCATATTACCTTTTAAACTACTTTTTAAAATATTTTTTGTCCTTAATAAATAAAGCGTAATTTATAAAAAAAGCTATCATAAAATTTAATAAAAACTTATAAATCTAGTATTTTCTTAAACATAATGTCTTTTAGTGTAAGGGTTTTAGATTAAAAGGCTTTAGTTGGTTAATTTATTTTGGTAAGGAAAAATACACTGTAGTACCTTTATCTACTATAGAATCTATCCAAATCTTTCCCCCATGTCTAGTAATAATACGGCGGACTGAAGTTAATCCTACACCTGTTCCAGGAAAATCTTTTTGAGAATGCATTCTTTGAAAAGGAGAAAATAGAGTTTGTGCTTTTGATTTATCAAATCCAACCCCATTATCTTGAACAAAAAAAGTTTTATCTTTTTCTGTGTATGAGCTAACTCCTACTTTAATTTTACTCTCAGCAGATTTACTAGAATACTTCCAAGCATTAGATAATAAGTTTTGCATTACTAAATATAATAAAGACTTATCTCCTTTAGTGATCAAGTCTTTTTCAATAGTAGTTTTTACTTGGCGAGTAGGCTCATTTTCTTTCATTATAAAAATTATTTCTTTACTAATTTCGCTTAAATCAACTATTTCTTGTTTTAGTTCTCGTTCTGAAAGTTTATGTAAATCTAAAAGAGTATCTATTTGTAAGTTCATTCTTTCCGCAGAATTACAGACACGAGTTAAATAATTTTTTGCCTTATCATCTAAAGCATCAGTATGTTTTTCTAATACAACTCTACTAAAGCCATTTATTATATTTAAAGGTTCTTTTAAGTCATGGGATAAGGTATAAGAGAAGGCTTCTAAATCTTGATTTGCAGTAGCTAAGCTTTGATTTGCAAGTTCTAATTTACGGTTTGCATCTTCTAGTTCTTTTGTACGTTTTTCAACATGTGTTTCTAAAATAGAATAGACTCGGATATTTTCTATTGTTATTGCAGTAATATCAGCTAAGGCTTGTATTATTTTTATTTTTTCAATAGTAGGTTTATGATAATTAGCCCAATAGCAAATTATTGCTCCTATTGGGTTAATGGTTTTTACTGGTATAACAAGTAGACTTCTTACAAAAGTATTTTTATATAAATCTTTTTTGATTCTCTCATCTTTATAAACATCTTCTATAACAGTAGAACTACGATTTATAATAGACCATCCAGCAATACAATCAGTTAAAGGTAATTTTTTTCCTTTCCACAAAGGGCTTATCGTACTTTCATCAGCATAAAAACATTGCTCTGCTTCTCTTAAAACAAAAGAAACCCCATCTGCTACGCTTAATTCACGAGCAGCTATTTTTACAATGCTCATTATTTGGTCTAAACTATCAGCCATAGAAAGCTCTTGCATAGTTTTAACCAGTTTTTCCATAGACCTTAAGTAGTCTATTATGGATTCTTTTGCTTTTATCATTTTTCTGGATACTAATAGCTAACAGTAGTAGTACTGACAATATTATATATCAGTCAGTCTATATACAACAGTAAACTGATTTACTTTACTATATTTTTAATAAAATTTTAAGAAATCTTTATTATTAAAATAAATAGACATAACTTTTTAGTCTTTGATTACAAAATTTGCCAACTTTATTAAAAAAAATATTGAATTAATAGGCTCTGTTTAGAAAAATCAAATATGTTTTCTTAAACGAAGTGTTAAAATAGAAAATTCATAATTACTTGAAATTAAAGCTCTCGTAGGTAATAATTCTATGAATCAATTAGCATTACTTATCCCAGAAAATAGTTCATTAAAAAAATACTCAAAATCTATTCGTGTTTTAGGTATAGATTTAGGAACAACTAATTCTGCTGTGGCAGAAATAGTTTGGGAAAATAATGAGCATAGCCCAATAAATATTCAGTGTTTAGAAGTTGCCCAACATACTCCTGATGGGGAATATTCTCATGTTTTAGTGCCTTCAATACTAGCACTTTATGAAGGGCAAGTTATTATAGGAGAAGGAGCTAAACGCCTTCGCTCTAGAGCATCAGAGCTAAATCTTAAACCTAACCAAAATCTTTTTTATGAATGTAAAAACGATATAGGAATAATGAGAACCTATCATATGGCACCAGAAAATTTCCGCTCTGCTGCTGAAATAGGAGGGCATTTACTAGAGTTCTTACACCAGTCTGCTGTAGATAAAGACGACACACCAGCTAGTCGCGTAGTTGTCACTGTTCCAGCATCATTTCAAGCCGCTCAGCGCCATGATACATTAAAAGCTGCCGAACTTGCCCAGTTACACTTAACAGGTGGCGACCTTTTAGATGAACCTATTGCAGCTTTTATTGATTATTTAATTACTTATAGAGAAACTTTTATTAAAGAATCTACTGAACCAAAAAGCTTAATTGTCTTTGACTTTGGTGGAGGAACTTGTGATGTTGCAATTTTTCGCCTGCAAATGCCTAATCGTAGCCGTAGGTTAAAAATTTCACCGTTAGCAGTCTCTCGTTATCACAGATTAGGTGGTGGTGATATTGATGCAGCAATTGTTTATGATGTGCTTATCCCCCAATTAATAAAGGAAAACGAGCTATCAAATTTTGACTTAAGTTTTGAAGATAAGAAAAAATTTCTTGAACCCCCAATGTTAGGTATTGCCGAAGCCTTAAAAGTCGGGTTATGTACAGAAATCTTACAATTACAAAAATTTGGTAAATATGACTCTGCAAATAAATCACAAATCCTTAAACAACAACCTGGAACATTTTCTTATAAAATAAAAAATCGAACCCTAAATTTACAAGCTCCTAAGCTTACTGCTCTACAGTTTGAAGAAATCCTTAAACCTTTTCTAGACCCAGATCTAGTATTTGCTCGTGAAACAGAATATCGTATGACTTGCTCAATTTTTGCGCCTCTTCAAGATGCTCTTGATCGTAGTGGTCTTACGACTAAGCAAATAGACTATTGTTTGCTTGTAGGTGGTAGTAGCCTTATTCCTCAAGTTGTTCAGGCTGTAGGAAAATATTTTCCAAAAGCAAAGCTTATGACTTATTCTGATCGTAACTTAGTACAAACTGCTATTGCTCGTGGAGCAGCCTACCATGCTTTAGTCTTAGCACTTTATGGAAAAGGAATGGTACAGCCTGTTTGTCATGATGCAATATCTATTAGGGCTGAATCTGGATTACTAGAACTTATCCCTAAAGGTGCTGATTTACCTTATCCTTCTGATGGTTCTTATGCAAAATGTTTTTCTTTAGCTGTACCAGAAACAACAAATTATTCTGTAGATTTAAGAGTAGAAATAGTTGGAGGAGATGAAGAAAGAAAGCTCTTTAGTCAAATTTGGCAAATATCTGGCCCAGTAAGAAAAGGTGATAAGCTTTGTTTAGAATATCGCTATGATGAAAATCAAGTTCTAGACTTAAAAATGCGACTTGCTGATGCCGATGATTTAGAAGAACCTTTTGTTGCAAAAATAGAAAATCCTCTAACAAATGTAGTAAATCCACAAAGCAGAAGACTAAAAATCGATGAAATAGAGGAAGATCTTAGGAATAAAAAATATCCTGCTTATCGTGTCCCAGATAAATTAGTTGAACTAGCTGAAAATTATGTAGAGCTTGGTCAAAGAGAAAAAGCTATTGATTACTTAAAAAAAGCCCTGCAAGGTAAAAATGGCGTAGATGCTAGTATTTTGAATAAATTAGGCATTTATTTTGGTGAAATAGGTGATTATGATAGAGAGGAAAAATTTTATAAAGAAGCCGCTGGTGCTTCTCCTTCTTGGAGTACTCCTTGGTTTAACCTAGCCCTTGCACAAAAGAAACGTAAACGCTATTCAGAAGCTATTGAATCTTTAGAAAAAGCTTTTTCTATTAGACGCGAAGGGCCTTATTTAATCCTAGCTGCTCAAGTTGCTGATGCTTGTCATAAAACTATTGATAGGGATAGGTACTTAAAAGAAGCTTTTGAGGCTTTTGGCTCTGTCTCATCGCTTGATGATTGGGAGTTAGGTTGGATTTTAGCAGGTGCAAGGCTTGGTGGAAAAAATGACCTTATAGAACAAATACAACTTGAACAAAAGCGACGCAAAGACCGCCGAGAACTAGTAATAGAAAGAGGAGTATTACCAATTATTACTCCAGGAATGCAAAAGGTTTCTGAATGAAGACATTGCTAGCATCTAAATCCGAGCTTACTCCTGCACAAGCAAGAGTAATAGAAATGAGCGCAACAGAAAATCGAGTAATTTTTGGGGTTGTTGGAACAGGTAAAACCCAGTTACTACTACACCGTGCTCGCTATCTTTCTGATAGTCTAAAAGTCCCTTCTAATCGCTATCATATTTTTGTACATAATAATGTACTTAAGACTTATTTACGTTCATCTTTAGCGCTATTAAATATTCCTGAAACCGCATTATCTA
Organism: Acidobacteriota bacterium; assembly: GCA_016213785.1. GTDB lineage: Bacteria > Acidobacteriota > Blastocatellia > Chloracidobacteriales > JADJPF01 > JADJPF01. The sequence goes on from JACQZQ010000119.1 coordinate 11,276, forward strand.
CTTTTAATTCTTGGTGCTTGAATTTTTATCGCTACCATATAAATACCCTACTTCCAGAAAACCATGATAAAACCCCTCAATTTGATTTAATCCGCAAAGGTATTTTAGGCAAAATCAAGTTTTCTGATAACTCTTCTTTTTTTGATAATATTTTTCACTCTATGTTAAATATAGTACGGTCTAATACTATCACTATGCCTATTTATGATTTTGTCTTAGTAGATGATGGTCAAGAGTTAGATAGTATTTCAATAGATATTATTAGTACTATTGCTAGACACGTTACAATAGTTGCAGATGATAAACATAAAATTAATACTTCAGGCTTAAGTAGTACAGAGTTATTAATTAAACTTAAACAACGCTATTCACTGCACTTAAATGGAGCTTTTCGTTCTTCGCCTTTTATTATTAATTTGGCAGCACAGTTTATTGATGATCTAGAACTTCGCAAAAACTATCTTTTTGAAGCTAAAACCCCTGAAGGAGAAAAAGAAACCCCTGTTCTTTATTATGCTGCTAATGCTCTAGATGAAAAAAATAAATTAATTGAAGTAATGCGTAACCGTTTAATTAAAGGAGAAAATGTTGCAGTACTGCTCTTTAATGATAATCAGGTCAATGAGTTTGCTGAAGCACTAAAAGATCCTAGGCTAGAAGTTAAGAAAATTCTTTCATCTCCTCGTAGTGATGGTAGTCTAAACAAATTAGACTTTAGTAATGATTGTCCTAAACTAATTACTTTCCAAAATGCCCAAGGGCTTACTTTTGATACAGTAATAATCCCTCAATTAATAAACAATGGACATTTTAAGACTCTAGCTGTTGATCAGGTACAAAAAATATTATTCTCTGCTATTACTAGAGCAACTAAGTGGGTTTTCTTAAGTACACATAATGCTGATTCATTACCATTACTTAGCAAAATCACTCCATTAAAAGAACAGGGAATGTTAAATATTCAAACTTTTGTTCCTCGCAGAATGGTAAAAAAATTTACTGTACCAACCCATATTCCCGCAGAAACAGACGACCTAATAGATATTCTCTAAATCGCCTAAAATCTAGTTTAGCTAAAACTTAATCCTCTACATATAAAATTTTTACTTTTAGAATCGCTATATCTTGAGAATCAAATCTAGCTGAAGTAACTGTCCCTAATAATTTTTCTTGCATTCTATCTATATTAAGCTTAGTTCCAACAGGAAAAAACTTATAAGTAACAAGTTCAACTGTAGTTTCGTCAAGATTTTTTGCTAAAGCATCAAAAGAACCTTCTCTACTACTATTTTTATCAGAATTTTTTATTTCTACAAAAAACCTAGTTTTAATATCAGTAGCAAGTAAGTATGACATATTTACCTCCAAAATAAACCCAGGATTTTCTTCTGTTACTAGATGGCAAGACTACTAAATTCAATTACCATCTTTTAGGGGCTTATTATTACTTCTAAACAATAACATTCTGGTCATAAAAGATTTATTTAGTTGAAGTAAAAGTTTGATTAACCATTTGTTAACAAACCATTAACATTTTTTTGGTAAAAAAATATTAATCTGGAGAAAAAATTAAATTTTTCCATCTAGCTTGTTAATAAAGTTTTACTTGCTACGTTTTATAGAGAGAAATCAAAACAACACACTTTAGGAGGACACAGTGCTAGCAGTCGTAACACAATTAAGACCATTGCCTGACCCTCGAAATAATATCGAGAGTCTTTTTCAAGAGCATTATGATCAGGTCTTTCGTACTGCTTATCGCATTACAGGTAATGTTGTAGATTCCGAAGATGTTCTACAAACAGTTTTTCTACGTATTATGCGAAGTCAGGAAGAAAAAGACCTTTCTCCTAACCCCAAAAGCTACCTTATTCGTGCAGCAATTAATGCATCTTTAGACATAGTTCGTGCTCGTAGTCGTGCTAAGTCTATTTCTATTGACCAAGTTACAGATTTTCCAACAACTAATAAGATGTTTAACCCCCAAACTGAGCAAGAAGATAGAGAACTAAGAAAACAAATACAAAAAGCAATTGCTAGCTTAGGTGAAAAAGCGGCAGAAGTTTTTATACTACGTTTCTTAGAAGGCTATGATAATCAAGAAATTGCTAGGTTATTAGGGGTGTCTCAAATTATGGTAGCAGTAATTTTGCATCGTGCCCGTACTAAAGTGCGCAAAGAGCTTGAAAAGTCTTTGGAGGAATTAAAATAATGATACACAAAAAACTTACAGATAATAAAACAGATAACAAACTAGAACAAACACTTAATTCTATACGAAGAGAAAAACTTGATTCTGATGTAGTTGATGCTGCTGCTCAAAGAGTTTGGGCAAAACTAGCAGAATCTCAAGAAAGCGCTCCTCTAATTGAAATCGATCAAATTCGCACTTGTGCAGATTTTCAAAGTTTAATTTCTACTTATTTAAGTGGAAAATTAACAACTGCCCGTACAATTCTTTTTGAAGATCATACTCGTGAGTGTTTACTCTGTCGTAAAGCATTAAAAGAAGCCCGTAATGGTCGAGTAGCTAAAGTTAGTCAAGTAGCACAAATTAACACTACTCGTTCAACTTTTACTAAATGGCTAATTGCTGCGGCTGCTATTTTAGCTTTAACTTTAATTTCTTGGCCGATTATTGAACGCTTTTCTCCTTATGGAAGTAGTGTTTATGCAAGCGTAAATGTGGTCGAAGGGGCTGTTTATCGTGTTGCTGATGATAATAGCAATATGCTTAAAGCAGGAACAAAATTAAAAGAAGAAGAAAAAATTAGAACAGCTAAAGATGCAGGCGCAGTAGTTACACTTAGCGATGGCTCATTGATTGAAATGAAAGAGCGCTCTGAATTTTACTTAACAGAAACCGGTAAAGGAATTAATATTCACCTAGAGCGAGGAAATATCATAGTCCAAGCAAATAAACAAAATTCTCGTAAATTATTTGTTACCACAAGCGATTGTTTAGTTTCTGTTGATGGGACTATTTTTTCTGTTAATAGTGGAATTAAAGGCTCTCGTGTTTCTGTTATTGATGGAAATGTCCAAGTAGATTATGCAGGTCAAGGAAAAAATCTACAAGCAGGTGAACAACTTAGCACTAATCCAAGTCTTGGTGTAGTAGCAATTAAAGATGAAATCTCTTGGAGCCGTGATGCAGCCAAATACTCTAAATTACTTGCTGCCCTCTCTTCAGTACGTAAAGAAATTGAAAGAGTGCCTGTTGCTGGAGTTCGCTATACAACTGAACTTTTAGATATTGTTCCTGCTCAAACAGTTTTTTACAGCGCATTACCTAATTTTAGTGCTTCTCTAGAACAATCTTATGCAATTTTGCAACAACACTTATCTAAAAACCCTGCTCTACAAGAATGGTGGAACAAAGCACATAATGATGATTATGAGCAAATGATTAAGAAAATTATCGAGCTAGGAAGTTACTTAGGTAGCGAAATAGTCATTTCCTCAGAAATGAAAAAGAATGGAGAGCCTGATAGCCCAGTAATTATTTCAAAAACCAAAGATCTCAATGGGCTGATTAATCTTTTTAGTAATCAAAAAGATATTTTCAAAGGCTTAACATTAGTTTTAGTAGATAGCCCAGTTCATTTAAGTGAACCAGCAGCTAAAGACACTATCTATGTTTGGGTAAATGGAGATTTATTTGCTGCTAGCTTAAATCCTGAACCATTAAAGCGATTAGCTGAAAATATAGAGTCTGGTCAAAAAGCTTTTATGAGTAGCATTTTTTATGCTCGTATTGCCCAAGTCTATCAAGAAGGTGCTGGTGTAATTTTAGCTGCTGATTTAGAAAAAATTATTCCTGCAACAATTAAACCTGGTAATGATAAGCAGTTAGCCGCTTATGAAAAATTAGGACTAACCAGCTTAAAACATTTTATTGCCGAGCAAAAACAAGTCTCAGGAAAAACACAAAATCGTGCTGTTTTAAGCTTTAACCAAACCAATACAGGTATTACTTCTTGGGTAGCTGATCCTGGCCCAATCGGAGCATTAGAATTTGTCTCCCCAGATGCAAATGTTGTAACAGGTTTTGTAATTAAAGATCCCGCTTCATTAATGAGACAGCTTTTAGAAAGTATTAGTAGTCTTGATGAACCGCTTGCACAAAACTTAATAGGCGTTCAAAAGACCTATAACTTAGATATTGTTAATGACTTTGCTGCACCTTTAGGCGGAGAGTTTGTAAGCGCTATTGATGGGCCTGTTATACCAACACCTGCTTGGAAAGTGATTTTTGAGGTTTATGATTCTGCTAAACTACAATCTAGTTTAGAGAAACTAACCTTAGAAGTAAATCGTATGCTTGGCTTAATTGGAAAGAAAGGCTTAGCAATAGAAAAGAGCGAGTTAAATGGTCGTACTTTCTACACTTTAAGATCTTTAGACACTAAATTAGAGTTAAACTATACTTTTAGTAATGGCTATTTTGTTGGTGCTGCTAGTCGTGCTTTAGTTGACCAAGCCTTACGTTATAGAGACTCTGGTTATACTCTAACTCGTTCTGCTGGCTTTATAGCGCTACTCCCAGAAGATACTAATGCTAATTTCTCAGGTCTTTTCTACTATAACTTAGCATCTGTAGTTGCTCCAATAGCCGATCAAATAGGAAAACTAGAAGGTCAAGAAAGTAAAGCACTACAATCTTTAGTTTCAAGTAAACCAACTCTAGTTTCTGCTTATGCTCAAGGCGATAGAATAACTTTCTTAGCTAATGGTGATTTAGGCCCATTTAGCTTATCACCTGCTAATCTATTAGGATTACCTAATGCAATGAATATTCAAAAAATGGTTAAAGGTAAAACAAAATAACTATATTCTTGAAACTAAAGACAGAGTTATAGCTCTGTCTTTAGTTTTTTGGGGTTAAAAATAAAATTATGCAACCAATAATTGATCTTGATAATTTAAGCGTAACGCTAGGAAAACGCCCTATCCTAAAAAATCTCAAAGTAGAGTTAACTGGCCGTGCCATAGGGCTTTTAGGGCCAAATGGAGCAGGTAAAACAACTCTAATTCACACCCTACTAGGCTTCTATCCAATAAATCAAGGAACTGCACGTATTTTTGGTCAAGATATTAGGGTTGCACCTAAAAAGATTCGTGGGTTAATAGGCTATATGCCTGAAAGAGACGCTTTTATTGATGGTATGAGTTGTATTCAATTTATTCAAATGATGGGAGAACTATCTGGACTACCATCAGATATAGCTTTAGAACGCGCCCACGAAGCTTTGTTTTTTGTAGGTTTAGGCGAAGCTCGTTATCGTTCTATAGACACATATTCTTTAGGAATGAAGCAATTAGCTAAACTAGCTCAAGCAATTGTTCACGGGCCAAAGCTTCTAATCCTAGATGAACCGACTAATGGGCTTGATCCACCAACCCGCCAACGAATGCTAAAACTTATCCGAGATATTCGTGATACTAATCAAGTTAATATTTTGCTCTCTTCACACCTGCTTAGAGATGTAGAAGAAAGCTGTGAAGAAATCTTAATCCTTAAAGATGGTCGTGTTGCAACCTACTGCGATTTAGAAGCTGAAAGAAAGTCAAATCGTAAGTTTTTAGAAATGGAAACTTTTGGTAATAACTTAATTTTTGGTCAAGCAATAGCTAAACTAGGCTGTGAATATGCTTTAGTTGGGGAAAAACGAATTAAAATAATTCTCCAAGATGGTGTTGAAGTTGGAGATCTTTATAAAATTGCTGCCCAATATGAATTACAAATTCGTAGGCTAAATTTTAAGCGCGACTCGCTAGAAGATATTTTTCTTAAAGCAATGGAGGATAAATAATGGCGGTCTTTGAACAAAAATATAAACCCTATGCTGATGAGCTAACACCTCATTGGTCAAGATTTCTAGTCATACCACGTTATGCTTACAAAGAAATCTTTCAATCTAGACTTTTTCTAGCGCTTTTTGTTTCATGCTTTGTTTATCCTCTTGCTTGTATGCTAATTGTCTATTTGCACCATAATGCTACTGCGCTAGAAATGTTAAAACTACCTATTACTCAAGTTATTCCTATAGATTTAGACTTTTTCTATTATTTTGTTGTAGTTCAAAGCACTTTTGGTTTTTTTGTGACAATGTTTATTGGCCCAACTCTAGTAGCTAAAGATGTGACTAATAATGCCCTAGCACTTTATTTGTGTCGCCCTTTCTCACGATTTGAATATGTACTAGGAAAAATGGCTACATTGCTAATACTATTATCTCTAATAACTTGGCTACCTGGGATACTACTATTTTTGCTTCAATCTTATTTAGAAGGAATCTCTTGGTTATTTGGAAACCTTAGAATTATTTTTGCTATTTTAGTAGGTAGTAGTATTTGGATCTTACTTCTAGCCCTTATGTCTCAAGCCATTTCTGCTTGGGTTAAATGGAGAGTTGCAGCAATGGGAATATTACTAGGGCTTTTCTTTATTCCTAATGCTATGGCAGCAATTATTAAAGGAATTTTTGAGACTAATTGGGGCTATCTTATTAGCACACGTTCCTTAATGCGAACAATACTAGCTGATTTATTTAAGCATTCAACTAGAATTGAAATCCCTGTTTGGTCGGCTTGGACAGCGCTTTTAGTAATTTGTGCAATTTGTTTATTTTTATTATTTAAAAAAGTAAAAGCCTACGAAGTGATTTCCTAGATATCTCTATATAAATTTTGAGATAGGAGCAGCTATGATAGTTTTTGAAAATGTATCTAAATTTTATGGTGAGATTTTAGGGGTTAATAGAATTAATCTTTCAATCTCTCGTGGTATTACTAGTCTAGTTGGGCCAAATGGCTCTGGGAAAACTACTTTAATGAATTTAATGTGTGGCTTACTTAGACCAACTCAAGGATCTATAAATGTCTTAGGGCTTACTCCAGACCAACCAGAAAAACTCTTTCATAAACTAGGCTATTGTTCTCAATTTGACTCATTTCCTAAAGGCATTACAGGACGTGATTTTATCCAATCTTTTCTAGAAATTAGCGGCTATGTTCGTAAAGAGGCTATTAATTTAACCAACCGAGCTTTAGAAAGAGTAAACTTAGTTGAAGCGGCAAAACGTAAAGTAGAGAGCTATAGCAAGGGAATGCGTCAGCGTATTAGGCTTGCTCAAGCTATCGCACATAATCCTGAGGTAATTATTCTAGATGAGCCGTTAAATGGCCTTGATCCTATGGCAAGAGCCGAAGTTATTGCTCTATTTCGTCAATTGTCTGCTGAGGGAATGTACTTAATACTCTCAAGTCATATTTTGCATGAAGTAGATATGATGTCAGATAGAGTAGTACTAATAAATAATGGTTATATTGTTGCAGATGGTGATACTCGTGGGGTACGTAGTGAAATGCAAGAACATCCACTACAGATTCTAATTCGTTGTGATAGGCCGTCTTTACTTGCAGCAAAGGTTTTTGAGCAAGAAGATATAGTAGAAGCAAGGTTACATAAAGACCGTAGAGGATTATTTGTTAAAACAGTAAATCCAGATAATTTTTATTTATTTTTTAATAAAGTAGTTTTAGAGGAAAATCTACAAGTTGAATCAATACACCCTGTAGATGATGATTTAGACGCTATTTACCAATATTTAATTGGGTCTGAAGGGAGTTAAGAATGAGTTCTAGAGTTGAAATTTATTCAGCAGAACAGGTAAAAGGAAAAATGCCTCTGGCTCTTTGGTGGAGACAGTTTCAAGCGATTTTTAGATCAGAAATAAAAAAGATCTTTTTATCTCGCAAATCTATTATGCTCTATATTTTTGCGTTAAATCCTAGCTTACTTTTTATAATGCTAAATATTTTTAATGATAAGAAAAAGTTAATAGATGCTCAGTTTCTTAATCGTGTTTTTTCAGAAGTTTATGAAGGCTTAATTTTAAGAGTAGTAATATTTTTTGGTTGTAGCTGGATATTTATAAATCTATTTCGTGCGGAAATTAATGAAAAAAGCTTACATTACTATTTTCTTACCCCAGTTAGACGAGAAGTTTTAGTAGTTGCAAAATATTTTTCTGGGCTTTTTACTGCTAGTCTGCTTTTTAGCATTACAACATTATTTTGCCTATTTTTAATTTATTTACCTCGTGGTTATGAATCTAGCATGCAATATATATTTGATGGGCCAGGGCTTAACCATATTTTATCTTATTGGGGAATTTCTGTTTTAGGTTGTGTTGGATATGGATCAATGTTTTTACTCTTAGGAGTATTTTTCCGTAACCCAATACTTCCTGCTACATTTCTTTATTGTTGGGAGTTAATTAGTTTTCTACTTCCACCTCTGTTAAAGAAGTTAACAATAATTCATTATCTACAATCATTAACACCAATAAAGCTTTCTGAAGGGCCTTATGCAATTGTGGCTGAACCTGTTTCTGCTTGGGTAGCAGTTCCATCTCTATTTTTGCTAACAGCAGTAGTATTAACTGTTGCTTGCTTAAAAGTGCGTAAGATGGAAATTAGTTATTCAAATGAATAACTAAAGGTAACAATAACGCTTTAAGATAGCATAAAATAAAAGCCTAGTAGATTTATCTACTAGGCTTTTATTTTATAAAACTCTAACATCTGCTAAGTTTTATAGCTCTGCAATAAAATATTAATATAAGATAGGAAAAACAATTGTATTAATGGAGAAACTCTTTTTAGCAATGGTAAATAGCAAAGAATCAGTAGAAAAATTTCTAAAAGAATCATTAGAAATATTATGTTGTCCTGTTTGTAAAGTTAAAATTCATATTAAAGCTGATGGAAGCGGATTTAGATGCGAAAAATGCCATCGCATTTACCCAATAATTGACGAAATCCCTATGCTTAGGGTTGATGAGGCAATTATTGAAAAATTTGATGATGTTATTCAAATAGACAATGTGTGTTAATGACAGAAGATTTTTGGGATCAAGCAAAAAGAGTTTTACTTATTAGATTAAGATCTATTGGCGATACGGTTTTAATGACCCCCTGTTTAACAGCCTTAAAAGAATGGCGAAGTGATTTAGAAATAGATGTATTAGTCGAATCTTTATCAGAACCTATTTTACAATCTCATCCTAAAATTAGCCAACTTTTTGTTTTACCTACAGCAAAAAGGCAAATAACTAAATTAAAATCTAGACTAGAAATAATAATGGCTCTACGTGCGCGTCGTTATGATATTGCTTTTAATTTGCACGGTGGTTCAACAGCAATGTTTTTAACTTGTTTAGCTGGGGCTAAAATTTCTGTTGGATATAAAACTGGAAGGTATTCAAAACTACTTTCTTTAACGGCTCCTTCACCTCAAAAAATTTGGCAAAAAAATCAAATCCATTGTGTAGAGCAACAACTTGGGTTATTAAAATTCTCTGGAGTACCTATAAATAATGTCCCTGAGCTTAGTTTAGAAGCTAATAGTATTGCCAAGGAAATATTAACTAAAAAGTTAACTAAAGCTGGTATAAACAAAGAATTTATTGTTATTCATCCAAGTGCTGCATTTGCCTCTAAACAATGGGAAACTACACGGTTTATTGAAGTAATTGAATATCTTTACACTTCTTATAACTTGCCTTCAGTAATAGCAGTTGCCCCGTATGAAGCAAGTATAGCTAAGGAGATCAAAGAAAAAGCTAGAGTTCCTGTTACAATTTTTACAGATCTAGATTTATCAGAATTAATGGCTTTAATTTCTAAAGCTAAGATATTTTTAGGAAATGATAGTGGCCCTGCACATATTGCTGCTGCTTTTAAGAAGCCTGTTGTAGTAATTTTTGGCTCATCAAACTCCCAAGTTTGGCACCCTTGGTCAAAAGAACCTTATAGACTTCTACGAGCTAATTTGCCTTGTATTCCTTGCCCTGGTTATACTTGCTCAGAGTTTCCTCAGCCTGAATGTATTAAGCAGATTAGCGTAAAAGAAGTCATTAGCGCACTTGATGAAATGCTACAGACTATAAAGAACTAGGATCTATACCAAGCTCTCTAAGTTTAGCCGCTAACCGTTCAGCCCGTTCAATTCCAGTAGTAATAACTTGTCCTTGTTCATTAGTCCAACGGAGCCAGGATTTAGAGAAAGTATTTTCAAATTCACCTTCCCATAAAGTAAGCCCTAAACCAATGTCAGAAAAGTGGTTCTGATTAAGAGGAACATAGCGACTAAATTGAAGGGCATAAATGCTAAGAATTTCATCACTAAGTTTTTTGAAAGGATCAAAAATAACGTAATAGGTAACACCCATTTGGCTATAACGAGTAATTTTTTTATTGTTTTCTTCACCGATTTTATTAGAAACAATCTCTATAACAATATTAGGAACCTTTCCAAATTCCCAAGTAAAATAAGAGCGTTGTTCTTTTTCCCACCAATCAGCAGGAATTTCTACATCCATACTTAAAAAGACATCAGGAACTATTGCAGGTAAATAAATACTATTAAAAATACCTACATTAGCAGCAACTAAAAAAGTTCTATTGCCCTCAGGTTTCCAACAACTATAAAGTGGCTCTGTTAGTAAGCGTTCTTGTTTTTCAGTTAAAAAATTATCCACTGGTTCATCATCTTCTGTTATAAGGTGTTTGATATCAATGTTTAGAATTGCTTGTGACATAACTACCTCTAGCCTTAAAATAATCTATTATATCTTAACATAAAAATTTAGCGTCTTTCTTTAACATAGGGTTGACCAATTGCTTTTGGTGGATGAACACGTCCAATAAATCCAGCAAGTACAATCATTGTTAATATATATGGAACCATTTGGATAAATTGGTTGGGAATATCTACAACCCCTTGCATACGAATAGAAATAGCTTCAGCTAAACCAAAAAACAAGCAAGCAAGTAGAGTTTTTACTGGATGCCAATTACCCAAAATAAGCGCTGCTAAAGCTATATAACCTCGTCCTGCTGTCATATTACGGGTAAAAAGCGAGTTTTGGCCTATGGCAAGATAAGCACCAGCAGCAGCAGCAAGTAGTCCAGAAATTAATACAGCCATATAACGCATTTTTTCTACATTGACTCCACCTGTGTCAGCAGCTTCAGGGCTTTCTCCAACCATTCTAAGGCGTAAGCCAAAACGAGTATAAAATAAAACAAAATATGTAAAAGGAACAATAAGAAAGGCTATATAAATTAAGAAGTTAGGAAGACGCTGTTCTATTTCTAGCTGAGGGGTTGAGCCAGATGAGCCAAAAAAAGCTTTTGAAAATAAGGCAGGAACGCCTAAAAATAAAATATTAATTGCTGTACCAATTACAACTTGATCGGCACGATATTTTATACAAGCTACTGCATGAACTAGAGCAACTGCAAGTCCTGCTAAAAGAGCAGCAATTAACCCTAACCAAGGAGAGCCTGTTTTAGCAGCTATAGCAGCACCAGTAAAAGCCCCAGAAAGCATAATGCCTTCTAAAGCAATATTAATAATTCCTGCTCGTTCAGAATAAAGTCCTCCAATTGCAGCAAGAATAAGGGGTGTAGCTAACCTAATAGTTGAGCCAATCAATGAGAGATTAATAATATCAGTAGCATTTATCATAGATTAACTTTTTCCACCTGTACTTGGTTTTTGCAAAAATGAGAAAAATGCCTCACAAGCAACAAATAAGATTATTATTGCTTGTAGTACAACTACTAGATCTTTAGAGACTCTATCAGAGAAAATATTGATAAATAGACCACCTCTTACAAGTGAGCCAAAGAGAATTGCTGCAAGAAAAATTCCTAATGGATGGTTACGTCCAAGTAAGGCTACAGCAATGCCAGTAAATCCATAGCCAGCAGAAAACCCATCATAATAGCGGTAGCGATAACCTAAGACTTCATTAATACCAACAAGCCCTGCAAGTGCTCCACTTAAACACATTGCAATAACAATGCTACGAGAAACATTAATTCCACCATATTCAGCAGCACTAGGATTAACACCTACGGCTCTTAATTCATAACCCCACTTAGTTTTCCAAAGAAAAACATAAACTACAACACAAGCTATAATTGCAATTACAAAACCTAAGTTAAGCGGTAGCCATGCTGGAAAATCTATTCCTAATGGTGCAAGTATAGCGTTCATACGAGGAATATGAGCCTGCTCAACAATGGGTTTAGTTTGTAGTATGGGATCTCCTGGTAAACGGTAATAATACTGAGTAAAGTAACTAACTATTCCTACAGCAATAAAATTCATCATTATAGTATTAATAACTTCATGGCTACCAAAACGAGCTTTTAATAGCCCAGGGATACCTCCCCAAATCCCGCCTGCAACTATAGCAGCAATCATACAAAGAGGAATTACCAACCATTTAGAAGTATCAAGAGTAAAACCTACCCAAGCAGCAGCAAAGGCAGCTATGATAAGCTGCCCTTCTGCGCCAATATTAAGTAAACCACAGCGAAAAGCGATTGCTACAGCAAGTCCAGTACAAATTAAAGGTGTTGCATAAAAGAGAGTATAGGAAATGCCATCAACCGTACCAAATGCGCTAGCAAAAAAAATCTCATAAACTCTAATAGGATTATCTCCTACTAAAAGAACAATAACTGCGCCTACTAAAAAAGCGCTAACTACTGCTAGTAAAGGGAATAACAACGCATCAACTATTCGCTGCATTTTGCTAGCTCCTAAGAATAAAATATTAAGTTATTGACCTGGATAAGAAGATTTCTGTCCTTCTCCAAATGATTGACCATAATCATAAGGTGGTGTTGAAGGAGGTGTTTTTTTACCAAAAAGAGAAGCCCCAATTAAACCACCTAATCCACCAAAGACAGTCATTATTACTATTCCTATTAATGCAAATAGAAATACAAATATTATAAGATTACCTATGATGAGATCTGCCCACTGCATAACCATTTCAACAACTTTAGGATCTGCGGTAGGTTGTTTTTCTATCTCACGTCTAAAAATTTCTTTTAATTCCTCTGAAGATACACCCCTATAGTTAATTATACTAAAAATCAGGTTAACCATTTGAATGATAATAGCTGCTATTGCGCCAGACATCGCTCCAACAACTGCACCATCAGAAGATTTAATAGCGTTTGGATTATTGCTGCTATACATCTTAACAGCAACTAACCCACATATCATTAACCATCCACAACAGCAATTAAGTAAATTAACAAATGGAATTAATGAAATAATTCCAAAAATCACCCCAGAAATTAGCGCTGGTTTTAGCTTACTTTGATCCATAAAAGACTACTCCTTTTCTTTTGCTAGCAATAGTTTTTGTTATTTCTAAAGCTAGATTGATGATGGCTCTAGCGATGTAAAAGGCTAGTGCAAAACCAGCTATTACACCCGTAAAAGCGCGTGAGAAATGCGTATTTTCTAAAATGTGAAATGCTCCAAGTAAAAAATCTACAGTAGTTGGTAGCAACATCACTATTAAATAGCTTCGCGGAAGTAATTCTAATTTTTTATAGCTTTTTAGCAATGGATAGAACAAAATACCTAATAGTACACCAAAATATATACCACTACATCTAGCACATACAGCCAATGGATAGCCCCAAAGCAAAAAAGATCTATCTATAATCTGATGACAAACAGGCGAAAGTATTTTTCGCATTAAATAAGCTGGCAATACTTGTTTTTGAACAAAAAAACAAGCTGGTGCGATTATAGCTATAAGCCAAAGTATAACCCCTAGTAGCATTGCAAAATAAGTTACTCTACTTACTTTCTTTATTTGCTCTTGGGTCATTTGAGTGGTTGACTTTAATATTTATAAAAATTTGTTGATTATTTTTAGCTATTTTACTATTTCTTAGCTATTTACCCTAGATTTTTATTTTCTAGTCTTTTACCTTCTTATAATTATTTTTGCTGAAGTACTGATAAATAGTGTGCTTGAAACCATTTTGCCGTTTTAGCAAGACCTTCTGAAAAACTCACTTTTGGCAGGTAGTTTAGTAACTGAGTGGCTTTACTAATATCTGCATAAGAGTCTTGAACATCTCCAGAACGAGCATTGTAATAATTTATTTTTAGTGGTGCACTTAAAATGTGACTTAATTCTTTAGCAAGATCTAGAATTGAATAATGTGCTCCACAAGCAATATTAAAAGCTTCTCCAGTAGCATTATTCTCTGCAATCATTGCTAGTAAATTAGCTTCAACAACATTTTTAATATAAGTAAAATCTCTAGTTTGTTTACCATCTCCAAAAATGGTAAGGGGTTGGTCTGTAAGTAGGGCGCTAGCAAAACGAGGAATGACGGCTGCATATTGAGAGTGTTCATCTTGGCGAGGGCCAAAAACATTAAAGTAACGAAGACAAACCGTTTCTAGCCCATAGAGTGAGTTAAATAATTGACAATAAATTTCTCCTGAAAGTTTAGATAGTGCATATGGCGAGCGAGGAGATGTAGGCATGGTTTCTAGCTTTGGTAAAATAGGAGTATTACCATAAACTGAAGAGCTAGAAGCATAAATTAAACGCTTTACCCCAGCATCACGAGCAGCAACTAAGAGTTTTAGAGTACCAGTAGTATTACAGTCATGAGTAGTAAGAGGATCATCTATTGAACGAGGAACTGAGCCTAAAGCAGCTTGATGTAAAATATACTCTACTCCTCTAACGGCTTTGTTTATAACTGCTTCATCACAAATATCACCTTTTATTACTTCAATATATGGAAAGTTAGCAGCTAAATTTTCTTCTTTACCTGTAGAAAAATTATCTAATACTCTTACTTGATAGCCTTTTTCTAATAAACCATCTACTAAATGACTACCAATAAAACCTGCTCCACCTGTGACTAAAACCTTTTCCTTTGACATTAAACCTTGCTCTCCTTGACATCTTAAAGTGTAGATAATAATCTCGTTGTTAAGATGGCACAAGACAAACCCGAACAAAGTAAAATAATTGAGCTAGGAAAGAAAGTTCTTTCACTAGAAGCTAATGCACTTCTTGAAGTAGCCTCAAGACTAAACGGTGATTTTGCCTTAGCAGTAAAAGAAATTGCTGGGTGCAAAAGTAAAATTATTTGCTCTGGAATGGGCAAAGCTGGACTTATTGCACAAAAAGTAGCTTCAACATTTGCATCTACTGGGATTCCAGCCTTTTTTCTACATCCTGCTGAAGCAATGCATGGTGATTTAGGAATGGCTGCATCAGGTGATGTAGCACTGATTTTCTCTAACTCTGGAGAAAGCGAAGAAATTGTTCGCCTTCTTCCACACTTACGAAACCGCCAAGTTTTGCAAATTGCTATTACTGCTACTAAAACCTCTTCTTTAGGACGTAATGCAGAAATTACTTTAGAGATGGGAGTTTTAGCCGAAGCTTGCCCACTTCAACTTGCACCATCAAGCTCAACTACTGCACTACTTGCACTTGGAGATGCACTTGCTTTAACAGTCTTAGAAATAAGAGGTTTTACTAGCGAAGAATACGCTCGTCTTCATCCAGGTGGCACTATTGGACGTTTAGTTAGCCAAGTTCAAGACTTAATGCGTACTGATCTGCGATGTCCTAAAGTACAACCTGAGACTACTGTAAAAGCTACTATTGCAGCAATTAGCCGCGCTCGTGCTGGTTTAGCTACAGTAGTAGACAAGTCAGATAAATATCTTGGAGTTTTTACTGATGGAGATTTTAGAAGACATTGGGAAAATAACAGTGAAATAGGTAATACTCCTGTAGGCGAAATAATGACTCGCCCTGGAACTTTTGTTAAAGTAGGTTTATTAGTTAGAGATGCTAAAAATCTTATGGTTGAGCGCCATATAAATGCCTTACCAGTTCTTGATTATGAAAATAAGCTTATAGGACTCTTAGACTTACAAGATATTGTTTAAGTTAAGGTCTATTTTATAAGTCGGCTAATTTGCTTAAACTCTTCTGTACCTGCAAAATCCATTAATTGAAAAAGGATCATCTCAGTAGTAACAATATAGCCTCCTACTTGTTTAATTCGTTCTAAAGCAATTTCTCTATCAAATTTCTTACGTGAAGAAACTGCATCAGCAACAATATGAACATCATAGCCTTGTGCTAGGGCATCTAGAGCAGTTTTTAGAACACAAATATGAGATTCTACACCTGCAAGCACTAGTGATTTTACTTGTAGCCATTTTAGTTTTTGGTTAAGTTCATCTGATAGCATAGAGCTAAAACACATTTTTTCTATAACTACTTGTTCATCTAAGTTTATTTCTTTACAAGTATGCCCAAGCCCTTTTGAATATTGCTCTGTAACAATTACAGGAATATTTAAGATTTTAGCGGCTGCAAGAAGTTTATTAACATTAGAAAAAACCTGTTCTTTTTCACTAATAACAGGCATTAATTTCTCTTGTAAATCAATGATTAGAAAAGCGCTTTCTGATCTTTTAATTAAACCTACGTTTTTCATCAAAATTTTCCTAATTTAAGAAAGTATTGTTAAAATGATTTGAAAACAATTTATCATAAATTAAATCAACTAGTTATTCTTTATGTCTATAGAAAACCATAAAAATAATTCTCATTTAGCTTTATCATCATTATTAATAAAGCTATCAGCAATAAAACAAGATCCTGCTCTAGCACCTAGTGCAAGAGGAGCAAGAAAGTTATTAATAACAGAACTTTTTAATGAAAAAGAAAATCTAGCTCAAGAAGAAATTTGGCAAGCACCAAAAATTGGCGAAAAATGCTCTGTTTTACTCACAAAAGATTTTGAAATGTCGGTTTTTAACCAAACAGCTAGCCAAGATCGCCATTATCATAAAATCGCCACTGAAATTTACCTAGTAATTGAAGGAAGTATGCTTATAGAAGTTGAGAAGAAAGATCACTTACTTTTTTTAGGAGATAGTATTGTTGTTAATCCTGGTTCAGTTCATTTAGTTAAACCTAACCAAGAAAAATTTTTATGCTATGTTTTTGCCCTTAATTGTAAAGGGATAGAAGATAAATTTGTAATAAAGTAAAAAGATAGTAAAAAGATAATCACACTTACTAGTCAATTTCATAGTTATTACCAGGTTCAGCAATAACTATTTGCTGGTGTTTTAGGGCAAGTAAATCTTCTACTATTTCTTCTAAATAAGCTGGTTTAAGGTGATAAGCAAAGGCCTGGATATTTTTCCCTATTTTTTGATATTCTGCAAATAATAGTTCTGGAGAAAGATGACCATATTTACCAGCTAAATCGCTTAATCTATTTGGATAGGAGCATTCAATAAAAGCTGCTTTTAACTGTTTTAGGTTTTTAGCCATAGCCCATAGCTCGTCTGTAATACCAGTATCACCAGAAATAACCACTGCTGTTTCTTTATCTTTTACTATTAACCCTACTGTAGGAACAGTATGGTTTACAGGAACAGCAATTATTTCTAAACCTCCTATTTTTACTAGAGAGTTTGGAGTAATTATCTGCAACTGTAAATTAACATTATGGCTATTCTTAAAACTTGTAAAATCAGGCCAAATAATATTATTAAAAATATGTTTATGGAGAGCTTGGACAGTTTCTTCTATGGCATAAACCAAAATAGTTTGGTTTATATCAGTAAAAATATTGTCTAACATCAGGGGTAAACCTGCCATATGATCTAGGTGGGCATGAGTAATAAAAATATGATGGATAGATAGTTGACTTGACCGATCAAGTGCTAAAGGCAATGCACCAGCATCTACAGCCAGTTCATCATTAATTAAAAAAGACGTTAGGTATTGTTCTTGTGGGTTATTTGCTCCACCACCTGGTAACAGCTTTACCTTCATCAATCAAACGCATAGATACCGCAAAAGTCTTAATAGTTGCAGCAATCTAAGCGTCCTCCTTTGCAAAAAATTCAATATAATGTAGCGCTTGTTTTAATAAGGTTTAATTTAATAACTAATCTGACTAATACAAAATACGTAGTACTATATAATTTTCTTTTGATAAACGCTCTCTATAGTATTCTATTTGCTTTTATGATGCAATGCTCTGACAAGTAAAAGTAAGATTTTCTTATCTTGTCTTTATAATTAAATAATTTATTTTATGACTTTACTTGGATCTTTAGTAAGAGCAAAAAATTAATTTTGCTGCTAAAATTCTTACTATAATTCTTACTATAAAGCGAAAACTCATAGGATTAAAATAAAATTATGGATAATTTAGAAAAACTCTTAGAAAAGGCGGCTAATAAGTTAAAAGCAGCAAAACGAGTAGTAGTTTTAACAGGAGCAGGAGTTTCGGCTGAAAGCGGTATTCCTACTTTTCGAGATGCACAAGTAGGTCTTTGGGAAAAATACGATCCAGCAGAATTAGCTTCACCTGATGGTTTTCAAGCTAACCCAAAACTTGTTTGGGACTGGTATGAGTACCGTAGAGAAATTGTTCGTAATAATAAACCTAACCCTGCTCATTTTGCATTAGTAGAGCTAGAAAAAAAGCTCCCCTCTGTAGTCATAGTAACTCAAAATGTTGATGAATATCATAGATCAGCAGGAAACAAAAATATTTTAGAATTACATGGAAGAATAATGGAAAATCGATGTTTTAAGGAAGGTCGGTTGCTTAAGGAAAACGAATTGAATCATAGTAGCATCCCTCCTCGTTGCCACTGTGGATCTTATGTAAGGCCAGGTGTTGTTTGGTTTGGCGAAGCGCTTCCAAGCAATACTTTATCAGAAGCATTTACTCATGCAAGAAACTGTGATGTTTGTTTAGTAATAGGAACAGCTGGAGTAGTTCAACCAGCAGCATCTGTTCCTTATTATGCACAACAATCAAAGGCATTTCTTATAGAAGTCAACAATTTACCATCAGCATTAACCTCTATTATGAATGTTTTTTTACAAGGAAAAGCTGGAGAAATATTGCCTAAGTTGATCAATTTAATTTAGGCAATATTTAAGGTTTAAGTAAGTTAGAAATAGATTCTATTTATTTTGGAGGCGTTTAATAGAATTTTCTAGGGCAAAGCGTTCTTCAGGGGTTAGATTATTAACTTTACCTGTATTATGAACAGGCTCTGTTAGAAACTCGGCTGGTTTTGCTGACTGGGATTGTTGCTGCATTTCATTATTAGACACAAGTTCAAAACTTACCCAAGCAGAACCAAATCTTAAAATATCTCTATGTTCTAGCTTAACACCTTGGGTGTAATTAGAAGTAACTAAAAATTCTTCTGCATTAAAGCCGCCTCGCTGTATTGCTGTACCATTAGCGCTTCCATGATCAAGAACATAAAAAGCGTTATTACGGTAAAATATCGTAGCATGTTGGCGAGAAACGCTATTAGAAAGAGCTTCAGGTGATTCTAGGTGAGCAAATACAAAATCATTACGCCTAATAAGTTTACCTGTTTGTTCATTAACAACACTACGCATTCTACCAATATATATTATAGGCTTAGTAATTAAGTATTGATTTTGATAAACAACAGCATTATGAGCAGTAAGGCGTGCTAGCTGAGGGATTTGAGGAGCAGGTGAGCTAACAGATGTAATTTTTTTCTGCACCATATTAACTACTACTAATACATCTTCTGAAGCCATTTCTTGTCCAGGCCAGTCTAGAGCAAAGGCAGCACGTCTATACATTACACGGCTATTGCCTTTACTTACAGTTTGGACTTCAACTCTAATAGGGTTAAATAGGCTTAGCCCTTGGTTAGCTAGAAAAGCTTCAAAATTCCTTAAGAAATCTTCTCCATTAAAGATCATTTCTAAATCTTCAACTTTTTCTGCTTTTGTTTCAGGAATTGATATGGTGATAATATTAGGAGTGCAGGCTACACCATTATAGTCATAGCGATTTTGTTTAACTTGATCGATTATTTGATAAACTATTTCTTTTGGATCAAGATCTTCTTCAGTAACAGTCCAGCTATTTTCTCTTGATTGGAGTAAGTATTTTTCTATTTCTGCTAAGTATTTATCATTAAAATCAAGCATAACGTTTTAGACACTATGATGAAAAATAAATTTAATATTTTGTAAAATAAACACCTAAAAGGTATAAAAATTATTAACAAAGGCAAAGTAATTTTAGAAAAACAAGTTTATTTTACAGGATAAGTTTCTGAGAAGCAAAATATTTATCTAATTATTACTTTGATAAGTATTACCTAATTTGGCAGATCTTCTAAATCTGCTAAAAACTGTTCTAGTTCTTTACGAACACAGTAATAATCTTCCAAAATACCATTAAATTTTACAATAAAAGGTATTTCTAAGGCTGCGGCTGTTTCAGCACGCTCTTCTAAGAGTTGTGCTTGAGGGCTACCTTCAGGGTATTTTTCTAGTTCCTGCATTACTTCATAGACATTTTCACCCCGTGGGTGTCTATGGTAGCAATAACTAATAAAGGCTAGGGTTAAACCATCAATACAAAGTTTTATTTTTTCTGGGTCTTCAAATTCTATTTGTCCTAGCAGATAAGAGTCTGGTGGTACGTGTAAACGTACTGCTAATTCACTTATTCTCTCTTGTAGTTGGTCAGATGATAACATTATAAATTTGCTCTAATAAAAAATTATCTTGTAAATAGTCTACGTAAAGCTTCTTCGCGTTCACGATGTTCTGCAATTTGGCTTATTATACTAGCGGCAACCACTCTTTCAGAGCATTCTTCAAATTTTAATGGGCAGCGCTCGCAACTTGTACCAACTTCAACTTTAGGAATAGCCCTGTCATCTAAGAAATTAATAGTTTTTGCTAGTTTTTCATCAAACTTCAACCCTATTGAAACACTAGAATTAGCATTTTGATTTAAGGTTAATGGTCGAGCTAACCCAAGGCATAAAAAACTATTTTGAGGCTCGCCAATAAACTTAGAAATTTGGACACCAACAATTGGGTGAGAAGTAATCCTGCGGGCGCTACGTAATTGACGTAACAAACGAAGCCCCAGCCAGCGACGGCAATGATGCTCAGTTAAACCTAAACCTCCAGGTACTAGTAAACGAGACATATTAAATTGCTTTACTAGCCTTACATTGCCTTGTTCCTCATTGTAACGCAAGAAATGTAGTTTGAAACCAAAAAAGCGCGGAATAATTTCACTTAACCGATAAAACAGTATTTCTGGAGTCACTCCATATTTTTCCAAAAAAGAAAGCAAAACTTTTGGTTTCCATTCTGTTAAAGAAAAAAACTGTAGTAGATCATCTTGAATAGCTTTATTTTTTATAAGTAGCGCCCCAGCAAAATAAGAAGCCTTAAAATCATTTAGGACTTGCTCAAAAGAGTCCACTCTTTCAGGTGCAGAAGTAAGCGCTCTGACCTTTAATCCTAAAAATTGATAACCTATTTCTCTAGCAAGAATAAATTTTCTTTGAGTAATGCTTAGTCTAGGATTAATAAGTAGTTTTGGGGCATCTTTTGGTATTAAAATAGATCTATAACCCGCAAGCTTAGGTTGCTCAGCTAGCGAAGTTTCATCTATATGGTAATTATAAAATTCTTGAATAATGCGGTAGAGTTGCTCATAAGAATAGCCATGACTACTAGGATCACCATAATTACTATCAAATTCTTCTACTGCTTCTTCTAAGTCTTCAAAGTAATTATGTTTACGTTCTTGATAAGCCCTAAGAGCAGATCGAAATAAATGTTCAACTCCTACTTGATAGTGATTAGCAATATCTACCATAGCTTCAACTAAAGCTGCTGCTTCTGAAGGGCTACGAGTCATAAGTTCAACTACATCTGTTAAAGAAATTCCAAAAAAATGAAAAGGAAAATCCTTTAAGACAGGAGAAGAAAGAAAAATTTCAAGTGGAGCAAGTTCTTCAGAAAGTTTTAGTGATACTAGTTCATCATAGTTACGGCCTAAAACTTCTGCCATCCGCATTATTTTTTCTGTTTTTGGGTATTTTTTACCTCGCTCAATTTCAGTAAGATAAGAAGCAGATAAATCACATCGTGTAGCAAAGTCAGTTAAAGACATTCCTTGCCCTTCACGAAATTTTTTTAATTTCATCCCAAAGATTACTGGAATATTCAAACTCATAAAAATCAGTAGAAAAGCTTAAAACTCTTTTTTTCTTACAAGCTAGCTTTTCTAAAGTAGCCAATATGTAATAGGTTTTGTTAACTTTAAAGAGTCGATACTATCATTTTGATTTTAGGATTGCAATCTATCAGCTAGTTTTTCAGCAATTACCATAATTATTGTTAGGTAAATTGTGATAGTAAAAAAGAATGTAGAAAAATGTTAGAGGTAAAAAGTAATAGATATTAAGGTTTTTAGAATAGGTTTTTAGTAGTTTATAAACAAAAGCTTTTGTTTTTTGTTAGTATTAGTAACAATTCACATTTATCATTTTAAGTATTAATCAATAAAATGTCGAATGTTTATGTAAGGAAAAGTGTTATTTAGCGATAAAATATACCTTTTGGCGAAAACATTTTTCTAAAATATTAAAATTATTTGTTGCTTAAAATTTATTATAAAATTTACTGGCTTTTTATTGCAATTCCACCATAACCTATTAATAAGGATTTAGTAAAGGTAAAACTAAAATTATCTGCAACAGTTCCTGTTAAAAGCATCTGAAAAAAGGCTTTAGTAAAAAAACAAGGTCTAATTCCTAATAGTTTATCTAGGGTTAAATTATAGTTTTTAAGTATACCATTTAGTACTTCTGGCTTAATAAAAAGTTCTAGGGTATGCAAATTTTTAGGAGTATTTTTTACAAACCACTCTACACCTTTTATTACTATTAACCAAGCAAGCAAATTACGGCTAAAAGTGCTAAAAAAAAATAGCCCATTAGGTTTAAGTACTCTAGAGACTTCTGAAATAACAACCTCAGGTTTATCAACATGTTCTAAAAAATCCATAGCACAAACTATATCAAAAGAGTTATCAGGAAAAGGGAAGTTGTAAGCATCTGCAAATAAATACTTTACTTTTTTAGTAGTGTCATATTGTTTTGCAATCTCTAGACTTTCAGTTGAAACATCAAAAGCTGTAACATCATACCCCTTACTACTTAAGGGGTTGCTAAAGAGACCTGCTCCACAACCAACATCTAAAATACCACTGCCCAAAGCAAAGCCCTTTTGGGCAATGGATTCTATTGCCCAAGGAACTAAAAGCCTTCTTTCTGCTCTAAGTAATGCGACTGGATCATCTTTTGCGTGATACCAACGCTCTCCTAAGCTATGGTAAAGTTCATTATTTACTTTATTTGTTTTAGACCCTTCCATAAAAAATTCCAATAAATAATCTGATAAAACATCATAAGAAAAGTTAAAATAAATTCACCTAAAAAGAATAATTTAAATACTTCTAATGACTCATCTTGTAACTCTTGTAAAAACAAGCTACTACTCTTAGCTGAGCTACTAGCAAGCCAATAAAGACCAACAAGAATAAAAAGAATTGGGTGAAGTAAAAACAAAAAAGCATGTAACCACATTTCTTCTAAGACACAAAGCTTAGAATGTACAAATTCATCTTTAGTTACAAAAATACAAGAAAATATTGCAAGTATTATATAAATAATTATATTTTTTTCTGTTGGTGAAAAGAAAAATATTACACTATAACAAGCTAACACTGTTAAAGTATCAGCAGGATGGCCTAGCCTTTCCCAAAGCCCTAAACCGCGTTTATGGTGGAAATAGACCTCATCAACAATAGCTAAAATAGCATGAAAAAGAAAAACCACTATAGCAATATACCACATGTTTATCTACCTAGATTAAGCTAGCAAAATCACTTAAAAGCTTCACTAATAACTTCATCTAGCGGTCGAAATTGAGATTTTGAACTAACCATTTGACCCGTTTCTATAAGTATTTTATGGTCTTCAAAAACTTGTTTAACTATTTTGTAATTATTCATACTAGGCCAAATTTTAATTGGAGGGTTAGAATTTTTTATATCAGCAATAACATAATGTTTTTCTAGTGCAATAGGAAAGGGTCTGCCAAAAGTCATATCTTTCCAGCTAATAAAGGATTTTTGGAAAAGGAATTTATTTTCAAATCTTGCACCCTCTTGGTTTATTGTTAATTTGCCTAGCATCATTAAGCCAGTTACCCCTAAAGCGATCAGGGTAGAATGCATAATCAGTTTTGCAGTTAATAAAAAAGTTACATCAGGGCAAATAAAGTGAAAAATAAATATCATTGGCCCACAAAAAACTACCCATTGGAATATCATTTTTGTTAACCAAGAATATAGAGCTGTCTTTAATGAAGGGGTTGCTTTAATAGTCTGATTTGTCATAATCTTAACTATGATCCTTAAAAATTATTAAGTTTTATAGGTATAATTTTTATTGTAACAAATAAAAACAAAAATAAAACCTTATATTCTTTAAGTATATAAACAATAGATTTGCGTTTATTGCTAAGCTACTATTAGATTTTCTTAATCAATCTGTAAAAAATGCTTTACTATCTAGATATATTAATTAGTTTAGCTTAATCAATGTTAATAGGTTAACAACAAATAGTCTAACAAAAAGGAGAAAATTTATGCGATATGAAATGTTACATCCTGGTTCATCCTCTTTACTAAAGGTCTATTTAGATTATGGAGAAACAATAAA
The DNA here is from genome assembly GCA_016213785.1 of Acidobacteriota bacterium. GTDB lineage: Bacteria > Acidobacteriota > Blastocatellia > Chloracidobacteriales > JADJPF01 > JADJPF01. Next base: position 35,787 of record JACQZQ010000119.1, read on the forward strand.
AGCTGAATCTGGTGCAATGGTTGCAATGAGTCCAACCCTAGATGTAGGTGGTCAAGCTGAAGGTGGTATTCTAAAGGGTTTAGGTCGTATGTTAGCAGGTGAAAAATTCTTTTTCCAAACTATTACTGCTAGTCGTGGGGCAGGTGAAGTACTACTTGCACCTGCAACACCAGGAGAAATCTACCCTATCGAGCTAAACGGTTCTTATAACTATACACTACAAAAAGATGGTTTTTTTGTAGGTACAAGTGGTATAGAAATTTCTACTCAAATGCAAAACTTAACTAAAGGGCTATTTTCGGGTGAAGGCTTTTTTGTAGTAAAAGCCAGTGGAACAGGACTACTTTTTGTTAGCTCTTTTGGGGCAATTCATGCAATAGATATTCCTCCAGGTGGTGAATATGTTATAGATAACTCACATTTAGTTGCTTGGCCTGAAACAACACAATATAAAATAGAAAAAGCCTCTTCAGGGTGGTTTTCATCTATTAAATCTGGTGAAGTTTTGATTTGCCGCTTTTATGGGCCAGGTCGAGTATTAATTCAAACCCGCAATCCACAAGCTTTTGGACAATGGATTAGAGGGTTTGTTTCTCCTGGATCTAGTGGTGGTGGAACAATTTCTACTATAACTTCTCTAATTGACTAGTTTTTCTCTTAAAAGAGTTTAAGCCAGTAAATCAAAATTTACTGGCTTAAACCTAAAATAAAAACTTACATAAAATATACTTTAGAAAATAGCTTTGTTAGTTAATAGGGCTACATTCATTATATAGAGGCTGAGATTTAGTTAAGTCATAACAAAACTCACCAGGGGAACAGGGGTTTTTCCTTTTTGGATCATTTATTATCCAAATTGAATTGCTAATAGAGTCTGTATAAAACCACCTTATTCCAGTCTTAAAAACATTTGGTTTATATTCAGACAAAGGAACAGCATCCATTAAATATTCTAAAATTGCTATTTCTTCTCCACTATCATTATTCCCATTATTTCCATTATTTCCATTATTAGGTGCATTGCTATAAGAGTCTTTATTATTGTTAGATGCAGTTCTAGAAAAATCATCTTTCTTAGGTGTGCTAGCAGTTTGTTTTGTAAGACGACGTTCTACTTTAGTTGGAACCATAGTAAAAGAGTAACCGCTTTTAGAAAAAATGGTCTTTCCGCAACTAAGAGTTTCCTGACTTCCAGCCTCATCACCAATAAAACCTGCTTTATTAAGCTGTGCAGGAGTAGCAAAAGAATTATGAATTGTAAAGTAAGTATGATTAGCAATAAGAAAGGCTTTTAGTTCACCAATAGCAGCAGCTTCATTTGCACTGGTTTTTGCAGATAATAAATTTACAATAGCGATAGAAGACAAAATAAAAATTATAACTATAACAACTAGCAATTCTATCATCGAGAAACCACGTTGTTTATTTGTAGAAGAAAACGTCTTTTTCATAATTTATAAGAATTACAGCTTGTTAAAGAAATATACTATTATGTATTTTTCATTAATTTAATTAATTTATAGTTAAAATATTAGTATCTTAAAAAGAAGTTTCTAAAAAGTGAATTTAACACAAAAACAAATAGATTTTAATAAAATCTTTATTTTTTAGCAAAAGTTTTTCCATAATAATTTCTTTATAAGTTAAGTTTATTTACGTATACTCATCTACATCTAGTTTGAATTTATTAAACCAATAAGGAAAAACTAATTATAACTTATTTAATCTAAAAGATTTAGATTAAATAATGCTTATTATCTAATACCTATCTCTAGAGTAAAGCCTTGGGATTTATATTGATCAGTAAATACTAATATTTGAGTGTCTCCACCCTCTGGTAATGGGCCTTCCCAATCTTTAGTAAAATCACTACCTGTTATATCTTTACCACTAGAAGAGTAAATTTGAAAAGCAACTGAGTCGCTACCTGAAACATGAACAGTCATATATTGGCCTTTTTTAGCGCTAAGCAAATACCGAATATCATTGCTGCGAAGAACATTAGCCTTAATAACAGCACTAGTTCGCCCTTTCTCAAATCTTACACGCTGTACTTTTTCATCTGCATTTACTAAAGAAACTGTTGATAAAATCAAAAATAAAACTAAGAAGTATTTAGAAAGAAATTTGATGAGTGATAACATATTTTCCTCGTTATTTTAATGACTAAGGGCTATAAAATTAGTATTTTAACAAATATTTTGAACCCGAGTAAATCATAACTATTTATAAAAGTTCCAGGCATTAAAATTTAAGTAAAGAAATTCACGTGAAACTTGTCCTAGCTTAATACGTTAAAGCGCTTATCTATGCTATTATATAGGTAGAATCCTGATATTTAGGAGGTATTTATGAAAGAAGATCAAAATAATTGGAGCAAACCTGCCGATATTTTTGGCAAAGTAATTGGTGGAGATTCTAATATTGATGCACTAGTTAATGTGCGTAAGTTTTTAATTGATAATTTAGTACTTAACCAACAAGAAAAAGAAAATACTAAGGAAAAAGAAGGTAAAAAGAAACCTAGTTAAATAGAAATGAGGTGCTATTTTAAGCACCTCATTAATCACTAATTATAACTATAGAAATATTTTAACTAATCTAGCTTAATCTCCTGCTTTTGCAATTAAAGCTTTAGTATTTAAGCTTTGCCACCATTGCCAAGCACAGTCAGCTAAAATAATCATTACACAATTCATCATAATAAGAGTTAAAGCAATATTTAAATAGCCTTGAAAATTATGTTTAGGGTAAAAAATATCTATAATACTAAAGTAACCTGCTGTAAGAGTCGTAGTAGCAACAAATAGCATAGGCAAAACTGTCACCCAAACATACTTAACTCGTCCAGACTTAATAATTATTGTAGTGCCAACTGCAAGAGCTATTACAGCTAGGAGTTGGTTAGCAATACCAAACATAGGCCAAATTGTACTAACTGAGCCTGTATAAATAAAATAAGCCCAACCAATTACAACTAAAGATGTTGCAGTTAAAGAACCCACTAAAGAATCTGGTTTCTCAAAAGGCTCATAAAAACGCCCAATAAATTCTTGGACTAAAAATCTGGCTACTCTAGTTCCAGTATCAATAGTAGTAAGAATAAATAAGGCTTCAAACATAATAGCAAAATGATACCAATAAGAGAGTAACCCTTTCATTCCTGGCAATGAGCTAAAGATTTGAGCCATTCCTACAGCAAGAGAAACCGCTCCACCTGCACGCCCTTGGAGTTGTTCGCCTATTTCTTTTGCTAAATCTGGTAAAACTTGCATTTCCATTCCTAGTTTAGCAAATTTTTCTGGTGGAACGTTGATAGCAAAATAATCTGATGGATAAAGGGCTGAGGCTGCTAAGAGTGCAGTAATTCCTACTAAGCCTTCTATTAGCATTGCACCATAAGCTATAGGACGAATATCACTTTCTTTATTTATCATTTTAGGTGTAGTGCCTGAAGAAATAAGTGAATGAAATCCTGAAATAGCACCACAGGCAATTGTAATAAATACAAAAGGAAATAATTTACCTCCAATAATTGGCCCACCACCATCAACATATTGGGTAAGTGCTGGCATTTTTAGCTCAGGATTAACAATTAAAATCCCTAAAACTAGAAAACCAATTGTCCCTATTTTCATAAATGAGCTTAAGTAATCTCTAGGACAAAGTAACATCCAAACAGGTAGAACTGAAGCAACAAAACCATAAAGAGCAATACAAAAAGTAATTTTATTTTTTGAAAGAGTAAAATAAGGAGCCAGTGATGAATCTGGAATATATTTACCTAAGATTACACAAAGGACTAATAAAACTACACCAATAATTGTAGCTTCAGTAATTTTTCCTTTGCGAAATCTATACATATAAAGACCCATAAAAAGAGCTATTGGGATTGTCATAGCTATAGTAAAAGTACCCCAAGAGCTTTCATTTAAGGCATTAACTACAACAAGTCCTAATCCTGCAAGGGCAATAATGATAATAAATAGTATAGCGATGGCACAAACAATGCCTGAAAGAGGGCTTATTTCTGTACGAGCAATTTCTGCTAAGGATTTTCCTTTTCTTCTAACAGAAGCAGCCATAATAATAAAATCATGAACTGCTCCACCTAAAACCACTCCTATTAAAATCCACAAAAGCCCAGGTAAAAAACCAAACTGTGCAGCTAGGACTGGCCCTATTAAAGGGCCTGCCCCTGTAATTGCAGCAAAATGATGCCCAAATAATACCCAGCGATTTGTTGGAACATAGTTTTGTCCATCATTCATTGTATGAGCAGGAGTAATAGTATTATCATTTAATAGCAATACTTTAGATCCGATAAAAGCGCTATAATAACGGTAGCCAATTGCTAAGACACAAAGCACTCCTAGCATTATAGGGAATGCACCCATAATAACCTCCAATATTAAAAGCTTTGCTTTTAACTAAATATCCATATCTTCAACACTAATTTTTAATTTTTTTAAGAATTGTAAATCATCTTGGCTCATAAGTTCAGAAAGGTCACGTTCTGTCATATCATCGCCTTTTTCTGAGCTAGGAGGGCGTTTAGCAAAACAAATTGTGGCTTCTACCATTAAAATAGTTTCATAACCCGCCTGACGTAATTTTTCGGTTAATTCCTTTACACGAGGGGCTTCGTTGATGGCTTGATCTATTGCTTGGCCTAATTCTTGAGTCAAACGTTTTAGTTTTTCATCCACAGGTTTTTCCTTTCTGATTTGACCAAAAAGTGTCTATAAGTGTCTATAATTAGTTGTAAAATGTATGCTACGTGTCTTTCCTAAGTCTTGTCAAACAGTTCCAACAAAATTATTTTCCCATTGTTATCCCTTCAGCAAATATACTATTAAAACTACTTTACAACTTGCATTTTAGTAACCTATTTCCTATAATCTGTCACGATTTTCTTTACAACTTTGAAACATTAATTAAGCTAAAAACTAATCTAAAACAGGTATAAAAACAGGTATAAAATGTTAGCTCAAGCCTCTCCTAATGAAAATTCTGAACCCTGCTCTTTATGTTATGGCACAGGCTGGCAAATTATTGTTGGTGTAGGAGCAAAAGCTTGTCCTTGTCGTAAAAAAAACCAATATGAACGCTTACTTGAGCGGGCTAGAATTCCTCTTCGCTATAAAGATTGTTCTTTAGAGAATTATCAACCCCAAGGGCCTCCAGAACTAGAACCCTTTACTACTCAAGCTAAAGCTTTATTAGAAAGTAAGAACTTTATAAGAGATTTTCCTGGTGTAGAGTTTGGTTTGCTTTTTGTGGGTGAATGTGGCTTAGGAAAAACTCATTTAGCTGTAGCAATTCTAAAAGAAGTTATTAATAAAACTGGGCTTACTTGTCTTTTTTATGATTTTCGTGATTTGCTTAAGGAAATTCAAGAAAGTTATAATCCTACTACGTCTACTAGCGAACTACAGGTTTTAGCCCCAATTTATGAAGCTGATGTTTTAGTCTTAGATGAACTAGGTGCAACTAAACCTACTCCTTGGGTACAAGACACAATGACCCAAATTATTAACCGTCGCTATAACAATAAAAAAAGTACTATTTTTACTTCTAATTTTCTAGATAACCCTTCTGCTAATTCTAACTATGGAGAAACCTTATCTGAACGCCTAGGGGTAAGACTGCGCTCCCGTTTATATGAAATGTGTAAATTAGTTCATATAGTTGGAGAAGATTTCCGACGTAATAAGTTAAAAAATACCCGTTTTTAATTTTATTTAATTAGCTATTTTAGTATCTGGATAATTCTACCTTAAGTAATTTTATTTTGTTGCTTTAGTCCAAATATTCATAAATATCTCAAAATACCCAAACTGCATTTTTTCTTCAGAAAACCCTCCTTGGGCTAAGAATTTTGTAATTTTCTTAAAGTTATAAGCATCTTTATGTTCTTCTATTTCTGTTGGACTTACTAATCTAAGTTTAGCTAAAAAGCGTAACAACCCATCTGCCCAAATAGCTGGAGTGGTCATTATATAAACTCCTCCAGGTTTTAATATACGTTTTATTTCTGCTAGTAAATTAGGTAGTTTTTCTGGTTCAATATGTTCAAATACTGCTAGCATTGTTACTACATCAAAAAAATTGTCTTCAAAAGGAAGTTTATCTTCTAGTTCATTATCATGGTTTATTAAGTTTATTTGTTTTTCTCTAAAAGACTTAATAGCTTCACTTTTTACCACTTTATCTAAACCATATTTATTAGAAAACTCTGTAGAAGTTAAAAACAAAGGATAAGTTCCACAACCTATATCTAAAATATTGCCTTTTCTATATTCAAAAGGAATTAACTTATTAGCAATTTTTACTCGTTGGCTTGCCAAAAAACCTTCTAATAAACCATAACCTCTTGTTACAGTACTATCTAGGTTACTATTTATACTCACTTGCATCCCTACCCATAAAACTATTATTTTTTAGACAAGAACAAAACTATTACTTTTTCTTGATAAATCAATGGTATAATCCTGACCTTGTTTACCATTTAATCAAAATTAGAAAATATTTTCCAAAATACTAAGAAAATAAAATATTACTTGGAATAAAAATATGTCACTAACTAAACACCAACAAATGTTAGAAGTTAAAACTTCAGAAGATCTTTTCCAAAAACACTTTACTTTATCTGTCGTAATGCCTGTTTACAATGAAATTCGCACTATTGAAGAAATACTTAAAAGAGTACGAAACATTAATATAAAAAAAGAAATAGTTCTTGTTGATGATGCTTCCAAAGATGGGACAATAAACTATTTACGCGAACATGTGGAAGGCAAATATCCAGATGTTAAGGTTTTTTATCATGAAAAAAACCAAGGTAAAGGTGCAGCAGTTCGTACTGCTATTGGTAAATGTACTGGTGACTATATAATTATCCAAGATGCAGATTTAGAATATGACCCTAAAGAGTATTTTTCCCTTTTAGAACCGCTCTTAGATGGTCGTGCTGATGTGGTTTTTGGCTCAAGATTTTTAGGTGGCGGTGGCCCACGACGAGTACATCTTTTTTGGCATATGATTGCTAATACTATACTTACAACCCTTTCCAATATGATGACTAACCTTAATCTAACCGATATGGAAGTTTGTTATAAGGTTTTTAAGGCAGATGTTATTAAAAGTATTAATCTTAAGTCTGATCGCTTTGAATTTGAGCCAGAAATAACGGCTAAAGTAGCTAAAAAACACTGTAGAATTTATGAAGTACCGATTTCTTATAGTGGTCGTGATTATTCTGAGGGTAAAAAAATAGGCTGGAAAGATGGTGTTACTGCTCTTTGGTCTATTTTTAAGTATCGCTTCTTTGATTAAATATTATAAAATAAGATGTTTAGCTTAAAGCTAAACATCTTATTTACTTAAACTGAAGAAATTCTTAAATAGCAATTGCTGTAAGATTTACTTCTAGAGTATCCTGCATTAATTCTTTAATAGGCAAAATAGCTATTATTGAAGACCCTTGATAAACCCTTTCAAAACCTTCTTCTGATTGTGATACAGAAAAAACAGGATAAACCCACCAATCGATTGCACGATTAGAGCTTAGTTTAACGCCTAACCTAAAATATTCATCTGTAAGGGTTAACTCTTTTTGACTTTGGATAACACCTTGCCAATTAAGTCTATGCTGCTCACTGCCAAAGCGAAAATACCTATCATGTGCATCACCTGCAAGTAGGTTTATATTTAGCTCCATAGCTAAACGGCCATTAAAATTAGTATTTCTTGTTAAAAGTACTGGACATTTTATTTCTAAATCATTAGCAACAAAAACAATTCTTTGCAACACTTCTATAGTTTCATTAAACCCAATACTAGCTAAATTTAACTTGTGATTAATGTTTACTTCTGTTGCATTTAGTTGATTTGAAGAATTAATTTTTGCATTACCTGACTGAGCAATTAACCAGTTATTTTCTAGTTGTTGTTTAGCAAAACTTTCTAGACTAACTGTATCGGCTAAAGCGTAGAGAGTAAAACAATTACGGGGATAAAGATCATATACTAGAAAACGACCTAAGCCCTTTTCTTTAACTTTAGCAATTTCATGTATTGTTTCTACACCATCTTCTGCCCCTACAGAGTTATTACTGCTAGCTGATAGATCTTTATTGCTAATATCTTTCCTATTTTTAGAAGCCTCTTCTTTTGCTTCTTCTTCAGCTATTTCTCTTACGCGTTTATGATAGGATTCAAACCTTCTTTGTAATGAGTTAATTAAACTAAAATTCCTTTGCTTAAAATCTAAAATACTAAGCCCACCTTCTTGAACATCATAAATAGCAGAAAAATGATTAGTTTGAATTTCTATCTCATTTACCCCATCGGCATCAAAATCATATTCTTTAACTTCAATCCAATTAACTTGATCTTCAAATTCTACTTTATCTAACAAATATTCAGCCCTAATAAAATTCATTAAAGAACTGCTACGTAAGTTAGGCGCGTAGAGTCCACCAAAAACACCATGCCAAAAAGCATCATTACATTCACCTTGTAAAAGATGATCATAGGCCTCTTTAACTTGTAAAACTTTTTCGTTATCAGACGAGCTTAGTGAAATTAATTCTTTACCACTTTGGTATTTTTCATACATATTATGAGCGCGTTTGCTAACTTGAAGCATTTTTTTATGGATTAAGTTACTTTCTCTATAGCGAGCTAAGAAATTACGCCAATAGCCGCCATGTAAATATTCAGCTAACTGTTGATCTTTTTTGGTGTGTGTAAGATTATGTTTTAGTTCAACAAATTCTTGGGAGACTTTGGCAGGAAGTGCCCATTCCATCATTTCAGAATAACTTGCAGTGGGTAAGTAAATCCTTCCTTGAGGGAGATTTTTCTCTAAATAATCTCCTAGTTTAACGGTTTCTAGCCAATCACTCTCATTAGCTATAGCCTGATAAAACCTATCAAGCCAGCCTCTGAGATAACATAACTGGTAGGTTTTAGGCCAAACTCCAAATTTTTCTGTATCATCCCCCATTGCTACTAGTAAATCTTGGTCAGATTCTTTTAATAAAGCCCGAAGATATTCTATAGTCTCTTTTGGTTCAGCAAAAGGAACTAGATAACGAACCCTCATACTTGAAGGAACAAGCTTAAGTGTATCTCCTCGCTCTTCAGTAATATAATAACCAAAAAGCTCTTTATCCCTTAATCCAGCCATTCTAAAATGAGTATCGTCTAAGATAGTATACTTAATACCTGACTCAGCAATTGCCATAACCAAATTGCTTTCCCAGACTCTTTCTGCTGTCCACATTCCTTTAGCTTTATATCCTAATTCTCTTAATAGAAAATCATTAAGTTTAGCTATTTGTTCTAGTCTATCCTTAAAAGGTAAGATAGCTAAAATTGGTTCATAAAAGCCGCCTGAGATTAGTTCTATTTGACCATTAGCCACTAAATCGCTAAGTAGAGTTAAATAATCTGGGTGTTTAGCCTTAAACCAATTAAATAAAGAACCTGTAAAATGCAGAGCCATTTTTATTTCAGGGTGTTTTGCAAGTGTTTTTACAAAGGGTAAATAAGACTTTTGGTAAGCATCTTCTATAACATGATCAAAATTTCCTACAGGTTGATGTGCATGTATTGCTAGTGCAAGATAAACTTTTGGCATAAAGGAAGCCTTTCTTTAACTTAAAATATAGAAAAATATTAGTTATTTTTTAACTTAAAATATTAGGTTATTTTTTTTAAGTGTTGTGTTTTATCATTAAATCTTCTATTTCTTAAAACATTCTAGATCTTATGTGGTGAGTAGACATAGATAAGATAGTTAGGCTACAATGATTTGGCAAGTCTATTACCGCTAAAAACGGTTTTCTAAACATTTTTAATAGAGGCATAAATATGTACCCGTTCCAGAACATCCTGTTCACCACTGATTTTTCAACTAATTCCAAAAGCGCACTTAAATACGCTGCTGCTTTTGCTCATAAGCATCAGGCAACGCTTTATATCCATAACTCACAAGAAGCTAGCCTTCCCCCCAATGCTATCAAACTTTCAGAAAGGGCTTTAGCAGATAATAATTATGAGTGGTTGGTAAGTATCAAGCGAGAAATGGAGAGTCTTGCTCATTCACCGCTGTTAGCAGGATTAAAAATAGAATTATTATTAACAGAAGGTAATCCTAAGGACGAGATACCTCGTGTTATTCGTGATCATGGGATTGATCTTGTTACTCTTGGCACAACAGCACGCTCTGGACTAGGTGGAGCACTTGGTTCAACTGCTTTAAGTATAATGGCACATGCTAATTGTCCAATGTTGTTTACTCGTCATCCAATGCACAATTTTGTATATTACAAAGGCTCACAAACCAATATTGCACTTAATCGCATCCTATTTGCGACTAGCCTTTCAGAAAATGATGTAAGTGCAAAACGCCTAGCTTTTGAATTAGCCCGGGCTAATGAATCAGAACTTACAATTATTCATTCTATTGGCTCATTTTTAGGCTACATTCAAGCCGTTTCATTAAGTAAAGTTATAGATGTAGAGGATCGTGTACGCTCAGATGCCAATGAACGTTTGTCCCTATTGGCTAAAGAAGCTGGCGATATTTCAGTATCAACTATTTTAACTGAAGGTAATTCTTCAGATGAAGTTCTAAGAGTTGCATCAGAAAAAGATATTGATCTAATTATTATCGGAACAGGTAAAGCTGATTCTACAGCATCCTTACCTGGAAGAGATGCCGAACGTATTGTTAGAGGCGCTTTTTGCCCTGTTTTAACTATTCGCCAAGGCACACTATCTTAAATACTTAGTCTAATTGTAAAGATACTCTTAGCAGGAGCTTTGTATTATGAAAAAGCAACCTATATCAAATAGTCTAGGATTGCGCTTAACGGGTACAATCCTTTTCTTTGTTCTACTTCTTATATTTTCACCTACCCTACAAGCTAATAAATATGAAATTTTAGACCAAAGTTTTGAATTTAAAACTGGGGGTACAGTAAAAATTGATAATCCCGGTGGAGAGGTTAAAGTAGAAGTCTGGGCAGAAGAATTAGTTCATGTTACTGCTAAAAAAATCGAACCCCCTGGAACACCTGTAGCTCTTTCTGACATAGCTTTTTTTAATACAAAAACTCAAATAAATATTAAATCCCAACCTGTAGAGAAAACTTCCCGAATAGATTTATCTGTTTATGTTCCTAGAAATACAAGTCTAAGAATTCTTACTAGTACTGGGGCAGTAGAAATTAAAGGGGCTGTAGCAAGTGCTTTAGTAGAAACATCTTCGGGCAATATTAGATTAGAATCTCCCCCCTCACAAGATGCTGATGTGGTTATGACTACTACATCAGGAGCTATTAAAGCTGATATTCCAATAGATCCTTATGGCACTCCTACGAACAAATCACTACAGGGAAAACTTAATTCTGGTGGTAACCCTGTTATTTTACGTAGCACTAGCGGAAATATTCAGCTAACAACCCTTGAACGCGAACTTGATAAAGATGTTGCTACAATCCCCTCAGCACCTACAGTAAGTTCTAGTACAGACTCTAATAATTACTACAGTAACTCCAATGGCCCCAACAACTCCAATAATTCTTACAATAATAACACTAATAATGACTCATTATTTAATTCAACCCCTCCAACTGTTAGTAGAAGACCTAGCAATAATAATAGCCAGCCTTATACCTATGGAGGTAATTATGGAGGCAGTAGCGGTGGACTAGGTGGATTAAATGATAAAGCTAGTAATCCTAACAATCGTAACAACTCAGGTAGACCCAATAATTCCAATAATTCCAACAATTCCAATAATTCCAATAATTCTGGAACAAGTTCTACAGATATTTTTGGGGCTGGGCGTGATTCAAATGATAATAGTAATGGTGTTGATGCAGGCAGTTTAGGTGTAAATCGCAATCGTTCTAATAGTAATGTAGATAGTAGAGGTGGTGTAGGCGTAAGAATAATTCCTCCTCCAACAAGCAGATCACAACAAACTGACGATTATAACAACCCTAATAACCAAAACTATCAAAATAACCCTAACCCTAATAACCAAAATTATTCTGATCCTCAACAGCCTCCACCACTTCAACGACGTAAAAATAATAGTTTATCTGGTAATACTAACTCTAATAGTTCAAATAATAATGATAGTCCATCGACATATAACCCACCTGTAAATAATAATACTGATGAAGATATTCCAGATAATATAGCAAAAAATTCTAGTAATTCTACTCCTGTGCTCAAACGTAATAATACACCTAGCTCTAATAATTCAAACTCCAATAATGATGATTCTGATGATGATGGCACAATTAAGATTGATACTAAGTTAGTTTCATTAAATGTTAGTGTTATGAGTAAAGACGGTCGTGCTATTAGTAATCTTAAAAATACAAATTTCCAAGTTTTTGAAGATGGTGTACTTCAACAAATAGAACATTTTGAACCTGTAAACTCTCCCTTTAACTTAGTTATTTTAATCGATCTTAGCGGCAGTATTATTGATAAAATTGATATACTACGTAGAGCAATAATACGCTTTACTGATGTTTGTCGGCCACAAGATCGTATTGCAATTGTTACATTTACCCGTTCTGTTCAGGTAGTTTCTGAGCTTACCAATGATAGACAATTAATTAAACAACGTATTCAATATATGAGTATGCCAAAGGGTGGAACAGCCTTTTATGAAGCTACTTGGTTTACTTTAACTCAGATGTTTAAGGGCGTAGAGGGTCAACGTAATGCAGTAGTAGTACTATCTGATGGAGTAGATAACTCAATTAGCGTAACCTATCCTATGCCATCTCGTGTTACTTTTGACCAAATACTACGTAAAGTACAAGAAATAGGTGTTTTAGTCTTCCCTATTTATTTAGATACAGAACAAGATAATATTAGCCAAATGATTGAAGAACCTGGTAGCTATGTTATTGCACGTAAACAACTTGGAGCACTTGCAGAAAGCTCTGGTGGTGTATATTTCAAAGCAGAGCGCCCTGATAATCTAGAAGGAGTTTATGAAAAAGTAGCCGCAGATTTGAGAACACTTTATAGTGTTTCTTACTATCCTACTAATAGTACTCGTGATGGAAGTTGGCGTAAATTAAAAGTTAAGGTTGACAAGCCAGATCTAGCAGTAAGAACTAGACGTGGCTATTATGCAAAATAGATTTTCTAAAATTCTTTTATTAGAAATTATACCTGGGAATTTATTTCCTTTTTGGTAATCTTACTGTATCTGATTCTGAAGGAGAAAGGCTATTAGGCATTGAAAGTGTTTTTTCTCTGTAACTACGAATAGCAGGAATTATTTCTACCTGCATTTGACTAATGGATTGAAAACGGTTTTGGGGTTCTTTAGCCAAACATTTTTGGATTTTTTCATCAAGTAATTTAACTTCTGGGCTAGTACCTGGTAAGTGATACGCTTTACTTAGCATTGTTCCCATTAATTCATAAATTGTTTTCCCTGCAAAAGGTTTACTTCCAGTTAAAGCTTCAACAATCATCACCCCTAAAGCAAAAATATCTGCACATTCATTAATTTCTTCACCAGAAAATTGTTCTGGTGGCATATAACCAAAAGTCCCCATAATTGTACCTGGAACAGTTAGACTATTAGCATTATTAGGGTCAACTCTATCTGTAGATTTAACTTTTGCAATACCAAAATCTAGAATTTTTATAGTATTACGTCCTAACACTTCTGTAATTAATATATTATCTGGCTTTAAGTCTCGATGAATAATGCCTCGTGAATGTGCAAGTTTCATTGCATCTAAAATTTGGTCAAATAAGTCTGCTACTAAATCTGGAGCTAAAGTTTTATATTGGTTAAGTTTAGCTTTTAGTGTTGTGCCATTAACAAGTTCCATAACTAAATAAGCGCCTTCTGCATTTAACTTACCATAATCAAAAATAGCTACAATATTTGGATGGGTAAGTTTTGCTGAAGCTTTAGCCTCACGCTCAAAACGCTTCATTGCTTCTAAATCACCAAACATACTTCCTTTAAGTACTTTTATTGCAACATCGCGCCCAAGTCTTAAATCCTTAGCAGAATAAACAGCACCCATTCCACCCTTACCAAGTAATTTATTTAATTCATATTTCCCATCTATTACTTTTTCTACAGGTAGGGTTAGCTCTAAAAGGCTATTATCTTCAGAACAAACTTCATCTGTATTATTAAAACATTTACCACACTTAGGGCATTCTTTTACTAAATTAATTTTTTGCTCTGTTAATTTTACTAACACTTCTTGCTTAATTTTTTCTTCTTTATCTACTTTTTCTTTCAAAGATTTATTTTCATAAACTACACCAAGTTGGCTAGCAATAGCTTCTAAAAGCTTTTTATCGCTTTTAGAGTAAGGTTCTTCGGATAGTTTTTCTCCTAATAAAAGTATACCTACAGTCTCTCGACTACTAGCTACCATTGGAACAATAAGCTGAACCTGCATATTAATTAGCCAGTTTTTTTCTTCTATTGGGAGTTCTGTTAAAACTTCTAACTCTTTAGCTAATGCTTCACTCTCCATAAAATGAATAAGTTCTGAGTTTGCTAAAATAGGCTTTGTGTGAATTTTATTTCCTATAAGATTGCTATCTATAGAATGCCCTAGAGTAAAATCTGTTTTTTCTTGCCCGCGATAAAAGAAATAAATACTTTTAGGATGTAGGACTTCTGTTAGTTTTTCACTAATTTTAGTAGAAAGTTCTGTAATAGAACTTAATGCCTTAATCTCATCAAGTAAATTTGAGAGTATTTTTTCTCGATTATAAGCAACTCTAAAAAATTTCTTATCAAGCTCCAAAGCAATATTATTACGATAAACAAAGCTAAAAACAGTTATAGAAATTAAATAAATATATCCTGATTTTAGTGAAAATATTTCACCTAAAGTAAGATTAGGTTTTAATAATATCACTATAATAATTCCTAAAGCTTCTAAAGCTAATATCATTCGTAAAAAATTTTTTGCAAATAAATATTGCATCCCCTGACGAATTACAAAATCGATTTCAAATACTTTGTGTCTAATAATTACATAATCAAAAGCAAGTGGAATTATAGTAAGAAAAAGTTCTCCAAACCTTGTAAACAAGATATAAGAGCTTGTTGAAACTATATAGCGGTATTCTGAAGAATTAAGTACAAGAGTTGTTAAGTTATTGATTAGTGTAGGTGTAAACCCAATAACCGAAGCATAAACTAACCACTTTATCCGGCGGCGATCATCGGCTTTGTTTATTAACCTATAATTACGAATAGTCACACTAACTAATAAAATTAGTGTAATTATAATTAGTAGATCAAAGCTAATATCACGAGCAAAAAGAAAAGTATTATTATTTAGTATAGAGTTTTCAATAGACAAATCTTGCAGATAATAAATATTTTTCCATAAAGAAATACCAGCTATTAATGAAGCAAATATATATAAAAAATATTTGCTAAAAGTCCAAAATTTACTTTTAGTAATGTTTTGAGGAAAGCTGTAATAAACATCATAAGCAAGAGGAAACATTGCTGGGAAAGAAAACCATAATATCAAATGGCAAAGATAATCAAATCCTTGTAAAAAAACTATCATAAACCTAGTGCTATTTAGCAGCATAAAAGCACTTAAGACAAACATTGCAATGCTTAAACGTCTAGTCAAAGGCTGATCAGGCTTTAATATACCAATAAAAAAACCTGAAATAGAAAAAGCTAAACTACATAAGAAATAACTCAACGTTATGCTTAATCTCTCATAGTTTACTATTAGCTTTGTAGGTAACTCAAACTGATAAATATCAGACCCGCGAACAATATCTATAGTATAGGTACTATTTGGAGGTATTTTTTGTTTTGCCTGAACAATCGTTACCAAAAGGTCAAAGTTTTTTTGTACAGATTTATCGCCATTGATGGCAAGGATTTTATCACCTACTTGAAGTTTATTAGGTGTAGGGTTATTGGGGGTTATTTCACTAATAACATAGAAATCTTCTTTAGAACTATATTTCCAGCCAAAATCTTTTTCATAAGCACCATAGCGAAATATCATGCTAGCTAGAACAACATAAAATCCAAGCATTAAAATAGCTAAGAAAATTGTTAAAGCAACAAAGTAGTTTTTTTGAAAAAACCCTAATTCTAATTTAGATTCCATAACATAACTAACAAGTTCTTGTGGTAAAGGTTTCTTGATATGTTGGGTTAAGGTTAGTCGATTTTGCTTAAAAATACTACTATCTTTTATTTATCAGATTTAGATTTAGCCTTAGAAATTAACAGAAAAAGCCGCTACTTAGCGGCTTTTTTTATAAATGTTAAGTAAGTTTAACTTACCAAAATATAGGTTAATTTTGTGACATTACCCAAGCAACTAAGGTTCTTATTCCTACACCTGTGGCACCTTTGCTTAAATAAGGCTTCTTTTCGTTAGAAACAGCAGTACTAGCAATATCAAGGTGTGCCCAAGCAACATTACCTGTAAATTCCTTAATAAAGTAAGCGCCTGTAATTGTCCCTGCTGGACGACCTCCACTATTTTTTAGATCAGCAATATCACTTTGTAATTGTTCTCCATATTCCTCATCTAATGGTAGTTGCCAAAAACGTTCTCCTACTTCACTTCCTGTAGAAATAATTTGGTCTATTAAATCTTGGCAAGTACCTAAAATAGCCGTATAAACTGGGCCTAGAGCAATACCTACTGCCCCTGTTAAAGTAGCTAAGTCAACCATTTTAGTTGCTCCTAGTTTTTCACGTGCATAAGTTATAGCATCAGCTAGAACTAAACGCCCTTCAGCATCAGTATTTACAACTTCAATAGTTTGTCCTGACATTGCAGTTAAAACATCTCCAGGTTTAATTGCTGTCCCTGAAGGCATATTTTCAGCACAAGCCATTACACCTACAACTCGCGCCTTAGGTTTAAGTTGGCCTAGAGCACGCATTGCTCCCATAACAGCAGCAGCACCAGCCATATCACCTTTCATTTTTTCCATTCCCTCGCTAGGTTTAATGGAAATACCACCAGAATCAAAGGTAATACCTTTTCCTATTAAAGCAATTGTACTATCTGGACTAGCTTCGGGATGTTCATAGCGTAAGACTATTAGGCGGGCTTCTTCAGCAGAACCTCTTGAAACGCCAAGTATTGCGCCCATACCAAGTTCTTTCATTTTCTCTTCATCAAGTATCTCAATTGCTAAATTAGCCTCTCTAGCAACTTGTTCTGCTTTGCTAGCCATATCTTTAGGAGTTAAATTAGAGCTAGGTTCATTAACTAGATTGCGAGAAAAATTTGTTGAATCAGCTAAGATTTTTCCTTTTGCTAGACCTTTTTCTAACTCTGCTTGACCTTCAGAACTAGAAAGAACAAAAAACTCTTCAACTTGACTTTTATCACGTTCACGGGTTTTATAAGTATCTGGATCAAATGTGCTTAGTAAAGCACCTTCAGCTATTGCCTCACCTGATTGTTCTAAAGCACTTGCGTCGCGAAGAAGAAAAGCTAAACTTTTAACTTTTTTAGTTCTTAAAAACCTAGCAACTGTGCCTGCGGCTTGTCTTAGTTGTAAGTTTGTAACTTTTGCCTGTTTACCTACCCCAACTAGTAACAAACGTCTAGCTTTTAAGCCTTTAACTAAGTGTATATAAGCTGTTTCATTAGCTTTACCCTTAAATTCCTTACGCTCAAATAAGGAAGAAATTACACCTCCTGTAGCTTCATCTAGTTCTTTTCCTAGACCTTCTTGGTAGGCTTCATCCTCATAAATTGGCACTACTAATGCGTCAGTATTAACTTGATAAAAGTTATCTGTTAAAACTTTAATTTCCATCTTCTTAACTCCTAAAACCCTAGGAGTGCCTCCTAGGTTATTAAATTATATAAAATATTTTTCTAGGGCCATAAATAAGCTCAAAACAATTTTACTTATTACGCTCTTTTAACATTGCCCGAGTTTCGCGATCTACTACACGTTGTTTTTCTGTATCTCGTTTATCGTAGAGTTTTTTTCCTCGTCCAATACCAACCTCTACTTTAACTCGGTTTTTCTTAAAATATAGCTTAGTTGCTACTAAGGTTAAGCCTTTTTCCTTAATCTTAACTCCTAGTTTGATAATTTCGCGTTTGTGAAGTAAAAGTTTACGATTACGGGTAGGGTCATGATTTTCTCTATTACCGTGACTGTAGGGGCTAATATGCGCGTTTAGTAGCCAAGCTTCACCCTCTTTAACTATTACATATGAATCTTTTAGGTTAACCCGACCATCACGAAGAGATTTAACTTCTGTGCCTGTTAATACTATACCTGCTTCTAAAGTCTCATCAATAAAGTAGTTATGATAGGCTTCTCGATTGCTACTAATAACCTTAAACTTTTCTGTCATTGTAAAATTAGCTTTTTATTTTTAAATAGAAAGAATTTTGAAATATAGCAAAAGCTCTTTAGTAGATGCAATGCAAGCTAACATTTAGTTGGAAAAATTATAGATGCCTATGTTTATTTATGGCTTTATTTAGACTTTATTTATAGGTTATAAAACCATATTGATTATCTTTGATCATCTGATTTCTTATTATTCTTAGCAGAAGTACTTTTACCTGGCGCTATTACCCTTTGACCACGAATTACACGTGTTGGGCCGTGAGTAGGAGGGCTACCTTGGCGAATCATCTCAGCAAATAAATCTACGTCATAATCACATTCTCGTGCCATTTCTTCTTGGATTCTATGAAGTTCAGTTAAAAACCTTGGTCGTCTGTACATTATCTTTTTCCATCTACTGACTCTGAAACTAAAAACTCTGGTGTTACAATCTCTGGAACAAAAAAACCTGCGGCAGTATTAAAAAGTTTGATTCGAGCTTTACGATGGACATTTGCAATATGTCCAAAATTCCAAGTAACAAAAAAATCTATTTTATAAAATGAAGCTAATGCTACATGTAGCGCATCAGCAATATATTTACGATGAAAAATGCCTCGGCTAATATAACCTTCTGCTAATATTGCTGCTTCATCAGCAATATCTAGCTTTGGTAATGGTTTAATTAAGTTTAAGTAAGAAGACCTATGAGGTTCACTAAGTCTTTCTAATTCTCGCTCCACTAATAATGAAACTACTGCATTATAGTTTTGTAGCTCATGCTCCCACCATCTTATGGTTAAATCCCGGCGAAAAGGCTCATCATTATCTAAATATGCCCCAACTACAGAGGTTTCTAGATAAAGACTAAGTTTCACTTAGCCTCCTTTTCTAGTAAAGAAGCCTCTCCAACACGTTTAACTAAACCTGTACTTGGAGTTAGAGTTAATTGTAGGCGGCGAAAATCAATTTGGATACGACAATGATATAAAAAATCTCCACCTAAAATTCCTTGTTGCTCAAAACCTGCTTGTTCATTTATACGTGAAAGATTAAGTATTGGCATACGCATATTCTCGCGTAATAAATCTATAATTTGTACTTTACCTAGCATTAACTTAACATTTTCTGTAAAACCAGCGGCTCCTATTACTTTAACTGTATCTTTAAGGATTTTGCTTTCCCATTTTTGGGCATCAACTATGTCATGGGAAATTACTGTACTTGTCGCACCAGAATCAAAAATAAAATTTAAGGTCAATTCATCATTTATTTTGCCTTCTACACTAATTAAACCACTTTCTGTTGTACGAAAAGGAACAACTGTTGAGTTAGCGGCAGGTGTTACAGTTTCTTTATTCTCTTTAGAATCTTCATCTGGTATAACTAGCTCTAGTTCATTAGCTTTATAGTCCATTGTCATTAAAAAATTACCTAATAAAGAAAGCCCTAGATAACCATCTGCTATATCTTCAGCTTTAGCAGTAGAAGGAGCATGAACTTTACGAATATAGGTAGGAACAAGAGAAATTTTTATATCTCCTATTTGCATTTCATCTATTAAACCATAAACTATTGAAAAAGCCCCTTCACCTCCAACAGCACGGGCTTCACCTCCACGAGCAATCTCTTTTACCCCTATTTTAGCGGCGGCTTCAGGAGAAATTACACAAAGCCCTGCACCTGTATCAATAACAAATCTAAGTGTTTCCTTACCATTAACTTTTACTTGTAAATATGGCCGTCTAAGTTTGATGTCTAGAGGAATACTGCTAGATTTACCACGTACTTGATAAAGATGAGTATTACCTAAATAGCTATAAAACCTTATTACACCTTCAATTCTTGCTCTACGGTCAATATCAGTTTTAGGGGAATTTTGTAAAAATTGGCGTAGTGCCTCAGATGCTTCCTTAAAAAACTCTTGCCGTGAAGCAGCACGAGCTAAAATCAACCAATAATCCCCTTCTGATGGGCGAATATAAGTAGCTAGTCTTAGTTTTTGATAGGCTTCAGCAGTACGGCTTTCATAAAGATCAATTTCTGCACTAGAAGCTAGAGCAAGATCATCACGTTGGTTAAATTGTAGGGCATAAAGCAGTTGATCGCTTGCCCTATCTACATAACCTGAACGTAAAAGCGCAGTGCCAACAATAGCACGGGCACGAGCGTTTTTTGTATCTAGCTCTAGAACCTTAATACCTGCTTCAAAGGCAGCATTTAAGTTTCGTCTTTTTAAGTAAGCCGTTGCTAAACCAATATATGCTTTTACATCTTTAGTGTCTTTACTAATAATTTGTTGGTAAAGGTCTTCTGCAATATCAAAATTACCTTTATCCATCTCTTGTTGAGCTTTTCTATGCAGTTTTTCATCACCAGCCGCATAACTTGAGCTTGATGTAAAAAATAATATTAGCACTATTACTAGGCTAGTGAGTAGATGTGAACTTAGAGAAATGAAAGTTTGGTATTTATCTTTCATAAATATTTCCCCCGATATTTGAAAATAGCCCCCGCCGCTATTTCAAAATCTCACCAGTCTTATTAGACCACAAAAGTAAATCTAACTCATCAAAATTTATTTCTATTTCTTCAGCAAAATTTCTTAACTTTTCCTCTAGAGCTATATATTTTTTCTTTGTAGTTGGTGGTTTTGGATCATCAATTATTGATAGCTCATGTAAACTACGTAATATATGTTTATCTAATATTGCATACCCAATGTAGCCAATATTACGCAAAAAATGACTAGCTTCTTTATATCCAATACCTTTAATACCAGGGTTAGCAGCAAAAAAATCTCTACGCTCTTCTTTGTCTTTTAAGCTTAAGAGTTTTGCCCTTATTTCTAAGTTACAGTGTTCTTTTAAGTAATTGCGCGTATGTATAATATAACGGCTACGTTCACGAGCATAGCGATGAGCACCAGTAATTGAGTTTAGGATATCTGTTTCAGAACCATTTATTAACACACTACTTACTTTTTGGATGCAATTAAGTCCCATTTTTGCGCTTGCGCCTGCGGTAAAAATGCAAAAAACTAATTCTTCAAATAATTTAGCATCTGTTGCCTTATGATAAATGGCTTGGAATTCGGCTAAACGAGCCTTAATAGCTGATTGTTTAACTAAATAACTTGCTTTTAAGCTATCAATACTAATAGTGATTGGTTGTGCTTTATTAGTCATAATAACCATTCTAATTTTATAGAATGGAGGTGTCAAACCTACAAAATATTTAATATAAAGATTAGGAGATAATAGGATTTTTTAGTCTACACCCTATCTACATCCTAAAAAACTCTATAACTCTATAACTCTACTAGCGTCTAAGGATGTTGACAGGTAAAGTAAAAAGTCTAGAATTATTTTAAGTATCGACGCTTAAACTAAAATTTTTCAAGTGATTTGAGGTTTTTAACAAATGTTCTCGAATTTTTTGCTCAACTTTCTAGCAGAGAGCAATGAGCCTTTTTACCACCCCTCTATTCCTGTATTACCTGGTTTAGAAAAATTTGCCCAAACTAATAATATTAGCTTCCTTGCCACTTTAGACACCTTTGATCTAATATTTATTTCGCTCTATTTTGGTATTCTTTTTATTCTATCCTTATATGGATTTTATAGACTTAAATTAGTCTATACATTTTTTCGTTATCTTAAATATGCCCCTAAACCTAAAAGTGAGTTTGTAAAATTACCTAAAATAACTATTCAATTACCGCTTTTCAATGAGCTTTATGTAGTAGAAAGACTTATAGCAGCAACAACAGAAATAGATTATCCTCGTGAGCTTTTAGAGATCCAAGTTTTAGATGATTCAACAGATGAGACAGTAGAAATTGCAGCTAAAGTGGTAAAAGAGTATCGTGAAAAAGGCTTTGATATTTCTTATATTCACCGAACAAATCGAACAGGATTTAAGGCAGGAGCCTTAGAAGCAGGACTAAAAATAGCTAAAGGCGAGTTTATAGCTGTTTTTGACGCAGATTTTCTACCAACAAAAGATTGCTTAAAAAAGATGATTCACTTTTTTACTGATGAAAAAATTGGTATGGTGCAAATGCGTTGGAGTCATATAAATGGAGATTATAGCCTACTAACAAAAATTCAATCTATTATGTTAGATGGACATTTTGTTGTAGAACAAATGGCTCGTAATCGCTCTGGTAGCTTTTTTAATTTTAATGGTACGGCAGGAATGTGGCGACGCGAGGCTATTGAGCATTCTGGGGGTTGGCAACACGATACATTAACAGAAGATACTGATCTTAGCTATCGTGCTCAATTAATGGGATGGCGCTTTATTTATTTACTAGAAGATTCTGTTCCAGCAGAATTACCTGTAGAAATAAATGCTTTTAAGGCACAACAACGTCGCTGGGCAAAAGGCTTAATCCAGGTAGCAAAAAAACTATTAGGTAGAATTATTAGAAATCCTAACCTGCCTACAAGAGTAAAAGTCGAACTGTTTTTCCGCTTAACTAACAATATTGCTGCCCCACTAATGATATTACTAGCATTACTACACTTACCTGTATTAATTGTTAGATATAATCAAGGCTTTTTCCATCTTCTACTTTTTGATGTACCAATTCTTTTATTTTCCTCAATATCAGTAATTGCTTTTTATGGTTCTGCACAATACTATTTACATCCTACAAGCTGGAAATCTCGCTTAAAGTATCTTCCTTTAGTTATGGGAATGGGAATAGGTCTTACTTTTAGTAATGCTAGAGCCGTGCTAGAAGCTTTACTAGGTGTTGAATCGTCTTTTGTACGTACTCCTAAGTATAAAGTAGAGCAAAATAGTGATAGCTGGTTAGCTCAAGCTATGAAGTATAGACGTAGCAAAGGATTAATTCCTTATTTAGAAGTTTTAACAGCTATTTATTTTGCTTTTACAATTTATTATGCCTTTTCTCGTTCAATTTATGGCACAATTCCTTTTCTCTTTATTTTTCTTTTCGGTTACGCTTATGCAGGAACAATGTCTATGTTCCAATCTTCTTGGCAGAGATTGTTTAAGAAATAACTATTAAACTGACTTCTTAGGATAGGAAAAATATGCGATCACAAAAAGCTCGTTTTCTGCTTACTCTTACACTTATTTTAGTAAGTTTTTTATTATCCGTTAGTTTACCAATAAACTCATCTCAGGCTTGGTCAAAACCTCTAAGAACAACTTTACTAGCAGAGCAACCATTAAGTGAATATAAGTCACGTCGCCAAAAATTAATGGAAAAAGCAAAAGATGGTATTGTGGTTATAATGGGAGAGGAAGAAGACGATTTAGGAGTAGGGGCTAAGTTTAGACAAAATGATAACTTTATGTATCTTACAGGGGTTGAAATACCTACTGGAGTACTAGTATTAGTACCTCATTCTTATCAAGGTGCTAAAGAATGGTTATTTTTACCTGCTCCAAACAAGTTTTTTGATCAATGGACTGGGCCACGTCCTCCAATTAATGAAGAAACTGCACAGGCTTTTGGAGTTGAAAAAGTTGCTAGCTTAAATGATTTTCAAAAAGTAATCACTGAAATTTTAACTAGTGAAGCATTTCAAAAATCAGGTGAAAAGCTTTATACAGTTGTTCCTCCAAGCCCTTATACTAAATTAGTTAGGGAAGAAAAATTTACTGAGCAAGCACGTAAAATTAAGTCAACTATAAACCTTAATCCTATTGCTCCACTTTTAGCAGATATGCGTATGATTAAGAGTGAGCCTGAAATATCAATGATTCAACGAGCCATTAATATAACTTCACTAGCTCATTCAGAAGTCATAAAAAGTGTAAAAGCTGGAATATACGAGTATGAGTTAGAAGGAGCAATATTAGGACAATTTTACCGTAATGGGGCACAAAGGGCTGCGTTTCCTTGTATTGTTGGCTCTGGGCAAAACGCTACTATATTACACTATGAAAAAAACCGTAAGAAAATAGATAGAGGAGATTTAATAGTAGTAGATATTGGAGCAGAGTATAACTATTATGCTGCGGATATTACTCGAACTTATCCAGCCAATGGAAGTTTTAGCCCTCGTCAACGCGAAATTTATCAGTTAGTTTTAGATGCACAAACAGCAGCAGTTAAAGCTTTTAAGTTAGGGGAGTCTACTATGCAAGAATTGGATGTAGTAGCCCGTAAGACTATGCGCCAAAGTCCGCTAAAAGACTCAAAAGGAAATCCCTTAGATCAATATTTTCCTCATGGTTTAGGGCATTTTGTTGGAATGTATGTTCATGATGTAGGAGATTATAGCCGTCCTCTACCTGTTGGAGCAGTAATTACTATTGAACCAGGAATTTACTTACCAGATGAAAATATTGGGGTTCGTATTGAAGACGACTATTTAGTAACCAAAAACGGGCTAGTGAAACTATCTAGCAATATTCCTAGTGATCCTGCTGAGATAGAAAAATTAATGGCAAAATAACTTTAGAAGCTAGAAAGCAAACGTACTAATAGTTAGTTAGTACGTTTACGCCTAGTAATAACTTTATGGTTACGAGTAGAAGCTTTTTTAATTTGTTGAATTGGTTCAATTAATTCAGTTTCCTTATTTATAATAATTGGTTTTTCTTCTTTTAGCTCAAAATTTTCTATAGGTGATAAAACATCTGATAGTGATAAGACTTTATCTTTTAAGTGCAGAGCTAAACTATGGCTATAGCGCTCTGCTAAAATCTCATCCTCAGCTAAATCAAAAACATAATCTCTAAAATTACGCCGCATAAGTTCATCAATAATTTCATTTGACTGATTAGGAGCAAATAATTTGCAAGGATTACCAATCACAATATGTTGTATAGGAACTAGAGTTTCTGGAGGCAGGTGGGTTTGAATATGGACAATCGCACCTATTGACACTGCGGCATTACGCCCTACAATAGACCCATTAAAGACTGTTGCGCTAGAACCAACAAAAGCACGGTAATGAAGAGTAGCACCACAAACATAAGCATTAGCGCCTACTAAAACATAATCTTCTAAAATACAAGGAAAAGACCTTGTACGGCCACCAGCGCCACGAATTACAGCATTTTCCATAACAACTACACCGCGACCTATTTTTACTGGTGCACCTTCAGCAGTGATAACTGCACCATAAAGTATTCTTGCATTTGGGCCTATGGTAACATCCCCAGAAATAACAGCATTAGGAGCAATATAAGCTGAAGGATCTATCTTAGGCTGTTTTCCATCATATTCTATAATCATTTATATTCCTCAATAAGATAAAAATTTTTTATTTTTAGGATTTTATCCTTTGTTTTAAATTACCTTAAATTTCTAGCAAAATAAACTACTCTGTTGTAAGTCGAAAAACCCCTATAGCAACTTCTAAATCCTTAGATTGTAATAAAACCTCTCGGCTAGCAGTAGAAAGTTGTTCTGAGAGTCTAGTATTACGTTCTGCTGCTGATTGAACACGTTCAACAGATTTAACAATTTCTGCTGTAGAAATAGATTGCTCTTGGCTAGCAGCTTGGATTTCATGAGTAACAATAGTTAATTCTTGAGTAGCTTTTAATATTGCTTCTGTACCAACAGATTGTTCAATAATTACTCCATCAATATAGTTTGATGTAGTAGAAACACTATCAACAACTACTTCTATTTGAGAAAGTGCTGAAACTACTTTACTAGATTGGGTTAAACCTTCGTTAACTAAATCTGTAGAGAGTCCCATTTGTTTGGCAGCTTGAGCAACGTCTTTTTGTACACCTGCAATTAAAGCTCCTATTTCTTCAGCAGATTCAGTTGTTCTTTCTGAGAGCTTGCGTACTTCTTCAGCGACAACACCAAAGCCTAAACCATGCTGACCTGCACGAGCAGCTTCGATAGCTGCGTTTAAGGCTAAGAGGTTTGTTTGTTCTGCAATAGAATTAATAACTTCAACAATTCTACCAATAGCAGCAGCATGTTCACCTAGCCCATAAATTGTATCTGCTGTGCTATTAATTGATTTATGAATTTCCCTTATTCCATTAGAAGCTTGTCCCACAGACTCTATACCATCTTTAACTACTCCTCTAGCAGAACTAACCAATTGTGTAAGATCTTTAGTTCCAGCAGCAATTCTCTGCATACGAGTAGACATTTGTTGAATAGAAGTAGTAGTTTCACTAACGCTAGAGGCTTGAGCCTCAACACTGTTAGCAATTAAACGGATATTGGTAGAGAGTTCTTCTACAACTGAGGCCATATCTTGTACAGCAGCAGCAACCGTTTCAGTATCTTTTTGTAATTGTTGGCCTGATTTAGCTAAAGTATTAGAAACTTCTTTTACCTGATTAGAGGATATTTTTACTTTACTTGCAACAGTCCTTAAAAACTGTAGCATTTTCTTAAATGCTTCTCCAAAAGTATCAGTAGCAGACTGAGTTTCTATTTGTAAGCTAAGATCACCATCAGCAATTTTATCTGCTACTCTAGCAGCCTGTTTTAAGTAATTAATTACTTGATTCATACTTTCAGCAAGATTTCCAATTTCATCTTTTCTATTTTTTAATTCAGTAACTTCTATAAGATTTCCCTTTGCTAATTCTGAAGTAGTGTTAACTAAAGCATTCATTGGTTTTATCAAGGTATGTTTATTTATTAACCAACTAACAAAAGCAAGTAAGCTAAAACCTGAAATTATAAATAGAGCTACATACCAAACTAGTTGAGAGAGTTCTGATTCTGCTTTAGCAACAGGAACTACGACTTCTAATACTCCGCGAACATCACCAATTTTCCAGTCTTTTTTAGGTGATTCTGGGTGGCTGTTATGGCAATCAACACAGGATTTTTTCATTACATCGGCTACGGCATAGCGTAGAGAAAGCTCGCCATTAACATTTTCTAGTCGATAAAAAGGCTCTTTAGGTTTTTGTTCTAAACTAGTTAAGGCTTGTTGTTGAAAATCATCATATTTTTCATCTTTTCTATTAGGAAAAGGATAGCGACTATATAAACGTAGCTGGCTACCTGGATAGGTTTGAGCAATTTTTTCCCCTAGAGCTTTTACAAAAGTGGCTGGTAGAGGCAAAGTATCACGGCGAGATTCATAATCATAATTAACTTTAAGACCTGCCTCTTTAGCTCGTGTTACAATTTCTTCGCTATAGAAAGTTCTTAATGTATCTACCTGTAAAGTTAAAGTTTCAGCAGCTTGAAGTTTTATAATTTCTACACTACGGGTTTTAGTGTAAAAAAGTAGAACTAAAGATAGAGCAACAACTACGCCACCTAAAAGCATAATTAGTAGTTGTTTATTTTGGATTGAATTTATTGCCATAGAGTCACTCTTTCTGTAAGTTAAGTTCCTAGCAATAAGAGTAAAGCACTTTATATGCTGTAATTTAGTAGTATAGGGTATTAGCTATTATTTAAGATTAGTGAATTATGATAATAATGTAAAATCTAAGGCAGGTCTTATTATCAAATCATGAAATATTTCACTTAGCTAGTACCTCTATTTAGCCAATATTTATTAACTAGCATCTATTTGACCATAGAGGCTTTTTATTAGATCATCTAATCTACCTACTTCTTGAGCGCTAAGCACACGACCTAAATCGAGTAAAACAATTAAGCGCTCATTATGTTTAACCACCCCAGTAATATAACCAGCACCTGCATCACTAATTAGCTCTGGTGGTGGGCCGATGCTTTCACTAGCAACACGAACTACTTCTGAAGCAACATCAACTATCATTCCCATTAATTTATTATCTAATTCTAAGATAATAATCCTAGTAGTTTTTTCACGATATGATGTAAGTTTTACGTGGAGTCGTTTTCTCATATCAATAACTGTGACTATTTTGCCACGTAAATTAATAATACCTTCTACAAAGTCATAAGCATCTGGAACAGGAGTAATATCTTGATATGGCACAATTTCTTTAACTAAAGCTATATCTACACCAAAAGTCTCTCCAGCTACCTTAAACAAAATCAATTGTCTAATTGCCATACTAAAGTTAACTCCTTAAAAAATTTTATCTAGGTTAATAATCTAGTAATGACTTCTTTTAATCTTATAGTAGAAATAGGCTTAAGCAAATATTCATTAGCTCCTAAAGAAAGACCTGCTTGAATATCATGTTCTTCGCCTTTTGTACTAATAATGATAATTGGGACATCTTTATGTTCTGATTCTTGTCTAATTTTAGCAATTAAATCTAGTCCAGTCATATTAGGCATTTTTATATCACTAAGAACTAGATCAAAGTTTGAGGCACAAAATTTTTCGTATCCATCTTTTCCATCAACACCTTCAATAAAGCTTAAAGGGCCAATGCCATCAAGTTTACGAACTGCCATAATAAGTAACTGTCGCATAGTAGCAGAATCATCTACTACTAATACTCGTCTATCTGCCATTTTCTTTATCTCCCAAAGTTATATTCTACATAAAACTTACCCAGCGTAAATATACTAAATATTAAAAATTAATTTTGTCGCAAAAGATTTATAAACCCTTCTATTGTGCGTAATTTACGTTCTGTTCCTTGATAGAGTTTAGCGCTAAGCAGTGCGGTTGCTGCATGGCCTGCAAGTAAATTTAAGAGTTCATAATCTAAATCTGTAAAACTTTTTTTATGCGCTAATAATTTATAAATGCTAATAACACCCACTAGCTCATTTACAGCCTCGCTATTTGGCTTAGCGGCTAAAGAAATTTCTAAAGGAATAGAGATTAAATGCTCTCCTTCTATAGCTCTATATGGCGTTTTACTTAAGGCTACTTGACCTTCAATATCTTTACCTAAAGAA
The DNA here is from genome assembly GCA_016213785.1 of Acidobacteriota bacterium. Lineage (GTDB taxonomy): Bacteria > Acidobacteriota > Blastocatellia > Chloracidobacteriales > JADJPF01 > JADJPF01. The sequence goes on from JACQZQ010000119.1 coordinate 64,948, forward strand.
ATTCTTTTTTTATGCCTTTGTTTATCGCCTAATTCCCCTCCCATAAAAATTAGCTCTGTTTGATCTTCGTTAAGAGTAAAAATAGCAAACTCTTCTGCTCCAATTAAGTTAATAATAATTTCTGCAATTGTATTTACTACTTTTTGACTCTCTAAAGTAGAGTGCAGTTGATAACTAGCAACATATAGATTTGCTAAAGCTTCATTTTGTTTTTCTACATCAATATAGCGTTGGATAAAAATACGTTTTTCTGCTTCTATAGATAAGTTACGGCTTTCTAATTGCTTAAGGTTTTGGTGTAGTTGTTTGTTTTCCTGTTCTAGATTAGAGGGTTCTACTTTATTATTCCTAGCTAATTGTGCTTGTAAATCTTTAATTTGTAACCTTAAGTTTTGATTTTCAGCTATTATTTCTTTTGCTAGTTGATCACCCCTATATAGTTCAATTAAAAACTCTTGGCTTTTATAAAGAATAGTTAATAGGTCTTCTCCTTTCGACATAAACCTTAGTAAAAACTCCTATCTACAAGATCTTAAATTATAATTTATCTACCAAACTAACATTTAACATCACTTCACCACAAGCAGTTTTTAATGAAAACACTAGTGTTTCAACTTCTTGAGGAGCAAGTTTCCATTTTGTTTCTATAGTAACAATAGGGGGTGTCATATGTATATTCCAAGACTGGTCATTAATCCAAGAAATTGCCCTTCCAACAGTCATTCCTGTAAGCTCTGCAATACAAGAGGCAATCATTGTCCTAGAAGAATTACTAAGGCCAGTCATACGGCTAGTCATAGAAGTAGCAGTAGAGAAGTCCATTTGCAAAATAATTTTACCCGCGACATCTCCACTTAAATCAACTAAAGTAACAACTTTACTATCTACACGAGGTTGGCTCTCAAGTGTTAATGGCCCTGTAGCCACTTCTGAGTTTAATACCTCAGTAAATATTTCTTTAGTAATATTAATGAAAGCTTTAACAAGTTCTAATCTCATAAGTTTTAGTTATTTTGTTAAAATATCAATTATTACGCGATAGAGAAGGTTTGCTTTTATAGGTTTAACAACAAAATGTTTTGCACCAGCTAAGATGGCTTGCCTTACCTTTTCTCTATAGCTTAAAGAGCTAACCATAATAATTTTAGCATCTGGGTCAATTTGGCAAATGCGATCAACTGTTTCTACTCCATCAATACCTGGCATAACTATATCCATCATTACCAAACTGGGGCGTATTCTTTGATAGAGTTCAATAGCTTCTTGTCCACCTGAAGCCATTTGAAATTGGACTTTTTCTGATCCAATTATATCTATCATTAATTCCATTAAATGAATCCTAGCAAATTCAGAATCATCTACTATTAGACAAGTAAATGGATTAATAGTTTTTACTATATCTTCTTCTTTTAGGCTCATAAAAGTCCTACTTTTTCAATAAGATAATTTGGTAACTGTTCTAAAGATAACACTTCATCAACATAGCCTCTTGCTAAAGCAACTCTTGGCATACCAAAAACAACAGAACTAGCTTCATCTTGAGCTAGGGTAAGTCCTCCTGCTTGTTTTATTTGACCTAAACCCGCTACACCATCCTCTCCCATCCCTGTCATAATCAACCCAATAGCCTTACTCCCACATTCAGTGGCTATAGAAGCAAAAAGAACATCTACTGAAGGACAATGACCTGAAACAGGTGTACCTTCTGTAACTACTACTGTAAGAGCTAAAACTCTTTTTTTCACATACATATGCCTTCCACCAGGAGCAATTAAAACGCGCCCAGGTATAATTAAATCCCCATTTGAAGCTTCTTTTACTGGCATCTCACAATATCTATCTAAACGTTGGGCAAGTTGACCTGTAAAACCCTCTGGCATATGTTGAACTATAAGTAAAGATGCAGCTAGTTTTGCTGGTATTTTAGATAGTAGAAAAGAAAGCGCTTCTGGGCCTCCAGTAGAAATACCAATACAAATTATTTTTGTATTTTCTTCTAAAATTTCTTTTACAGGTAATATCTTACTTAAGCTACCTAAGCTTGGTTTTTCTATTATTTTTTCTTCTAATTTACTTAGTTTTATAGTTTTTACCCTAGGCTTATGATTAAAAATAGTTTTAATTTTTGATATTAATTCACCAGCAATATTACCAACTTGCTCTGGTAAAATATTTTGTGGTTTGGTAACAAAATCTACTGCTCCTAAAGTTAAAGCCTTTATAGTTATTTCTGCACCTGGTTTAGATAAAGAGCTAACAATAATTACAGGAAGCCCAAACCTATTAACAATATGTTGTAATGCAGTTAACCCATCCATATTAGGCATCATAATATCTAAAGTAATTATATCTGGTTGAAATAATTCAATTTTTTTTAATGCTAATAATCCATCCATTGCCGTAGCAACTACTTCTATTTCAGGGTCTGTACTAATCATGTCAGAAATTAGCTTCCGCATTAGCGCTGAATCATCTGTTACTAGAACTTTAATTTTTTGCTGCTCTGAGTCCATAAATAATTTATCTACCCAAATTCCTAAAAATATTAGATCAAGTTTTTTCTACTCAAGCATCAAGCTTTATTTTGTTGCTATAGCTAAGCTTGTACGGCTAAATAATGCACCAATATCTATAATAAGAACTACTCGACCATCACCTAAGATAGAGGCTCCTGCAATTAAATCAGAAGTTACCCATTGTTTATCAACAGCTTTTACAACTATTTCTAATTCACCTATTACTTTCTCAACTATTAGCCCAATACGTCTTTCTCCTAGTCCAATAATTAAAACAAAACTACTATCAAATTCTTTATTTTTTCCTAATAAAAGACTTCCTAGATCCACTAGTGAATAAAGGTCATCTTGGCGACTAAAAACTTTATGAGTTCCAATTTGTTTAATATCTTTGGCACTTAAGCGAGTAATCTCTAAAATACTTGTAAGCGGTAGGGCAAAAACTCTTTCATCAACACTAAAAAGCATTGCCTTAATAATAGCTAAGGTTAAAGGTAGTTTTAGAGTAAAAACTGTTCCCTGCCCAACTTGGCTATTAACTTCTATACTTCCTTTTAGATTTGATATTACGGTTTTTACTACACCCATACCAACCCCTCGCCCAGAAACCTCTGTTACTTGGTCAGCGGTTGAAACTCCACTAAGAAACATTAAATCGTAAGCATCTTGGTCTTTTAAGAGCTTTATTTCTGCTTCTGTTTTAAAAAGCTTTTCCAAAGCTCTTTTCTTAAGTTTTTCTATATCAATTCCTCTACCATCATCTTTAATTTCAATTATAACCTGATCAGCTTGATGATAAGCCTTTAGTCTTATTTTTCCTTGAGGAAATTTACCTACTTTAATACGTTCTTCTACAGGCTCAATTCCATGATCAATAGCATTTCTAATTAAATGTAAAAGCGGCTCATAAATTATATCTACGACTCTTTTATCTAGCTCTGTTTCTTCCCCAATAATGGTTAGTTCTATTTGTTTACCACGATCTCGCCCTAAATCTCTAACTATTCTAAAAAATCTGTTAAAAGTCTGATCAAGTGAAACCATTCTTACTTCTAATACAGCTTTTTGTAATTGTCCTAGTAATCGTCCTAGGTATGAATCTGTACCAATTAACCTATTTATACGAGGGTTTTTAGGAAACTCATTCTTAAGTTGACCACAAACTTGATTAAGCATTGAGCGGCTAATTATAAGCTCGCCGACTAAATCCATAAGTAAATCTACTTTTTCAGCACTTACCCTTAAAAGCTCTACATTAGGGGCTACTTTAACTTCTTTAACTTCTCTAGTTCCTTTAACTTCTTTGATTTCTTTAATTTCTTTAATTTCTTTAATTTCTTTAACTTCTTTAGTTTGCTGAAAATCCTTTGAATCTAGTTCTTTAGCGCTAGATAAATCTATTAGTTGATCTATATTTTCTTTAATCGATGGAGCTTTTTTTACTTCTTTACCTAGAGCTTTATCTTGAGTATTTTCTATATTAAGAGAAATGCTATCATTAACAAGTATGGCGCTAACTATTGTAGTATGGTTAATTACTCCAGCAACTAAAGCAGTTTCCTCAATAGAACCAATTTCATCAGATAGTAATAGTATTATTACTTTATCTACTTCTTCTATTTGGTCATCTTCAGTATCAGGAAAAGTTGCTACTACATCACTTATGCGATTTAACTCACGTAGTAATATTAGTAATCCTGCTCCATGCATTGAACAATCTGCATCAAAATAAGCTTCTAATTTCCATAATTTTACTAGCCCAAGTGTAAGAGCTTTTTGAATTTTTAGTTTTTGGTACTCATTTAGCTGATAATTTAATTCAACTTGTCTTACTTCAGGTTTTTTACTATTACTATATTTATTAGTAAAACGTTCTATTCTTTCAACAATAGAATCTATTTCTAGTGGAGCATGTACCCATTGCCTTTTGCGCTGTAACATATCGCCTAAGGCATCAATTCCAAAAAGTAACAGGTCAAGGATTTCAATAATTAGTTCTGGGTCTATTTTGCCCCATAAAGCCACAAGATCTTCTAGTTTATGAGAAATTGTACCAATTTCACCAAATCCAACAGAATTAGCATCTCCTTTTAACGTATGAAGCGTACGCTGTAATTGGCTAAGCGCATCATCGTCATTAGTATGTGTTTCTAGTTTTAGTAAGCACTGATTAGCGTTATCTAAAAGCATTGAAGCTTGATCAAGAAAAAAGAGCATCAATGTTTCTAGTTCTTCATTACTAAAAAAACCACTATCTTCTTCCATAACTTATGGCTAAGTCTCCTTACGATAAGCAATACCTTTATTTTGGCAAACCATCTTAAATCTTGTACTTAAACCTTTTAGGGTTTCAGCATGACCTATAAAAAGATATCCTCCTAGTAGAAGGCTATTAGCAAAACGATTTACTAAATTAATACAGCCTGTTTGATCAAAATAAATCATTACATTACGACAAAAAATAATATCAAATCCGCGTAACCCATTATCATGTTTAAGGTTATGATAATCAAAAGCTACTAATTTCTTTACACGCTCATTTATAAAATACTCCCCATTGCTATTTTTTAGAAAATATTTATCTTGATGTTCTTGCTCTAGCCCCCTTAATTGTGTTTCTAGATAGCGCCCTGTTTGAGCAACCTCTAATATAGTTAAGGAAATATCTGAGGCTAAGATTTTAATATCCCAAAGATCAATAAAGGGAATTGTCTCTAACAAAGTAATAGCTATAGAATAAGGTTCTTGACCTGAGGAACAACCTGCGCTCCAAATACGTAAGCGTTTCTCTCCTTCTTGTTTCTTTTTTAATATTAATTCTGGTAATACAAAAGTTTCTAATAAATCAAATTGAGGCCGATTACGAAAAAAATTTGTCTCATTTATTGTAATACTATCAACTAAAGTAATTAGCTCCTGAGAACCTGTTAGGCCACCAGTTAAATAATAATAATACTTAATGTAGCTACTGATTCCGCAATGCTGCATCCTCTTGCGCAATCTATTTTCTAGCAAGAAGCTTTTATCTTGCTGAAAATCAATTCCGCAAGTGTCATATATTAAAGTACGAAATAAATTAAATTCTTCAGAGGTCATTGAAACCTTAATTAGAGAGTTGTTTTGTATTTTGATGGAATATTAATAGTAGCGATAATATTCTATCAAAGCCTAACACTACAAGAAGATATTTTTTGCTATTTTATTTTAGAAAAGAAAAATTTTTAAGTTGCTCTGTTTGATTATAAACGTAGTTGGGGCTTATTTTGTTAAAAAATTTTAATTTGTTGTTAATTTTTTATTAAATTAAATTTTTGCTTAAATTTCTGAAAAAGAATTAGGTTTTACTAGTAAATCTTAGTAAGGTTTATTTTGGTCTAATATCTAGTTTTTGAGATTTTAGCCAAATACTATTCCAAGATTTACGGGTATTTGGAAAAGGTTCTAGTTCCTGGTAATAACCTATAATACCTGCTTCATACTTAAGTTTACGAATAGCTTCTTGCCAATATTTTTTAGCGCGTATAGGTTTATTACTCTCTAGTAAATCCTCTACCCAAGGCTCACATCTAAAAAGAGTAAAAAGTTCTAGGCGAGTAAATAGTTTAGGAGTAAGTGTAAGTTGATTTTTTTTTGCTAAATCAAAAACATTTGTTTGTATACGTTCGCGCCAAAGTTGATGAAGCGCAAGCCCAATACTTTGTGCCCAAGCACCGCTTGCTTTTCCTGTAGTAATAGCGGCTATTTTTCTTAAATCACCAAAATAATTTAATATTTCTTTATTATCTCTCCATTGCTCTAACCAAGTCCCTGCTACCCAAGTTATTTCTAGAGGAATCTCTTTAGTTTGACCTTGAAAAGAATCTTTAATAAAGCGCTGTCCTATAACTTTTATTAATGCATCCATTGAAGTTATATCTATTTCTTTACCTGTTACTTTATCTAAGTATTTTCCTAGTCGTTTCCCATAAACACTAATTGAGTCAAATAGTAACATCCAACGCCAAATCTTACGCCTCATAATTAAGCGTTCCTCATGGCTACGAGGCTGCCACCCAACATAACTTATAAGTGCATCAATAGGTGCTGTAATTTGTGTTTTTTCCAGTGCTGCTCCTATAGCAACATTAAGGAGTAATAAACTTGCTTGTTCTAAATTTTCCAACTCTTTTTTTAGTTCATCACAATTTGTAGGTAGTTGCCACTCACTTTCTAAATTCTTTAACATAATTCTAGCTTGAATAGAAGTATTAGGTTTAATATGTCTAAGCCCAATTCCACCTGTTATACTTTCCCATCCAATCATTCTTGGCCCATCAGATAAAGCCTCCGCAACTCTACGGGCCTCAATAAAGGTTTGTTGTGGTAAATTAGGAGGAAGAGAAAAAGAGTCTACTTTTATAACACTTTTTTCTGGTTCTAGATTTATTTTTCTAACTAAATAATCTAAATGAAGGATAACTTTATTATATTTTTGGTAATATTCAGCCCTATGAAAAATACCTGAGAGTTCTAATTTAACACATTGATTCTTATCACTTTTATCTTGGCTAATAATGCTAGATTTAATATTTTTAGTATTAATATCTTCTATGGTGATAAAATTCTTTGCTCTTATATCTTCTATAAGTTCTCTTATTTCACACTTTTCACTATTTTCACATTTTTCACTAATTTCATAAAATTTTAATTCTTTATTCTCTTCTTCAAGGCTATAAGATTTAGCTTGTGCAATGCGTATTTGGCTTGTTTCATCAGCAAGTTCTATTATGTTATTAGGTATAGGATTATTCTGTAGCCATTTCTTCCATAAGTTTTTTAAGTCGCTATAATAGACCTCTTGCAAAAATAATCACTTAAGAGATAATTCATAATTATAAATACCAGCAATGAGGTTAAAACGTAAATTAAAACGCTTGCGACGGTTGCGATAATGCTCAGAAAGAATACGAAAAACTTTAAGTCGGCCAA
>JACQZQ010000118.1 GCA_016213785.1 Acidobacteriota bacterium
CAACAGGAGTCAATGGGGCAACCGGAGCAACAGGAGCGACAGGAGCCAATGGAGCAACAGGAGCAACCGGAGCAACAGGAGCCAATGGGGCAACAGGGGCAACAGGAGCAACCGGAGCAACAGGAGCCAATGGGGCAACAGGGGCAACAGGAGCAACCGGAGCAACAGGAGCCAATGGGGCAACAGGGGCAACAGGAGCAACAGGAGCGACAGGAGCCAATGGAGCAACAGGAGCGACAGGAGCCAATGGAGCAACAGGAGCAACAGGAGCAACAGGAGCAACAGGAGCCAATGGAGCAACAGGAGCGACAGGAGCCAATGGAGCAACAGGAGCAACAGGAGCAACAGGAGCCAATGGAGCGACAGGAGCAACAGGAGCAAGAGGAGCAACAGGAGCAACAGGAGCTAATGGAGCTAATGGAGCAACAGGAGCAACGGGAGCAACAGGTGCAAGAGGAGCAACGGGAGCAACGGGAGCAACAGGAGCAACAGGAGCAACAGGCATAGCTTTACCTTTTAGCGGTAGTGTAAGCACTCCAAATGATGCTTTTGTAGTAAATAACACAGGCACAGGAGCAGCTATCGTTGGTACTGCTGCAACTGGCAATGTAACTACTATCTTAGGTGTTGGTGCTACAGTTGCTACAAGCGCTGGTGTTGCTGGTACTGCTAATAACGCTTCTGCTACAGCAGGCGTGTTAGGTGTCGCTAATGGTGGTACTTTAACTGTTATTACAGGCTTAAGCGCTGGCGTACTTGGTAGAGCAGGCATAGGTGGTGCTAATAGTGCTGGTATCGTAGGCGTACCTGCTAGTGCTGGTAGTTTAGCTGGTTTATTCTTAGGTAATACTTCAGTTACAGGCGTTCTAAGCAAAGGTGCTGGTACATTTAAGATTGACCATCCACTAGATCCAGAAAATAAATACCTCTATCACTCATTTGTAGAATCTCCTGATATGATGAATATCTACAACGGTAATATTGTTACTGATAAAAATGGGGAAGCTGTTGTTGTGCTACCAGAATATTTTGAGGCTCTTAATAAAGATTTCCGCTATCAATTGACCGTTGTTGGTCAGTTTGCCCAAGCCATTGTTGGAGAAGAAATCTCAAATAGCCGTTTCACAATCAAGACTGATAAACCTGGTGTTAAAGTTTCTTGGCAAGTAACAGGAATACGTAAAGATCCTTTTGCTAATACTAATCGTGTTCAAGTTGAAGTTGAGAAGGATGCTAAAGAACGTGGTTTTTACTTACATCCTGAAGCTTATAACCAACCAGATTCTAAAGCAATTAATAAGAAAGACATAAAAGAAATTAAGTCTGATAAGTCTGAATAGTTTTCTCTGTAACTCTTTAATTTTATTATGGCTGAATTAAATCCTGGAAATTTTAATTTCCAGGATTTTTTTTATTTTTAATGCTTTCCTGGTTCCATAACGGTTCCTTTACGTTGAGCCATAATATAAGCTTCTAAAGCACGCATTTTAGGGTCATCAGGGTGTAATTTAGCTCCTCGTGATGGGTTTTCAATACACCAATTAATCATATCCCTAAGTAAAGCTACTTTTCTAAGTTGGATTTGAAATTTAGGGTAGGTTTCAGGATGTGTATTAGCTGCATGTGGATGGCACATTGCACAGGAAACCCCGTTAGTGCTACCTAGTAATTTATCATCGTGAAATATTTGATCGCCATAGGTAACTTCTTGGTCAAGCTCTTTTTTCCACATTTGATAATCTCGTACAGAAAAATCTATGGGTTGATCTTGGGTTGAAGCACTAACAGCATTAGTTGGTTGAGAAACTTTACTACTTTCCTTAGCCGTTAAATTTTCTTTCATCCAAGCCTCTGCAACTTCTTTAGGTTGTTTAGCCAGCCATTGTGCCATTAACTGATTAGAAACAACTTGCGCTTGATCAGAACTTAAACGCTCACCAGGTTTTACTCCCTTTACTTCTAAATTAGTTTCACCATCGCAGAGTTGGACAACTAAGCTTTTGCCATCACTTTTAGCAGGAGGATGAGTAGGTAATTGAACTGGGCCTTGTGCTTTAACACTTTGATAAAAAATAACGCTACTTAAAAGACAGATAGCTATTACAGAGAGTTTTATTAATTGTAGTCTGTTCATCATAATCTCCTTATTTTCAGTAAGATGACAAAGTAGTTTTAGCTGGAACATCACTTGCGCCATCAGAATCAAGATATTGTGCTGAGACAAAAAGCGGATTGCGGTTCCATAAATCATAACGTTTATTTACTCGTCCGTTGCCTAACACATCTATAATGCCATCACCTAAGCCTTCTGTTTGATTAAAAGGATCGGGTCGGTTCATTTGCATAGTTAATTTAGGTAAGCCTTGAGGAGCATAAGGCCAAGGCCAAGCTGTTGAAAGCATTCCATGAAAATGAATATTGTCTATACGGTTTGATAAAACTTGGTGTGTATGCCCATGAATTACTGTTACTGTTTGAAACGGTTTAAGCAGCGCTTGAACTTGTTCAGCATCATCTGTCCAGAAATTCCATGCTTTATAGAGTTTATAAAGTGGAGAGTGTGAAAAAACTACGATAGGAGTTGTTTTAGGGATATTTGCTAAATCGCGGGCTAGCCATTCTCTTTCTTCTTCGCCTACTTCAAATGGGCTTTGTCGGCCATCATCTAAGCCTGAGACTATTTGCATTCTTTGCATAGGAGAAAGACCTTTAGCTGTCCAAAAATCTTTTTCATTAACACTCATTAATGTAATAAAGTGAACGCCTTTATGATCAAAAGAATAATATGGTTTACCAAATAACTCTTTCCAAAGATCACCTAAATCTAAGAACCAGTCATGTTCCCCAACCATCATTCTAATAGGGGCTTTAACTTGTTTAAGGATTTGTGCTCCTAGTTTTAGCTCACCTGGTTGAGCAAGTTGGGCTAAATCTCCTCCATAGAGGACAAAATCAGGCTGTGGATCTAGAGCATTAATATCTACAACAGCACGCTCTAGTTGACGAACAAAACGCTCATTAAGTGTTTTTTCATAAAGATGAGAGTCAGAGATATAAGCAAATGTAAAAGGCTTAGTCTCAGGAGTTGCAGCATTAACAACGTCTACTAATTGAAATGAGTGTGGTACAAAAGATTGAGTTGCAGCAAACCCAGCTGCCATTGAAGCCATTTTTAGAAATTTACGGCGACCTTCCCAAACATTTCCTGTTTGATAAAGCTCTTTCATCCACGTTTCACGGTTTTTTAAGTATTCTTGAAGACGTTTTTCCCATTTTAATGGAATCATAGTTATTTTCTCCTTATGTTTATTGTGGAAAAGGCGCACGTGTTTGTGGCTTTAAGGTTTGTGCTTTACGACGGCTTTCGTCGCTAGTAAAAGTTTTCATAAGCTCAACTAAATCAGCCATTTCAGGATCACTTAATTTTAATGGTCGCATTCCTCCATCAAGATTTGGGTTAAGCTCTCCACCTTTATTATAGAAAACTACTACATCAAGTAATGTTTTTTCTGATCCGTTATGCATATAAGGTGCAGTTAATTCTATGTCTCTTAACATAGAGGTCTTAAATGTACCTAAATCTCTTAGTTGTTTAGTTACTAGATAGCGTCCTAGCTCAGAAAATCCTGGCGATAAAGCCATTTCATCTATTAATTGTTCTGCACGTTTAGGATTTGCTGCTAGAGTTTGTTTAGCTTTTTGTACTAAAGCAGGGAAGTTTTGATCTTTAGCTGCTACTCCTATGTTATGAAATTTGAAATCACTAAAAAATGGTGCAGATTTATTAAAAGTATGACAGCTAATACAACGAGCTTTGCCATTAAATAATTCCCAACCTCGTTTAGCTGCATCAGAGATGGCTTTTTGATCTCCAGCAATAAAACGGTCAAAGGGGGAGTTTCCAGAAAGTTGAGTTCGCTCAAATGCTGCAATCGCCTTAGCAATAGTATCTATTGTGATTCCATCTTTACCAAAGACTGAGCTAAATTCTTTTTGGTATTCAGCGATTTCTTTAACACGCGCTACAACAGCTTTATGATCAGGCATTCCCATTTCAATAGGGTTAATTAAAGGCAATTTAGCCTGTTCTTCAAGTGATGGTGCACGGCCATCCCAAAACTGCGCTTCATTAAACATAGAGTTTATTACTGATGGTGAATTACGTGCGCCCTTTTGATTTTTAATTCCTACACCAACAGAATTAATGTCTGCTAAGGCTGTAGCAGGGTCATGACAAGTCGCACAACTAACGGTTTTATCTAAAGAAAGCCGTTTATCAAAAAATAGCTTTTCGCCTAAAGCTATTTTGGAAGCTGTCATAGGGTTATCTGCTGGTATTAACTCGTTCCAAAGCTCTTGAGGTAGCCCAAAAGGTATCTGTGGTTTAAACTCTTGAATATTGGGTGCAGCGGTTACTCTTCTTTCACTATTAATAGATATAACAACCATTATTAGCCCAATGGCAAATAGAGAAAGTTTTGTAACTAATAGCTTTTTATTACTGTAAAATAGATTATTTATTGTTTTTCTCATAGTCCCTTTCCATTATGTAAATAGCAATTTTAGCCTATGGATAAATCCTTAAGCTACTTTGGGTTGCTCTTTTGGATTTAAGAGCAACTGCTAAGAAAGATTTTTCTGAATTTGCAAGATTACAAGAAGAAATTCTGTCAAACTGGTTTCATAAGTAGAGAACACGCCAGTTAAATTTTTATTCCATAATTTTAGCAGACTGGAATATATTTCTTGCTCAAGTGTTATTCTTTATTAGAGGCAAAATATTTTAAGACTCCAAAACTTGAAGTGATTATTCAATGGTAAATAAAGACATAGATTTTCGTCAGGTGGCCTTAGAACATTTAGATGCTTTGTATGGTTTTGCTATGGTCTTAACTCGAAATCAAACCGAGGCAGAAGACTTAGTACAAGAAACTTACCTTAGAGCTATGCGAGCATTTGGTCAATTAGTCCCTGATAGCAACTTAAAAAGTTGGCTTTTTACAATAATGCGAAATATTTGGCGTAATCAAATCCGCCATATACGTAGCGGCCCTCAATTTGTTGAAATTAGCTCTGATGAACTTCAAAGCAATTCCTCGGCTTATTTTGAGTCTGATCAAGACCCTCATATGCTCTTAGTCCGTAAAGTTGAACAAGAAACTGTTAGAGCCGCAATAGAAAAGTTACCAGAACATTTTCGTGAGATTATAGTACTTAGGGATTTAGAAAACTTTAGCTATCAACAAATTGCTAATATCTTAGATTGTCCTGCTGGTACAGTAATGTCACGGCTAGCTCGCGCTCGTACACAGTTAAATATTTTACTTAATCAATGGCAAAACCTAGCTACACAAAGATAAAGTTGTTTTAGGATATATTTATGTTAGAAGTAAATTATTGCAAAAGAATACAAGAACAAATTGCGCTCTATTTAGATGATGAATTAGAAGGTCAAGAAAAAATAGAAGTTCAAACCCATTTACAGACTTGTGAATCTTGTAAGCAAACTTATGAACAAGTAAAAAGCCTATTAACTCAAATTCATCAAATAAAACCTTTATATCCAGCCCCTATAACCTTACGTAAGTCTATTGAAAAAATTCTAGATGATGCACCTAGCCCTTATCAAGCCTCACCTGAACTGCATAACAAGGTTTTAGCTATTTTAGAAACAGCAAAAGAATCAAAGGAAAGAAAAGCCTCTAAACTTTATTATAAAAAAGTTTTTGTTGCTCTAGCTGCAACATTAGTTATTTTTGTGATGAGTTTTAGTTATTGGATTAATTACAATAAATCTATTTCAAATAGTACTTCAGAATTTGCTTTAATGGCAGTAGATACACATCTTCGTCATCAAAAAGGTCAGCTACCTTTAGAAATTAATTCTAATTCTGCTGAAGATATCTCTAAATGGTTTGCAAATAAACTTTCATTTGGGGTAAAACTCCCAAACTATCAAGAAGTCTCTGGACAAGAAAAGCTTTATCAATTAGAGGGTGGTAGACTAGTAGGCTTTAAGAATGATTATGCTGCATATATTTCTTATAAAATGCAAAATCGGCCTATTACTTTAGTTGTAACCTCTAGTTCTGTTGCAACGCCTTCAGGAGGCGAGGAAATTATTTCCAAGGGCTTAACTTTTCATTACTCAGTAATTAGAGACTTAAAAGTAATTAGTTGGACAGATCGTGGTTTAACCTATGCTTTAATCTCAGATTTAGCTGAACGTGGTCAACAATCTTGCATTGTTTGTCATAGTGGTACAGAAGATAAAGACTTTATTGATGGTTTAAAGATAAAATCCTAAATATTTTTAGTCTTAATCTTTAGAAAAACTAGTAACCTCTAATGTCAATATCTGTAACAATTATTACCTACAATGAAGAAAATAATATTGTTGATGCTCTGGAATCTGTCAAATGGGCTTCAGAAATTATTGTTGTTGATTCTGGAAGTACTGACAAAACCATTTCTATTTCTAAAAAATTTACAAATAGAGTTATTACTAACTCTTGGCCTGGATATGCCTTACAAAAACAATTTGCCGCAGACCTTGCAACAAATGATTGGATATTAAGTCTTGATGCAGATGAACGGGTAACTCCCTTATTAGCCAAAGAAATTCAAGAAACTATCCTAGACCCTAATAATCAATACGATGGTTTTTATATTAGCCGTCAAAATTATTATCTTAATAAAGCTATTTATCACTCAGGATGGTCGCCTGATTTTCAATTAAGGCTTTATAAAAAAAATAAAGGTAAATGGACAGGTAATTTTGTTCATGAGTCTGTTACTTTAGAAGGAAAAATAGGAAAACTTAAAGGTAAGCTTGATCATTATTCAATACCATCTTTAGCTTTTCATCATGAGCGATTAAATAAATATACAACGCTTGCAGCCAATGAATTGTGCTCTCGTAATAAACCTGTTGGAGTATTAGACTTATTATTTCGTCCTATTATAGCTCTATTTCGCAGCTACATTTGGCGTTTAGGCTTTCTTGATGGTTTTTGCGGTATTATCATTGCTTATTTTGCTGCTTATTATGTCTTTCTCAAATATGCTAAAGCTTGGGAACATAAACAAAGCTAAGATTTGTCTTATCTATAATATTACGTAAATCACTATATACTAAATTATTAAATTAAGGGAATAGTTATGAATAGCAACATTGGCAGTTATGAAGAGACTTATAAGAAATTTAGTTGGTCAGTCCCAGAATATTTTAATTTTGCCTTTGATGTAGTAGATGAGTGGGCAAAAGACCCTAATAGGCTGGCAATGCTTTGGGTAGGCGAAAATAGAGAAATAAAAAAACTCTCTTATCAATATTTTCAAACTCGTGCTAATCAAGTAGCTAATGTTTTAGAATCACTGGGATTAAGAAAAGGTGATAGGGTGTTATTACTTATGGCGCGAATCCCAGCTTGGTGGGAATTAGTTTTAGGGATGATAAAGTTAGGAGTGGTTTTTCTTCCTGCAACTACTCAGCTTACTAGTAAAGATATTATTTATCGAATAGAAGCCTCAAACGCTTCTGTTGTAATTACTGATGAAGAGAACGCTACTAAATTTGATGTAATTAGAGATAAAACCCCTCAAGTAAAACATTTTATTTTGGTTGGAGAAAAATGGGAAAACTGGCATTCCTATAATGATTTGATAGAAAAGGCTAGCCTAGATTTTAACCCTAAAGAAAAAACTAAAAAAGACGACCCACTACTGCTTTATTTTACTAGCGGAACAACAGGCTATCCTAAAATGGTACTTCACACACATAGTAGTTACCCGATAGGACATAAGATAACAGGTTATTATTGGCTAGATCTTAAAACTGAAGACTTACATTGGAACTTATCTGATACAGGTTGGGCTAAGGCTGCGTGGAGTAGTTTATTTGGCCCTTGGAATACTGGCTCAACTCTTTTTGTTCATAATGGCAAAGGCAAGTTTGATGCACAGTTAACACTTGAACTACTTAGTGAACATAAAATTACTAGTTTTTGTGCTCCTCCTACGGCTTATAGAATGCTAGTTGGATTAGATTTAACACAATATAATTTAGAGAAATTACGAAGTTGTGTAAGTGCTGGTGAACCATTAAATCCAGAGATAATAGATATCTGGGAGGAAAAAACAGGTTTAGTTATTCGTGAAGGCTATGGACAAACTGAAACTTGTTTACTTGTTGGTACTTTTCCAGAAATGCTAGTAAAAAAAGGCTCAATGGGAAAATCTGCTCCAGGTTTTATAGTAGATATTATTGATGAAAATGGAAATATTGCTAGCGATCATCATGAAGGAGATATAGGAGTAAGAACTAATCCTATACGCCCAGTAGGAATATTTCAGGAATATTGGGAGGACACTCAAGCTACAGCAAATAGCATTCGTGGAGATTGGTATATTACTGGTGATAAAGGTTTTCGTGATAAAGACGGCTATTTATGGTTTGTTGGTCGTGCTGATGATGTAATTATTAGTGCAGGTTATCGTATTGGGCCTTTTGAAGTAGAAAGCGCTTTAATTGAACATCCAAATGTTTTAGAAGCGGCTGTAGTAGGAAAGGCCGATAATGCACGAGGTCAAATTGTCAAAGCCTATGTTATCTTAAAACCAGGTGTTGAGAAAACAGAAGCCCTATCTCATGCTTTGCAAGACTTTGTAAAGCAAATTACTGCTCCATATAAATATCCAAGAGAAATAGAATTTGTTGATGAATTACCTAAAACTATCAGTGGGAAAATTAGACGTGTTGAGCTTAGAGAAAGGGCTAATAAGTTGTCTATATAAAAGCATGTTTTAATTTATTTTTTAATTCCCAGGTATTACTTGGGAATTTTTATTCATCTTTTGTTCCTGCGTCTTCGCTTTCTTCGTCATCTTTTTGAGTTTTTTTCTTTTTAGTCTCTTTATCTTTATCTATTGTGCTACTACGTAGTGCACTAGGGTCATAAGCTTTAATTATTTGTTTAGTTTTACCTTTAGGTAAGTTTTGTTGAAAAATTACTTGATCGGGGTCTATTTGAAGGATTTCACCATCATAAAAAAGCATTCCTCTATAAGCAAAAAAAAGTCTTCCATTAATTGCTTTTAAAAAAGCTCCATAACCCTCTACAGATTTATACACACCATTAACAGTAACTTCTTCAATTAAATAGGGTTGAGACTGCTCACGTTCTTCACCACGTCTTAAGGCTAAGCGTTGTTGATTAAGACGGTCTGCTAAAGAAGGGATTTCTATGACTTCTTCTTTAACGGCAATGGGTTTTCTTTTTGCTATTTTTTTTGTTTTAGGCGCTGAAAGGCTTTGAGTACTAGTTGTTGAAGTAGTTGAGTTAGTTGAGTTAGTTGAGTTGGAAGAAGTTGTTGTTTCTTTAGGTGTTTGTTTAGTTTGTTGGGCTAGGCTAAAATTAGGAGCTAGCAACAATACTGTTAGGAATAATAAGAAAATGTTTTTGTTCATAACTTTAATAACTTTAGTAACTTTAATAAAAAGAAAAACTTTTGTGTAGGACTGGCTTTGATTTTACGACAATCTATGCATTAGGTGCAAAGTAATGTTATCAAAAATCTTATTTATAATGTTTTAAATTAGCTAAACTCACTTGTTATTTAAAGTTGTCCAGCAAGACTATTAATATTTTGAACTAAGGTTTGATAATTAGCATCTTTATATCTCTCTAGTAAAAAGTTTGACGTATAATCAGGTAATTTACTTCCTGCTATGTGTGCAGCTAATAGCTCACCTGCTGCTTGAGATGCCATAATTCCATAACCAGATAATGCTCCAATTATATAAGCTCCATTTATAGGCAAGGGGCCTATTAAAGGGCGGTTTTCTGGGGTTTTACAGTAATATCCACCATCTAGATAAGCTTTATCGCTTTTGCCAAAGTAAGAGGATAATTTAGGGATCATTTTAGATAAACCACGAATTAGAATTTCTTTGTAATAAGGGTCAAAGGAAATAGGGCTAAACTCATCTTGGGTTTTATGTTCATAAGTCCAAATAATCATAAGCTCTAGATTATTTTTATCTCCTTTTGGTCTTAAGTGGACTCCAGTAGGGAATTTTTCTAGTAACCTTTGTGTGCTAGCATCTTTATTAAATAAGTCTATTTGGTCTTTTTCCCAGGGTAAATAAAGGGGATCATCCCAAATCATTAAGGGCGCTTCAGAAGAAAAAGTATTAGCCGTGTCAGAAAGAGTAATTTTACCGTGTAATTCATTAAAAACAGGGAGGTCTAGTCCAAGAAGTCTTCCTGTAGCTTTTAAGTGAGGGCCAACAGCAAGCACTAAAATATCTATATCTAATACTTTACCAGAACTTAATTTAATAGAGGAAATTGAGTTATTAATGATTTTTACTGATTCTAATTTGTCTAATAATATTTTTGTGCCTGCTTTTATTACTTCGTCTTTAAGCCAATGACCAAGTTTTACAGATTCCATCCATCCAGCACGACGCACATGTAATCCACCAACAATATTTTTAGTAAGAAAAGGATATTTTTTAGTTATTATTTCAGGGTTTAGTATTAGATCTGCTCCTGTTAAATTTTTATCAAAACTACTGGTGATTGTGGATAGGTAGCTATTTTCCTGAGTATGTTCTCTAAAATCTCCTGTGCCTAATTTAGAGATTTCTAATGCAGATTTTTTCCACTGAGCTAAATGCGTTTGCTCAGCAGTTAAAAAAAGATAGCCTCGGCGATTAAGATTAAAGAAATTATTATTTTCTAAAGCTAATTCATCTATTAAGTCAATACTACGATTAATAAACTTTACCATAGTATCATCTGGCCCAGGCCACCAATTGCGATAAGCTTGTGTGCCTTTATCACTCGTAAGAGAAAGCGGATTAAGTTCATCAATAATGGTTACATTTTTTTGTTTTTGTTTAACTACTAAGTGATATGCAGCAGATAATCCTGCCATTCCAGCACCACAAATTACTATTTTAGGAGAAGAGTTAGACATAATTTCCTTAAAGTTTAGTTTAGAGAGTAGATTAATGTTAAATAGAAAAAGGCACGAACTTTTTTAATTCGAGCCTTTTTCTGAGTCTTCTAGTTTAAGACCTTAATTAATAGCTTAATTACTTAATTAATAGCTATTTCTTAGGTTTAATTTTGAATGGGGTAGAATTACCAGAACCCATATTACCAGCAGCATCTCTAGCAATTACACGAATAATACTAGCTTTAGTCTTCATATTAGGAATAGTGACCATAGCAGAAGTAGCAGTTCCAGGTAAACCACTTGCTAAAGTTGTAAAGTTAGTTCCGTCTAATGCAATTTGTATATCATGTGAAGCTACTGCAACATTATCGCTAGAGGTAAATGTAACATTAAATTGAGTGTTACCATTAATTTTCTTGGTGCTAGCACTAGGAGAAGTTACCATTACGGTTGGAGCAGTTGTATCAGTAACAACTTTTAATTGATTAACAACAGAATTTCCTCTATTTCCAGCAGCGTCTACAGCTTCTACACGGATTGCGGCGGTTGTGCTGCTAATGGCAGGGACTCTAAAGTTAAATGAATTTGCACTACCAGGTAAGCCATTAGCTAATGGAGTATTAAAGTTATTACCATCAGCAGAGAAGGCAATATTTACAGACATTACACCCACATTATCTGTGGCAGAGAAACTAATTGTAGCCATTGAGTTGCCGTTTAATGAATCGCCAGACTTAGGTGCTGTAATAGAAACTGTAGGAGGCATTGTATCGCCAGTAGTTGCTTTTACAATGGTAAAGTTTGCATCACTAGCATCGTTAGCCATATTACCAGCAGCGTCTTTAGCAACGACTCGAATTCTAGCCATTTGACTATCAAATGCAGGTGGAACAGGGAAGTTAAATGTTTGAACATTTCCTGCTAAACCGGAGGCTACAACAACAGGGAATGTTGTTCCTCCATCGGTTGAAAGATTAATATCATGAGAAGTTACTCCAACATCATCGCTAGAAGTAAAGCTAATAGCTAATTGAGAACCACCATTTACCATTTCACCACCATTAGGTGAATTAACTTTAACCATTGGAGGAGTAGAATCACCAGCAGGGAAGTTATTAGGAACACCTGCAACTATTGAATAAATAGCAAAGCCGCCATTTTGACCTTCTCTAGGAGCATCTAAGAGTTTAACAGGGGCATCTCCTGTGCCATCGGGTTTCTCTTTACTTGTAGCAAGACCTGAAGCGGTTATTGAGTTACCTGTTACAGCAATAAAGGTAAAAAATACTTGACCATCCCCTACATCCATATGAGTGCTTTCTAAACCTGAAGCACCACCATCTGAATCAAATAAAACTTGACGGAAGCTAGCAGGAATAGCTAAGTATGTAACAGGTGGGCCATCAGCCATTAGATCGCCATTAGCATCAGTATATTTAGCAATTTGTAAAACACCATTACGAAAAACATTGTTAATGGAATAAGTAAATAACTGATTTCCACCACCAGCCATTGGTCTAATTGCTAGACTTGTAGAAGTAATTGGGTTTGAGTCGTCTGCGCTGCCAGCAGCAAAAGTTACTGCTGCATCAGGAATAAGATCCCCATTGGTGTCTCTAAGGGCAATAATAAACCCAAGTAACCCATTGTCAGATCTTCCAATACTTAAATAGACATTTCCTTTATTGTCTGTTGTCATACCACCAAAGGTGAAGTTTAGAGTAGCACCACTAGTAAGTGTTGGTAGAGGGATATTCATCATTTGCGAACCATCTGCAATACCATCAGCATTTGGAAGATAGGCTGTCAATCTAACAGTATCAGAATCAGTACCATCAAGAAAACCAGCGCTAAAGAAATGGGTGTAAGCTAATAAAATATCTCCTTTAGGAGAATTAATTACCGATAAAGCTGTAGTAGATCCTGCTCCACCTGCAAAAGAAGCAATTTGATTTCCCTTAAATGTACCGCTAGGATCCTTAAAAACAAGGATAGTTGATTTACCTCTAAGTGGGCCATCGATAGAATTAACGCCACCATAAAATGTATTAGTTTTTTTACTTATAGTAAAAGAGGTAAAGAAATCTGTTTGTGGGTCAGCCGCTTTACCAAAAATTTCTGTAGCTTCGGGAGTTAAATCATCATTTGTGTCTGCAAATGCAGTTATATTTGTAGAAGTATCACTAGCAACAAAAGTAACACGATTTAGTTTAATTCCAGCAGGAATTGCTGTTGGTTCTGGCTCAATTATAGAATTAGAGCCTTTAGCTTTATTAGCTTTTGATTTAAGCCTATTTGAGCGAATTTCTTTACCAATAGCTCGCATTTCATCTAGAGCTTCTCTATCAATTTGATCAAGAGGAATAATATCTAGATTATCTGACAAAATAGGATCTTCTTTTTCTGGGCCTTGACTAAAAGCTTTTAGATTTGTTTGTAGTGTAAATACAGAGATTAATATTGCGATAAACCCTATAAGTCCTACTATTTTATTGTAAGGACGTGTTTTAGGATTACCAGAGAGTTTTTTAAGAGACAGCGAATTCATTAAAGCAATCCTCCGTTTGATTATTTGTTTTAGATAGGTGGAATGTTGAGATTTTGATATTAGGAAAGTACAATTATTTCATAAAATACAAGTACTTGTATAGTTTCTTTTAGATTTTCCCAAGCAATTACGGATAAGTTTAATAAAATTTTATAAAACTAAGTTAGTACATTGTAAACTAAATAAGATTAAATTCTTATTTCCTAAGCCCCAGAGGGGCGAAATAATTGTAGCCAAGGGTGTAAATCCTTGGAATGGAATTAGATAGAAGAAAAAGCCGCAAAGCGGCGAAAGAATAAAAAAATAGAATAGAATATTTAATATGTCGCCCCGCTGGGGCTAGAAGAGTTAACTAGCTGAAAACCCAAGCGCTTACGCACTGGGCTACAAATATGTCGCCACTTTGTGGCTTAAGAATTAAGAATCTGTACTTTTTAGTTTACTGAGTAGTTATTATCCTAAACTTGCTGCTAAAGACTGTTTTTACTGCTCTAGTTGCTCTAGTTGAGTAACTGAGGTATTCTTATAAAAATTAACATTTTTATTAAATAAAAAGCTTAAATAAATAGATATAAGAGATGCTAAAACAAAAGTCATGATAAGTTGGTATGACTTTTTTGAACCCCAAATCAGCTTTTGGGAATCAAAAAAAGATATAGCAAAATTAATTGGGGCTACTTCTGATCCAGATTTAGAAGTACGTTGTCTTGCTTATGATGCATTAGGTCGTGTAGGTTCAAAAGATAATGCTAATAAAATCTGTCAAGTACTTCTTCAAGAAACCTCTGCACAAGTAAAAGCAAGAGGAGCAATTGCATTAGGTCGTTTAGGTAAAGAAGATAGCGAAGCAAAAGCTGTATTATTTCATCTGCTTGGAGATAAAAACCCTGAAGTTCGCGCTGCTGCTACTCGTGGTTTAAGTAGACAAAATGATAAGGAAATGTGGACTATTTTTTGTTCTTTATTAGAAGACGAAGATATTAATGTAGTGTTAGAAGCGGTTTATGCTCTAGGCCAATTTGGTGATTATCGTGCAATAACTTCAATTCATCGTATTTTTGATCGTTGTGATCGTGCAATGAAAGAAGTAGCATCCTCCGCAATTAATTCCATTAACCTCAATCAACCGATGGGCTGGCCTGCTGATGAAGTTTATTTTTTTACCTACTCTAAGGGTACTACTTTGATTTGTGAGTGTTACTCTTATAAGTTAGTTGCTTGGCGTAACTATTGGAGACGCAGATGGTTATATCCTTTTTCTCGTGATTGGGGAATAGGTTGTTGGGAAATTAGTACTTTAGCCGATGAACTAAAAGCTAAAGTACTACGCCCAGGGTTAAAATTAAAGGTTTTTGATAAACGTGCCTAGTATAATGTTTTAGAGTTTTTATTTTAGGAAAATTAATTTATGGTAAATAGTGATTGGCGCTTTATTGCAGCTAGAATTGTTGAAGTTATAGTAGGTGGTGTACTTTTAGTTGCAGGCTTAATTAAAGCTTATGAAATGCTAGATTCTGTTAGACAGGTTCTTAGTTATAATATTATTACTACTCCAGGATTAGTTACTGCACTAGTTTGGCTACTTGTAGTAAGTGAATGCGCTATAGGGTCAGCTTTAATTGTTGGATACTTAAGATATTACACTGTTTTAGCAACATTTGCACTATTTACTATATTTCTTAGCTTTATAGGTTGGTCTTGGGCAACAGGTTCAACGGAAAATTGTGGATGTTTTGGCTCAAAACTTAAACATAGCCCAAAAGAAGCTTTTATCTTTGACTTAATTTTAATAGTTGCCCTAGCCATAACACAGTTTCTTAGCTGGCGTAAAAATAAAGAATCCAACAACCAAAACTCAAATCCAACTTGGAAACTAATATCAGTAGCCTTAAGTATAATATTAGGTTTAAGTATAGCAACTTATGCTAGTTTTAGCCCTAAACAATCTTCTGATCCAGTCCTAAGACTTAGTGTGAGTCAACCAAATCCCTTTCAAAATATAACGATTTCAGGCTTAAATGCGGACTTGCAAAAAGGCTTACAAGTCGTTATCTTAATGGATACAGGTTGTGATCATTGTCAGGCAAATGTCCCTAAATTTAATGAAATTTTTGATTCTTCTAGCACTCTACCTCCAATAACAGCCATTTGTTCTAATAACCCTTTAGATGTTAAAGACTTTCAACGAAAATTTAGTTCAAAATTTCCTATAGGAAGAATTTCCGCAGAAGACTTTCTTAAACTATTAGAAAAAGGCGACACACCAAGAACATTTCTTTTACAAGATGGTAAAGTACTAAAAATTTGGGATAAAGACTCTCCTAGCATTGAAGAATTAAAATTAGCTTTACCTAAGTAAATATAATTTATCATTAATAAATCTTACATTTTATAGTTCCTAGCATTTATAATGCTGGGAATTAAAAATTTAGAGTCAAAAATGATTGGGCAGACAATTGGAAAATATAAAATTGAGAAACTTCTTGGTGCTGGAGGTATGGGGGAGGTTTACCTAGCTACAGACACTATGCTTAATCGGTCAGTTGCCTTAAAATTTCTTCCTCGTGATTTAGAGAGCCGTGAAAGAGTAGTTAAAAGATTTTTACGCGAAGCGCAAGCTACAGCAAGACTTTCTCATCCAAATATTGCAACTCTTTATAATGTTGAACAACACGAAGGCCGCTATTTTATTTTAATGGAATATGTTGATGGAGAGCCATTATCTAGATTACTTCGTCGTGAAAGACTTTCTATAAAAAATGTTTTGAAATATTCAATACAAATAGCTGAAGCCTTAGGTGAAGCACATGAACATGGAGTACTACACCGTGATGTTAAACCAGGCAATATACTAATAAACCGTAAACAGCAAATAAAAGTTTTAGATTTTGGATTAGCTAAATTTATTGATTCAGAAGTAGCTCTTCCTAATAATGTTGTTGATGATGATATTACTCGTGAAGGCGTATTGGTTGGAACTCCTCGCTATATGGCCCCAGAACAAATACTTGGTAAGGATGTTGACCAGCGAGCAGATATTTTTGCCTTAGGTATTTTGCTATATGAAATGATAGCTAACCAGCATCCTTTTAAGGCAGCCAATAACCAACAATTGGTTTTAGCTATTACTTCTCAAGAGCCTGCCCCACTAAATTCCCTTATAACAGATATACCAGAAGAACTTGAAGCTATTGTAATGAAAGCGCTTAGAAAAAATCCCTCAGAGCGCTATCAAACAGCAAAAGAAATGGCTACTGAGCTTAGAAGCTTAGCTATGAAGTTATTTGCAGATCACTATTTTGAATATTCTGGTGCAGAAGATTTTCGTAGCGATATACCAAATCAACGCTCAACTGTGCCTCCTACTCCTGTGCCTCCTACTCTAGTTGAGTCAAGCCCAAGAAAAACCTTATTTAGTGCTGAAGAAGTTACAATGCAAGAACATGCCCCTAAAACTTCTCAGAATAATATTCTGCTTACTAATAAAAGTACTATATTAAAAATAGCTCTTCTAGCTTTATTTTTAATGGTATCTTTGACTGTAGGGGTTTGGTATTTTAAGTTTTACTCAAATTTTTCTACTTCTAATGGTCGGCCTTTAATTGCAGTAATGTATTTTGACAATTTTACTAATGACTCTGGCCTAGAATGGCTAGGTCGAGGTTTAACAGAAATGTTAACTACTGACCTAGCACAACTTCGTACTGTTGATGTGGTCAGTAAACAAAGGCTTTTTGACACTTTACAAATATTAGGTAAAGAAAAAACGCAAACTATAGACCGCTCTACTGCTTCAGATGTTGCACGTAAGGTAGGCGCTACAGTTGTCCTATCTGGCTCTGTTTTAAAAATTAATAATAAATTACGTCTTAATGTAACTTTAGAAGAAGTTAATAATGGAAAAATAGTTTTTTCTGATGTTATTGAAGGTAATAGCGTTGACGAGGTTTTTACTTTAGTGGATGCTATTACAGCTAAAATTTCACGCCATTATAACCCAACAGCTAATACAGAAGAAAATCCTAACCTAGGAAAAGTGACTACTAATTCTATAGAGGCTTTTAGGCTTTATACTAGAGGACTTGAGCGTTGCTGGTTAACAAATTTTGATGAAGGACTAGATGATTTAGAAAGAGCAGTTGAAATAGATGAAAATTTTGCTTTAGCTTACTTACAAATTGGTAATGCTAAATTTGTACGTAATGATACTTCTGGTGCAGAAAGAGCTTTTAAGAAAGCTCTTAATTATATTGATCGTGCTGGTTATAGAGAACAAATGTTAATTCAAGGTGTAAATGCCTACTACAAAGCTTATGATGATGGAGACTACAGCCCAGCTTTAGCGATTTTTGAACAAATGGAAGCTAATTTTCCTAGAGATAAAGAAGCCTTTCTCTGGAAAGGCTTATGCTTATGGCGTAATGGCGATTATAAAAAAGCTATTGCTAGTTATAATAAAATTTTAGAATTAGACCCTGAGTTTAACGTAATGTATGTTTCTTTAGCCCAAGCTTATGCTGATGATGAAGACTATATAGCTGCTAGCGCAATGATGCGTAAGTCAATAGCCTTGCACCCTGGGCAACCTGATGGAAGAAATCTTTTAGGTAATATTTATGTTCGTATGGGTAAGTATGATGATGCTCTAAAAGAATATGAAGCAATGTTAGAAATTAAAAGAGAATATAGAGGCTATCGAGCATACTTAGATTTAGGCCAAGTTTATTTACTAAAAGGCGATATAGAAAAGGGTAAAGAAACTCTAAAACAGTATATTGAATTAAGTAGTGATATTGCTGGTACAGCCTGGGCACATTTAGCATTTTATCGTTTAGCTATTGCTATGGGTAAATCTAAAGAAGCTGAAAAACATTTAGAGGCTGCTTTAGCCGCAGCACAAAAATCAAAAAATACTTCTGTTGAAACTCAAGTAAGATGTTATCAATCAGACTTTTATTTATTTTTAGGCCGCTATGATGAGGCTATTTCTTCGGCTAAAGAAGCACTCTCTATTGCAGGCTTTGAAATTGGTGGCCGGGAAGCCTGTCAACAATTGGCTATAGCTTTTTTAGAAAAAGGTGATAGTGATAAAGCTATATCAACTATTGACGAATATATAAAAAAACTCCCTCAAGCAAGTCAAAAAAATGCTTCTGATCTTAAGCGTGTTATTGATGGGGTAATTGCTTATCGTGCAGGGGATTACTCACACAGCGAAGAGTTATTTATGTCCCCGCTAAAATATAATATTCGTCTTTACTCAAAAATGGCTATGGCTCAATTTCAGGCTAAGAAATATGATCAAGCTTCAGAACAATTTAAAAGACTTTTAGGACGAGATGGCTTTGATCCCGAAAGAAGAGGAGTTTATTGGTCATATCAAAATCCAGAACATGCTATTATTCTTGCAAATTATTACCTAGGCCGTATAGCAGAGATTCAAAATAAAGAAGCTAGTAGCTACTATCAAAAATTCTTAAGCAATTGGGAAAGGGCTGATTTTTCTCGACCTGAAATTAAAGATGCCAAAACCCGCTTAGAAACATTAAAATAAAGCTTATTCATTAAAATATTTTTATCAACCTACTCTTAGTTTTACTTAATTTTATTTTTAATGCTATGAAAAAATCACACAAACAAAAATCAAAAGCCCAAGAAACTACTCTACAAACTAATCAAACTAGTTCTAGCTCTAAAACTACAAATACTTCAAATAAATATTCTTATTCAACTACAGAGAGTAAACCTAAAGAAAATAAATCTGTAAAAACAGAACCTCTTTCTCTAATTAGTTTTCCTAGAGAAACCCTTAAACTATTAGGCATTTTTGCTATTATAGCAATAGCTGTTACAATAGTTTACTCTAATCATTTTAACAATGCTTTTCACTTAGATGACACACATACAATTTTAGAAAATAGCTATATCAAGGATATTAACAATCTAGCTTTATTTTTTAAGGATGGCACAACTTTTAGTGCATTGCCTTCTAACCAATCTTATCGCCCTATGGTAACGGCTAGCCTTGCTTTTGATTATTGGTTAGGTAAAAGCTTAGATCCATTTTATTTCCATCTCTCAATGTTTATAGTTTTTCTTGTTCAAGGCTTACTGATGATGTTTTTTTACTGGAAAATCTTAGAACAAGCTGCTATGCCACCAAAATTAAATATTATTTTTACTGGTCTAGCGACTGCTTGGTATTTACTCCATCCTGTAAATGCAGAAACAATTAACTATGTAATTTCTCGTTCAGATAGCTATTCAACCTTCTTTGTTATACTTGCTTTTGTTGTCTATATGTACTCGCCTCTTTCTAGAAAGTTACATCTCTACTTAATTCCTGTAGCCCTAGGTGCTTTAACTAAAGAGCCTGTTGTAGTCTTTGCTGGACTACTTTTTTTCTATCAAATATGTTTTGAACAACAAGTTAACTTAAAAGCGCTTTTAGAAAAATTTGATAAAAAAGAAGTAGAAAAAGTAAAAAATGCAATAATTTCTTCGCTCCCTTCAATTTTATTTTGTGGGGCTTTAGTAGTATTTCTAGGTGTAATGAGGCCAAAAACTTATAGCCCTGGAGGTATATCCTTAATTAATTATTTAATTACTCAGCCTTATGTAATTGCTCATTATGTTGCATCGCTTTTTCTGCCTGTATGGCTTTCTATTGATACAGACTGGGCACCTTTTACAACTATGGCTGAAATACGCATTTTTATAGGCTTTGGTGCTGTTGCTGCTTTAGTTTACTTAGTTATATTTACTTCTCAAGAGCAAAAATTACGCCCTATTTGCTTTGGAATAGCCTGGTTTTTACTAGCACTTCTTCCAACCTCAGTTGTTCCTTTAGCAGAAGTATTAAATTATCACCGTCCTTTCTTTCCTTATGTAGGTATTGTACTTGCTGCACTTATAGCCTTAAGTCTACTTCTTACAAAACATAATTTTATCTCTGAGCAATATGAGTTAAAACCCTCTATTACAATTCTATTAGTTTTAACAGTAGGCTGTTATGCTGTAGGCACACACTTACGCAACAAAGTTTGGACAACAGAAGAAGCAATATGGAAAGATGCTACCATTAAAAGCCCTGAAAATGGACGCGCTTTAATGAGTTATGGATTAACTCTAATGGGTAAAGCTAATTATCAAGAAGCAGAAAAATATATGGTTAAAGCTTTAGAGTATACTCCTTACTATGCTTACTTGCATGTTAATCTAGGAGTACTTAAAGAATCTATGGCTCAGCCTGCTGAAGCAGAAAAATATTTTCAACAGGCGATTAATTATGGAAGTATTTACCCTACAGTTTTCTTTTTCTATGGTCGTTTTCTAAAAAACCAAAATCGATTGCCTGAAGCAGTAGAAAAACTTAATAAAGCTTTAGAACTTGCTCCTAACCATGTAGATTCTCAACGAATGCTAATGGATATTTATCAGCAACAAGAAGATTTTACTAGGTTAGAGGCTTTAGCTAACCAAGTCCTAAGACAAACACCTAATAACATAGACGCAAAGTTTTATCTTGAAGCTGCTAGAAATAAACAAAGTCCTTTGGATACAGCAAAATTACAAGCTTACGCAACTAACACTCCTCAATCGCTCTTAGACTTAAGCTTAAAGTATTATTTAGCTGGTAGATATAAAGAATGTATTGATGCTGCTAATGATGCATTAAAGCTAAAGCCAGATTATGCAGAGGCTTATAATAATATTTGTACTGCCTATAACGGCTTAAAAGAGTGGGATAAAGCCATTCCTGCTTGTGAGCAAGCAATAAAACTTAAGCCAGATTTTCAGTTAGCCAAAAATAACCTAGCTTGGGCAATGGATGAAAAGAAAAAACAACCATAATTAACATAAGAATTAAAAAGGGGCAAAGAAACACTTTGCCCCAAAATATTTTAGGATATTTAATGTTAATTAGACATTAGTTTGTCTAAATCTAAATGCAGCTAAAATTAGCATTGTCAATCCCATTACTAAAAGAGCTAAACCATTCATCCATAAATGCTTAAACTCAGCACCACGAATAATAATTCCTCTTAAAGTATCTATATAGTAAGTTGTTGGAATAAAACGACTAATTATCCAAAAAACTTGAGGCATATTATCTAAAGAGAAAATATAGCCTGATAAAAAGATTGAAGGTAGCAATGTGCTTGTTGCAAGCTGCATTGCTTCGCTTTGAGTACGTGCTCTAGTAGAAATAATTAACCCCATCCCTAAGATAGTCAAAATAAATGGAATAGAGAAAATTAGTAGTAAAAGGACACTACCATGAATTGGTACATCAAAGAGATAACGCATTACTAATAAAATCCAACATAGTTCAAAAAATCCTAATAGTCCATAGGGTAACATTTTTCCAATCATTAACCCTAAAGGGCTTATTGGTGCAAGATAAAGGTTTTCTAATGTTCCTCGTTCTCGTTCTTTAACTAGCGAAAAAGATATTAAGATTATAATCATTAATTGCATCACAACAGCCACTAAGCCGGGGATAAAAAAATTGGCTGAACGAGTGTTTGGATTAAAAAGCACCTTATGTCTTGACTCAACTATACCTGGGGATTTGGTAGCAATCCGCTTAAGAGATTCTTGAAGAGTAATTGCACTAGATACGTTTACTGCTTCGCTTGTAACATTTGATTCTGAGCCATCTACTATTAGTAGGACGCTAGTGCTAGTATTTTTTTGTAGAGCACGAGAATAATCTTCAGGGATTTTAATTCCTACTTTAGCTTCACCTGAAACTATTTTGTCATAAAGCTCACGGTCAGAATTTACTTTTGCTACTACATTAAAATCGTCGCTAGAAATATAACGTTCTATAAGCACTTGGCTTTCTTGAGTTTTAGCTAAATCATAGACTACTGTTTTTATCTGCCTAACATTAGTATCAACAGCAACTCCTAAAAGAACCATCTCAAAAATCGGTACAAAAAGAGCAAAAAAAAGTGTAGTAGGGTCACGTAAGATTTGTAAAACTTCTTTTTTGAAAATCGGCCATAGCCCAGCCAGAAAATTATTTTCCCACATAGTTATTTTCCACCTCCTAACTCTTTGTTAATAATATTGTTAGTAAGAGTAACAAATATATCTTCTAGAGATGGAATAATTGGACTTATTTGAGAGATATTAAACCCTTGGTCTTGCAAATCTTTAGAAAGCTGTTCTCTTTTATTTGCTTCACATAAAACATGGATTGACTGCCCAAATATAGTAGATTCCCATACATAAGGCAGTTCTTTAATAAAAACTAAAGCTTCTGAAGGCAAGTTGCAAAGGATTTCTAGTCTAGCTGAATTATCAGGAGAGATTTCTGGTAATTGTCTTAACTCACCTATGGTTCCAACTGCAATTAAATTAGAAAGATAGATATAACCAACTCTACGGCATCGCTCAGCTTCATCCATATAATGAGTAGTAACAAAAATCGTTACACCTTCACCAGAAAGCTTAAAAAGTAAATCCCAAAGTGTACGTCTAGCAACAGGGTCAATTCCTGCCGTAGGTTCATCTAAAAATAGTACTTCAGGTTCATGAATAATTGCACAGGCTAGAGCTAAACGCTGTTTCCAACCCCCAGATAAAGCACCTGCACGACGCTCTAAATAAGATGTGAGTCCTGTTAATTTTAATACTTCAGGCTTACGCACTTTTATTGCATCTTTTTTCATTTGATAAATGCCTGCATAAAAATCAAGGTTTTCATTAACTGTAAGTTCTTCATAAAGGCTAAATTTTTGAGACATATAGCCAATACGCTTTTTTATTTTGAAAGAATCTTTATGAATATCTAAACCTAAAACCTTGCCTTCTCCTAAAGCATTAGTTATAAGCCCACATAAAGCTTTGATAATAGTTGTTTTACCTGAACCATTAGGGCCAAGTAGCCCAAATATTTCACCTTCCTTTACATCAAAAGTAACTTTGTTAACAGCAGTAAATTTACCAAACTTAATAGTTAACTCTTTAGTTAAAATTACGGGTTCCATAGAGTTTACTCCTTAGGTGCTAGTTTGACATCTGCTGCCATACCTGCTTTTAAGAGTCCATCTTTATTATCAATACGAACCTTAACAGCAAATACTTGATGAGCACGATCATCACGATTTTGAACATTACGAGGGGTAAACTCAGCTTTGGCAAAGATTTGTTCTACTTCACCAGAAAAAGCTCTGCCAGGAAAAGAATCTACATAAATGCTAGCTTTTTGACCAACAAAAACATGCCCTAAATTAGGCTCAGCAACATAAACACGTACACGAATTTGATCAGTCTCAAGCATTGTTGCTATAGGGTTATTAGGAAGTACTAAATCACCAACACGCACACTTAAGAGATCTATTTGGCTATCAACAGGGGCTAAAACTTCACCCTCATTAATTTGAGTCTTAAGTTTTTCTACTAGTGCATTAGCTTCGGCTAACTGAGCATTTGCTTGAGAAATATCTTCAGCACGTGAACCTGCACGAAGTAGTTTTAAGGCTGCATCAGATTGATATAAACGCTCTTCAGCAGCACGTATTTCTTCTTTACGTGTTCCTGCTTCTAAAAGTGAAAGCCTTTGTTCTAGCGATTGATAACGTGAGCTAGTTAATATTACTTTGGCCTCAGCATCATCCCGGCTTTGTTTAGAGGTATAACCTGCTTGGTAAAGCTGTTCTAGGCGTGCAAGAGAGGTTTTATCATGTTCAAGTTCTCCTTTTACACCTATAAGTTCTTCTTTAATTTGAGAGATTTCTTGAGGACGTGGCCCATTTTTTAAGGCTTCAAGTTGAGCTTGGGCTTGACTTACTTGAGCTTGAGCTTGGGCAATTTCTTCACTACGATAACCATTTTTTAGCTTTTCAACTTGAGCCTGAGCCTGAAGAACTTTAGCTTGATATTGTTTTTCTTCTGCTAGTAAGGTGGCTATATCAAAACGAACAAGCGGAGTTCCTGCTTTAACTATATCTCCTTCTTTAGCTAAGACTTCTTTAACTCTACCTCCTATTTTTGAACCAATTTGGATTTCTTGAGCTTCAATTGTTCCTGAGAGTAAAAGCTCTATAGGTTTTGAAGGCTCGTCTTTTAAGTACATACCTGTTAAGGCTAAACCAAATACAATCAATAAAATAATAATGACAATTAGTTTTTTATACATCTGTCACCTCGTTTATAAAAAGTTGGGAAAACAAATTAATAAATTATCTTTTTATAATCACTTCTCCTTTATCCCCATCAACAATGATTTTGTCATCGTTTTTAATTAAACTTAGTAGGTTGGGGATATTAACTACGGCTGGTAAGCCATATTCACGGGCTACTATAGCTCCATGTGAAAGAAATCCGCCTATCTCCATTACTACAGCAGAAGCACGTAAAAATAATGGAGTCCAACCAGGGTCAGTTGAAGGTGCTATAAGAATTTCTCCTGGTGCTAAAAGATTACCTTCTTCGGGGTGTAAAATAATTCTGGCTTGTCCTGATGCTTTTCCACTAGCTACACCAAGACCTTTTAAGAAAAGCCCTTCAGCCGTTTCTGTAATAGTTAGAGTAGGTTGATTTACTGTTGTTAAAGATGTGTTTAAGTTCCCATTAAGGCCAAAAATAAAACAATCTTCTGAGCCTTGAGCTAAAAACTTAGCTCTTTCAAGTTTATTATCACTAGCAAGTTCTTTAGCTCCTTTACCAGACCATTCACCTAATAAGTAAGAAGCTGTAGTTAGGCCACTTAGATGAAAGATATCTGTAGGTTCATCTAGCAAATTATCTATTACCATTCTACGGCCAATTTCTAGCATCACTTTTCTAATAGGCTCAATTGCCCTAACTAGAGTAGATTTGCTTAGCTCTCTTAGCCCAGCACCATAGCGAGCTTTCTTTATTAACCATTTCAAAATAAAGCGATAAGGCAAACTTAACTCAGAAATCTCTTTTTCTGCTTTTTGGCGAAGTTCTAAAGCTTTGTTTTGTGGGGGAGTAGAATTTCCTGATTTTAAGATTATTTGGATTTGTTCTAGTAAATAGCTAGGGTCTTCATTCCAACGAGGGTTTGCTACTTCGGCCTCATAGACAGCGCGATGTCCAAATTCTTCTAAAAATCCCTCAAACTCTTTACGAAATAGCGATTTAGCTGGTAATTTACACCAAGCTTTAGGATCAAAAGATTTTTGATTTAAGTAATTAAGCGCATCAGCATCTTTTTGTGCTGTAGTGGCAAGACTATAAAGCCTATAACCATGCTCTGCCGTAGTAATTTGTCCTGTTCCTGTTAATAGTGCGTTAGTTAAAGATTCTGCACGCTCAGGTTTTATTTTCATCAAAGTATCATAAATAGGCTTAACCCAAGCCCCAGCAACAGCATTTGCTAGTTGAAACTTGTAGGCAAAATCATATTGTGCATTACTCATTTCTTCTAGCAGATAAAAAAGCTCTTGATTAGTTCTTTTTGAGACATCAATTGCTTTCCACTGTTTTGTTTTATTAGTAAGTTCATTGATTTCATTTGGATGGTTTTTTTCAGTTTTTAGTATGGCAAGTAAAAATTTTATTTGTCTAAGTTGACGTTCTCTGCCAACTTTTCCTGCTAACGGATTGCCTTCTGCTATAGGGATAGGCGGGTGATGACCTCCAAGACTACGGTTAACATCTTCAGGCATTAACCCAAAAGCATCATAAAAAACCCATTGCATATTATTTACTTCAAAATATCCTCGTCCATTAATTCTACGTGCTATTTCTAGACCATCAGGGCGTTTATACCCAATTTCATCAGTTGAGGCATAAATAATTTCTGTTACACAATCTAAGACCATATTCCAAGTAATTGTAGTAGGCACTCCTGCTACAGCATCTTTAATATTTGCAGTTGACCAAATTGTAGGAAGGTGAGAAATAGCTGAAGAAGTAAGTTGAGGAAGTTTTGTAACAGGTCTAGCTTGAAGTAACCAAAAGTCTTTTCCATCAAAAGCCCACTCAATATCTTGAGGTGGATGTGATTTGCCTAAAGCCCAATGAACACGCCAAACTAACCTAGCAAGTTTTAATACTTGTTCATCACTTAAAACTTGTTTATTAACTAAATTTCGTTCTATTTGCTTGAATTGGCTATATTTATATAAAACTGTAATTTCTTCTGGGTTGATATGACCACTAACTAATTTATCCCCTAGGCCAAATGTAGCATTAATTGTTACCACATTACGTCTACCTGTTCGAGGGTCACAGGAAAATGCTACTCCTGCTGAAATAGGAGTGTTACTACTAGGTGCTGTTACCATCTGACAAAGGACTACAGCACATAAAACTTCATCGTCTAAAAGTTTCATTTTGCGACGA
Source organism: Acidobacteriota bacterium (assembly GCA_016213785.1). GTDB lineage: Bacteria > Acidobacteriota > Blastocatellia > Chloracidobacteriales > JADJPF01 > JADJPF01. The sequence continues at coordinate 26,846 of JACQZQ010000118.1, forward strand.
TAAGCCAAAGCTTGAGGTGTCCAAAGTGATGCATAACAACCTTTGATAGCTTTAATTATGGACTCTAATCCTATGACATTTAAAAAACTTGTATGAATTCCAGCAAATGAAGCCTCTAGGCCATCTTCAGCCGTTGCACTAGAACGAACTGCTATAGCTTTATCTAGTAAATTTAATGAGTCAAGAAATGTTTTTAGCTCATTTATAAACTCTACGCTTAGTTCAATATTTTCTATTAAATCTCTGATTTTATTAAGCTTTTTGGTTATTTCTATATTAGTGGCTTCTAAAGCAGTGATTTTTAAGAGTTCAATCTGTAGGTTTTTAATTTCAGGGGTTGAGGTTATTTGTTGATAGTAATTTGCAGCAATTACACCGCCTAAAGGGATTTGAAAACCATAGCGGTAGAGTCTGCCTAAGTTCCATCCTTTACCCCCACAAACACTTGCTCCTGCTAGTGCTGCATCAGCCCAATTTAGGATTTTATCTAGAACAGGGCTGTTTTTAGTTTTGTTTTCTGATTCTGTTAGTTGAATGCTCACTTAAATTTTCTCCTTTGCTTAAAGTAGTAGGAGCAGGTTTTTTTAATATGCCTTCTAAGAAAATATTTAAACATCTACGAAGTTTGGTTTTAATAGTTATTTCAGGCATTTCAAGCCAAGACATTACAGAATAAACATAAAGCACGCTTAACATATGAGCTAATTCTTGGGCAGTGCTGTCATTGCGGATTTCGCCTCTTTCTTGACCAGCAGCTAAAAAGCCTTCCAAAATCCGTCTAAATGAAGGTTCAGAACGTTTTCTAGTCTGGCGATAGTTATTAACCGCATAATGAAATAAAACATTAGCTACTGTTGGATTTTCTGTTAGCCATTCAGCCGCGCTATCTAGAAAATCTCGTAAGGCATCTAACGGAGTTTGACCACTAACAATATTATTTTGAATACGCAAAGCGCTTTCTAGCATTGCACTTTGACCTAGTGCCATTACAAGTTCTTCTTTACATTCAAAATGATAATAAAATGTGCCTTTTGCTACTCTTGCGGCTTTTGTTATATCGTCGATTGTTGTGGCTTCATAGCCTCGTTTAGTAAATAGCTCAATTGCTGTAGATATAATTTGCTGACGGGTTGCTGTTCGTTTTTCTTCTCTTAATCCCATTTTTTACTGACCAAAGTTTATTTTTATACTAAAGTTCATTTTTGAACTACGGTCAGTTTTTATTAAAAGTTTCTCTTTAGCAAGAAAAATTTGTGGATAGCCACATTTTTATTTTGAGCTTTTTACGCTTTATTTTAGTTGGTTTAATTGATTACAGTTGGCTAGCATTTTTATCCATTAAAGAAGTAAAATAGATAAACAATTCTTTTGAAAGCTCTTTGCCATACTTATGGTAATTGGTAATATCCCTACCTTAAAGGGTAAGGACTCCATTTAATGTTTTGAGCAACTTAGGAGTTTTTCTTGTGAATAAAACCTTCCTCGCCTTATTTATCCTTTTGCTAGTAATATTTTTCCCTAGTCAAATTTATGGTCAAGCTGGAGTGCTAATTCCTAATGATCTTACTGGAAATGCACAAATAACAAACCCTAGTGCTAGTAAGTTTTCTGTAGCGACTGCTCTTTCTCTCTCTGAAATGACTGTAAAAGTTGATATTAATAACCAATTTGCCCGTGTAAAAGTAATGCAGATTTATACTAATAATACAGGGCGAGTACTTGAGGGAAAATATGTATTTTTAATTCCTAATACAGCCATTATTTCAGATTTTGCTGTTTGGGATGGGGATGTTCGTATCCCTGGAGTCATCATAGAAAAACGTCGTGCTAATGAAATTTATGAAGAAATTAAACAGCAATATATTGACCCAGGGCTTTTACAATCAGAAGAAGGTGAGGCTGCTTTTTCAACAAAAATTACCCCTATTCAGCCCTATAGCACCAAGCGAATGGAGTTAGAATATACAGAAGTACTTTCAGTAGACGGACTTAAATCCTATTTTTCTTTTCCCTTACGCCCATCAGACTTTGGTAAACAGCTAGCAAACGGATTTAAGCTAGATTTAACAATTTCTAGTAAATATAAAATGAAAGATTTTAATTTACTTAGTAAACAATACCCCTTAACTTTTTCACAACAAAGCGAGAATTTAATCACTGCAAGCTATGAAGCCAGCCAAATTGTTTTTCAAGAAGACTTTGCCTTTAATTATTCGTTAAATGTCCCAAAGAGTGAAATACAATTTCTTGCTTATCGTGCTCCTGAAAAAATTTCTCCACTAGAACTCCGCGATCCTGCACGTGCTAACCCTAATCCTGATGGCTATTTTGAAGCTAGCGTTATTTTTAGTGGAACTAAAAAGGCTACAAAAGCAAAGTCTGAGCCTCGCTCAATGGTTTTAATGCTAGATACTTCGCTTTCAATGAGACTTGAAAAATTAGATAAATCCATTGAAGCTATAGAGTATTTTCTTCATTCCTTAACGCCTAAAGATAATTTTAACTTAGTCCTTTTTAATGATGATATTAACGTGTTTTCTAGCTCACCTATGGCAGCAACAACAGATAATGTTGAAAAAGCTATATTATTTATTCGCAATAGCTACTTAAGCGGTGGAACAGACTTAACAGCAGGGCTAAAAGCAGGTCTTGACGCAGCAAGAAAATTACCTGGTAATGAGCGAAATATTGTAATGATAACAGATGGTAACTCTACTTTAACAAGTACCTCATTAAAGAAAATTACTAATAGCTTTAATACAGAAAATAAACAGGTTGCACGCCTTTATGTTTTTGGCATAGGTAGCGATACTAACACACAAGTTCTAGGTGAGTTAGTAAGGGGTAGCAACGGTTATTTTAATTGGGCACGTGAGACAGAAGATTTAAGTTTTAAGCTAGCAGCATTTTTTGACAAAGTTGGTAAACCTGTTATTGAAAATATAGGGTTTACTTCAAATATTTCAAATTATCGTGATGACTTTTATCAAGTTTATCCTGATGTTGACCGTGTTTCCTATGATGGCTCAAGATTTGCCTTTGTTGGTCGTTATCGCCACCCCATAGAAAAACACCCTGTAGCGATTACTGGAACTCAATCAGGCGATATAGATTTATTAACCGCTACAGTAAAATTGCCAGAATTAGATATAACCTATGATCACCTACCAAGGCTATGGGCTAAAGCTAGAGTTGATGCACTGCTAAGAGAAATAGCCTTAAATGGTGAGACTGAAGAAGCTATTAATGAAATCATAGCTCTTTCTAAAAAATATAAATTTATCACTCCTTATACAGCTTTTTTGGCTGCGCCTCGTTCGCTACTTCGCCCTCGTATTATTAAACCAGGTGATCCTGTTTTAAGAGTTCGTACAGATGAATCAATAGTCTCTATTGTTGCAGTTCTTCCCTATGGTGAAACTAAAGAATTAACTTACTTAAAAGATGAAGATGTTTGGGAGACTCGCTTTCTAGCTCCCAAAACTATGCAGGATGGTAGTTATAATGCTAGGTTGATTTTAATTGATAAAAATAATAACTCTTATGAAGAAGAAAAGAGTTTTATTATTGATAGTCGCCCGCCTAATTTAAGCGCCGAGCTAAGTAATAAACGAATTCAAGCTGGTAGAGATTTAGTAGTAAAAGTAAAAGCTGATAGAGACACAAGACGTATTGCGGCTAGACTTTTTGGAGCACAACCCATTGCTATTGTTTGGGATGAGAAAGAAAAAATTAATCGTGGGCTTTTGCATATTCCCGAAGGCTTACCCGCAGGCCGTTATCAGCTAATTATTACTGCTGAAGACTTTGCCCATAACAGCAGCAACCTAGAACTTTCTTTAGAAGTATTGGGAAAATAAAATTATGAAACGTAAATTTACTATTTTAGCCATTATCCTTAGTGTGTTAATTGTGTCTTCCTTAGCCCTACAAGCTGATACAGGGCAGGGAAAAACTAAATCGACTGCTGCTGATAAACTAGCTCCAGGTAAGAAAATATCTGATAAACCTGCTACGGTAAATAAAGCAAATAAAACACCTACCCCAACCGAACAGGAAAAACCTGTTGCCAATGCTTCTAGGATTTTACCTGCTCAAATTGCTAATGCAGATTTAGCCACTCAACTTGATATAGATAAAGCTCTTTATACTTCAGAAGAGTTTTTTGGTACAAATAGCAGAACAAAAAGAGCTTATAGTGATGCTCGTAAAGAAGTCTCTAAGCTTATTTCACGCTATCCAAAAGATCCACGTCTTCAACTCACATCCGCTTTACTAGATGAAAGACTAGAAAATTTTGATCAAGCTATTTCATCAATGAATCAGTTTGTTGTTTTAAGTGGCAATTCTGTGCCTGCTTTGCGTAGGCTAGCTACTTTTTATCACAACAGAGCAATGTTTAAGGCTCAAGTTGAAACCCTTCAAAAACTAACATCAAATCTTAAAGTAGAAGAGAGAGAACCTGTTTACCGTGAAATTATTTCTATTGTAAAAGACCATGAAGTGAAAGGTTTTTCTATTGAAGATGCTTACAAAGAATTACTAGCTAGTGATAAAGATAATGTTGGACTTGTAAAAAGTTATGTTGAAGAATTAGCTCTAAAGAGAAAATACTCAGAAGCTATTAATATTCTAAATACTTATCAAGAAAAATACCCAAGCGAGTTAAATTACTTTTTAGAAAAACGCTCAAGTGTTTATGAACAACAAGGTGACAGATTAAAAGCTGAAGCTGTTTATAGAGAAGCGTTTGATCCGCTTTGGCCTAGCACTATCTCTACTAAATACTATGAGCTTTTAAGAAAATTTGGCCGCTATCGTGCTTATCGTCGTGAACTTCAATTAGAATCTAGCCGCAATGTTAGCTTTAACCCTACTACAAGACTTTTTAATTTATATGCTTATGAGGAAAATCGCCCACTAGCTTTTAATTTGCTTAAAGCTTATGAGGTAAAACGCGGTGAACAAGCCAATTGGAAGCAACAAGAGCTAGAAACCCTAGCAGGGCTTTATATTTCTATTGGTCATTATGATGAAGCTTCGCGCTATCTCTATACTCTTTATTTGTCTGAAGGAATAAAACAAGGTTCTAAAGAAAGAGAAAAATATCTATCTAGGCTCTTTCAAATTCTTATGGATTCAGGCTCTCAGCCTGTACGCTTAAGTAATGGCGACCTTTCGCTTTATAAAGATATTGCTAAACTTGATCAAAATCCAGGTCTACTTAATGGAGTACTTTCGCTAATTTTATCTGGCAGTAGCATAGTTGATGAGTTTCAACAAAAAGAACTTAACGCCGCTAGTTATTTTAATCGCGCTTTTGCTTATAGAATCTTTAATAGCTTTAAGCAAGAATATGCAAACTCTACAGAACTCCCTGTGATGTATAGCTATTTAATGTCTATGTTTGCTGGGTTTGGTGAACATAAGCTAGTTATTAACTTAGGTAAAGAATTTCAAAATAAATTTCCTCAAGCACCAAACTACACCCAAATTACCCTGCAAATTGCTGATGCTTATGTTGCATTAGGTCAAAGAGATGCAGAAAGAGCTTTACTTACTCAACTTTTAGATAAAATAGCACAGCAAAATGCTAATAGAGTTTTGCTACCATCTTCTCGGACAGTAAAAACTCTTAACCCTCAAGTAGAGGCGTTTGTAGATGAAGTAACCCGTGAAATTCAATTTTTTAGCGATACTTATAACCCTATTTGGATGAGCCAAGATAATGGTAATGAAAATTATAAAAATACTTATAATACATACTCGTCTGATAATGGTGAGATAAATTATTCTCGTATTTTAGAAAGAGTGGTTTCTAGTTTTGGTACTGAAGGAAAAAAACAAGAAACATTAAAATTTTTCTCAGGAGAAATTAAAAAACATCCTAAAGAAGAAGGGCTTTATGAGAGGATGTTAAAATGGCTAGAATCAGCAAGGCTTTTTGAAGAACAACTTAAGGTCTATACTGCTGCAATAAATAACTTTCAAGATAATAGCTGGTATCATAGCTTAAGCCGTTGGTATATTCGTAATAAGAAGAAAGCTGAATTTAGGGCTTATTCTAAGGAAATCGTTGACACCCTAGACCAAGCTGATATTAGAGAATATTTAGAACGATTTGTTTTAATGAATTATGGTAAAGTCACTGATATAAATTATGACTCAAAGCTATATTTTGAACTCTATAGCTATGCCTTAAAGCGTTTTCCTAGCAATGTAGCTTTTGTTAATGGCTTACTACGTTATTATGCTGTTGAGAAAAACTGGACAGAGTGGGAACGTTTATCTTTTGAGTATTATTCTGTTGATTCAGCTATTCAAGAAAATTTACTTCGCTATTTAGCAAGCAAGAAAAAATTGCAAACTACTTATGAACAGGCGCGTCAAAAAGCTACTACTTCGCTTGCTTATCAACAATTTGCCGCCGATGCAGCAATAAAACTCTCTCATTTTGATGAAGCATTAGAGACTTATAGCTTATTAGTAGCTAATTATCCTGGAGAAACCCGCTATGCTCTTAAATTAGCCGATTTAATGCGCTCCTTTAGCTATCAGGGAGAGAAGTTTTCTGAAGAATCAGCAAAAGTTTATCTTCAACTTGCACGAATTTATCCAACTAACCATGACTATAAAACTAAAGCAGGTGAAGTTTTTGCTGATATAAGCGATTTTGCTCGTGCTCGTAAAGTTTGGGACACTATCCTTACTAATGAACTAGGAGTCTCTAATACCTACTTAGAAGTAGCTAGTATTTACTGGGATTATTACCAGTATGATGATGCAATTCGTGTAATAAATGATTATCGAGAAAACACTGGAGATAAAACAGCCCTAGCTTATAAAATGGGCGCAATTTATGAAGGAAAAAATGATTGGAAACGCGCTATTAATGAATATGTTAGTGTGCTCTCTGAGCCAGGAATAGGTAGAGATATTGTAGTTAAACGCCTTGTCCAACTTACTCCCCGCCGTGATTTTGCTCAAGTAATTGCTCGTAGCTATATGGAACAGGCTTCAAATAATCCTAGTAACTGGCTTTTAAGCTTAGGTTATAGCGAGTATTTAAGATCTGCTGGACGAGAAACTGAGGCTGATAACTTCTTACGCGATCAAGTTGCAAAACGTAGCGAAATAGAATTTCTAGAGGCTGTTAGGGATGTTTTTCATCGTGAAAGACTATCCCAAGATGAAGAGCAAACCTTTACAAGACTGATAAAACTTGCTCGTGATGAACGTGAAGCAATGAAATATCGCTTACAACAGGCTGATTTTTATGAGCAACGAAGGGATTTAACAAAGGCTAGTGAGGTTTTTGACGGGCTACTTACTCAATATCCTAATAATTTAGGTATTATTCAAGATGCGGCTCAATTTTTTAGCCGTGCAGGGCTTACAGATAAATCAATTGCTTTATTTAAGGGTTCTGCCGGTCGTGCACAAGGTGATTATCGTAAGCAATTTACTTTACAGCTTGCTAAGCAGCTAGAAAAAGCTAATAAACTTGATGAAGCAGAGCAAACTTTAAGAGCTTGGTATAGCGAACATCCCCTAGATAATGAGTTTTTCCGTAATCTAGTGGGAGTCTTAGGTAAAGCTAATAAGCAAGAAGCATTAGTAGAGCTTTATAGAGAAGCCTTAAAGCAACCTTCTACAAATGGGTTATCTCAAGATGAATCAAAGACTTATATTATTAATATACGTCTTGCAATGGTTGAAACTCTAGCTAAACTTAATCGTCATAGCGAAGTAGTTGATCAATATATTGAGATAATAAATAAACAATTTGATAATGGTTTAATCATAGATGCAGCGTTTCGCTATGCACAGGCTAATAATCAATTAGAGCGTTTTAAGGCATATTATGAAGACACGTCTAAGAAATCTTTTAAGGACTATCGGTGGAACTTAGTTTTAGCCGCAATTTATGCAGCTAATGGAGAGGTTCCTAAAGAAATTGATCAATATAAACTTGCTTTAACTAATGAACCTCAACGTTTAGACCTACGCGAAACTCTAGCTACACTCTACACTCGCCAACAACGTTATGATGAGGCTGTAGTAGCATTAAAACGTAATTTTGAAATTGATGGAAATAATCCTGAATGGCTGACTAAAATTGCTAGAGTGCAGATTCAAGCTGATAAACCTGATCAAGCTGTTGCAACTCTAAAAGATAGCTTAACTCGTAATCCTAAAGTCACTATTAAATTGCTTTTTAATGCTGGAAAATTACTAGCAGAACGTAACTATACAAAACAGTCGCTTGATTTTTACAAAGAAGCAATTACGCTATTTAAGGCAAATCCTGCTAAAGAAAACCTTGAAGTAGAACAAATTATAGACTATAGCCTTGCTTTACTTAAGAATACTAATGCACTTGCTACTTATCAGGAGCTAGAAAATCTAGAAACACGTATAAGAGCCATTTTAACAAGCGAAGATGGTAGAGATTATGCCTATACTAGTTTTTCTAATATGGAAACTTTCCGAGCAAATAATTTTGGCGCTCAGGTTATGTCTATTAGCTCACCAAAAGAGCGTTTAGACTTAGCCACATATCTAAATCAATCAGTAAAAAATATTAAAGGATATGATGATAATAGCGAGCTAAATTTGAAAAAAATGCTTTCACTAGCTCAAAGTATTGGACTAACAGAGCTTGAAGAATCTTTGTTAGTAAAAATAAAAGACCTTTCTTACTCTGTCTCTAGTAACAAATACTATAATAATATTGTTAGTTTACTATCATTTTATGAGCGTTATGCGCTTTATGCTAAAGCAGCAGAGCTTTTAGAGGCTGAAAAGAAAGCAGGGCGGTGGAAACCTCTAGCAAAAGAGAGTAACACTGTTGATTTTGAAATTGCTTATTATGAGCTAATTTCTGACTATTGGCATAAAGCTGGAATGTCTGATCGTGAACTAGCGGCTTTATCTGAGTATTACCGCAGTCGGTCAGGTTCATATACAAATAATTATGATGCTCTTGTGCAACGTTACTTAATTTTGCTAACAGAGCTAAATAAAAAAGAAGAGTTTAAGCAAATTGCTAATAAATCAAATCCTTTCCAACTTCAACTAATTAATTTTTTAATTTTACGTAAGGAAAAAGAGTTAGCTCTACAAGCTATTGATAATAGTAGCTTTAGCCAAGCTTGGAAATCTTCACGACGTGCTCAAGTTGGGCTTTATTTCCAAGACACAAGTCAAAATGTAGAAAAATCTTTCCAAGCTTCATTAGACTTAAAGCCTATTGGGCAAATGGTAAAACAAAAACCCAATGGTGAGAATGTTTTAGGCGGTTCAGATTGGTATGTCTCGGCTTCTAACTATGGTGTTTGGCTAAGTTTATCTCAAGATAAACTTTCTCAAGCACGTAAGTATATTGTTGCAAGAGCAGAGGACAAGCCCAAAGATGCTGTTGTACAATTAGAACTAGCTAATTTTTATATCAATAGTAAAACCTTTAATTTAGCTGAAAAACATTTGGATTTAGCAAGCGAACTCTCACCTAATTCTCCTGCTATTTTAGTAACACAAGGTAATTATCACTTTATGCGTGGAGATCGTGAAAAAGCTATTGCTACTTGGAATAACCTGATAGCAAAACGTAATGCTGGGTTATTACAGCATAATAGTTATTTTGATGCTTTAGCCTCACATGATTTAACAGAACAAGCATTGCCTTCAATAAGTCGTTTTCTTTCACGAGCATTAACAAAGATTTCTTGGGATGAACTTTCGCCTTTTGTCCGTAAAGTAGCTTTAGCAGGAAAAAATAACCCTAACTTAAGTAAGGCTATTGCAGACACGCTTTATCAAGTTATTAGAGATAATCCTAATAATATTAAATTAGGCCAAATGTTAGTTGAAGAGGATTTAATTACTACAACAGACGCAAAATCAACTATTTATCGTGCAATGCTTGAGCGCTATCAAGATTTAGTTGTAGCTATTACTGCAACTGGGGGATCTTATAAAGACGGAGAGTATTACTATAGCGAAAAAGCAAGAAGTCTTTTAGATAGACATGAAAGAAAATTAATTGATTTTTTAATTACTAACCGTCAATTTGACCAAGCAAGGCAAAATATTCGATATTTACAAGATTCGCACTCAGAACTTGGGATAGAAATTACTCCTGAATGGATGGAAATGGCTCAGGCTGTGGTTGAACTGCGTACAGGAGCAGTTGAAAAGGCCGTTCTAGCATTACGTCGCTATATTGGAGTAGCTAAAGAAAAGAAACCCGAAGATTACTCTAACACTATAGAAGAAAATCGTCATCTTAAAGCTTACACTCTTTTAGTTAATGAACAACAAACTCAAGCTGCTGATGAATTGCTTTATGAATATTACCAAGCACAACTAAGAATAGGACAAGGGACTATAGTTAATTATACTGGTATTGCAGGAGTTGAGTTTAGGCGTGGGAATAGCAAAGAAGCGCTAAATTGGTTACAAAAGATGGTTGCAATTCTTGGTACTGCTGATGCAGCAATTGAGGCAGGAAAGTTAGCTGAACGTTATGAGGCTCATAAAGAGGCTTTTGAGTGGCGTAGTCAAGGAGCAAAACTTAATCCCTCACATGTAGAAAATCGCTTAGAACTAGCTCGTAATGCTGCTTTAATTGGACAAAATCAATTAGCCGTAAATACTCTTAAGCAATTAATAGAAAGTCGTGAGACTAGTAATATTATTCGTGCTCAGGCTATTATGTTGATTCCTAGTGTAGCAGGTGGTAAAGATGGTGCAAATAATATACTCACTACTTTCCAAAATAACCCTGACTATTATGCTCAGCTTGTTACTTCAGGGCTTTTAATTGCTGCTGATCGTAAGGCAGAAGCAAAAGTAATACTTCAACAAGCCTCTAAATCAAGCACCGCAGCACAAGCAAGATTAATGCTTGCTGCCTTAGAAGTAGAGGAAAAATCACCTAATGCTAAAGTCTTACTTCAAAATGCTCTTTATTCTGATAGTAAAGCTATGATTAATCAAGCAATAGCTTTTAGTATTGATGAGCCTAACTCAATTTTAGTACAAGCATTTATAAGCAATAACCAACTTAATGCAGCGCTTGCCTTTTCTCCAATTAAAGCTAAACGAATGTTAGTTCAACAAGAAGAAGAGGAATATTATGATGAATCAGAAGAAAATTCTTCTGAAAACTCACAAAATATTACTATTCGTAGCTTTAATTATCAGGAAATAGACATAACTGCTAAGCAGGCTAAGTATTTAACTTTAGCTGAAATGGCTGCTGAGCGTAGAAAAGCTACTGAAAATAAACTTTTAGAATCTCTAATTGATGTAGCTATTAAAGTTGGCGACTTACCTCAAGCAATAAATTTAATTGCTAATTACCAAGCTACAATAAATAATCCACAACAATTTGCTTTACTTGAAGGAAAACGCAAAGGTTTAGTTGCACAAGTAAATAACACTCAAGCTATTGAAGAAGCTGCATTAAAACTAGGCACGGAATTAACACAATCAGTTTTAGATCAGTTTTTATCTAAGTCTATTGGAAGCCAAGCATTAGAAGTTTCTAAAGAAGGAGAGGGATTATAATTTATGAGAAAAAAACTAGCTTTTATTTTGTTACTCTTAATGAGCGCAATTGCTTTTGCTGGTGATAGAGTAGCTCCTCCTTTAGCTGAAAGCTTTCCTTTAGCCCAAAGTATGCCAAAAGGCGCGTTAGTTTATATTCAGTCTAAAGACTTGGCTCTACAATTGCGGACTTGGTATTTATCTGCAACCCATAAGCGTTATTTTGAAAGTAATAATTATAAAGAATTTACAGGTTCTAGGCTTTTTCTAAAATTCCAAGAACGTATTCAGGAATTTGAAAACATTACAGGGTTTTCTTTAGCTGAAGAAGATTTTGCTAAGGCTGTGGGGGGAAAGTCTGCTCTAGCCCTTTATAATATTGGAGACTTAGAGTTTGTTTTTGCTACAGAACTACCACAAGCTCAACTTGCTAGCTCAATTCTTGCACAAAAAGGTGACAAACTTCAAACTCGTAAATATGCAAATTTAACTTACTACTTAAAAACTACAAAGTCAGACTTTGGCGAAACTAAAACTTTTGCAGTAGCTTTAGTAGGAAATAAAGCCATTGTTGCTACAAGCGAAACTTTAATGCAACGCGCCTTAAAAAATAATAGTGATACTAAATCTGAAGATCAGTTAGTAAATACTTTAGTAGAAACTGTTAGCCAAGCAGAAGGATTTACTGGTCATGATGTTACTTTATGGTTAGATCAGGCTTTATTAAATAAAGACCGCTATTTTAGAAACTATTGGATCCATAAAAACTTAAAAAGCCTTGAAGGACTCTCAAAAGTACTTATTGATCTAGAACTTGCTAGTGATAGATTTATAGAACGTAGATGGCTATTTAATAGCACAATTACTACATTAGATAAAGAGACTAATTTTAGCCAGTTATTATCTTATGTTCCTACTAGCACTCAACTTATAAATATTAATCAAGCAAATGCTGATAACACAGATCTTAATCAAGCTCTAGAAACAGTGATTTTAGGGCCAAAACGAGAAGTTGCCGCTTTAGAAACTGGCTATAATCCTGCAAGTAGCGAACTAGGGTTTGACTATAATAATGAAGAGCTAGCAAATAACCCTTACAAACGCTATCTTTCTTTAGATCAACGTTTTGATCAAGATATTGATAGCCAAGAACTTAAAGCAGAAGTAGTTAAAGCTAATGAAAGTAAATTTTTTGCAAACCTTAACAGTATCTTATCTTCTGCTCAGCCGCTAAAATTTGCTGTAATTGCTGAATCTGCTATAGATACTACTAGCTCATTTGTTAGTTTTAACCGTGCTGTAATAGTAGAATTTGCTCAAGGAGAAAAACTAACAGGCTCACAATTAGAAAAAGTTATTTCAGATGAATTAAAAGAAAGATTTGTAATAAATGGGAGTCCAATAAAGTTTAATTGGCAGACATCACCAGATAGTTCGCGTAGTTTATCACGAGTTTTGATTGAACATGGTGGGGCTTATCTGTTACAAAAGAATGTTCTTATAGTTGCTAGTTCTGCTGATTATTTAAATAAACTAACATCTAACAACACTATTAGTGATACAACACTTTTAGTAAATAATACAAAACTAACTCGGTTTGCTATGGTAAAAGTTAGTAGTAGTAAAACATCTTTTGATAAATTAATGAGACGATTAGACGGGCTTGGGCTTTCAGATGCTACACCTAAGCCAACTGCAAACCCTGATACAGAATCAGAAGAGTCAGAAACTAGCTCAAATAATTTGCTTTTTAGTCAAAATATTTCTAGTTTAATAGGTGTTGCAAAAGACATTAATTTTGTCACTCTGGAACAAACTACTAGTAGTGGCGTGATTAAAGAACAAATCAATTACAAATTTTCACAACAAAAGTAGGAAAAATGTTTCCTAAAGGAATCCAAATTTTTATAGGTCTGGAACAAAGCGAAGGAACAGGATATGAGCCTATAGGGTCTTTTATTACAGGTACTCCTGAGTATTTAGCTGCACTCCAAGATGCTTGCGAGCGTGCCAAAGAACTTAATGAAGAATATGCTGAAGCAGATTGGTATGCTTTTGTTTCAGATGAGTTTGGGAGGAGAATTATTTTATAATGCAAGTAAGTAATTTTGTTAAAGTTTTATTTTTAGTCTTAGTCCTTTGCTGGACTGCTTGTAATAAATCACAAGGAACAGGTAATAATAATAGTACAACTACTAATACTGCTACACCAACCCCTAGGATATTTGCAGATATTGAAGCTATTAGAAACAACAATCGTATAAACAACAAAGCTATTAAAGATTCTTCAGATTTCTTAAAACTAGTTTCAGAGGGTGATGTAGATTGGGTTAAAGACCTACTAAAAACACAAAGAGATAAAATTGATATTAATGAAAGAGATAAAGGCAATCGCAGTGCTTTAATAATTGCTGCTAAAAATAGCGACGTAGAAATGGCAAAAGTACTTTTAGAAACAGATATTGATGTTAACTTACAAGATACCTTTGGTAGTACTGCCTTAATGCACGCTATAGCTCGCAATAATAAAGAATTTATTGACCTACTTTTTACTAAAAATGTCAATGTTAACTTAAAAGATGGAACAGGTATGTCTCCACTTATGAGAGCTACAGGTATTAGAGATGCTGAACTTAGAGATTATGTAGTCAAGGAACTAATCGCTAGAAAAGCAGAACTTAATATAAAGTCTCAAAATGGAATGAGTGTGCTAGATTATGCTGAACCTTATCCAGAAACAGCAAAATTAATTAAAAAGGCAGGAGCGCGATAAGAGCACATTTAGATTTATTCCTTGTGCTGAAATATAGATAAACAAACAGGTTTATCTATTCTCCTAAGGTTAAAGATAATGTCTGGGTCTGACCGAGAAGAGCCTAAGTTATGTCAGGAATGTCAACAATGGCTTTGCGCTACTAAAGATGTTTTTTGTGCTTATTGTGGAACTAGCCTAGTTGTTGCTAAATTTTCTTCTGAAACTTTGGTTCTTTCTCCTTCCGGTGTTGTATTAAGTATTAGTAATAGAGGGTTATTTAAGTTATATTGGGCTGCTGAAATCCTTAGTCCAGAACCAAGAGTTAAAACCTTTTTTTCTATTCGTCCTGACTATGGAATGGTTTCTCCAAATAGCGAACAAGCTTTTTTAGTCCGTTTGGTTAGTCCAATACAAAAAAGTTTTCGCGCAGAGCTAGAAATTGCTTCTAATGACGCTAGCCAACCTATAGTAAAAATCCCACTTCTTATGGAGGAAATAGCTTAAGTCTATGTCTTCCAACAATACAGAAAAAATTCTTTGCTCCAACCCTATGTGTGAGACTGTGCTTGCAAATAAAGCAACAAGATGCCCTCGTTGCAAAGAAGCACAATCATTTTGTCCTAATTGTTTATCAAGCGTTAGAGTGCTATCTAGATTTTGTCGTACCTGTGGTATGACATTAAGAAATAACTGGTCAGTAGAACAACCTGGTCTAAGAACTCGCCCAACAAGAAACATTGATGTAGAAGCAAAATCATTTTTTCGGCTAGATTGGGAACTTTCAATTGATAGCGAAATGACTGCTACTCCCCTTGTAGCAAGGGGAATTATTATTTTAACCCTAAATAATGGTCATATTATTATATTAGATGAAATAGATGGTAATGTACGTAGGGAACTCTCTACAGCCCCACCTCTTAGTTTTACTCCAATAATTACAGATAATTTACTTATTGTTGCTACAGGAGAAGCCATAGTAGCTTTTGATTTAATAGCAGCAATTTATGGTAATGTTGCTCGTGGAGGGCTAAAACTTTGGCAATATCGCTTTAATTCAGATCAGCAAGTAACCCAACCTCTTTTAGCTACAGGTGATTTAGTATTAGCTATTATTAAAAGTAATCAACAAACTGAGCTTTTAATTTTAGATAAAAAAACAGGGCAAAAACAAAATAGTGTTTTAATTGACCAACGTGGAAATAAAACAACAACCCCTTATTTAATTGGAAAAGATATTTTTATTGGTGTTAAAAATTCTACAATAATGGCAATTGATATTACTCAAGCTAAAATTATTGCTACTAGCACTCCAGGCCGAAGCGTAGATACAAATATTAGCCCTGTTGGATTAGGTAATAACTTGTCATATGTGCTAGTAGACGGGAAAATTTGGACAGGGCAAACTACAGATTTAAGCCAAGGAAAATTTAGTTTACAACCTTTTGGTGATATTGGTGGATTAATAATTAATTCTTTAGCTAGTAGTAATAAATACTTGGCTGTAGCTCATGGTTTTGGAATTGCGCTTTATGATAGTTTTGGTAAATTAATTTGGGAAACGCAATTAGATGGCAATTCTATTGTAAGCCCTCCTTTAATCGTAGATGATTGGGCTTGGGTGATTGATGATAGCGGAGTGATGTTTTTCTTTAATTTAATGTCTTCTGTTCCAAAACTCCGCCAACGTATTTTTGAGTATTCTTTATCTTTACCAACTCTTTTAACAGCAGACCGCCTAATTTTTAGTAACCGAATAGGCCAAATAAAGGTTTTTCGTTGGAAATAACTGGAAATAACTGGAAATAACTGGAAAGAAATTGGAGCCACCATGAAAAAACTTTCTCTGTTTTTAAGCTTTTCTGTTTTAGCGCTACTCTTTATTTTTCCAGATAAAATATTAGGCCAAACACAACGTAACCATGTAATTTTATTAGATGGTTCTGCTAGTATGAAATCCAATTACCAAACAGGTTTGCGCGATTGGTTGATAGCACCTCTTTTATCAAGTGGAGTTTTTCAAACAGGCGATAAAATTATATTACGTACTTTTGATAGGCGTGGTAATAAAAATTTTATCAAAGATGATCCACAACGCCGCTATCAGGGCGAGTTTAACAAAGAAAATGTTTTATCCTCTGTTCCTAATACAGATCAAGCTAATGGACGATTTACTGCTATTGCTGAAGGCTTGGAAATTGCTATTGCTGATATTGAAGCATATAACTGGGCAGGAGATACATTAATTTGGTTAATTACTGATAATGTTCAAGATACAGGTGATCCAGGCGATGAACCTATCAGCCCTTTTTATGAAAAAATTTATACTGATCCTAATTTTCGTAATATCTATTTTTTCCCAATAGTTAAAGAAGGTAACTCAGATGCTGTAGTAATGTATATGCTAGATTATGCTAAGAAAGACAACCATTTACAAGTAGCAAGTTTAATGGAAATGGTAGGAAAATCTATAGGTAATCCTGCTGTACTCTTTCGCCCAATTCGCCTTTCAGCACTTGAATTAGACCGTAGCAATATTGTTTTAGAAACAGACGATGGCTCAACTCAGCCTGTAGAGCTAGAAGATGGAGGTATTCTAGTCACTTTACCTAATGGCCGAAGCCTAGCAGGTAGAATTAAGTTTAAACTTCGTTCAAAGTTTCGTGAATGGAGAATTGAACAAGCTAATGTCTCTAACGCTATAGTTAGAATGGAGCGCTCAGACGCTTTAGATATAGGTGAAACAGAAACTCTAGAGTGGCAGCTTGACCCACGTACTCTAGAATTAGGCCCACAAGAAACCAGCAAAAAAGTCTATATAATTAATCTTGCTAGTGGTCGGGAAATCTCTGCTCGTAAAGTTGGTTTTTTAGAATCTTTTTTTATTGAGTCAGAAATAAAAGTAAAAGCAAAAATTAGTTTTGAAGTCAAAGATCCAAAACTAAAACTTGCTTTTTTTGATGATGCAGAACTTGCTGATAAAATTCGTAAAGTAAAAGGTTTAGAACAAATTGAAGATTTTTTGCTTCCTCGCTCAATTTCCGCTGCTGAACGCGATTTAGCTCTAGAAATCCCACTAATACTAAAAATAGAACAGCCTCCTAAACCTATTTGGCTACTAGTTTTATTAGCTATAGTACTTTTAGGTGCAATTGCAGGGACAGTAGTTTTATTTACTGGACAAACAAGCTATAAATTAATTGGCCCTGACGGGGAAAAAATCATAAAACTTCGCCCTATTGCAAGCGTCCCTTTAACAATTTCTCAAGAACAAGTAGCCCTCTTAACACGTCGTTTAGGGACTTTCAAAGTTAAATCCTTTATACCCTATGTCTTAGAAGGTGAATTAACTGAACAAAAACTAGATCAACATTCTAGTTTATTTACTATAATTAATAGCGAGAATAAACGAACCTGGAACTTTTCATTAGAAATTATAGCTAAACAGTCGTCTGATAATGAAAATGATTTTTTGGTCTAGAATTATGCTTTAGTGTTTTTTTAGTACCCTGGTTTTGCTTATCGATAAAAACTCCTCTTTAACTACAATAAATACCCTTTACAGAACTTTTTTATAGAATAAAAGACTTTTCTTCTAATATAGTAAAAACAATATTTAGCCCCCCTATAGGTAATAAACAAAGGAGATATTAAGATTTATGAGCGATAGCAAACAAGCAGCAAGAGAAGCATTAAGTAGATATTCTATGGAATATAGAGTTTGTCATTTAATGTTATTTTTTGCAGCCTCAGATGGACAACTTTCCGAGCAAGAAATACAGACTACTTGTGTTTATATTAAAGCTGTACTAGAAGCATTAAAATCTAATACTGACCTAAAAGAGTTAGTTTTAGGCTGTCTTGAAGATATGAAAAACAATGGCAATGTAGAAGTGTTAAAAGAGACTATCGCAATTTTTGCTCAAGATGTTGTGCCTAAAGATGCTTTAGAAAAAATAGTACAAGGTATCCAAGATGTTTGTAAAGTTGATGGGCTTTCTCCAGCAGAGGCAGAATTATTAGAGTGTTTGAAAAAAGATTGGAATTTAAGCTAGCTATAATTCTAAAAATAAGCCCTAAATATTTAAGCTTTTGTAAAAAAGCTTAAATATTAGGAACGGGAGCATTTAGCTCGTATGTTGGAAAAACATATACAAGTGGGAGTGTACGTTCCTGATTAATTTCCTTTGCTAAAATTTATTTTTTAAGCTAAAAGCACAAGCAAAACACTTGTGCTTTTAGTGTTTATTGAATTATTAATGTTAGTGTCCCGCTACGTATATTTCCTTGCTCGTCTCTACCTGTAAAACTCAATTGTTGCCTACCTAAAGGAGCTTTAGTCTTAACCTTAAAGTTAAATGTTGTAGTAGCTGCATTTGTTGTTTGTGATGTAGGGTTAACTTTAATTTTAAGGGCTTTTAATTGAGTTGGATCAGGGTTAACCGTAACATTACCAGTAAAACCTCCGCTCCTAGAAATATTAGCTGTAAACTGTCCACTTTGCCCACGAGTGATATTTACTTGTGCTGGATTAAATGTAATTTGAAAATCTGGTAATAGTACATTTACTGTTGCAGTCGCCGTACGTGTTATTTGCCCTGAAGTTGCTGTTAACATTACTGTAAATGTTCCAGATGCAATGCTAGAAGCTTTAACTGTAAATGTAGCACTATTATTAGGCATAATTGTTGTAGTTTGAGGGCTAAGGGTTAAATCACTAGTAGCAGGGCTAAACATAGCTTGTAGACTTACAGGAGCACTAAAACCTCGAATAGGCTGTATTCTAGCTATAAAGTCTGTTGATGCTCCTGCCATTAAGCTTGTTGAATTTGGAGATAAGGAAATAGTGAAATCAGGGGCATTTGTTGTTACTTCTAATATAGCCATTTGACTACGGGCTAAATTTCCTACTGTGCCAGTAAATGTAATTGGATAACGAGCTAAAGGAGTGCTATTTGTAGTGCTAACAGTAAATGTTGTGCGATTTCCTGGTGTAATTGTTACTGATACAGGGTTTATGGAAATATTAGCACCAGGGGCATTTATACTAGCACTAATTGTAACAGCTTGAGAAAAATTACTTGCTCCTTGTAAATCAATGTTAAAACTAGTACTTGTGCCAGCCGAAATGCTTTGCAAACTTGGAGAAATATTAAGATTAAAATCTCCTGCAACCTCTCTTACTACTAAAGTAAATTGTTGAGTATTTACACAACCATTGGGATCTGTCGCGGTTATAAGTAAATTAAATGATCCTGATTCTGTAGGAGTGCCAAAAAGTAAGCCATTAGAATTAAACATTAAACCACTAGGTAGTTTACCAGTTAAGTTAAATGTATAAGGTATAGTACTAGCAGCAATGCTTATTGTCTGGTTATAAAAAGTGTTAATAAAAGCTTCTTGTAAATTGTTTGGAGAAAAAGAAACTTTAGGACAATTAATTACAGGATCACTAATCTTAATTATAAAAATATCATCGCTTCCAACTTTGTTTGGGTTAAAAGCATTAGCTGTAGGGAAATCAAGTGATGGTGTATCGCCAATTAGATAAACATTTCCTTCTAAATCAAGTGCCATTTTGCCTGGGCTATCAACATTGCTGCCGCCTATATATGTAGAGAAAACCACCTCACCATTTCCATTATATTTAGTTAAAAAAGTATCAAAAAAACCGCCTGTGCTTGTAGCTTGTAAAGGTCTTAGGGTCGGAAAATCTTGTAGAGAGCCAGTTTGACCATATACATAAATATTATTACTAGTATCAACAGCGATATTAAGACCAACTTCATCTCTACTACCACCTAAAAATGTTGAGAATAAAACAGTTTTAGCAGTTGGGTCTAGTTTTAATACATAAGCATCGAGTTGGCCTGCTTTTCCTGGTTGAGGTGGTTTAACTGTAGGAAAATCAATCGCATTAGTCATTCCAGTAAGATAAATATTTTTAGCCGAATCTACAGTAATAGCAAAAGCCCTATCTAAATCCAATGTTCCAAAATAAGTAGCAAAAGTTAAAACACCAAGAGGAGTAAATTTAGCAATAAAAATATCAATATTAGTAGTTCCACCACCTGATGGTTGCATAGCATTTTTAACAGGAAGATTAGTGGAATTAGTTTCTCCTGCTAAGTAAATATTCCCGTCAGAATCAATTGTCATCCCATGACCTTTATCTAAATCGTTTCCGCCAAAATAAGTAGCAAAATCTATACTACTTCCATCAGGACTAAAGCGGACTACATAAGCATCAAAGCTAAAGTTATCACCTTTTTTAGGTTGAAAAGCGTTTTTTACTGGTAGGTCAGGGGAATTGGTTTCTCCAGCAAGAACAATATTTCCTCCTGCTGTTAATGCAATATTAAAAGCTCTTTCAACCTGACTTCCTCCAAAATAAGTAGAGTAAAGGAGCTTATTTCCTTCAGGGCTGATTTTAACAAGAAATGCATCTATATTAGCTCCACCACCACCTTTAGCTTGAAATGGTGTTACAGTTGGAAAGTCTGATGAATAAGTCTCTCCTGTTAAATAAGTATTTCCCTGTGCATCAATAAGTAGAGCAAACCCTCTATCTATATCATTTCCAATCAAATAAGTAGAGTAAATTATTTCTGTAGCAGTAGGATTTAATTTAGTAACAAAAATTTCTAGACTGCTATCATTTTCTTTAGTCTGAATAGGGTTCTTTAAGGGAAAAACTGTAGAAACTGTTTCTCCTGTAATATAGATATTACCTAATTTATCAACATTAATACCATAACCTTTATCATTATCAGTTGTACCAAAGTAAGTAGAGTAAACAAATATTGGGTCAATTACTAGGGGTTTTGTAATGTCATACTCACCTAGTTCAAATCCAAGTAAGTTATCGCCATTAAGCTTATAATTACCTGCAATGATCTGTTTTTCTCCTTCTATTTCTTGGTAAATAATAGGTTTATGTTTAAGAAGTTTCCCTTGTGAAGTTTCAATAACTAAATTTCCTTCTAAATCTATTTCTAAAGCAGAAGAGTTATTAGTGTCAATTTGAATGCTTATTTGAGAAGGGTCTGCTCCAGGTTTTACTAACAAGTCATACTCTATTTGTTGTTGATTTCCATAATAAATTGCATCAATACCAGGATAGACTTCACTATATTTTACTTTATTATAAATAGGTAAGTCAGTGTGCCAGTTGCTAGGATTATTGCCAATAAAATAATTTGTCTTACCAAATCTTTTATCTATAGGTTCTATTCTAGGCTTAGGATTGCTGCCTAAGAACTTCATTTTGACCAAGCTAGTTTTTTCTTGAGAATCGTTTTTTAAGGTAAGTAGAGTTTCTTGTTCAGTAAGCAAAAAAGAATAGCCTTTACCACGAGAGAAAAACTTTACTTTATCATCAGCTTGACCTTGGTTAGCCTCAAAACTTAATGGTATTTTTGCATAGTTTTCAAGCGCTTTAGCTTTAATATTTTGATCTTGGCTAAAAGAATTTGAGCTTTCTACTAACTCAGAATTTGGTTTATTAGTTAAACAATAAAAAAATGTAGAAATTATTAAAAATAAAGAGATTAAACACACTACAGAAAGATAAGCTAGGTTACTTGGACGCATCTTTAAGTGATCTCCTTGAGGGTTATGAAAGGCAAATATTATAACAAAGTTTTATTTTTCTGTATTTTGAATGCGCGTGAAAATCAGGGTTAAACTTATAAATAAATTATTTAAGCTTTAATTAAATGTATTTGAGGGTATTATAAAAAATGGTTAGCTGATAAGCTTTATAGCCTATCAGCTAAAATTGGCTAAAATTGGCTAAAACATAATTTTAGTTTTGGTAATTATCCTAAGTTTATTATTTATAATAATAAGCTTAGTACCTATACATTAGCGCTAGTAGATTGATTTACTCCATAAGCAGGAGCAAAGATTTCTTCGGCAAATTCTTCTATAGTAGTTGGAGTAGTATTTGATGATGAACGTTTTTCTATACCAATTAATGACTTATTATTAATACCTTGATACATTTCTAACATTGCATCAACTAAACTAGCCGAAAAACCTAGACCTAACATAGCATTTCTTGCATCTGCAAAAGAAAATTGAATATAGTTTAAGTCTGGCTTTCCAATGTATTTACCTAATACTTTAGTAGCTTCAAGAATGGTTAGATCTCTTTGACCATAGAGTTCTCTAGTGCTTTTACCTATAAAAGAAGGGGAACTTAATGCATCAAATGCAACATCAGCAATATCTTTAGTTGCAATCATTGGCACAGCAATATTAGGATCTTGAGGACTACCATTAAATCCTAAACTTTTGATTGTATTTATGCCATTAAGTAAATTCTCCATAAAGAAACCAGGTCTTAAATGCAATACATTTACTTTTTCTAGCTTATTAAACTGTTCTTCAGCGTCATGTAAACCTAGAATTGGGCCTGTTCCGCTAGGTAAATGCGCCCCTAAACTACTTAATGTAACTATATGAGTAATATTTGTTGATTTAACAGCATTTACTAAAGCTTTACTAACTCTATTTTGAAAAGCCCGTAGATCTTCAGCAATAAAGTTAGGCGGAATCATTGCAAATAAATAGGTTGCACCTTGAAAAGCCGTGTTTAAGAAGCTCTCATCTTCTAAACTACCAATAAGAGCAGTAGCACCTTTATCTACTAAAGAACTTAATTTAGCTGCTTCTCTACCAATTACCCTGACAATTTTGCCTGAGGCTAATAGTTTTTCAGCTAATCTTTTACCAATATTTCCAGTTGCACCTGTTACTACATAAATATTATTCATTTGTGGCTCCTATTTGTTTATAAACTAACCATCCAATTGGTCAGATTATAAAGTAAAAAAATTAGATAATAAAAGTTTTAAGATAGCTTAATGCCATTTGTTTAGCATTTTCTATCGTTTGAGTGTCTTTTTTAGCTTTAGCAATTAGTAAAGAACCTTCAAGAAGCGAAATAATAACTTCAGCCGTAGAATTAGGATTAAAGCTTGTATGGAAATGGCCTTGAGTTTGTTTTAGAGCTAAAAAGTTACCTAATTGTTCTATCCAATAGCTAAAGAGGTTAGAGATTTTAATTCTAATATTCTCATTGTAATTACTGAGTTCTTGAGCTAAATTGCCGACAAAACAACCTAACTTACAATGACTTTCTTGCATTGAAAGAATTACAGAATCAAACATTTGAGAGATATTATTGAGAGGACTATCAGAGCTATCTATTAAATAAGAATTTATCCATTGCTTAAAACCATCGCTAGCATAATCAAAGACTGCTAAGGCTAAAGCTTCTTTAGTTGGATAATAATGAAAAAGGTTGGCCTTTTTTATTTTAGCTGCAACAGCAACATTTTCCATACTCACACCCTTAAATCCTTGCTCATAGATTAATTGTTGAGCAACGCTTAAAATATGTTCTCTTACAGCCAAATTTTGTTTTTTTGTCATAATAAACTTACCAACCGGATGGTTATACTATAAATATATTAATTTAATGTCAAGCTAAAAAAGCCTGGTTCAGAGGAGACTGGGAGTAATGGAACAGAAATATGAAATTGGACTGTTTACTTAAATCTAATTAAACCATGAGAAAGAGAGAATCTTTCAGAACACCTTTGCTAAATAGGATGTTCGGTTAAGTAATGTTGAATATTTTTAATATTGCTAATCTTTAGAAACTAAACTAGATGGCTTAGGCAATACAGAGCGGTTTTTAAACTCATTTTGCGGTTCAATATTAAGATATCGATTTTTACCGTCTTTTTCCAAGCTTTTCCCAATATCATAGCGCAACATAACTAATAGTTCTTGTAATCGGCTGTTCTGCCAAAGAGAAGATTTATCATTTTCGTTAAGCTCTTTCAGAATATATTGTTCAAATAGCCGTTTTTTCTCCAATAATTGATCACTTACAGCAATATCATTGTGCCATTCTGCAAAAAAATCTGTGTATCGTTTTTTTACGTCAGAAAGATAGAGTGTTGGTGTAACAGAAATGGAACCTAAACCAAGTGGTTTACCCATGCCTAGTTTATGTCCACAACCTTCTGGTAAATCTAAGGTAAAAAGTAAAGCACCTAGCTCCTCACCAGAAAGATTTTCAAAGCGAACTCTTCCACGAAATCGTGTTCCTGGTTTTACTGGTTGAATTTTTGTATACAGCTTGGGGTTTTTATCGATCAATTTTTTGTCCATTTCAACCCATTTATCTTTTTCACCCGATTTGTGCCAATAGCATTTATATCCTCGAATACTTGAATTACTGTTGTAATGGTTTAACTGCTTTATCTCTGTGCTATTTTGGACAAGATATTGTTGAAATGTAGTAGGTTTAGGCGAAGATAAAATTTTGGGGGATACTATATCAAGTTGTAGGTCAGTTTGTTCATCAATAAGAAAAGCATCTTCAAAGAAAACTCTTCCCGAATGCTTTTTCTCATTACCAAAAATAGCTTCTGCAAAATCGATTTTATTTTCACATTCAGTTGATGATTTAGCATTAGACTCAAAATTTTGTTTGATATGAGCACTAATAGTTTTTTCGTAAGCTAAACGAAACATGCCCGTGTGACCAAACGAAACCCTATTCTTACCTTCTCTATCTGTCCAGCGCACAAAAAAACATGGTATTTCTTCGCCTCTTCTGGCCTGTTCTAGTATGTCTGGAACCTGTTCTCCGCGAGTACGATCTTGTTTATAGTTTTTTATATCCTCATCTAGAATAGCTATTACCTCTGCATCATCATATGGATAGTTAATTACCCAATCACGTTTTTTATTCGGCACATTACCAGAAACTACCAAAAAATCCTTTCCAAGCCTATAAAACTTAAATTCTTCATATTTTTCACCTTTCTTCTCAACAAGATTCTTTGCATCAGATTTCAAAATCCTATCAAATCTATTGCCAGAAGACTTAATTTCAAAATGGAGTCTATCTTTTTTATCAGTACTTTTTCGTAAAATACCCACTGAAAAGTTGTATTGTGTCCTTCTTTTTTGTCTATCAAATGAAGCCATTTTATTTTGATATTCTTCACGTAAATTACTTTGATCAGCAAGCCCTCGGTAATAA
Source organism: Acidobacteriota bacterium (assembly GCA_016213785.1). Taxonomy (GTDB): domain Bacteria; phylum Acidobacteriota; class Blastocatellia; order Chloracidobacteriales; family JADJPF01; genus JADJPF01. The sequence goes on from JACQZQ010000118.1 coordinate 52,219, forward strand.
AGTCTCCTATCTTCAAAAAACTTAAACTCGCTAAAACTAACTATCTCTACCATATTTCGAGTCATACCACGTAAAGAGCTACCAGGAATACTAATTTTTTTAACTGGAGCAAAAAAGTCAGATTTATCTTTATTGTCTAACTGTTTCTCGATATCAGATTTTGTTAACGTTCCACGAATATAAAGTGGGGTAATTGCTTCTATTTCAAGTTCTATCCAACCAGTATTTTTAGTTGTGTCATATTTATTCAACTCTGGAACAGGTAAATTATTGCAAACAATTTTTTCATTTAATGGAATAAAATTATAGGGAGCAAAAGCTGAATAAGAAACATAGCTAACCTGATCATATTCTAATTTATACTCTGAATTTTGTGTAGGCATAGATTGGCTATCATTTTGCTTAGAGGAAAGATTTTCTTTATTAATAGAGGTAGATTGGTCATGAGATTTTTTAGGTGGAGGTGCTTTAATATCTGGCTTTGGTGGTATAACTTTTTTATGCCCGCTTGTAGGAGTAGGGATATTTTTTTGTGGATTGTTAGGAAACAAAACTTTACCATTTGCTTCTACTACTAATACAGGTATTCCGTTCTCGCGGGTAACTTGGACTTCTGTATTGTTTAATTCTGTATTTTTCAATTGCAATAAAAGAGGCATCTTTTTTCCATTTTCAAATTGCAACTCAACTACAATCTTTTCCTTTTTTGATTTCCACACTAAGAGCGTTGCTTTTTCCATACATGTTTCTCCTAAAACAGCTTTTTCTTACCATTCATAAATGCTACAAAACGACAATCAAAGTAAGTGGCTTGGTGTGTAAGAGTTGTTTTGATGTAATTATGGGTTTGTAAAAAGATACGGTTATTTTTATCTTTATCATCAACCATTAGGTTCGTAAATGGAAGTATTAGCTTTATTCCACGATCTTCATATATTTCTGTAAAAAAATTATCTAATGGTTTGCTTTTAGTTCCAAAAATAAGCTGCTTTGCTATAACTGTGGCAACCTTACTACCTTCTTGGTTATCTTGGCGTAATCTACCTTTTAATTGTTCATTTGTTCGCCATAAAAAAAGTTCTTTTTCTTGATTAAAGATCCGCAATCGTTGGACATACTTTAGGTCTAAATTTTTACTATTATAAAATATAAATTCTTGGTTTTCCCAAATGCCGATTAACACTTCATAATCAAGCCATGCAACTACATATGCCCTGCTCATAGAATTTTCTTGTACAAACATATTAGCTAAGGTCTTATCAAGTTTTTCACGGTTTATATCAAGAAGTGGCTCAGAGTATGTAGAAATCTCTGTTAGCTCAAGCCCATTAGTCTTCAAACTACAACTTGCATCCATTAAAACTACTCCTCTTGTAATGCATAAACAAAATCTTCGAGCTTACGTTTTTTATCTGATGACAGTTTACTTATATCTTTTTCTAAAACTATTTTTTCTTTATCCCAAGAAACTTCTGTAGATATGCCTTCAAAGACACCTCGACCTACATTTTTCTCGCCTCCAATTGCTAAATTTCCACTACACAGATCTTTCAACACTAACAATAACAACCCAGCTTCGCGCTTTTTATAATTTTGGATTTTAATTTCAATGGTAACAATATTTTCTTTAGAAGGAGCAAAAATAGGCATACTATCAAATAATGCTCCTTCAATAACTCCTCCTGTAAATCGATCAATCTTGATACGTGTTTGTAACTCAGCCTTAAAATCATTCTCTTTAAGGTTTATTTCTTCTATTCTAATTTTACCTTTTGTTGCAGTTTTTGATCGGTTTTTATCATCTACATTGCCAAATAACTCAGTAATAATTTGCTCAACATTTTTTAAATCAAGAGTTCTGGCAATCCGTTCAGCCCTTGAACGGATTGCGCCTCTAAGAGAAGACCCAGGAATTACAAAGTCATTTTTAGATTTAAGCTGTGTTGTGTCTGGCATTTCTGGTTCACGGCTGTAAGAACGCACAATCAACGAATTTTTTAGCTTTAGCCTAGTTATAATACTGAAATAGCCATTAGAATAACTTAAAGGTCGTGCTAAGTCTAAGTCTAAGTCTTTTAATGAAATAGCGTTTTCCTGCGAGAAGTTTTGTGTAAGCCAATAAAAAACATCCTTTTTTTTTGAAAAGTCAAAAACATAGACTGTTGTCTTGTCTTCTAATAGAGAGATTTTCCCTAATCCAGTATTGGTTTTTGCTCCAATTTGAATGTGTCCTTTTTTGAGTAAATCATAAATAGTTCGAGCAGATATCTTTACAAATATTTCATTTTTTTCATGATATGTAAGTTCGATATAAAACTGAAAGCGGCTATCTCTTTCTATTACCTCAAAATCAAATTTACTATGTTCTTGAGCTATACCTTTTTTATTGTCGATACGAATCCCATCACGTATAAAAATTTCTGCTGGTTTATCTGCTAAAAAAGTTAGGTCGGAAGAAAAAATGGCACTTTGTTGGCTATTTTCTTTTTCTGTATATCCCCAAAAGTCTTTGAACTTTTGTTCCCATTCAGGTTCTAATTTCTCAAATTCAGATCTTAACTCTTCAAACTCATGGCGTAAAACCCCAATAAAGCTAGTTGCTGGAATAAATGGATTTCCTATAGTATCAAACTGGATATCTGAATCACTATGCTTACTCTTGCCACTACCAACGTGAATTGGTGACAAGCACTGAATTATTCCTTTTATTAAAATCTTTCCTTTAACTTTATTAGCCATTAAGTCCGTCCTTTTCAGCACTTGCCTTTTTAGCACTTGCCTTTTTTCGCATCGTCAAAAAGAAGGTTGTAAAATAAGTCTTAAAAAGTTCAGCTTTCAGCTTTTCATCTTCTTCAGGGCGAATGCTGATTTCTTCATATAGTAACTTTAGGTGTTCATTTTTAAGGTCTTTAAAAAAATCCTCTAAATCAATAGGGTTTTCACAAAACTTTACATGTCTTAGTAAAAGTAATTTCTCTGAAGTATTTAGCTTTCTACTTATCTTTTCCTCTAACTCTTTAATCAATATATACTGCTCTTTTAGGAGCAAGTGCAATTTGTTATAAATTTTAGGATCAATGTGCTCCTTTAAATTTTCCATTGAATTTTTATCTACCTTAAAACCAGCTATAAGCTCTAGTAGATTTCTTTCTCGGCTAAAGCAATGCTCAAGATGATCAGTTGCAATTTTTCGTAATCTGCTTATCTTTTCAACAAAATCGATACGATTACTGCAATTCTTTATTATGGCTTCTAACTTAGCAAGCAATGCGTTAGGTGGAAATGGGGAAAAAAGCTCTTGATCTTCCATAGCTTTCAACTTTATTTTTCCTACAATATCTTCTTTTACTATTTTATATATAATTTCTCTAGCAATATCAGGAATGTCCTTTTGTGGTTTTACTAAATTATCAATTTCTTGTTCTTGTTCTCTTTTATTCTCATCTTCAACAAAGGGTTCTGCTTTAGTTTGTAACCCAAAAACACATCTACCAAACCCCTCATGTGTTCGTTCGCCAATACCATTTTGTTGGAGTTCTGTTAGTTGCTTAATATTTGCCTCATTACGCTCAACTTCTAATAAAAAAGTTGAGCCAGCAGCAAAGCAAGTTTCAGAAGTTTTTTTCATTTGCCACACCCCAACAAAATTTTCAACTTCAGCGCTTTTAACAAATGATTTATGTATAGCAATATTGCTAATATATTTATTTAACTCATTGCACAAATCATGCACTTCTACAGTAGGATAGCCATATTCGTTATATAAAATTAAATTTGAAAGTAACGCCATAGATATGTATTTAGCAGATTTAGATTTTCCTTCTTCATAATCGTCTTCATCATCTTCATCATCTTCATTTTTGACTTCAAGCCAAGCAACTTGTTTCTTTTCCTCTACAACATTCTCATCAACTATTAAAAACTCAACTCTACCATATTCAGCACTACGCGAGCGCCCAATAGAGGCATCCCATTTATTTCCACATACACTTAATAAACCTTTTAGATCAAGCTCATTACCAAATAAATTACCTTCAAATATTTGATCACCAGAAATTGACTCATAATTGAAAATCATGCCTTCTTTTGAACTCCCTTTCTCAGAATCTCTAGCATGATGGAAATTAATAGAGGTTTTTACTTGTCTAGTTTGTATTTTTCCTTCACCAAAAAAACAAAAATCATCTATTCCACTTGTTGAGTCAACACTCTCATGAAAAAGAAAATCATAAACCCTTTCATCGTATTTCTCTTTTTCAAGAGAAAAGGGTGATGGATAGTGAGCATAATCACCATACTCATCTTTTGAGAAAATATAAGCATTGCTAATTTTAAGCCTGCCAGCTAAAAACCAGTTGTAGAAAGTCTCATCCTTATGGGCAAATTTGCTATTAAAATTACTTCCCTGTTTTTTTATAAATCTTTCTGCAAGTACTCCTAATACTACTGTTCCTGGTATGAACTTTCTTGTGTGTACCATATTTCTATCACCTAATACGGTTGCCAGTACTACAGGGGATTTAAGTAGGATTCTATATCTCAAACTATACATAAACTCTCCAGTTTTTTGTTTATGGACAAAACCTCACCAGACTCGAAAAGCAAACATTTTACTTCCCCAAAACCTCTATTACGCTTAGTACCAAAACGGCGAAAATTTAAGCAAGCTAGAAGCAAAGTATTGGTTATTTGTTCTTGATCTGTTCTTATTTCTACATTCCCATAAAATGTTAAACCTTTATTTAAGACTCTTATTGTTCGGAGTGAGTGTTCATAAGCAACCCCACCATTATCAATTTTGGTTTGTTGCCTTATTTCAGTAAATGTTTTCAAAATCTGTTCGTTAGTAACAATATTTTTATAATTTTTTGACTTTAGGAAATATCTTAGCCACGCTCTGTTTTGCTCATAGTCTTTGATATAAAGATTTGAAAAGTAAATAAGTGCAGAGTTTTCATCGCCAGTTTTACCAAAGGCTTGCTTAATTTGAATTTCGCTTTTCTCAATATCTGCAATAGAAAATAATGTTTCAACTTCTCTAATAGAATCTAATAAACAACCCTTGATTCGCTTTGCTGGAATAAATGGAATACCACTATCATCAAAAACAACATCACTGTCTATATTTGTACCATATCCAATACCTGAGCCTACTAGTGTTGGTGATAATAGTTCTAACTGCAATATATAATTCTTCATTTTTTAGCACCACTATCTTTTAGTTTAATTAGTTTAATAGGATAAAATTTCCCTAATTCAATCATATCAAAATAAGGGGTTTTCCCGCCCTCAAACAATGTTTCACTATACTGATGACCTTCAATCTCTGGTAGTTTCTCTTCGCGTATTTTTAGTTGCTGTAAAAATTTCTTTGCTGACTCATTAGATAAACTAAGCACTTCTCTAAGCTCATTTAGTTTGTTGTTTGGTAAATTGCTTTCAACCTTATAAAGCTCTGCTACTTTGTTAAGAAACATCTCAAGACTCTTATCTTGGTCTTTGGGTACTATTTTAAATGGCCGATAAAGTAAATTCCCTTGTGGTACTTCAAAGTGCAAACGTATATCGCTTAATTTGCCAGCCAAACTACCTAATGAAATTTGGAAGTCTAGAAAAGAATCAGAACTATTACTTATCTTGCGTTCTTTCTTAGCATTTCTACATAATTCTTCTGCAAGTCTAACTCCTCTATAAAATGGATATTTTGTTTTTATTATTGCTATGCCAGCACAAGCTGTTAAGTCTTTACCATCACTCACTTTTTCCTGCATAAAAGCTTCAATAAAAATCTTTGCAAAATATATCCCTAACTTCCCATCACAAACAAAAGTCACATCGTCCCCACCCAAAATTATAGGACGAATAGGAAGGATATACTTGTTATCGCTCTTAGGATATTTACGTGTAGGGTCATTTGATTTTCGGTCAAAACCAAGCGATTGCATAATAGCATCATAGTCTTTCACAGTTTCTTTAATTACTGCCTTAAATGCTTGCTTAGTTGCCAACTCAACTGTTTTTGAAAGTTCGCGCATTGCTTTTAATGAGGGGGCTGCCTTAAAACGCTCTCCCATACTATTTCCATCAATGTGTACAATAGCGATATGGCTATCTTCACCAAGGATACTACCGAGTTCTTCAAGCTTGTTAGAAAAACAGAAACGATCTGTTAATTCCTCTTTATATATCTCTTCAACCTCTTTCTTTGATAGGCGAGCGGCCTCAAGCTTAGCATTTGTTGCCGCTGAGAGATATGTTTTCTCATGTTCATTGTATACTTCAGAAGAAGAACCGCTTCTAATGCATTCTGCTGTAATCCCATGTTTAAGAAGATAGTTGATAGGAATGCTCTTTGATTTATTTTCCTTAAGTTTGGTATAAAGCGATTGTAAGCTTTCACAAAATTTATCTGAAGTTTTAGGAAAATCAAAACAAGCTACAGCAGTTGTCAACTCAGGTGTTTCAATAAGTAATAATTTTGTCCACTCCTCAATAAACTTATGTGCTAGTTCTTCTTTCTCAAAAAACAACAATGCATTGCCACCACCGATATAACCTATATCATAAACCTTTGAAAAGGTTGGTTCTAATAAATCACTCTTTTCCCAATAATCTAAACTGTTTAATACTTCTTCAAGTGCTATTCTACTAACTTTACTTAATGCATTAGCTAGATAACCTTTATAGATCTCTTTAACTAAATAAGAAGCGCCAAGATTTTCTATAAGTTTATTACTAGCAAAAATATATTTTTGAATAGATACACTATCAAGCAACACCGCGTAGCAATTGCTCATTGAATACAGTCCTTTTTAATTAAATACAAAATTTTCTATCTTTTTAAGGTAAATATTCTCGTTACGTAAATCAGCAATGCCAAGAGCTAGAATATTTTTTCTTGCCCCTCCAGATTCATACTCAAGTTCTTTTTGTAGCATTTCTGTATTGCCTTGATCTAAACCTCCAACAATAATTGATCTTGCTTCATCTCCTCCAATTTGTCTGCATCTTTGAATAATTTCAACACCCTTTAATTTTACTTTTTCTGTTTTACGGCCTATAGTGCAGGATAAACCAACCAAATGATAGCCATAAAGCAAAATTACATCTAATTCAAAATCTTTTCCCCAACCGTTTTTTTTAATTTTCCAATTTTGTAAAATATTATTATCATTTAGCTTATGCCCCATTTTATTGCGGATTTTTTCAGCGAGATATGTTTCTAGCCATCGGCCATCTTTTAAGTCTTTGCCATCAGTATTAATAAAGCTGTCAAATAACCTCTCTTGTTCTGCTTTATCAATAGTTGAAGGCTCATCTCTGTTAGCTCTTATAAAGCCATGTAGCGCGATTAATTCTGCAAATTCCATTGAAACTTTATCTCTTAACTTGTCTGCAATAATCTTTTGATCATCTCCTATTAATCTAAAATTATTAGCGTCAAGATATGAGAATGATTGTTGATAGTTTTTTAATTCTTGCAGGCGTACATAAATATGTATTGCCATTGCTTTAGTTCCACCAGTATAGTCTAAGTGAAAGCCTTCTGAAGGATTCCACCTTTTTAACATCTTATTTTCTATCTCACTACGAATTTTTACTGCATCACTTACATCTGATAATGAAATTTTCTCTAATGGAAATTTTAAGCTTGGATGCTTATTTTCCCATCGCTTACGTATTAGCCCTTCAAGATTTGCTGCTTGGCTACCTGTACCTCCTTGCAGCAAGTTTTCTTCAGAATGAACAAGCCATACATTTCTTACTTGTGAATTAGTCCTCAAAAAATAATCGGCAACTACAAAACTAGGCAATGGATTAGTCCCAATAAGAAGTACAAGATGTTTAAAATTCTCATATTTACTCATTACTAGCCCTCATTATTATTTCTCATCTATTGGCATAAGTACTATAAAACAAAACCCTGTCTTATATACTTAATTTTATTTGAAAGAAGTTAATATGTAGTGATTAAGATAGCACGCTACATATAATTATAAACATATTAAGGCGGAAAGCTATCGTATATTTACAAGGTAAGAGTGTTATATTATAAAGTACATTTTGCGAAAAGTACAAAAGAATAATAAATTATTTTTCTAAATATTGGAGATAAACATGTTAGAGGCAATGCGCAATATTACTCTAATTCATCTACAAGACGAATGTGGTTTGCCTATAGAAAAAGCTATAGGTCTAAAAGATATTAGAGAAGTTAATGCTGGAAAACTAAATGAAATGTTAGTAGAAGCAGCCGAAAAAATAGAACAAGTTTATATTCTCTCTCCTAGTAGCGAAGAAAATACTGTTCAAATGACAGTTTCAGATATAAAAGATATAAAGCGGCTTCCTTTTAATAAACCAACAGGTTCTCAATCATCTGCTATTGGGCCAGTAATAAAACGATCTTTTACTGATAAAAAGCTTAGCCCTTCGCAAAAAATTCAAAACTCAACACAGAAATATTTTGAAGAGCTTAGCAAAGAAAATAAGCCTTGGAGCAAGTATTTTGGTGAAGTTGTTAGTGTTTTATCTGCTAGCAAAATGGTTTTTAATGGGCAAGCTATCGAAGTCGGAGACAATTGCCAATATCCATCAATACTTGCTGCCGCTATTAGCCTTATCCCAGAGAAAAAAAATACTGTATTTCTTACAGTAGCCGATAAAGAAGGCTCTTGGCCTGGAGATAGAAAGGAATATCAAGAGTATTTAGCTCAAGTTTTAGCTAGTGAAAAATATCTTACAAGCGATGCTCCAATAAAAGAAAATGGCGAATGTCCTTTATGTGGGGAAAATAATATCTCGTTATACCCTAATGGATTAAAAGGGGCAGGGCTAAATTTATCTAATATGGATAGGGAAGGGGCTTTTCCTAGTTTAAGGAAATCTTGGTCTTGGAAAAGTTATGCTCTTTGTTTGGATTGTGCTGATTCTCTCTATATTTTCAAAAATCATTTAATGAAAAACTTTATTACTAGAATTGCTGGGGCAAAGTGCTTAGTTTTAGCTGATTTAGTGGCTGATCAAGAAACACGTTTTGATTTTATAGATGCTTTTAAGAAATATATTGATAAAGGTACTCAGGATAATATTGCTTCTCATGAAAGAGATTTACTGGAGTTTTTTAAAGACCAAAAAGACTCAAGCTTAGTGCTACACATAATTTGGGCTACATTTGGTCAAGTGGTAGAAAAATTTACTGGTGTGGTAACAGAAATTCTACCATCTAGATTAAATCAACTTAGTCAAGTAAATAGGGGACAAAGACAATGGCAACACGTTCTAGCCCCAACAGTTTATTTGGATGAAACAGAATTTGATTTAGGGTTAAATTTCCTTCATAAACTTTTTGAACGCCCTGGTGGTAAAAGAACAGAAAAGCTTAATAGTAGTGTTAGGCTTTTTGAAATAAAGCGTGCTTTGGTTTCAGCTATTTATCGTGGTGATAGATTAGATAACTCAAGCGTTAACGTTTTTTGGAAAGAAATACTTCAAACAGCACAATGCTATCTAGAGCAAGTTAATCAATCAGGAATTTGGCTTTCATTAATACAAGAAAAATTAGGAGATAAACCCGCTAAATACTTAACTTTAGCCGGTTGGGTACGTCATCTAGCAAGATTTTTATCATATCTGTCAATTGTGGAGGTTTATTCAATGCAAGAAGTTGAAAATTTTAATCCAGAAATGGAAGCGCTTAAGCCATATTTTGCAAAAGGTAGTGGCATAGACTCACTAGAAAAAGCGTTTGCTTTTTTACTTGGGGTTTTATTTGGGAAGTTAATCCAAGTACAAGCGGCTAAGGGTGTAAATGTTGGAGCAAATGCACTTACTTGGTTAAAACGACTTAATTTAACAGGTCGTGATTTACCAGAATTATATGTAAAAATTAGAGAAAAATTGCTAGCTTATGAAACAGAGGCTAGTCATGATATTCAATTGATTCTAAAAGAGATAGCTTACCTTGGGATTAAGTTAGGGGATAAAATACAGCTAGATAATGTCTCTACCTGCTATTTTTTACTACTTGGACAATCAATGACAACTACCATTTTACCAGCTAAAAAAACAAATTAAGGAGAGTTTATGAATACAAGCTTATCAGCAAGGCGAGAGATACTGTTTATTTATGATATAAAAATGGGTAATCCTAATGGAGATCCAGATGAAAATAGACCTAGACGTTTACCAGATGGGACTTTCTATGTTACGGATGTAAGGCTTAAACGATTTGTTAGGGACTATGTTGCCCTACAAGGAAAACCTATATTAGTTGGAAATATTGAAGGTCGTACTAGTAACTTAACGGGTCGTGTAGCTCATCATCTAAATGCTATTAACCGCAAAGAAGCTAATGGACGCGAACTAGTAGATATTTTGCTAAATGATTTTGTAGATGCTCGTTGGTTTGGTAGTTCCTTGGCATTTAAAGAAGCGCCTGGTTTTAAGCTTGAACCTGAGCCAAAAACCTTAACGGGCGCAGTTCAATTTAATATGGGTGAAGTAATACACAAGGCCGAGGAAATAAATATCCAAGGAACAGCTATTTTTTCAAGCGATGAGAGTAAAAAACAAGGAACTTTTACTTCTTATGCAGCCTTGCGCTATGGTCTTATTGCTTTTAATGGTGTAGCTAATGAACATTCTGCCAAACTCTCTAGAATGACAGATGATGATTATGAGTTGTTACTAAAAGCTATTTGGTGTGGTGTGCGTAGTAGTGGCAATACTAGAACTAAAGTTGGTCAAGTTCCAAGATTACTAGTAAGCATTGAATATAATAGCGGCCAAGAGTTTCAGTTTGGTAATCTAGTTGATTATGTTCGAGCTAGAGCTTGTGGTGAAAAGGTAGAAACAGAATGGTCTTCGCCAGAAGACTACTTGCTAGATTTAACTAAACTGCAAGAAAGATTTTCTACACAAAATAGTAGAATTAAACAGATACGCTATGAAATCTCACCAGACATTAATTTAGTGGGCGATAGAAATGCTATCTTAAAAGAATGGTTGCCATTAAATATTGATACACCAGAGATTTAAGGAGGCTAAAGCTATGGAAGTAGTCTCTTTTATTTGGCAAGCAAAGTATGGACATTTTCTAAGAGCAGAAGCAAATGTAAATGCTTTGACTTATCCTTTGCCGCCGCGTACAGCAATAATTGGTTTGCTTGGAGCAATGTTAGGCTTAGAAAAAGATTCTCCACAACATGAGCTACTAGGCTTAAAAGTAGCTATAACAGGCTCACCACCTCAAAAGTTTTGGCATAGGGTGAAGTTACGTAAAGATCCGCCTACAGCTTTACCCTATACTGTTAAAGCAAAAGATAAAGGGAGTGAAAGCTCAAAACCAGAAAAAGCTGCTTTGATTAATCAAGAATGGTTATGGAAACCGTCGTTTTTAATTTCTGTTGCATTGCCTACAAAATTGTTGCTTTTTACAGATTTAGTAAATCGCTTGCAAAATCAACAATGGCACTTTTCTTTGTCAATGGGGCTTTCTGAACTCTTAGCTCAAGTTGAGTATCAAGAACTTAGCCAAGCTCAAAATTTACCAGAAGGTGAATATGAGATTGATTCTATTTGCCCACAAAATCTAGGAGAGTTACGAGCAAAAGATAATGTAGCTATATATCTTTTAAGAATGCCTGTAAATGTTGATAAAGAACGTGTTTTTAAGCATGAAAGCCTTTATTTAGAGCGACATGGCAAACCAATTAAAATCCATACTTCTCATGCTTGGCAAGTTGGCAACAGAAAGTTAGTCTTTTTTTAAGTTATGAAAATACAATCTCACTATGACCCTAGATTATATTTACAATCGCATTTAGTACAGGTTTGGGTAGCTGCTGAATTTCTCTTTAAGCAGCACTCAAATCTAACTTGCTCTCTTAGAAGTGAAACGGCTTTAGTTCTAAAAGCAATGGTAGATTGTCATGATTTAGGTAAAGCTAGTCCTGCATTTCAGTCTTATATTGCTGATCCTAAGAATTATAAAGGGGATCCTAGAGAGAAATCTCATGCTAGCTTATCAACTGCAATTGCCTTAATTTGGGCTAAAACCCAAAACTGGACACCCCTTCAAGCTCTAGCTTTAGCCCAAGCTGTTTCTGGGCATCATAGCGGTTTTGCTTCTTTAGATGGTCTTTTAGAAGACCGCCTAAGAGCAAATGATGATTTAATGCAAAAACAAATGGAAAAAATTGACTATGAGCAACTGTCTATAGAAACAGGACTTAACCTTACTAATCTAATAGGTAATTATTGGGATGGTGCCACTTGGCTAAGAAAAGAAAATAGGCGTAAGCACCTGATTTCTGCTCTATCTCAAGAAGAAAAACTTAAATATAGAATTTGGGTAGAGTTTCTATTTTCAATCTTATTAGAAGCAGATAAAGCTTTTCTTGCTCTTAAAAATCAAGGAAAAACTTTTCTTTCTCTACTACGCCCAACTATTTCACTGGATTTAATAGACAAATACTTAGCTAGTAAAGAAATTCTAGAAATTAACCAAATACGTAATCATGCCCGTACTAAAGTTAAGGAAAATCTTGAAAAAGCACTTAATGATAATGTTAATAAAATAACAAAACTCTATACTATAACTTTACCAACAGGTATTGGAAAAACCCTTATTGCTGCTGACTTTGCGCTTACAATGAGGGAAAAAATGACACAAGAAAATAAGGGCAAAGCACCTCAAATCATTATTGTTCTTCCTTATCTTTCAATAATTGACCAGACTGTAAGCTTTTATCGAGAACTTTTGCAAACAAATGATTCTCTAGATACACAAATAGACTCACAAACAGATGTACAAACAGAACTTTTAATGGCTAGTCATTCACTTTCAGAACGCTCTTATAATCTTGATGGAGAAAAGAAGGAGCAAAGGTTTTCAGATTTTTTTATTGATACTTGGCGTTCAGAAATTATACTAACTACTTTTGATCAATTACTTTTAACAATCTTTTCTTCAGACACTAAACATTTGATGAGATTTCATCATTTAATGGACAGCATAATTATTTTTGATGAAGTACAAACATTGCCTTGCAAGCTTTGGCACCCTGTAAGTAATGTTTTAGCGGCACTTTGCCAAGAAGCTAATAGTCGTTTACTTATGATGTCTGCAACTCAACCAGGTATTTTACTTGATGCTTTTGAATTAGTTGGTTCACAGCCAGAAGTAAAACAAATATTTACACATTTTTCTAGATATAGACTTTTGCTAAAACACCAGCAAACTAAAACAATTAGTGATTTTCTCTTAGAACTAGAAACTCGACTCCCAGACTACTTAGACTCTAAAACTAGGCTTTTAATTACACTTAACACTAGAGCCTCAGCCCGTAGAGTCTGGAAACATCTTTCTAGCTTAGTAGATGAACTAAATTCCCCTGTTCCTATATTCTTAATAACATCTGATGTTACTCCAAAAGATCGCTTAGCTAAAATTTCTAGAATCAAAAAGGGCCAACCCTGCATAGTTGTTTCAACACAATGTATTGAAGCAGGTGTTGATATAGATATGGACTATGTAATAAGAGACTTTGCTCCTTTGGATTCAATTATTCAAGTAGCTGGCCGTTGTAATCGTAATAGCTTAAAACTTCGTGCTATAGTAGAAATTATTAGACTACAATCAGACAAAAATCGTCCTTATGATGAGCAAATTTATGATTCAGTTCATTTATCTGTTACACATCAAGTTTTATCTAACCTTGAAGAAATTCTTGAGGAAGAAATATTTGAAATTGTAGAAAAATACTTTCAGAAACTTAAGGAAAATAAAAACTTAGGCGAACAGTTAACAAAAAATTTTGCTGAGTGGCTAGAAGATATTGATATTAGAAAAGAACTTAGAGGTGAGCATATTCTAGAGGTAGATTTTCTTATCCTACATGCAACTCCAATTGAACAGGGCGATTTAGTAGATCTTGAACAAGAGGAAAATAACCTGCTAAAAGCTATGATTGAAAAGGCATTAAAGATAGCTGATAGATGGGAGCGTAGATCAGAATTACGTAAATTATCTGCAAAGATTCAAAAACGTACTGTATCAGTTTATGCCAATAAAATTAACCCTAATCTTTATGCTACTCCAATTAATAGAGGTATAATACCTTATTTTTGGGTATTAGAACCCAAATACTACAATGCCCAAACGGGTTTAGACTTATTATTAGATGAAGAGGATCCATCATGCACAATCTTTTAGGTAGTTGTCATATTGCAATAATTCGTTTTAAGTGGTCACACCCTCTAGATGGTTCTCCTAGAGCACACCAACTAAGGGGTGCTGTAGCTAAAAGTTTTCCAGATGAACCAATTTTTCATCAACATGAAGGCGGCAAATTTGTCTACCGCTATCCTATTATTCAATATCGTTGGGAAAGAAATGCAGGAATAATAATGGGTATTAATGAGGGTGCGGAAAAAATTGTAAGAATTCCTTGGCTAGACCTGCATTTAGAACTAGCTGAGAATAAAGTAGTAATATCTGATGCAGAAATTTATTACCGTAAAGGACAGTTTGCTATTTCAAACCGCTTAGAGCGTTATAGTTTGCTTAGTCCTTGGGTTCCATTTAATCAAGAAAACTATAAGACTTATCAAAATCTCTCTTTATCTGAGCAGGTTTTAGAACGAGATAGATTACTAGTAGCACAAATATTAATGACTCTACGAGGCTTAAAAATAGATTTCCCTGAAAGGCTTTATGCCGCTTTTGAGCTAACCCATTCAGTTATTGCACCTTATAAAGATCAAGCCTTAACAGGTTTTCTTGGACATTTTTCTACAAATGCAGTGCTACCAGATCATTTTGCTATAGGCCGTGCCGTAAGTCACGGTTATGGTTGGTTTGTAAAGAGCTAGGCTTTTAAGGACTAAAAAATGCAATTAATTATAAATACCCCAGGCGCATATCTGCATCGTAAAGATGCTATGTTTTCTGTAAAAGCTGGTCAGCAAGAAAAAAGCTTTTCTGTTTATAAAGTTTCTTCTATAATGATTTCTACTGCCGCTAGTATCTCTACTGATGCTATTAAACTAGCTATAGAACATAATGTTGATGTGATTTTTCTAGATAAATATGGTGAACCATATGGGCGGCTTTGGCATTCTAGACCTTGTAGCACCACATTAATACGTCGCCGTCAATTAGAAATAGCTGAACTAGATGTAGGTTTAGATTTAGTGCTTGGTTGGATAAAACAAAAAATACAAAATCAAGTTGATTTGCTTTTAGATCTACGAGACAGACGAACTCGCCAATCTTCAGAAATTACCCAAACTATTTATAAACTTCGTGAGTTTATAGAAAAACTATCATCTGTAACTGGTAATATAGAAGATAAACGTAACCAAATAATGGGTTTAGAAGGAAATTCTAGCCGGGCTTATTTTGCTATCGTTAGCCAGTTAATGCCTAAAGAATTTCAATTTAATGGTAGGAGTAGAAATCCTGCCAAAGATGAATTTAATAGCCTTTTAAATTACGGTTATGGTGTTTTGTATGGTATTGTTGAACGAAGTTGCTTACTAGCAGGTTTAGATCCTTATATAGGCTTATTACATACAGATAATTATAATAAAAAGTCTTTAGTCTTTGATTTAATAGAGCCATATAGGGCTTGGGTTGATGAAATCGTAATTTCAATTTTTGCTGAAGGAAAAGTCCAACCTTCATTATTTCGTAAACTAGAAAATGGTTTTTTACTAGACAAACCTGGCAAAGCCATATTACTGGAGTCTTTTAACAACTATTTTGATAAGACTCTGCGCTATCGTAACCGTAATATTAAGCGAAAAGATATAATCCAATTTGATTGTCATCTACTTGCAAATCAACTTATAGATAAAAAAGATGAAGATGTTTTAGAAAAGGAAACTATATGAAACCAAATGAGTTCTTAGTTTGGGTTATATATGATATTTCTAATAATAAATCTAGGGATTTAATAGCAAAAGAATGTAAAAAAATAGGGCTTTACCGAGTACAAAAGTCTGTTTTTCTTGGAACATTAAATAAAACTCAATTAAAAGAACTTGAACTACGATGTAGCAATACCATAGACCTAGACAGTGATGCACTTTATATTTTTCCTATGTGTGAAGAAGATTTTAAAAAAGTTTCCCTACTCGGCCAAGCTTTTGATAAACAACTAGTTACCGATGAAGTGAAAGCGTTATTTTTATGATAGATACATTAGACCACCAATTAGAATTAGATAAATTAGTACCTGATGAAAAATCATTAATGATAACCCCCTCTGATGTTATGGAGTGGGCGTTTTGTCCTAGATTTATTTACTATATACACACCCAGCAAATAGCACAGCATGAAGAGTTACGCTATAAAGTATTATTAGGCCGCCAAGAACATGAGCGCCGCCAAAAACAGAACACCAGTTATTTGAGAAAAAAAATCGATTGTCAAAAGAAAGAAATAGATGTTTACCTAGCCTCAGAAAAATTAAGAGTAAAAGGGCGTGTAGATGAAATACTACATTTTGCTGATGGTTCAGCTAGCCCACTAGATTATAAAATGACAGAATTCCGAGAACACACCTTTAAAACCCATCAATATCAATTAATTCTCTATGCAATGTTAATTAGTGAAATATATAAAAAGCCTGTTAAACGCGGCTATTTAGTCTATACTATGAGCCATTCTCAGATGAAAGAAGTAGAAATTACTCAATCAGACTTCATTAAGATGACAGATATAGTTAATCAAATTCTTAAAATAATAGAGCGAGGCTATTTTCCCCAAGCAACGACAACCAAGACAAAATGTGCAGACTGTTGTTACAGAAATATTTGTATAATGTAAAAACTTTTGGTAAACTGTTTAGCATTAAGCAATTAAGAGGCTGCTAAGAATGCAAAAAACAATCTTTCAAAGAATTATAATAGCTAAAAAAGCTGAAAAACATTTCAGATACAGTCAAGCAACTATAATAAAATGAAGGATTTGTGCTAAAATCGCGTTGAAGTGCCCATTCCATAAGAACAAGGATTGAAACCTAAGTCCAGTATCCTACCAATCGGAGAGGTTTCCCCGTTGAAGTGCCCATTCCATAAGAACAAGGATTGAAACAATTTCTCCTTTGGAAACTGAGACTGGAGCCAAAGAAGTTGAAGTGCCCATTCCATAAGAACAAGGATTGAAACGTGACTATTACATTCGTAATTAGTTCAGACAATCGAAGTTGAAGTGCCCATTCCATAAGAACAAGGATTGAAACCGAAATAATAGAACCAATTGCAAGTAAAGTAATAGTTTGTTGAAGTGCCCATTCCATAAGAACAAGGATTGAAACTAACGGAGAAGGAATTGCCAGAACTCTGGCACAATTTGGTTGAAGTGCCCATTCCATAAGAACAAGGATTGAAACATCACTTTTTGTTGGTGGAAATGTCGAATCAAAACAAGCGTTGAAGTGCCCATTCCATAAGAACAAGGATTGAAACTTAGTTACGACAACACTATAGCACACGTAATCACTGTGTTGAAGTGCCCATTCCATAAGAACAAGGATTGAAACTTGACTTCCGTGTGGACAATTGCCGGCTTCCAGAGAATGTTGAAGTGCCCATTCCATAAGAACAAGGATTGAAACAAGTAGGAATATTAAGATCTGCTATACAAACTCATTTAGTTGAAGTGCCCATTCCATAAGAACAAGGATTGAAACATAATCATAAAACTTAATAATCTTTCATTATGATTGATGTTGAAGTGCCCATTCCATAAGAACAAGGATTGAAACTCCTACTCCAAGCAGAATATTGTTACCGAGTATACAGAGTTGAAGTGCCCATTCCATAAGAACAAGGATTGAAACTTTTCTATAGCTTCTATTTTCTCATCGCCAGATTTTTGTTGAAGTGCCCATTCCATAAGAACAAGGATTGAAACTCCTCAATCATAAACTTTACCTCCAGTCCGTTCCCCAGTTGAAGTGCCCATTCCATAAGAACAAGGATTGAAACCCCAAACCAACAAGTCAAGATATTGCTCGCGCCCTATGTTGAAGTGCCCATTCCATAAGAACAAGGATTGAAACTATGCTTCTATTCCGTTTCCTAAAAGTAACAGCTTTGTTGAAGTGCCCATTCCATAAGAACAAGGATTGAAACTTGAAAAGTATAAGACTAAGTCTTACACTTTAGCAGGTTGAAGTGCCCATTCCATAAGAACAAGGATTGAAACTCTAACCTATCAGACCTAACAACTCAAAAATCATTAGGGTTGAAGTGCCCATTCCATAAGAACAAGGATTGAAACGTTC
>JACQZQ010000120.1 GCA_016213785.1 Acidobacteriota bacterium
CACTTCTTTTCGCTATTTTCATATTATTGTTATTATCGCTTCTCTTATCTTTTCTTTCTATAAAATATCTATCCTCTTCTTCTTTTCTACCGCTCATTCTGCTACCTATTTGGATTTACTCATCTTACGGCAGCCGAACCCTAAGTTCAGCGGCGAAGGGCGGAGCGAGTGTTAACGAGCGACGTCCTGAGTCCGCTGCAACGTTTGTTCGGCACATTCAAAACTTACTCATTATATTTTGGGCAATCAACAATTAAAGGGTTTTCAACAATAGAAAATCTCATTGGCAATGATTCAATATTAAATGTATATAACATTCCATCTTTTTCCCATTTATGCTTTAGCCTGTTTTTCTGTTGATTAGTGCCAGGCCAAGTTGAAGTAGCAATTTGTAAAATATATTCACCTGCTTGTAATGTGTCCATAATATCACTGCTTGCATTAGTTGTAAGTAAAAGAATTGTAGCTTCTTTAGCAAAAATTTGCCTACCTTTTAATATTATGAAATCTTTTCCAGGTTTGGCTTCAACAGAAAATTTTTTTGGTGGGATACTTGAACAAGCTTGTATGGGGTACTCATACTTTCTTGCAAGTGCATTTTCTTCATTACAACTAATCATTATGTTAAAGAAAAAGGCTTCATCACCACGATATAAAATAAGATCTGAGTTTGAAGTATTTTCATAATTAACACGTATTTTTAACCAAAGATTATGCACATCACTATTAACTCTATCATCACAGTAAATTTGCTTAATCAATTCTGTTGATATTTTAAGTGCTTCTGCCTTTATCTGTGTTTTCACAGCACCTTCATTTTGTCCTATCACAACTTTATTAGTGCAAAAACATATATACAAAGCAATAACCAGTAACCCTATATATTTCATATCTATCCTCATACTATATCGTTATAACTGTCGTGATATTAAAAGTGCCGAACCCAAAGTTCAGCGGCGAGGGGCGGTCGGCGAGTGATAACGAGCCGACCACCCGAGTCCGCTGCAACGTTTGTTCGGCGTGTAATAAAACAAAACAGCTTATTATTTCTCTACTTGTATTTCTTGTAACTCTACAAAAAAATATTCCCAAATGGCTCTCCCGAAATTTTGCTGAACAATAGAAGAACATAAGGTAAAATACCTCTTTTAATTTAGAAAAAGAGGTAAGATAATGATAAATAAAGGGATAATGCCAAAAGGGTTTAGAATAGAAAGCTTAAGGGTAGAGGAAAACAACATAAAAGGAATATTGGTAAGTGTAATAGAAAAATCAACCTGTCCACAGCTTTTGCCAGAAAAAATGAAAAAAAGGATGTCAAAGAACAGAAAAGAAAGAAGTTAAGCAGCAGCGAGATTGTGTTTAAGGGAAACTACAGCAGATTGATTAAGTAATAAAGCTTGCCGGATGGAAGAAAGAGAATCAACAAAACAGGAAGATTTAAGGCGTTGAGACTCAAGGAAACAGTAAGCCAAATTACCTAACTCAATAAGACGAAAAAAAGCAACTAAACGGCGATGCTTAGAAGATTTTAAGCCAAAAGAATCCTTTAAGATTTGATGGTAAGTTTCTTGAAGCCATCTTCGTTTATATATAGTAAGAAACTGTAAGGTAGAAATATTAGAAACATTAGTAAAGAGAATGCGGAAAGTTTTTTGAGACAAGTTACCTTTTTGTGTTTGAATAACAACAAAGCTACATTCTCCTAAAAAGGCAAGACTAGGAATACTAGCTCTAAATGTATGGAAGTAAATCTCTTTACCATTAAACAAAACCTTTTGGAAATCTTTTTGACTAAGATTAGAGAGGTATTTACGAACATGGATTTTTTCTTTATTCAAGCTTATGTTCCTTGTCCTAGGGAACTTAGTTACAAATCCTTCCCAATCTGGATTTAAATGGAAATATTTTAAGATATTTTCTTTAGCTCCTTCTCCATCAAACACTGCTATTTTCTTTAGTTTGTAGTTTGTTTAGCTTATCTTTCATATGATTGAGATACTTAGTAGCTTTTTTTGCTAGAGATATAAATATTTCTGCCTTTGTTTGTAGTCTACTTTTTTTGGCCTTTTTTCCCCAATATAATATTTGCTTAAATGGTATTGTTGTTTTCCCATAAATTATTGCACTCATTACTACTGTTTGTGCTAAATACTTACTTTTTCCATCTCCACTATACCTTACTCCTTGTGTTTTCTTTCCTTTATATTTCTTAAAATCCGTTGGATCTATACTAAATATTATATATTCTCCTAGTATATCTCTTACATTTTCTTTATGTTTTATTGCTATTTTTAATATATTATTTACTCTTTCTTCTATTACTTCTTTTAATTTAAATTTCCCATTATTTATAAATTCTATTAATCTTTGATGATTTATTTTTTCTTTATAACTTTCTGCTATTTTCAAACAGTTTACTTTTCCTTCTAAATATATTATTCCATGTACTATTATTTCTGCATTCTTGTACCCTAGTTTTGTAAAATTTTTTCTATACATTCTTAAGTATGCACATAAGCTGCACACTAAGTATAATATTCTTATTCTCATTAAGTGACCCTTTCTTTTCTTTTTTACTTACTCGGGTCACTTTACCTTTTATCTTCTTTATTTTCTATATTTTATTTCCTCTATCTTCCTTTTTTTCTGGCAAAAGCTGGGTAAACTATCTCCTGAAGTAAATCGCTCTCCTCCTTTTGGTGAAAGGAAACTAACGATTGGTGCTTGTGTGTCTCCTGTTTGTCCATTTCCTTTTACTATAGAGAAATTACCTGTAGTAGAGTTTGCTCTCCTTGCTCCTAAATCTACTGTTGATACCCTTATTTGTACTCTATTCATTAGTTCTACATCAGGCAC
>JACQZQ010000121.1 GCA_016213785.1 Acidobacteriota bacterium
ATTGTTGACAAATATACAAATACACGTTAATCAATTCCCATTCCCAGTTCATTTTTTCTCTCCTTGTCGATTTCTCGAATCTTTTTCATCCGATTATCTTTCAAGGAAAGCTGGGATTTTTTCAACTCTTAATTCGCATTTATAAATTTAGTCTAGCACAAATTTCTTCAACAATTGAATAAGGATCACGATGACCTAAAGCAACTTCTTGAGCAAAAATATCTAGTTCATTATCTGAAAGTGCTTTAGATAGAGCTTTAGTAAGAAGCCTATCTTTTAATATTTCTATAATTCTTTGTTGAGAGAGATGCTTACGCCGTTCATTTAATGCACTAGCGCGGTTTTGTTGAAATTCTATATATTGTAAAATTGCTTTTTCAAGTTCAGGAATTCCTACTGATTCTATTGCGATAGTTTTGATAATTGGGACTTGCCAACCATCGCTACGCTCAGAAATACTTAGTAGAGATTCTAGCTCTTTTTCTGTACGATAAACACCTTCGTGGTCAGCTTTATTGATAACAAAGATATCTGCAATTTCCATAATACCAGCTTTAACAGCTTGTATATCATCGCCCATTCCTGGCATTAATACTACAATAGAAACATCAGCTGTTTTAACAATATCAATTTCATCTTGACCAACACCTACAGTCTCAACAATAATTTTTTCAAAACCCGCCGCATCTAAAATTGCAACAGCATCAGTAGTTGCTCTTGCAAGCCCTCCTAAATTACCACGAGTTGCCATACTACGAATAAACACCTTAGGATCTAGTCCTAGAGTTTGCATCCGAATACGATCGCCTAGGATTGCTCCTCCAGAAAATGGACTAGAAGGGTCAACAGCAATTATTCCAACATAGCTATCAAAAGTTTTGCGATAGTAAATAGCAAGTTTATCAACTAAAGAGCTTTTGCCAGCACCAGGTGAGCCAGTAATACCAATAGTTAAAGCCTTACCAGTGTGGGAAAAAACCGATTGTAGTAAGGGAAGTGCAGTGTTAGAACGATTTTCTACTATAGAGATAGCCCGCGCAATTGCCCGAGGTTGTTTTTGAAGAATACCAGTAATTAATTGTTCTGAGTTCAATTGCTAAAACGCCTTACAAATTATTTTTCCTTAATTGTGCGGGCATTAAACCTTTAACTAAGTTAATTAAACCAGGTTTAATTATATTCTTTTAGAAAACCCTATAATTATACTTAATAATTATAAATTTTTAAGTAATTCTCTAGAAATCACCATTCGCTGAATTTCACTAGTTCCTTCGCCAATAGTACAAAGTTTAGAGTCTCGCCAATATTTTTCTGCTGGATAATCTTTAGTAAATCCATAACCGCCATGAATTTGAACAGATTCTTCAGATACTTTAACTGCAACTTCAGAAGCATAAAGCTTAGCCATAGCTGATTCTTTAGTTACTGCCCTACCTTCATCTTTATGTGCTGCTGCACGCATTACAAGAAGTCTTGCTGCATCAATTTGAGTTGCCATATCAGCTAACTTCCATTGAATTGCTTGATATTCAGAGATAGGACGACCAAAAGCTTTACGCTCTTTTGAATATTTTATTGCTGCCTCATAAGCTCCTTGGGCAATACCTAAAGCCATTGCAGCAATAGAAATACGTCCACCATCAAGAATTTTTAATGCATCAACAAAACCTTCGCCTTCTTTGCCAAGCATATTAGTAGCAGGAACTCGACAATCCTCTAAAATTAACGAAGCTGTATCTGATGCACGACACCCTAGTTTATTTTCTTTTTTACCAGGGGTTAAACCAGGAGTTCCTCGCTCAACAATAAATGCTGATGCTCCATGATTTCCTTTACTACGATCAGTTAATGCCATCACTACATAAGTGTTTGCATAAGTAGCATGAGTAATAAAATTTTTTGAGCCATTAATTATCCAATGATCACCATCTTTTACGGCTGTAGTCCGCATTCCAGCAGCATCTGAACCTGAGCTAGGTTCAGTCAGTGCCCATGCTCCTAAATGATCACCTTTAGCAAGAGGGGTAACATATTTTTCTTTATGTTCTTGACTACCAAATTGATAGATATGATTAGTGCATAAAGAGTTATGTGCTGCAACTCCTAAAGCTATTGAGCCATCAACACGTGCCAACTCTTCAATAATGGTAGCATAAGAAATATAACCCATTCCTGCACCACCATATTCTTCTGGAAAAATAATTCCTGTTAAATTTAACTCTGCTAATTTAGGTAGTAATTCAGTGGGAAAATGTTGTGCTTCATCCCATTCCATAACGTGTGGGGCTATTTCACTTTCAGCAAATTGGCGAACAGAACGCTTAACTTGAAGTTGCTCTTCGGTCAACTCAAAATCCATTTTTTCCTCCAGAAGGTTTTTTATTTTATGGGATTAAAGCGATAGTGTAAGCGATTATAACGCGAAATTATGTTTAGAAAAAAGTCAAAGTTCTCTAATGGTTTTTCTAGTTAATGATATTAAAAGAGGGTTTTAATATAGAAGTTTTTTAGCTAATGGAAAATAAATCAAATAATTTATTTTCCATTAGAAAACTTTGTAGAAAATTAGAAGGCTAATTTAACTGCAAATTGCATATTACGAGGCCCTCCGCCTCCAAGAAATGGATTACCAATTCCAACATCAGGAGTAACAGTTAAAGGTAAAAATCCAATACCTCGACCTGTTTGAGGATCGATTCCATTAAAGCCTGCATCAGCAGCAAAGCTTGGAACCAAAGGCGATCCAAAGTTTGGATGATTAAAAATATTATAAAACTCTGCACGAAACTCAAGCCTTACTTTTTCAGTTAAAGGAGTAATTTTTCCAATAGAAAAATCAAAGTTTTTATACTCTGGGCCAAGTAAAGAATTTCGTCCTAAAGTTCCAAAACGTTGTGTCCCAGCAATACAATCACCAGCGCTTCCAGATCCATTAGGATTTAATCCACAAGGAACACGAAAAGCTGAAAGATTAAGAAATCTATCAGGCCCACTTGTCCCTGCAAAAGGATCACCTACTAGATCAGGTCTAGGAAAAAACTCCCCTGTTCCATTAAAGTCATCAAAAAAGTTAACAGTAAATGGATTACCGCTACGCAGAGTAAGTAGCCCACCTATTTGCCAACCGCTAGAGAGCTTCTTAAAGCGTTTAGTAAATGTAGGTAACTCATAAGTAAAATTCAAAATAAAACGATGTCGGCTATCAAAATTTGAATTGCCTTTTTCTAAATCTGGTCGGTTGCTATCATCGGGTTGACTAGCATTAGGAACATAGTCTTGACCATCGCTAGAATTATCAATTGAGTGTGAGTAAGTGTAATTAGCAGATAAAGTTAAACCTCGTAAATTACGAGTCCCAATACTAAGTTGTAGAGAGTTATAGTTAGAAGCAGCGGTAGTTTCTAATTGATTTACATAAAAAAATGTTCCACCTGAAGGAGCAAAAGGGCCATTATCAAAAGGTCGTGCTAAAGAAACTAGCGGATTAGGTTGATTAATATCACGATAGCGGTAAAGTTTACGACCTTGAGAACCAACATAAGCGGCCTCTATTACAACATTCTTAAATAAAGCATGTTGTATAGTAAAGTTATAGTTTTGTACATAAGGAGTTCGTGAACGAGTATCTACAGCAAAAACATCTGAGTCGGTAAAGCTGTTAAAAACAGGCGCTCCAGGTACTAGTTTATTTGTTACAGAAAAAGAAAATAGTATTGGAGATTCTCCTATAGGATTATAAGCAGGCCCAGGATTTAATGTATTAAATGGGAGTTGTCCAACAAAAAAATCTTGTGAAAATGTATCATAGAAAAGCCCCCAACCAGCACGAACAACGGTTCTGCCCTTTCCTTTAACATCCCAGCTAATACCAACACGAGGAGCAAAATTATTTAGATCTCTTTCATAAAGGCGTTCTAAGCCATTTTTTCCAACTTGTACTAATCCTCTTTGAGAATCAAAATTACTTAAGCGATCACGTTCTTCACCAATAACACCAAAGTAGTCATAACGCAAACCATAATTAAGCGTAACAGTTGGTTTAAGACGAAAACTATCTTGGAAATAAAAACCTGTAGAGTTTTGAAAAGTCCCTCTTTGAGAGTCTCCAAAAGCGCTACGGCCTCCGCTAGGGTTGCCTGAGAGAAAGTCACTTAAAGAAGCAAAATCTATACGACCACGATAACCAGCATCAAAAAATGCATTAACAAAAGTTCTACGAAACTCAAATCCAATCTTAAAGTCATGTTTATTGGTCTTAAAAGAAAAGTTATCAATAAGCTGATTATTAGTAGCAATACGCCCACGAGGTAAAGAAAGATTTGAGCCTATTGGCTCAATTGATGAACCTAAAGCTGGATCAGTACGAATACGAATTACTGGTAAGCCAAAATCACGCGAATTAGTAACACCTGTGTTAAGCCCTATGGATGCAGGGTTAAAGTCTCTATCTTCAGAAAAGAAGCTTTGCCTAAAGCGGTTAAAACCATAGCGTAACTCATTAACTTTAGTACTTGAAATTACTTTTACATAAGAGAGCGAAGCAATTTGTACTCTAGTAGGTGTAATAGTATTAAAACCAGGAAGTTTACTTCCTCCAACAAGTGCTAAAGGAAAACTTTGATCACTATCTCCAAAATAATAACGTCCGCTTATTAAATCCCCTTTTGAAAACGAATGATCGATTTTTATTGTAGTTGTATCAATATCATTACTAGCATTTGTAGTTACAGAAACATTTGGCGATGGATCAAAAAGAGGAACTGATATGTTAGGAGTTGGATAAGGATTACGTTGTAGGATTTGAGCAATAATCGGATTTTTAGGCCCTCCTAAAATTGCTATTTCTTGTGGATCTGGCACACGAGCTATACTATTAACCCCTACACGCTCTCTTTGGCCTTCATAATTAAAAAAGAAAAATGTACGGTTTTTAACAATTGGCCCACCTAAAGCAACACCAAATTGGTTATTACGAAAAGCTGTTTGTGGACTAGGTTTAATATTAAAAAAATTCCTAGCATCTAGTTTATCATTACGGAAAAATTCTAGTACTGAGCCATGAAATTCATTTGTACCAGATTTAGTAACAATACTAACTATTGCTCCTGAATTACGACCATACTCAGGTGGAAAGTTAGAGATAACAGCTAATTCTGCTACTGCTTCTAAAGGTAAGATAGTTGCTGGAGTACCAAAAACTCCTGCTTCATTTATTGCTGGTAAGTTACGATAACCATCATTCATATCTGTACCATCAAGCAAGTAGTTATTTGCGCGGCCACGATTACCATTAACGCTAAATAACCCAAAAGACCCTGGAGAATCTGTTACTCCACTAGGATCGCCTGTAGCGCCTGGTATAAGCACTAGGAATTTAGTAAAGTCTCTACCATTTATGGGTAAACGCTCAACTCTTTTATTTTCAAAAACTTGGCCTAACTGATTACTACTAGTATCAACTAAAGGAATTTTTGCTTCAACAACAATTGCTTGTTCTACTGAACCAAGTTGAAGAATTACATCAACTCGCCTTTCAGAAGCTACTTCAACAATAACTCCTTTAACTATTGCAGATTGAAAACCTTGTTGTTCAATTAAAAGTTCATAATTACCTGCTGGTAGTTCTGGCGCTGAAAAACTACCATCTTCTCTGCTAACAACAGTTCTTGTAATTGCTGTATCAACATTTTTTATTGTTATATTTGCGCCACCAATTACAGCACCTTCTTGATCAGTTACAGTGCCAAGTACTGTGCCTCGAAAAGTTTGAGCCTCTATTGATAAAGGCGCTAAAAGAAGCGCTGGTGGAAGCATTAGCCAAGACGCTTTTCTAAAAAAACAATAAAGCGATATTTTTGATAAATTTTTCATTAGACTAGCAGTTTTTTGTTCCATATATTTTCCTTTGAATGCTTTTGAATGCTAATGAGTTATAAAGATTCTTAACCATTTAATCACAGCATAAGTGGCTAACACAAGCTAGTACAATAGAAAGCCACCATTTTTTGCTTAGTATTTTATCGTAGCTGTGTAGGAATGAATTTAAGAAATACTCTTGCTAAAATAAAGTATTTTAAGCAAAAAATATTTTGCAAAATCAGGTTATAGTTTTATTGCCTTAATAACTCTGGGCTAATAAAATATTAATACTTTTTCTATAATTTAATTATGTATAAAATTTTTCTGCCTTAATGGAACTTTTTTTTTCAACACACGTCCACAGGCTTAAGAATTTATCAATAGCTTAAAAATGACGACTAAAGCCTTATTAAATAAAGCTTGACACTACTAAAAGTCAAACTTTATGGTTAATAACCTAAGTGAGAGGTATTACAATATTTATGGTAACTACAAATAAAAAGCTCTTATTATCTTTTGCAATTTGCTTATTAATTTCATTAATCAGTTTATCTTTAGAAACTTTTGCACAAAAATCATCATCTAGTAATAGCAATAAACAAACAACCGAGCGTGGTTTAGGTTTGCCTACAGTAGCCCAATGGCCTACTAGTGCTAAGCGCTATGCCTTAGTTATTGGAGTAGAACAATATCAAGATAAACAAATTACACCTCTTACAGCAGCAGCAAATGATGCAAAACTCCTAGCCGATGCTTTAGTAAAATATGCTGGATTTCCTGCTGAGCAAGTTGTTTTACTTGCTTCTGATCAACCTACAGAAAGACAGCCTACTAGAGAAAATATCTTAAGAAGATTATCAAATTTACGTGCTGCAATTCCTTCAGATGGATTACTTTTAGTTTCATTTGCAGGTCATGGTATAGAAAGAGAAGGACGCGCCTTTTTACTACCTTCAAATGCCCAAGTTAGCGGAGATATTTCCTTATTAGAAGATACAGCAGTTAGTGTTGATACCATTAAAGAGCGTATTCGCCAAACTGGGGTTAAGCAGGTAGTAATGGTTTTAGATGCTTGCCGCAATGACCCTACAGCAGGCCGAGCAGACGCGCCAAATAATTTAACTGAAGCTTATACTCGTGGATTTAATTTTGATGTCCGTAACAAGGAAGTATCTGCATTTGCTACACTTTATGCAACTAGTGTAGGTTCAAGAGCTTATGAAAACACAGAGAAAAAAAATGGTTATTTTACTCTAGCCATAGTTGATGGACTAAAAGGTGGGGCGGCAAACTCAAAAGGTGAAGTAACTTTAGATGCCCTTAAGCAATATGTACAAGATGAAGTACCTAAACGAGTAAAAATTGACCTTGGTGTAGGTAAAAAACAAGATCCTCAAATTGTTTTGGATGGCTATAAAGCCAATGAGTTAGTAATTTCTATTACTGTTAGCGTTAAAACAGCAGAAAACAATTCAATAAACAGCTCTAGTAATTCTAACAGCTCTAGTCCTAGTGGTGCTTTATCTAGCGCTACTACTGTAGGTGCTGGAGGACTGCCGCTAAGAGCTTATGAATTTAAGACTGTGGACATTAATGCTACTGGCAAAGTCCTTAAAGAAGAAACTAAACAAGCTAAAAGCTATTTAGAAAAACTAGGTGATGTTAATTTAGAAATGGTAGAAATTCCTGCTGGAAGTTTTCTTATGGGGTCCGAACAAACAGAAAAAGGCTATGGTTATACTTATGATAGTGAAGAACTACCTCAACATAAAGTCTCTGTTAAAGGCTTTTATTTAGGAAAATTTGAAGTAACACAGGCTCAATGGAGATTTATAGCTAATTTACCTAAGATAAATATAGATCTTAAGCCTAAAGTTTCTTGGTTTCGAGATGACAGTAACCCTGTTGAGCAAATAACCTGGGAAGAGGCTGTAGAATTTTGCGCTAGACTTTCAAAACACACTGGTAAAGAGTATCGATTACCAACAGAAGCAGAATGGGAATATGCTGCTCGCGCTGGTACAGATTCAGCCTTTGGTTTTGGTGATGAGATAACTCTTAAGCAGGTTAACTATAAAGGGTATTTTAATTATCGTTATCAAGGCCCATCACCTGAAGGCTTTTTAAATGCCACTTTTATTGTAGGGTCTTCAAATGTTGCTAACTCTTTTGGCCTCTATGATATGCACGGAAATGTTTGGGAATACTGTCAAGATGTTTGGCATGAAAATTATGAAGGTGCGCCAACAGATGGTAGCGCTTGGCTAACAGGAGCCGATGAAAAGAAACGTACGGCTCGCGGAGGTGGCTGGCTTAATGCAGGGTTTGCTTGTCGTTCTGCATTCCGAACTCATGTTGATTTAACCACCTGGAAACATAACGCCTATGGTTTTAGAGTTGCTATGACCGTTCCCAAAAATAATTAATTTTTCCCTATTTAAGAAAATTTTTTTGTAAAAAATTTTCGGCAAAAATCTTTTCTTTCTGTCACACTTTATTAAACTCAATCGTCTCCTTTAGTGAAAAGAGCTTTTACTAAAGGAGACTTTTTATTTATGACAAATGAGCCAAAACAAATTGTAATTTTAGGTGGTGGTTATGCTGGGGTTATGGCAGCAGTACGCCTAGCACATCAAAGTCAAAAACTAAATATTAAAATTGTTCTTGTTGATGCTAGTGATGGAATGGTTGAAAGAATCCGACTACATCAATTAGCCGCAGGACAAAAAATTAATAAAATCCCTTATCAAGAGCTACTTAAAAACACTCAAGTTCAGTTTTTACAAGGCTTTGTTACAGCAATTAAACCTAATGAAAGAAAAATTATTATTAAAAAAAATCAAAATTTTATAGGACTTGATTATAGCCGCTTAGTCTATGCCTTAGGTAGTTCTGTTGATTTAGATTCTGTTTTAGGAGTACGAGAAAATACTTATAGTCTAGGGTCTTATGATGCAACTTTGTTATTAAAAGAACAGCTAGCTAAAAATCCCAAAAGTCATTTGTTAATATGTGGTGGAGGATTAACGGGAATTGAGTCAGCAACAGAAATGGCGGAAACTTATCCAAATCTTAAAATTACTCTTGTAACTAGTAGTAATTTTGCTAGCGATCTATCACAAAAAGCACAAGAATATTTACAAAAAGTTTTTAAGAAACGTAATATTTTAATCAAAGATAACTCTAAAGTAGTTCAAGTAAATGCTCAAAGCGTTTTACTTAAAGATGGAAGTGAAATAGGTTTTGATTTTTGCCTTTGGGCAGGCGCACTCACACCACCTAAACTTGCACGCCAAGCAGGTCTAGAAGTTAACGAAATTGGGCAAATAATTGTAGATAAAACTCTAAGGTCTATATCACATAAAGAAATTTATGGGGTTGGTGATTCTGCTATACTTGAGCCAAGCGCAGAGATCTACTTACGAATGTCTTGTGCTTCAGCAATGCCTATGGGCGCACATGCAGCAGATAATATTTTAGCTGAGGTAGAAAACACTAAGATAAAGAATTTTCGTTTTGGTTTTAATGGTAGGTGTATCAGCCTTGGCCGTAGTGATGCTTTAATCCAAATGGCTGAACACGATGACACCCCCAAAAACAGTATTATTACAGGGCGTTTAGGAGTGTTTGTTAAAGAATTTATTTGCCGCTATACTATTTGGTCATTAAATTTAGAGCGTTCAGGCTGGTTTGTTTATCGCTGGCCCAGACCTTATAAACAAAAGTTAATTTCTGGAGTAAACCAACATAGTACAGTTTAAGGAACTTTCTTAATGGAAGATTTTCAAACTTACCGCCCGCTACTCTTTTCAATAGCTTATCGGATGCTAGGTTGTGCTAGTGTAGCAGAAGATATTGTCCAAGATGCTTATTTACGTTACTCTAGCGCAACAATAGCAGAAGTCCGTTCGCTAAAATCCTACCTAAGCACCATCGTAACAAATCTTTGCCTTGATTATCTTAAATCTGTAAAAGTAGAACGCGAAAACTATATAGGTTTATGGCTACCAGAACCCCTACTTACATCAGAAGACGATTTTTCACCTGTTATAGGAAATACCTTAGAACAACATGAATCTTTATCTATTGCTTTTTTAGCGCTACTCGAAAGGCTTACACCCCAGGAAAGAGCCGTTTTTCTACTCTATGAAGTCTTTGAATATAACTACAAAGAAATAGCAGAAATTTTAAGTAAAACTGAAGCAAGTTGTCGTCAATTATTTCACCGAGCTAAAGAACGAGTTGAAGAAAAACGCCCACGATTTGAGCCTTCTAGAGAAATCCAAGAACGCTTAATGATGAGCTTTTTAGTTGCCTGCCAAGAGGGTAATTTAGAGATGCTAACTGCTCTATTAAAAGAAGATGTAGTAATGCAGTCTGATAGCGGAGGAAAAGTTACTGCTGCTCGTCGTCCTATTTTAGGACGTGATTTTGTAATAAAGTTTTACTTTGGTATAGTAAAAAAAGCTGCCTTCTCAAAAGAAAATTTTTATGTAACTTGTGAAGAAATAAACGGTCTACCTTCTATTCTAACTTGGTCAGGAGAAAAACTACTTACTATTACTAGCTTTGAAATTGATGATGAGAAAATCCAAAATATCTATGCAATTGCAAACCCTGAAAAAGTAACCTATTTAAGTAAGCAGTTAAATAGAGTTAATCAAAAGAGAGAAATCAATGCTTAATAGCACTAAATCTTGGGTAATATCTTTACTATACACTAAGTTTATAATTTTTCTTGTCTAAAAAATACAATCTGTAATTTATAAACTACCTACTACTACATACTAAAAAGTTAATTGGATAAAGTTCTTTATTCAATGGCTTAAGGCGCAATTAGCAGGTGACGTAGAAAGCATTTATGTGTTAGAAAATAAATAACAATATGCTTAACTCTAATAAGCTAAAGCTTACAAAAATAGAACTATGATTAATAAAATTATTGGTAATATTTATCAGATACAGCAAAAAATAGGGGAAGGCGGAATGGGGTCTGTTTACAAAGCTATAGACCTTAATTTACAGCGCCCTGTTGCAATAAAGGTATTGCGAA
This sequence comes from Acidobacteriota bacterium, assembly GCA_016213785.1. Classification (GTDB taxonomy): domain Bacteria; phylum Acidobacteriota; class Blastocatellia; order Chloracidobacteriales; family JADJPF01; genus JADJPF01. The sequence continues at coordinate 10,913 of JACQZQ010000121.1, forward strand.
CAGATTTTGCCAATAATCCTGCCTTAGCCGAGCGTTTTCGTAGCGAAGCAATTACTTTAGCAAAATTAAACCATCCTAATATTGCTACTCTTTTTAGTTTTATTCCCCAAGATGGTCAATTTTTTATGGTCATGGAATTTGTATCTGGAGAGACTTTAGAAAATATAATTCGTCGTTGTGGGGCCATACCCTATCAAGAAGCTATTGTACTTTTTTCTCAAGCATTAGAAGGTATTGGACATGCTCATAAAATGGGAATAATTCACCGTGATATTAAACCTGCTAACCTTATGGTAGTAGAAGATGATTTAGAAGAAAAAAAAGTTAAAGTGATGGATTTTGGAATTGCTCGTATTTTAGGAGGAAATCGCTTAACTCGTCCTGGTGGTATGGTTGGGACTCTACATTATATGTCACCTGAACAAGCACGTGCCCTAGATACAGATAATCGTTCTGATATATATTCATTAGGTGTAGTTCTTTATGAAATGCTTACAGGAAGAGTTCCTTTTGATGCTCCTAGCGAGTATGACTTAATTGATTTACACATTAAGCAAGCCCCTACTCCACCACGAAGTTTTAATCCTAATATTCCAGAAGAAGTTGAAAATGCTGTGCTTAAAGCAATGGCTAAACAACCTTCTGAAAGATTTCAAAATGTAACAGACTTTAGGGCTTTCTTACTTAATCAAATAGGGATTTCTATATCAAGTAAAATTCAAAGCGCACCATTAATTAAAGAAACTAGAATAGAAAGTGCTACTAATCCCCCTTCCAGTGTCCCTCTAACTAAAGTAGAAACTAACCCTAACTTAGGTATTATTCCTGGTACTCGTGTAGAAACTAATCCTGAAATTAATCCAGTAACGTCTGAGAATAAAGGGCAAGTTATTAGTGAGCAAAGACAATTTATTCCACCTATGACAGGGCCCTTTGTTCCAGTTCCTACTCCGCCTACTCCACCACATACACAAAGAAGTTTTTTAGACCAACATGGGGTTAAAATAGTAATTGGAATGGTGATTTTGCTTGTTGCTGTAGGTGGAACTTATGTTGGTGTTTTAGTAACTAAAAATATAAATAATAATTCCACGCCAACCCCAAGCCCTACACAGATTGTGATTTCACCTACTCCTATGGTTTCGCCCACTCCTGAGCCTATCTTAAAATCTGGGCCAGTGGGCAAAGATATGCTATTAAACCTCCTCCAAACTACCCCTAGACTAAATCAACAGCAATTATTAAAAGAAATTGTTAAGCTTAAAGTTGATTTTGAAATGACAGAGACACTAGAAAAAGAATTTTTGGTTGCAGGAGCAACAGAAGAGTTAATTGCTTCTATTCGTGGAAGTTTCTTAGCACCTAAAGATCTGCCTTCGCCTACACCAATAGAAACCCCATCACCTAAGCCTACTCAAAGCCCTGAGATCTCTAGCGGTGGATTTCCTGGAGGTAATAACAGTAATGACCAAACAAATACTCCTAAACCAACACCAACTGTTAAATTACCAACTATTATTAAACCAACTATTAAACCAACTCCTAAGCCAACACCTAAACTTGTTGAAGTAAAACCAACACCTAAAGCTCTTAGCCTGTTTGAAAAACAAGCTAAGAGAGCTATGCTTGAAAAAAAACTCAAAGATTTGGCGCTTGAAACAGCTAGAGGCCCAAATCTAGAACGAAGAAACCAAATAGCCCGTGAAAAAGAACAAATTCAAAAAGAACTTGATAAATTAAAGTAGTCCAAAAACATTGGAGGTATCTATGTTTTTCCGCAGTCAATTAAAAATCACCCCTCTAAAAACACTAAGAGTTGTGCTTGTGCTAGCTTTGCTACTATCAACAATGTCCTTAAGTGTTTTATCTATATCATCTACTTCACCTACTTCACCTACTTCACCTCAAGCAACAAATGATGCTTTCCCAAAACAGGCTATTTTAAATTTAGTACAAAAACCCCCTGGATTTTCTGATGAAGAAATAGTAAAACTCATTAAGGAATACAAAGTTAGCTTTGAAACAAGTTCAACAGTAGAAAGCGAACTTATTTCTGGTGGTGTAACACCTGCAATAATTTTAGCTTGCAAGGAAAATTATTTAGCTCCAAAGAAAATTATTCCATCTCCTGTTCCAACATCCCAGCCTAGCCCAAACCTGAGTATTGAAGGAGATAGCCCGCTTTCTAAAGAAGAAATTTTTGATTTACTTAAGAAAAAAGTCCTTACTGCAAAAATTGAAAAAGCCGTAGAAGATCGCGGAGTTAGTTTTGTACTAGATACCCCTATTACAGCAGAAATTAAACGTTTAGGAGGTACAAATGCTTTAATTGGCGCTATTGCTTCTAATCATGTAGTTGTAAATACTAACCCTTTAACTAAAGATGAAATTTTAGATATGCTAAAGAAAAAAGTAGCTTTAGCTAAAATTGAAAGCACAATAGAAAAACGAGGAGTTAGTTTTAATCTTGATCCACCAACTACTAATGAGATCAAGCAAGCAGGAGGCTCAAATTCTTTATTAGGCGCTATTGCTTCTCGTTATAGTGCCCCTGCTAGTAATGCTAGTAATAGTTCTAGTAACTCGTCTAAAACAGTTAGTGCTGCTACTGAGTCTGTTGCTAATTATTTTCGCTTTGTTGATCAAGCAATTGTAGCCTTAAGAGCTAAAAACTTTCCTATTGCAACTGCTGAAGCACAAAAAGCACTTGCAATAAATGATAAATTGCCTCAAGCCCATTATATACTTGGTTATGCAAACCTTTATTTAGCTGGTAATGTAGTTGATGCTGCTAGGCATTTTAGAAACACTATTGATCGAGGTGGCGAAGTATCTTTTGTAGTAATAAATGACCGCAAAGATGTATCAGATAAAACCTTTATGGCACTAGAAGGAGCCGGAATGTCAGGAGTCTTAAATAAAATTCCTGGTATGGGAAGAAATAATCCCCCTCGTTCATCAACTGCTAGCACTGCATTTATAGATTCTTGTAAAGGACTTCTTTTTATTTCTAAAAACCGAGTAAAATTCCAAGCTGATGACAACAAAAACTCTTTTGATGTAGTAACCCCTTTAATTCTAGAAGCAGACTTAAATAAATCCTATGGAAAAGATAAATTTGCTTTTCATGTAAAAGTTAAAGATAAAGGGGAAGAAAAGAAAAATTATAATTTTGCTATGAATTCTGGATTTAATTCAGGCGGTCGTGTAAATCAATTTACTATTGATGAAACAAATTTAGCTATTAATTTAATTACTACTGAAAAAATCCGCTCAACAGGTAAATAAATTTTATTTGGTATAAATCTTAGCCCTCAAACTAAAGGAAAAATATGAATTCTGCCACTCAAAAAAAATTTGCTGATTATATTCGTGATGAAGTAGTAACAATTGGAGATCCATTTTTAAGTGAAGCAACTAGACAAGTTACAAATCTAGAAGAAGTAGCTCCACTTTGTGATTTAATGGTTAAAAAGCTTCGAGAAGAGCTAAAAGGCGCAGGTCTTGCAGCAAATCAAATTGGTGTACCTGCTAGAATTTTAGTTGCAGAACTTCGTAAAAATGAACTTTTTCCCACTCGTCCTGAATCTCCTTTATATATAATGATTAACCCTGAAATTCTTAGCTATTCTGATGAAATGATAGATGATTGGGAAGGTTGTTTTAGTATTCCTAACATGGTTGCTTTAATACCACGCCATAAGTCTATTGTAGTCAAATATATAACATTAGATGGAGTAGAGCATAAGGAAACTTTTTCAGAACATATTGCTCGTACCATTCAACACGAAGTAGACCATTTAGATGGGATTTTATATTTTGAGCGAATAAAAGACTTATCTAAGATAGTAACACGAGATAACTTTATGAAATATGTCCTAAAAAAGGATTTGTAGGGATAAACACATAGTCTGTTTATGTTCCAACGGTTAAACCAACTTCTTGACCATAAGAAATTTCTAGAGTATGACCATCAGGATCTTGCAAAAATGCCCAATAGCCTACAGGATAAAGAGAATCTGTAGGCCCATCTATTAATATACCTTCCGCTCTAGCCTCTTGGCATAAGCGATCTACTTCATCACAACTCTTACAACCAACTCCTAAATGGGCAAAGGGAGATAAAACAGCAGTAATTTCTTTAGATTCAATTAAAACAATAACAAAAGGCCGAGTTTTATCTGAAATCCAAACTACATGCGAGCCTGTTGATTCATCTTTACGCTCATGGACTATTTCCATAGCAGCATAATGTTTATAAAAAGCTACGCTTTTCTCAATATTTCTAACTTGCAGAGCAATATGTGTAAGGCCTATGTCTTTCATAAAATTCTCTAGAAAAAGGTTTTAACCAATATTAAATTCAAACTCTGGCCCATTAGCGCCTAGTTGAATTTTATCCCCAAATTTTATAGGCATTCTATTAATAACCCTTTGTTTATTAACAAAAGTCCCATTTCGGCTATTTAAGTCAATTATTATAAAACGCATATTTAAGCCTGGTTCTGGACAGATTTTTGCGTGTTTTGTACTAACCAAATCATCCTTTAATGAATCGTACTTAATCAAGGATAAAGGATCACGTCCAATAGTTATTTCTTGTGCGTCTCGTGCTGGAAAATAATCTATTAACCCAGTTTTTGATCCAGAAAGATGCTTAATCATTAGTCTTTCTGTTAGAGTGGCATTTAGTAGATCTGTAGCAGCTTTTGTAAGAGGTAAAGCGCCTGAAACACGCGTTCCAGGTATTTCTGGTATGCGTGTTGGAGGAATAGTTTTAGGCTCTACATCTATTTGAAATTCTGGCCCATTAGATCCAAACCTAATAGTATCCCCTGCTTTTACCTTTATTGTTCCTGTAATTCTCTGGCTATTAACAAAAGTCCCATTTCGGCTATTATTATCAACAATAACAAACTGTAATGGATCGCGAAAATCTTTAACTAATTTAGCTTGTTGACGAGCAACAATATCATCTTTATAAGGATCATAGGCAATTGTATTTGATGGCTCTCTACCAAAAGTTAATTCCTGAAATGCACCTAAGGGAAATCTTTCTTCTTGTCCTGCTTTTGATCCTGATAAATGTTTAATAATTAGTTTTTTATCTCCTAAAAGATCAGAATATTTAGCTGTACTATCTCCAGTAATACTACCTCTAGATAACCCACTAAAATGTTGTGTTTCAAGCTCTTCTATATCAATTGGTGGTATAGAAGGAGGTGGTGTAGAAACTATAGGACTATTAAGAGTAGACAAAGAATTTTTTAACTGAGAAAAGAGCGTAGCAATGCTTTGTTGTCGGTTTTGAGCTTCTTTTGACATTGCTTTAGCAATTGCATCACTAAATTTTTTAGGTATATTTGCATCAAGTTCGTGTAAAGCAGTAGGAGTAAGATAAGTATGTTGATAGGAAAGGTATTCTATAGTCTTGCCACTAAAAGGTTTTTGACCAGAAACTAGCTCATAAATAACAGTAGCTAAACTATAAATATCGCTTCTTGCATCAATGTTTGTATCATCACTAAAAGACTTTGGTAGCCATTGTTCAGGAGACATATAATAAGGAGTACCTAAGATTTGTCCAACCATAGTTAATTGAGTAGCTTTATTTTCCTCTGAATCCATAGTTGTACGTATTTTAGCTAGCCCTAAATCTAATAATTTAACTTGATATTTACCTTGACCTATTTCTTTAACCATTACATTAGAAGGGTGTAAATCACGATGAATTATGCCTTTAGCGTGAGCTACCTCTAAGGCACTAGCTATTGGCTCAAGTATTTCTATTGCCTGAGCAGGAGAAAATTTTCCTCTTTTTTCTAACTCTTTAGCTAAAGTGTAGCCATCAAAATATTCCATCACCATATAGATAATGCCTTCAGTAGTGATCCGTAAGTCGTGAATTGCAATTATATTTGGATGGCTAATTTGACGAGCTACTTTTCCTTCGCGTAAAAACCTATGAATATATTGTTCAGTAGCTAAGTGAGGAAGAACTAATTTAATTGCTACTAGATCATCAAGCAGAGTATGGCGAGCTAAGTAAACAACCCCCATTCCACCTTTACCTAAAACTTTTTCAATTCTGTACTGTCCATCTAAGATCGCGCCTGGAGATAAAATAAAGAAATTTTCTGTACTCATAGCAATATCAACTTATTATTTGGTGTTAGGACTATTAAAAAAAGTGATTTTCTTTTTAAGGCAAACTGCTGAGATTTTAGCTGTTTAACCATACTGAATCAAGCATCATATCTAACAAATTAATAGTTCTTTTATAAGTAATTATAAGTTATTACAAGCTTAATATTTTAGGAGAGTTAGCCCAGCCATAAATGGCTGGGCTATTATAAATTACCATTGCAGGGCTTATAAATTATTAAACTATTTAACCTACAATATATTAAGTAGCTTTAATAACAAGGTGGCGTATTTTTTCTAATTCATGTTGAGATTTTTCTATGGCATCAAGAATTTGTCTTCTTTCAACTTCGCTAATTCTAGAATCAGCTACAGCAGATTTAATTACGGCTGAGAGTTCGCCAATACTAGAAGAAATAGCTAAGGTTTCTTTCATTAATTCATCACAACCAACTTTTCTTGGGATTTCTTCTTGCCAACGGCGAGGAGTCTCAAAACCCAGTTCAGCACATACAGCAAAAAGTACAGAATAATCTTCTGCTGCTTCCATTACACGTAATGCTTCGACTAAAGAAATATCCCTACCCTCTCTAGTAGTCTCAACATCACTAGTAGCCCTACGTAAGCGATCATAATTTATCCCTGCATATTCAGCTAATTCTTTCATTTGTCCAGCGTGTTGGCGTGGGAGTTGAAAAAGCGCTCGCCTAACATTTTCATAGTTTTTATATTTTATTTTTTCTTTTTCCCTTTTCATAAAAACCTTTCTTTTTAAACATTTAACAATTTCTAAAATCTAATATTATAAGTTTTAATTTTACTATTTAAGGTAGTAGCATTTAAGCCTAAGAGTTTAGCAGCACGGCTTTGATGGCCTCCTGTATATTCTAGGGCTTGTTTAATTAATGAGACTTCAAAACGGGCAACCTCATCATAAAAAGAGACTCCATGCACCATATCAAATTGCCCAAAAAAGCCCCGTCCCCCATTATTAGCAAGAGAGAGTTGAGGGTTAAGAATTTCTGGCCTAAGACATTCTAGCTCTAAAATAGTCCCTCTAGATAAAACTACGGCTCTTTCAATAGCATGTTCTAATTCTCTAACATTACCAGGCCAATAATAAGCTTCTAGTGCGGCTAAAACTTCAGGTTTAATTTCTTCATTAAGATTTCTTTGATTTTCCTTATTATATTTATTAATAAAGTATTGTGCTAAAGGTAAAACATCCTCTGTACGTTCACGTAGAGGAGGAAGGTCTATAGAAATAACATTTAGCCGATAATAAAGATCTTCACGAAAACGGCCATCAGCCACAGCTTGACGTAAATCTATATTGGTTGCAGCTATAATACGTATATCTACTTTACGTGTATGAGTGTCACCTAAAGGAATAAATTCCTTTTCTTGGATTACTCTTAAGAGTTTAGACTGGATTTCTAAAGAGATATTGCCTATTTCATCTAAAAAAATAGAGCCTCCATCAGCAACATCAAAGAGTCCCTTTTTAGCTGCAACAGCGCCAGTAAAAGCACCTCGGACATGTCCAAAAAGTTCTGACTCTAATAATTCGCTAGGAATATTACCAGAGTTTACAGTAACAAACTGACCATGTTCTGCTCTTGGGCTTGCAAAATGAATTGCACGGGCTACTAGTTCTTTACCTGTTCCAGATTCGCCTTGAACAAGTACAGTAGTTCGAGCAGGAGCAACAAGTTCAATTTGTTCTAAAACTGACTGCATTTTTTTGCTACGAGCAATAATTTCGCTTTTTTGAGAAGTACGTTTTAGGGTTTTCTTTAATTCTCGTCGCTCTTCATCTTTTCGCCTACGAGCAATGCCACTAGCAACAGTTCGTAATATATGCTCGTTATCAAAAGGTTTACGAATACAACTAAAAGCACCTTGTTGCCAAGCGCTTACAGCAGTTTCAAAAGTAGCATAAGCAGTAATCATTATTACTACAGCTTCTGCATCAGTTTTTAGTAAAGCCTCTAGAGTTTTTATTCCCCCCATTCCAGGCATAGAAACGTCTAAAAGCACTGTGTCATAAGGTTTTTGTTGATAGCGTTCTAGCCCTTCCTCCCCAGTTTTTGCTAAATCTATGCGATAGCCTTCTTGGAAAAGAAGACTCTCTAGCACATCTCGCATAATTTCTTCATCATCAATAACTAAGATATTACCTTTTTTTGCCATAATTTATTTCCAACATATTAACTAAAAGTTATTTTCCTTCATTCTTTTTTTAGCAAAATACCCTGTTCTTGTTCTAATAGTATATTTGCTTTTTTTATCTGTTAATTTAACTTCTAAGCTATGAAAACGCCCATCATTGGCATCTTTTGGCTCATAGCCTATTGTGTATTGAGTTCTTAAGTCTATACAAATCCTATCTAAAATAGGGAAAATTTCTGTCATTGAAGTAGGAAAAAAAGTTTCGCCTCCTGATTCTTGGGCTATTTTTTCAAGTAACTTTTTAGCTTTAGGTAAAGTGTAGTCTATAAACTTACCATCAGGAGTAGTAAAACCTTCTGGAAAACCTAATAAATAGACTTGAGCATTAGAAGCTCTTAACTCATTAATTAGTTTATCTCTATCAATTGAACTACTACGATCATCACCATCAGACATTATAACTAAGGCTTTACGACGGTTCTTAGCTTTTATTTGAGCATATTCTGTAGCATCTAAAATCCCATCTAATAAGGCAGTTCCACCGCCGGGGGTAAATTTATTTAAGGCTTTTGTAGCGCTTAAAAAATCTTCTGTAAAGGGCTGGATTAGCTCAATATTTTGAGCATCCTTCATACTTATAATAAAAACTTCATCGCCCTTTTTACAGCGATTAAGCATTTCTTTAGCAGCATTTACAACCATAGGAAGCTTAAAACGCATAGAGCCTGAGGTGTCTATAACAAGACCAAAGCTTATTGGCACACTTTCTTGAGTAAAAACTTCTATTTTTTGCTCTACTTTATCCTCATAAACTTTTAAGCTTTCGGCCTTTAACCCAGAAACAAAATTCCCATTTTTATCTAACACAGTTAAATCTAAAACTACTAAATTAGTATCTAGCGGTATTACTAAATCATCTGTTTTGCCATTATTGATTGGGTCTTGGGCAAATAGAGTACTAATAAGCAAAAAAATTATTAAGCTTATAGATAGGGAAATTTTTCTCATTTTATTTGGCTCTAAAAAAAGGTTTTTCCTATTGTGGCGTAAAGCTCCCATTAGTGGCAAGGAATAAAGCATATAATATTAGGAAAATAGATAGTAGCTTAAGAAATATTTTTTTCTTATAAAATGTAAAACCCCTGCCAAAACAGGGGTTTTAAGAGTTTTTAAGAGTTAAGGTTAAAAACATTACTATTGAACTACAGTTAAAAACATTTCTGCGCTATGCATAAGCCCATTGTCCGTTGTTGCAGCAAATATAATCCTATGTCTACCAAGAGGCGTTTTAACCCTAGTTTTTAGGTTAAAATCAACCATTGCTGCTGAAGTTGAAACATTAGGAGGACTAACCTTTATTTTTAAGCCTTTAGTATCAACAACCCAAACTGTTACATCATCGCTAAAATCACCAAGACGCTCAATTCCAACCATTACTTTTGCGCTATCACCTCGTTTAATTACCATTGATGAAGGATGAATGCGTAAGTTAAACTCTTGCTGAGTTTTATTTATAGTAACTAAAGCTCCTGCAAAATGCATTTTATCTTGAGTTTTACCTATTACTTGTATTAAGTATCTTCCTGTTTCTACGGCATTTGTAGCTATTATCCAGGCTTTGGTCTTTCCAGTTCCATTAATTGGGGTGGTAAAAAAGACTCTAAAATATTCTGGATTAGGACTTATAGTTAAATCTAAGTCTACAAAATCCGTAAACTTCCCTATACGATTAATATCTATTTCTATTTCAGCACTTTGACCTTTTTTAAGGCTAATAGTTTCAGGATTTAGAGTTAAACGAAAGTCTCTTAGAGGTATGCCACGTAAATCAATAACATAAGCATCTATACTAGCGGCATTTGCTATATTTTCACGCCAATTGCTAGCAAATAAAACTCTATTAGCATTACGACTTAGCACAGCTTGAGGCTCAGCAAAAGCAATGCTACTAACTAGACTTGGGGTAGTAGGCGAAAACCTACGGCTACGATGATGAGCTAAACGCTCTACATCTTGGCTACCATCCATTTTTAGTAAAAATATTTCATCTTCAAATGGAAGCCAATTTTCTAGACTATCAGTAAGTCTAGATTCGCTATCATAAGTACTAACTAAACACCAACCAAATCTAGTTAGGTTACGAGTAGAAATATTTGTATAAAAGTCTTTGGAGTGTTCTAGAAGTATGGTTGAGTATCCATCAAACAAGCGGTATTTTTCAATAAATCGGCTATCGGTTTGGTTATCATAACGATCAACTATCATTACTTCATCGCCATTAGCATCAATAGCTAGGTCACTGCTATCACCTTTACCTAAGAATTGTTGCCAAATTAAATTAAACCCTTTGTCATAAATATCCATACTGTTTAGAAAATCATCTCGCTCTGATTTGTAATTGACAACAATGTAATAACCATCTGGAGACATTGAAATCCAGTTAACATCATTAAACCTTGTTATTACAACTTTTTCACTAATTACTTGATCTGTCCAAATATCAAAAAGAACTAGTTTTTCATATTTAACTTTTTGAGCAATTGATTTACTACTATCAACTTGAAGTAGTGGAAACTCACCAATAAAAGCATAATAGCGGCCATCATTAGATAAATTTCCTCCACGAGAACTAGCAAAAGAATATTCTGAAAAAGAATGAATAAGTCTAACTTCATCAGTAATTACATTATATGAGTAAAGTGTATTAAGTGGGTTATAAATGACTGTAAAAGGGTCTGTTGGGTGCCAAAATATGTCTTCGCCTGATACACTATTAAGGGCTTTTTTAAATTTATAAGTCTGTCCATCATAGAGTAAAGTTTTTCCTTCACCAGTATTTATTAACATTAGACTTTCATCTACATTCCAAGCTTGTCTTTTTGCGCTATTTGGAAAAGCTCCTTCTTTATTTCCAAGGCTAGTGTTTGTTATACGAACTAGGTTAGTATTAAATACTGGTTCTTTTATAATTTCTCCAACATTTGGTTTTGACATCTCAGGTTGTGGTATTAACCCGTGTCCACTAATAATTTGGGCAAGAGTAGCAGAGGGGAAAACTATAATCATAAAAACAACTAATAGAATAGAAATTAATGCCCGTTTCATAACTGCCTCCTTTACCCTACTCTTAAGTAGTTTTTGTAGCTCTTTGTAGTTTTTTGTAGCTTTAGCAAAATTTATTATTTTGCCAGCTTTATTAGCGGTTAACGCAATATCTATTCCATTGTGTTTAGAGTTTCATAAAAATAGCCCAAGCCCATTATTTATAGTGAGTTGAAGATTATTTTATTAGAGACTAAATTTATTTTATTAAAAGCAGGTTGTTAAAAGGCTCTTATTTACTCTATTTTTACTCTATTTTTACTCTAGGGACTTGGGGGAAATTCCGCTTAAGTTATAGAGAGGATTTATAAAGAGGATTTAGGGAAAAGACTCTAAAGATTTAGAAAAATTTTCTCTAAGGCCATTTGTCTATTTATATTTCGTGGTAAATCACGTTCCAGCGCCATAAGACTATTAGATAGATTTATAAATAAATCTCTACTACTATGATTAACAAGAGTTACTAAATAATCAGTAATATCAAAATTAATAATTTTCATATCAAGAGATATTTGTAAGTAAGATAAATCGCTAAGTAGTAAAAATAGTGTTTCTAAAAATAAGTCAAATTCTTTACGCTCTTTACGTCCTAAACTTTCTGCTAGTTTTAAGAGTCTAGTTTTTTGACTTTTTTGTTTTACAATAGCTTCTAGAATTTCTAAAGAGTATTTGCGACGCTCTAAATACTCAGTAATATCAATGCTTAAGGCTTTTCCAATGCTGCCTTGAGCAAGATTAACTAGTAGGTTTTGTTCTTTTTCTGGTCTAGTATAATTAGCATCCAAATAATTTTTTAATGTATTTGATGGTATTGGAGAAAAGGCTAATTTTATAGTACGAGATTGAATGGTAGGTAGTAGAGAATCTAGACTAGAAGTAATTAAGATTATAATAGAAGTAGAGGGTGGTTCTTCTAGGGTTTTAAGTAGCGCATTAGCTGCTTGTTCTCGCATTCGTTCAGCATTTTCAAATATATAAATGCGATAATTTCCTTCAAAAGGGCGATAATAGACTTCTTCTATTACTGAGCGGACTTGCTCGATTTTTATAAATTGTCCATCAGGGGTAATAATACGAGTGTCAGCAAATTGTCCAGTTGTGATTCTTTGGCAATTAACACATTTATCACAGCTATTAAGCTCAGAGTCTAAGAGTTTACAGTTTAATGTTTTAGCAAACTCTAGAGCAAAAGTTTGTTTACCTACACCTCTTTGGCCTGTAAAAACTAGAGAATGTGGAATACGCTTTTGTCGAATTGCTTTTTGGATCCACTCTTTAATTACTTGATTACCAACTAATTTAGCAAAAGACATAATTATTTAAACTAGGGTATAAACTTTTAATCTTAGGAATTACTACCTGAGAAACTTGATAAAAAATTTCTTGAGAAGTTCCAAGTGCAGATATAGTTCTAAAACGATCAGGAAATTTTTCTGCTAAGGCTAAGTAAGCTTGTCTTACCCTTTGATGAAAATCTCTTTGTTCTTGTTCTAAACGGTCTTTGCTACGTAAAGAATTAGGGTTAGACATTCTTTTTTCAGCTTCTTCTACTGGAAGATCAAAAAGCAGGGTTAGGTCAGGAGCCAATCCATCAGTAGCAATTAAATTAAGTTGATTAATTAATTTTACTGGCAATTTACGACCATAAGCTTGATAAGCAATTGTTGCATCAGTATAGCGATCGCAAAGAATAATTTCTCCTTTCTCTAAAGAGGGCTTTAATTCTTCAAAAACATGCTGAGCACGATCTGCTGCATAAAGTAATAGTTCGGTTTTTGAGGATAATTTATTGTGGGTTGGGTCTAAAATGATCTCTCGAATTTTATTGCCTACTAGGGTTCCGCCAGGTTCACGAGTTATTAGATGCGGGATAGAATGGGCTGCTAGTAAAGCAGCCAACATTCCTAGCTGAGTAGTTTTGCCACAACCATCTATACCTTCAAAAGTAATAAATATTCCGGCCATTATTGGGGTAGTTTATTATTTAGCTGGACTAGCAGTAGTAGTAGCTTGAGCAACTTCTTCTTTTGCTTCATCTTCATTTAGAGGTAATTTTGAGACTACTCCCTTAGGTAAAGCAACTGTTGAAATAGCATGTTTAAAGATCAATTGTTCTTGGCTTCCTCCATCCATAATTACACAATATTTATCAAAACCTTTAATTCTACCTGTTAACTTAATTCCACTCAGTAAGTAAATTGTTACTTGTAATCTTTCGCGACGTGATTGATTAAGAAAAGCATCTTGAAGATTGGGTAATACAGTTTTTTCCATTATTTGTTCCCCTTAGGTTTATTTATTAGTTTATTTATTGGGAAATTTGACTTCACTCTAGAGCATCCGATAAATTCGGTTAAAGCTATCTCTAGATCCACTGGGAAAACTAACACAAGCTCTAGGAAATAGGCAACTAATATAGACAGGATAATAGATGAGGATAAAGGCTTTTGAATCTTTAGTTTTAATTGTTTTTTAGTGATTTTTAATAAACTAAACGGTTCTACTTTATTGTTTAATAGAAAATTTTTAAGCAAAATACTAGGGTTTTTTAGTGATTATAAAAATATTTTTATGTTAGAATAAGCCAGTTTATAATCCAGCACTTACGCCTAATAAAGTTAATTATAGTTAGTGAGGAACTTATGAGACGTTTCTTTGTGGCCTTATCACTAGTTGTTTTGTTACCTTTAATAACAGAAGCTTACACTTTAGTTCTAAAAGATGGGCGACGTGTCGAAGTAAAAGAAAAATACCGTATTGTTAATGACATTGGTGTTTTTACTTTACCAGAAGGTAATCGTTTCTCTGTTACATTAGATAAAATTAATATTTCTGCTACAGAGCTAGCAAATGGAGAAAATGAAGGCTCATTTATAAAAAATGCTACAGAACCAACAAAAATAACAGATAAGTCTGTCCCAAGTGATAAACCAATTATAGACCAAGACCCTATAGCAGGTTCTCGCCCTATAGCACGTAAGATTACTAATAGCGATTTTGAACGCTATAGAGTTCGCCGAGAAGAAATGCTTAAAGACTCTTCTAATAAAGCAAAAAATCAGCCCCAAGCTAATAACTCTAGCAATTCAACTAACACTAGTGAGAACTCATCCTCTACACCAGCTTTAACTCAAGCTGAGCGAGATGCTGCATTTTTAGCTGAATATCGTCAGAAAGAGAAAAACAAAGAAGAATATTGGCGTACCAGATCAAGAACACTACTAACAGAAATGAGAGTTCAAGAAGAACAAATTAATTCCCTTCAAGCTCAAATAGAAGATAGTAGACGTTTTCAACCTCCAGCCTCAACAGTCTCTGTTTATAATGCTCCTGCTCCCTATGTCTACCCCTCTCCAGGAGTTAGAATAGGAGGAATTCCTATTGGAATAGGTGGTGGATATCCTAATAGTGGAGGAAGCATAGTAGTAATTAATCAAGATCAAGGCAATAGAGGAAGAAGCTTACAAGAACGACTAGTTGACATTAGATTAAAATATCAAGAAACAATAGTACGCTATCAAGAAATGTGTGAAGAGGCCCGTAGAGACGGCGCTCTACCAGGGTGGTTACGTTAAAAATAAATTTTTTCTACTCGATTTAATTTAGGAGGAGCAAATGAGATCGCGATTGCAGTTAATCCTAGGATGTTTACTTGTTTTAAGTCTTCAATTTACAGTTTTTGCTCAAAAACCTAAACAGCTAACTAATGATGATTTCTCTTCACCCTCTACAACCGCTCCTAGTAATAAAGGAGAAGCACCAGAAGATAAATTAAAATCTCTAATAATTTCCTTAGAACGCTCAGGATGTCTAGGCCCTTGTCCTGTTTATAAATTAACAATCTATGGTTCTGGCAAGGTTGTTTATAGAGGGGAAAAATTTGTTAAAGTAGTAGGGGAAAGAACTACAAACATAGAGAGAGAAAAAATTGAAAAGCTTATAGCAGATTTTGAAAAATCAAGCTACTTTAATTTAGAAGATAAATATGAGGGCGGCCCAACAGATGCTACCTCAGTAGTAACTTCCATTACTCTTGGTAACAGAAAAAAAACCATAAATAATTACCATGCTTCTCCTAGCTCTCCAGCAATTCTTAGAGATTTAGAAAATAAAATAGACGCTATTGCCAATTCTGGACAATGGCTACAATAACATAATATATTATAATTACTTAGGCTAATTGATAGGCTAAATCTAGTAACTCTACTGGATGAAGAAGTAAAGTATTTTCCCCTGCAAGTTGAAGTCCTGCGCCAATATGCATTGCACAACCTGGATTTCCTGTTACTAGAATTTCTGCTGTAGTTTTCTTTATATTTTCTATTTTCTCTGTTAATAGCTCTCGTGCCATAGTTGGATGAGTTAAATTATAAATCCCTGCACTACCACAACAAGTCTCTGCACCAACTAAAGGAATAAATTCCGCACCGGGAATTTTCTTAAGTAAGTCTATAGGTTGCTGGCGAACCCCTTGACCATGATATAAATGACAAGGTGCATCATAAGTAATTTTTGTATTAATTGGGCTAGCCTTACGTAAGTCTATAGTAGCTAAAAACTCACTTACGTCTTTAACCCTAGAACTAAAAGCTTTTGCTCGTTCTCTATAAATAGGATCATCTGCTAGAAGTCTTCCATAATCTTTCATCATAGCCCCACAACCAGCGGCATTTACAATTATAGGAAAATCATTTTTACTTGTTACAGGCATAAAAGTATCTATATTAGCTTTTGCAAGCATTACAGCCGTTTTATGAAAACCACTATGTGCATGTAAAGCACCACAACAAACTTGAGTACTTGGGATTTCAACCAAACAACCATTGTTAGATAACACCCTAGTTGTAGCACGGTTAGTCTCAGTAAAAAGCCCTTCCATTATACAACCAGTAAATTGAGCTACTTGATATGCAAGCTTAAAATCTTCATCATTATCATAACCTTTTCTAAGCTCGTTAATTAACTCATTTTTGTCTGTAAATAGCTCTTTTGCTTTTGGCAATTGGCTTTCAGCTTTATCTAGTAAGCTTAGAGCAAACTCAATTGCAGGCAAATACTTAAAAAGCCCTGATTTTAGGAGTAAAGAAACAAGTCCGCTACGTTGAAGAGCTTTTAATGTAGCCCAAACTAAATTAAGCAACCATTTGCGAGTAAAAACTTGTTTTAAGACCAGCCCAACAAAAAAATTTTTTACTCTTGTCCACCAATCTAGTTTTTCTGGTTTTGTTTCAACCATTTCGGCTCTAGCGCTTTCTAGCAGATGACCAAAGTTAACCCCTGATGGACAAACAGTTTCACAAGCACGACAGCCTAAACAAAGGTCTAAATGTTTATGATAAGTAGGAGAAATATCAATTTTTTCCTCAGCCACCGCACGCATTAAATAAAGCCTCCCACGAGGTGAATCATTTTCATTGCCTAATTGACGATACGTAGGACAAGTAGGAAGACATAAACCACAATGAACACAGGCAAGTAGTTTATCAGACTCTTTATCTAAAGTAGTTTTTAGCATATAGTTTTATTTTTTAATTTCCTTTCCTAACGCTTATTATCTAGTGAAGATAAGCGATAAACACCTACAGCTAAGCGATTAGCATAGCCTTCATTAACCAAAGCATGATTACCAATACCAGCATCTACTCTTGAAAGACCAGTAATACGGGCTAGATCACCACGTTTGCTTTCGCCTACAGCATCAAGATAGGTTTTAGCTATTTCTTTTAAGGCTTGTTCTTGTGTTATTGGTTCTAATAAATTTTTTTCAAACCGGCTCTCTAAAAGCGACCAAATATAAGTAAATTTTGGTGTATAGATTACATCTGATGGAATGACCTTAAAACAAGCTTGGAGTTCGTCTATTGCCTTTGAAAAGTCTTTACGATCAGCAATTTTAGCGGCTTGTCTTAAATCACTGCTAGCCATTTCCCATTCTTTATAAAGAACTTCAAGAATTGCTAAAGCATTTTTAGAAAGTTTTTTGCTCTTATTACTATTTCCAAAAACAGTACAAAAAGCAGGAAGCAACCGTTTAGCTAAAAAAGTAGCCCGACCATTGCCAAGTTTTCCATAAAATACCCTACCTCGTCTTAAGATTTCATCCTTAAGTACCCAAGTGTGAGAGGATTCTGGATCTTTTTGTACATTTCTTGGCATTCTTGCATCACGTCTGGCACATACTGCTATGTAGAGAGAAGGACAAGTTGAGCGCATATCTGTTAAAGCATAAGCCATTCCTACTAATTCAATAAAAAGCTCTGCATCTGTAACAGTCTCGACCTGATATTCTGGGTCACGTCTCCACATTTTATCACGATGGTTTTCTATTATTTCGTCTATCATAAAATATTGCTCTTTAAGTTATTTTTGGCTACTAAGAAAATCGCTTATAGCTTTATTAACAGCTTCTGGTTCTTCAAGAGTAGCACTATGACCTGCACCAGGGATTAATATAAGCTTTGAACCTTCTATTTGAGAATGAATTCTTTCTGATTTTGATGGAACTGTTGCAACATCTTGATCTCCAACAATTACTAGTGTAGGGGCTTTTATTTTCTTAATCTCTTCAAAAACTCCTTCGCGTTCAATCACTCCTTTTATTGCTTTAGTGATACCTATACGGTGATTTGAAGCTATTCTTGACTTAAATTCTCTTTTAAGCTCTTTTCGTAAAGGATCAGTTAAAAATTTTTTTCCAAACATAATAGGCATAACTTGGCTACTAACAACACCTAGTCCAAAACAACGAGCAACTAAGTTAAGCAATTTGTAACGGCCTAGTTTCTCTTTTACTTCTGCATCGGCTGAGGTTGCAAGTAAGATAAGTGATTTAAGCAGTTCTGGATGGCGAAAAGCTACTCTCATACCAACAAAGCCACCCATTGAAAGACCTGCAAAATGGCAAGGAGCACAGTTTAGAGCTTTTATTAAAGCTGCTGCATCTTCGGCTAAAGTGTCCATATCATAACCTGATTCTGTTGCTTCACTCCTACCTTGTCCACGAAAATCAAATGTTATACAACGATAATGACTCTTAAGTGCTGCAACTTGGTTTTCATAAAGTTGCCCACTCCATAGTAGGCCATGAGAAAAGACTATAGTTTCTGCCCCTGTTCCCTGTTCTTCATAATAAATATTTGCTCCATTAACTTTAATATGTGGCATAAATTGTCCTTTATATTCTTATTTGCAACTATTTTACCTTGACGCTTAGGTTTAGCTAACATTATCCTGAAAAAAATTTCCTTTTAAGAAAACTATTTATGATTGTATCAGAACGCTATTCTAGGCAAATCCTTTTTGATGGAATTGGTCAAAAAGGGCAAGAAAAATTACTTAATAGCAAAGTTGCAGTGATTGGTTGTGGTGCTCTTGGGGCAATGCAGCTAGAAATGTTAGCACGTGCAGGGGTAAAAAAAATACGTGCAATTGATAGAGATTTTGTAGAATTTTCTAATCTACACCGTCAAGTAATGTTTGATGAAAAAATGGCTGAAAACCAACTCCCAAAAGCAATTGCAGCATGTGAGAGAATAAATCAAATTAACTCAGATATTGAAGTTGAACCTATTGTTACTGATGTTAATTATACTAATATTGAAAAGCTTATTGCTGATGTAGATCTGGTTTTAGATGGTACAGATAATTTTGAGACAAGGTTTTTAATTAATGATGCTTGTATAAAGTTAAATAAATCTTGGATTTATGGTGCTGCGGTTAGTTCTTATGGTTTAACAATGGTTATTTTACCTACAAAAACTCCTTGTCTTCGTTGTGTTTTTGAAAATATACCTCCGCCAGGAAGCGCTCCAACTTGTGATACAGCAGGAGTAATTTTACCAATAATTGCAATGATTGCGTCTTGGCAAGTAGTCGAGGCCCTAAAGATTTTGACAGGAAATCTAGACAATCTACATAAAGGGCTAATTCAAGTAGACCTTTGGCAATCAACTTATACAAAAGTAAATCTTCAAGGGCTATTAGAACGTTCTGATTGTCGTGCTTGTAAAGAGCATAAGTTTGATTTTCTAGCAGCAGAAAAGCGTCAAATTATGACTACACTTTGTGGTCGTAATTCTGTGCAAATAGTTCCATCTCAAAGTACAAAGCTTAATTTAGTAGAAATGGCAGAAAAATTAAAACCTAGCGCAGAAATTACTGTTAATAAGTTTTTGCTTAGAATGAAAATTCCTAACTATGAAATTACCGTATTTTCTGATGCACGTAGTATTATTCATGGGACAAAAGATGAATCTCTTGCTCGTAGTCTTTACGCTAAATATATAGGAGTATAAAAAATGGAAGCAGCAAAAGAACGTACAGACCTTGGCTTTTTTGTTGTTGGGGCTGAAATAGTTGAAAATGAATGGCATAAGGGAGAAATTTTAGTTGAAAAAAAAGGACTTACTCGCCCTAAATACTCTTTTTGGCACGATAATAAAGAGTTTGCAACACTTTGTTGGTATCGCTCACGCTTAGGAGGTTATGATGCTAAAGACTTTCACCTTGATTTAGAAATAACCTCAATGGGTAGAGTAATTACAGCTAAAGATAAAATGAGCAATCTCTCTTCTATTAAAAGCAAATCTCTTAGCCAAAGCAATACTAAATTATCTATACAACTTTCTAATGGTGATAATTTTACAATTAAACAAAATACCTTAAAAGCAGGTAAATATAAGTATTCCTTAGCGGTTACTAAAACACATTACATCCATCATTTAGCAAAGTTTCAATTTAATTTACAAAAAACTAATTCTCATACCATTGCTTGTATTGATGTAGAACCTATTATGCGTTGGGAAGCAGAACATTTTCACCATTTAATGGCGCTAGTTATGGGAAGAATTGCTTTCTTACAAGAACATAGCAAGGCTTAGAAAACAAATAAAGTTAAAGAGTTAAGGGGCAGGCAATTAGCTTAATGACAATTTATCTTGATAATGCGGCTACCAGTCATCCTAAACCACCTAAAGTTTATGAAACTTTAGCTAGTTGTCTGCAAGTTGCTGGGGCAAATCCTGGGCGTGCTGGTCATAAAATGGCACGCTTAGCCCAACAAATTATAGAAAATACTAGGTTTAAGCTAACAAAATTAATTAGTGCTAGTAGCTTAGAGCAAATTATTTTTACTTTTAATGCTACAGATGCCTTAAATATGGCAATTAAAGGCATTTTAGAACCAGGCGATCATGTTATAACCTCATATTTAGAACATAATTCTGTACTTAGACCTTTGCAAAATCTTGCTCAAAAGCAAATTACTTTAACTTTAATTAAGCCTTCTGCTGAAGGCTTAATTAGCCCTAAAGATATAGAAAAAGCCATTAGACCTGAAACAAAATTAATCGCTATTACAGGAGCATCTAATGTCTTAGGAACACTGCAACCTATTGAAGAAATAGGAGATATTGCACATCAAAACAATAAACTTTTTCTAGTTGATGCTTCTCAAGTCCTAGGTGTAATACCAATAGATGTAGAGCAAATGCATATAGATTTACTAGCGGGCAGCGGTCATAAGGCTTTAATGGGGCCACCTGGAACAGGATTTCTTTATACAAGCCTTAAAAACCCAATAAAAAATTGGAGAGAAGGCGGAACAGGAGGAGATTCTCTTTCCCCATTACAACCAACTAACTTACCTCATCAACTTGAAGCAGGAACACATAATTTTTTAGGTATAGCTGGTCTAGAAACAGCCCTAGATTTTATTGAAGAAAAAACCATTAAAAAAATCAAAGAACAAGAGCTTTTTTTACTAGAAAACTTGATAGCAAAATTAAAAGAAATTCCAGAAGTTACTCTTTATGGGACATTTGATTTAACAAAAAGAGTTGGAGTCCAAAGCCTTTCTCTTAAAGGATATAGCTCTGATGAAGTGGCTACAATTTTAGATGAGCATTTTGATATTGCAGTTCGTGGTGGACTACATTGTGCACCGCTACTGCATCAAGCTCTAGGAACTGTACCTAATGGCCTAGTTCGTGTTAGCTTGGGAGCTTTTAATACTTTAGAGGATATAGAAGCTTTTATTTTTGCGATTAAAGAAATTATTAGTTAAGCTCTAAAATAAATCTAAAAACTTTTTTTATTTCCACTATGCTTAAATCCCTAATTGACGAATCTGAAATATCAAAAAAAGTTTATCTCGTAGCATTTTTAGTAATTTCACTAGCGTCTTTCCTTAGCTTTAGTAATGTAATTTCTGGAGATTTTGTTGCTGATGATATTTTTTATGTTGTAGAAAATGAAAGTATTAAGTCCTTATTTAATCCTGATATATTTTTTTCTAAAGAACACCTTACAAGAAACTTTGTTAATTTTAATAATTACCGCCCTATATATTTTTTTGCCTTATCAATAGAATATGCTTTATTTGGTTTAGACCCTAGAGGCTATCACTTAGTTAATATTTTCCTTCATATAGTAAACAGCTTTTTACTCTATAGTTTAACTATTAAATACACAAACAAGAAAATACTAGCTCTATTAACAGCATTAATTTTTGTAGTCCATCCAATTCATACAGAAGCAGTTAGTAATATAACGGGTCTTTCAGAGGTTCTAACAGCTTTTTTCCTACTTTTAGCTACTTGGAGTTACTCTAAAAGCAAATCTTTAGATTTCTATTACTTATCTTCACTAGCTTGCTATCTACTAGCAATAATGTCTAAAGAAAGTGGAGTAGTGTTATTAGGAGTAATTATTTTACTAGATATATGTAGTAACTCATTAAATATCAATGAGTTAAAAAGAAAATCAGTTTATTATCTTGGATATTTATTTACTTTTCTAGCCTATCTAGCATTTAAGCTTAGTATTAGAGGAGCAATTCTTAATAGTAAAACTTCAGTATTTGCTGAAGGTCAAGTAAGAGAACGGCTATATACAATGAGTTTAGCCTTTATAGAGTATTTTCGCTTACTTGTTTGGCCGAGTAAGTTAATTGCTTTTTATGATATTTTTATTATTCCAATAGTCAAAGAACCTACAATATTTGTAGTTGGCGCACTTTGTTTAATTTTTGGGCTTTTAATAACAGGAATTGTGCTACTTAAATATGAAAGGGGACTAGCTTTTTCAATACTCTTCTTTTTTGGGACAATAAGTGTAGTTTCAAACATATTTTTTGATGTTGGCGTAATAATGGCAGAACGTTTTTTATATTTTCCTTCAATAAGTATTTGTTTAATAACTGCTTTAGGGTTCTATTTCCTTATAAATAAAGAAAATAACTTAAAATTTATAGCTATAGGACTATTTATCTTAGTTTTCTTTTCTCTAATAATACGTACCTATATAAGAAACTTAGATTGGTTAACTCAAGAGTCTGTTAGAGTAGCTTTTCTTAGAGATGCTCCTGAAAGCCCTAGGGTAGCAGTAATGCAATATGATAAGGTGATAGAGTTATTTAATCTTGGTCAAGTACAAGCAGCAATTGACTTAGCTAAAGAAGTTGTTAAGAAAAACCCTAATTATGCTTTGGTTCATTATAAACTTGGGACAATGTTAGAGAGTCAAGGAAACCAACAAGAAGCGCTAAGCTCATTTGCTAGAGCAAAAGAACTTAGACCAAATAATTTAGAAATGCGTAATGCTTATGCAATGAGTTTATTAAATAATGGAGCATTTCTAGAAGCAAAAGCAGAGCTAGAAAGCATTATTCAAGAAGATCCTAAAATCGCAGAGCCTCATAATTACCTAGGAGTTATTTATATTAATCTAGAGCTTTATTCTCAAGCAGAAAAAGAATTTGAAAAGGCTTTAGCAATTAACCCAAATTATAAAGCGGCAGAATTTAATTTATTTAAGTTAAAAGAAATTATGCAAAAAAAATCAAAATAGTTTGTTCGAGAACTATTTCCGCACCTAACCAAAAGGGTTGAGTCAAAATTCCGCAATTAAGAATATTAATTAAAAATAATTATTTACAAACGTAGGATAACTTATTGAAAATAAAAAACTAATAATATTTTTCTATAAGTTAGATTTGTGGACTAATAAATGCAATAGAGTTAATCGAGTTTTTGCAAGAATCCTGGGGGTACGGAGAATCCTACCCGTATCCCTAATGTTTTAATTATAAGTAATCTATAAAAAACTAAAAAAATTAGGGGTAAATTAAGTTTTAGATTTCTCTAAAATTCTAATAATTTTTTAGACTAAGAACAATCACGAAGGATAAAGTTATGAACTTAAATCTAGAAGAAGTAAAAACCCCCGCAAAAACCTCTCAAACAAACCCAACAGCTAAACAACATGTTCTTTTAGTTGAAGATAGTAAAGTTAGTCAAAAAGTTACTGCCTTTCAATTAAAATGTCTTGGTTACACTGTAGATATAGTAGAAAATGGCTATCAAGCCCTACAAGCTCTAAACAAAAATTCTTATGGATTAATTTTGATGGATTGTTTAATGCCTGAAATGGACGGCTATCAAGCTACTAAAGAAATCCGTCAAAATGAAAGAGCTACAGGAAACCATATTCCAATTATTGGACTTACTGGTCATGAATTAGTAGATGATCGTAATAAGTGTTTATCCGTAGGTATGGACGGTTACTTATCAAAACCTGCTGAAGTTAGCACACTAGTAGATACTCTTAATTATTGGTATCCATCAGAAAAAACAAGAAAATTAGTAGAGTTTTAAGTTAAATTTCTGCACCCTTAAAAACTTGAGACTTAATTATTGAAAAGAATAGATTTTCAGGAACCAATTTCCTTAAAGCAAGAATTAATTTAGCATCACTACCAGCTTTATATCTTAATTGTGAGGAATTTGAAGTTGCTGCTTGAAAAATAACTTTAGCAACTTCAATAGGTTCAGAAGATCTTTCTACTGCCTTTTTTATATTATCTCTAGCTATTTTTAAGATAGATTGATATTCCCTAGGTGCATTTTCATCAGTATGATCTGCTGAGCGGCCACCAAAATCTGTTCTAATAGCACCTGGCTCAACAAGTTTAACTTTTATCCCTAAGGGTGCAACTTCATAGTTAAGACTTTCAGTAAATCCTTCAACAGCCCATTTTGTTGAATGATAAAGGCTATAGTAAGGAAATGTTACTCTACCACCTACAGATGTTATATTAATTAATATTCCTTTTTCTTTCTTAGTTCTCCAAACAGAAATAGCTTCTTTACAAAGCGCCATAAGGCCAAAAACATTAGTATCAAATTGACGTTTAATTTGTTCAGTTGTTGCACCTTCAAAGGGGCCTGTTAAACCATATCCAGCATTATTAACTACAACATCTATCTTACCAAATTTCCTAGTAATTTCTGCCCAAGCAGATTTTATAGATTCTTCTTTTGTAACGTCTAAGGCTACGGCTAAAAGTCGGCTATTTGAGCCTAGATCGCTTTTTTCTGGTGTGCGCATTGTAGCAGCAACATTCCATCCTTTTTCTAAAAAATAAAGGGCTGTGACTTTGCCTATTCCGGTTGAACTTCCTGTTATTAAAACGGTTTTGGTTGACATAAATTTCCTCTTTTCCAAATTAAAATTAGTTTCTAATAATTTATAAAAACCTTTTCTATAAATTAATTGGTTGATTAAAAACTATTTTTGCTGCTATAAATAGATATCAGTTTTATAATTCTTACCAATATCTAAGTAAAAATAAATTACTTATAACTGACTCACAGTCATTAGTTATAACTGACTTGTAGTCATTTGTCAACAAATGAAATCATTTAAACCACCTAAATTAGAAAAAAAGCGTGCTATTAGCGATGACCTAAAAGATATACGACGAGAATCAATATTAAATGCTGTAGACTTTTTACTTACTAAGCATTCTATGCAAGAAATATCTATGGAAAATGTAGCTGAGACAATAAAGCTAGCTAAAGGTACATTATATCTTTATTTTAAGACAAAAGAAGAGCTTTTTCTTTCTTTGCTAGAACGAGCATATTTAAGTTGGTTTGAGGAGATAGAGATTTGGGTAAGTGCTCAAGAGAAAGTAGACATAGCTAATTTTGCTGAATTTATTGCTGAGTCATTTTCTAAAAAATCTACATTACTTTTACTAGCGCCTTATTCAGAATCAATTCTTGAAAAAAACATTCTCTTAGAGCGAATTATTGAATATAAAAGGACAATGAATTTAAGACTTATAGCCTTAAGTCTTAAGATTTCCGAAAAAATGCCTTCTGTAGATGTAGAAAAAATTACACTTAGTTTTATGTTTGTTCATGCTGCAATAGTTGGGCTTTATTTTAAGGCTTTTCCTAGCAAAATAATGCTTGAAGCATTAAAACAACCTGATTTATCAAAACTAAAACTTGATTTTAAGCCAAGTCTACAAATAATGCTTGAAGGGATATTCTTAAAACTGTTTTAATGTTCTAAATATTATAGCCTAGGAAATATGTCTAGTTTAATTTCTTTGCGGATTTCAGCAAATCTAGCCTTTTCTTCAATATCTGGAAGATAAGCAAGACCTTCAGAAATCAAATCATATTCCTTCATAATTCTTGCACCTGGAAGTGCTTCACCTTTTTCATCTACCTCACGTCCCAACAAATAAATAGTGTCTGAAACCGTTAAGGCAGATGTAATATCATGGGTAATTATAATAAAGGTGTTAAGAGTATGTTGGTTAGCAATGTTTTTAATTAGATTAATAACATTAGTAATACTAACAGGATCTAAGCCTGAAAAAGGCTCATCTAGAATAATAAAATGTTTGTTAGTCATTAATTGCTGCAAGATAGCAACTCTTTGGCGTTGGCCTCCAGAGAGTTGTACAGGCCAATATAGGCTTTGTTTAAAGAGTTCAAATTTATCTAGATATTGAAGTGCTTGCTCACGTGCTACTTTAGCATCAAGCTTTGCAATTCTTATCCCTGGTTGAACTAAATTATCTAAAACCGATAAATCGTCAAAAAGAGGATATTTTTGAAAAACTACGCCTACATCGCCTAATTTAACATCCCGCATTTTATTAGGCTCATCTTCTGTAATTAAAATGTGTCCGCTTGTAGGGCGCTCAAGTGCTGCAATAATTCTAAGAATTGTAGTTTTCCCAATGCCTGAAGGCCCTAAAATACTTACAATTTGGGGCTTGTTTTGGATGTTTTTTATTGAAAAAGATAAGTTTTTAAGTACAGGAAACTTTTTTCCATCATTTAAGGAAAAATCTTTGCAAACATTATCTACTGTAAGAAGTGGTTCTAGTAAATTTACTTGTGAAAGCGGGCCTGTAACTACTTTTTCTCGTTCTGTCATAGATCTTTAACCTCGTTCTGCTATTACACTATAAGGAAATAAAAAGCGCTTAAGAAAAGAAAATAAACTATCTTCAAGTAAAGCGATAAAGCCTATAATTAGAAGCAGTGCATATACTTCTGGCAAATTATTGGTCGAATAATAAGCATAAAGCTGTGTTCCTATTCCTTTTTCATTACGGCTATAGGTTTCAATAGATGTAATCATAATCCAGCCTATTGCAGCGTTTTGCGCTACCATATCTATCATTTGTGGTAGAGTTGGTCTGACTACAACATTATAAAAAACTTGCCAGTCATTATACCCTAAGACTTTTGCTAGTTCGTATTTCATTCTAGGGATTGAGTTTATTACATCTGTCATACTAGTAACCAAGAAAAAAGTCATACCCGTTGTAAGCATTGCTACTTTTGTAGGCCAGCCAATAGTAAATAGCGAGAAAAAAATTAAAGTAAACCCAATAAAAGGAATATATCGAAGTAACTTAACAAAACTATTAAATGGCTTAAATATTGGAATTACACTTAGATATGAGATTACTAAGGAAATAATGGATGAATAAATTAAGCCTATAACATTTAGTTTAAGAGTTGACCAAACATGGCTAAGAAGCTGGTGTTTAGCCCACATATTATAAAGTGCTGTTGTTACTTCAGAAGGCGATGGAAAGGGGCGAACTAGATTATAAAGCCAGTTATCTAGTAGTTCTGTAGAGGTCATAGTTTCAGCCATACTTTTACGTAATGCAACGCTTAGTAACCATAAGCCTAAAAAAAGTAGTACCCAGATAGCAATTAAATTTGAGCGAACAAAAGTGCTTACTTCACCATAAACACGAAAGGCTTCTAGTAAAGGGCTAGTTTTTTCTTTTGTGCTTGTAATCTCTATGTTTGAATCCATAAATAACCCTTAGAAATTTTTAAAATTTTATTGTCTTGCTCTAAATGGACAATTAATAATAATCCAGTACAAAATGTTAGGAATTAGAAATTATTTTCTAATAACGCTCACCATTCTAACAGAAATTCTCGCGTTTATTGTTAAGCCCACAATAGAAATTTTTAATACATTATTTTCTGAACTTAATAGAACCTTTTGCGTGCAAGCAAAATAGCAGGAAAACCTTCTGCTTTATTAAATCAAAACAAATTGGAGGTAAAAATGAGGACTAAGAACCTATATTTGTGTTTTTGTCTTCTGTTATTAGCTGCGATATTTATGCCTAGTTTTTTTGGTAGTAGTCGTGCTTCTCCTTTTCTCCAAAATAATCAGAATAACCAAAATAATCAGAATAACCAGAATAACCAGAATAACCAAAATAGCCAAGATAACCAAGATAACCAAGAAGTCGCTCAAGAATCTGCTAGTGCTATTTTACAAAAAGATCCCCCTGGAGAAGGAATATTAATTCGCGAAGCAGATGAAAATAGTCAGGCTACAGCAATACCTCTTAAGCATACAAATGTAAAAATGTCTATTATAGGTTTTGTTGCGGTAGTTGATGTAGAGCAAATTTTTACTAACCCTTATCAGGAAGAAATAAATGCTACTTATATTTTCCCTTTACCTAAAAGTTCAGCAATCCATAAAATGGAAATGCTAATTGGGGAGAGAGAAATTAAAGGGGAAATTAAAGAGCGAGATTTTGCAAAAGAGGAAATGAAACGCTTTTCAAAACAAGGAAACAAGGTAGTTTTGCTTGAAGAAGAAAGACCAAACATATTTACAACAACAGTTGCAAATATTGAGCCTACAGAAGAAATAAAAGTAAAAATCCATTATACCCAACGTTTAGATTATGATGATGGTATTTTTCGTTTATTTTTTCCAATGGTTGTTGGGCATCGTTATATTCCAGGTTTGCCAATAGGTAAATCAGGAAAAGGTGAAGCACTTGATACAACAAAAGTTCCTGATGCTTCTAGAATAACTCCTCCAAGATTATCTGTTGGCTCAGGGTTTAGACTAGGAAATGTATCTATAAAAATAGATCTTAATCCTGGGATAAAGATTAAAAATGTTAACTCACCTTCTCATCAGGTTTTGATAGATAAAGCTAAAGCAGCAGGGCATTTTGATATTAAGTTAACAGAGCTAGAACTAGTTCCTAATCGTGATTTTATGCTAGAGTATAAAGTAGCAGGAGACTCACCTAGGGCAGCATTTCTTAAAGCTGAAGATCTTGAAAAAGGTTATGGGTACTTTCTCTTGATGTCAGTACCTCCAATAAAAGTAAATAAAAAAGATATTTTACCTAAAGATCTAGACTTAATACTAGATATTTCTGGTTCAATGTCAGGACAGACTCTAGAGCAAGCTAAAAAAGCCTTAAAGATGTGTCTAGAAGGGCTAAACCCTCAAGATACTTTTAATATCAGCGTATTTGCTGATGATTTTCGTTCAGTAACAAAAACCCCTATGAAAGCTAGCAAAGAAAATATTAGGCAAGCTAGTGAGTTTATGGATCAGCTTAAGACTGAAGGTGGGACAATTATGCAGCCTGTCCTAGAATATACACTTAAGCAAAATCTAGAGAAGTCTTCTGTAAAAATCAATGGATTTACTCTTGACAGAATGCCAATAGTAGTAATGTTTAGTGATGGTGGTGTTGGTAATGAGCAAGAAATACTTAGTAAAGTAAAAGAGCTTTTAGGTGATACCAGGATTTTTACTTTTGGTATTAGCGATGCTATAAACGAGTATTTTATGAAGGAATTAGCTGAGGTCGGTAGAGGCACGGCTGAAATGATTCCTTCAAGCCAAAAAGACATTAGACCTAACATCAAACGTTTTATTAAACGTATACAAGCACCAATACTAAGCGATTTTCAAATAAATTGGCCTGGTAGCGAAAAAGCGGAAATTTCTCCTTCTCCTATTCCAGATCTTTTCTTTAACCAACCAGTTTTTATTAATGGCAGATATCCTCTTGGGCTAAACCCTGAAAACATTAGGATTACAGCCGAAAGTAGTCAGGGCGATAAGGCCATACCAATTAACTTTGATATTGATTCTTCAGAATTTAACCTAGAAATCCTTTCTATTCTTTGGGCACGTTCAAAAATGGAAGATTTAACTGACAAAATCCTTCTTAATCCCAATGAAGAACTCTATAGAAGAGAAATTTTAGCACTTGCTCTAGAATATCAACTGCTCTCACCTGTAACAGCTTTTATTGCAGTAGATAGCACAGCTAGCACAAACATAGCAACTAGAGATGTTACTGTGCCTGTACTAGTTCCTAGAAGTTGGGAGGCCGCACCACTACTTTTAAGTGCAAGTTTATCTTCTAAAAACCCTGCTTTAGCCCTTAGTAATAAAGGGCTTGCTCCAAAGTTTGCTAAATTAAAAGGTAAAATTTCTATCCCAGGCAAAGCTAAAGCAAATAAACCTCTTAAAAGGCATAAAGGTAAAAAAGACTTTGAAGGTAAGGCAAAATCTTTTTCTCCAAAAGATAAGCTAGATAAAATAGCTGAGCCTACTTTTGAGCTACCACCTGTTTCTGAAACCGACAAAGCTATTCTTAATAGTGATGCTAATAATAAGGACAAGATCTTAGCTAAAATCCTAGAACAACAACTTCCTACAGGAGAATGGCAGGGATTACGCTCGTTAGATACTATTAGAAATACAGCACTTGCTACACTTGTGCTTATAGAAAATGACCCTTCAGCTAATAAATATAAGTTAGAACTACTGCTTGCTACTGATTTTCTTATCTCAAATGTAGATGGATTTGGGCAAATTTACATTATTGAAGATACACAACAGCAAACAGAAACCTATGCCTTAGTGATTCTAGCTTTATCTGAATATCTAAAAACTATTCAAAATAAAGAAGATCCCCTATTTTTAGGAAAAATAGAGCTAACTAAACTAGTGCTAGATAAATTACTATCCTTAAGAAAACCTAATAATATTTGGTTAAATAAGGAAAATGGTAAAGAAGATCTTAATGCCACAATTTGGTCAGCAATAGCTATTAAACGTGATTCTTCTGAACAAAAAGTACTAACTGAAGTGGCTAATTTATTAGCAAATGATAAAAACTCTGATCAAGTAAGAGCTACCTTAACAATGCTCTTAGGTGGTTTAAAGGTAGGAGAACAACATCAGTTAGAGTTTAAAAAGCATATGGCTATAGCTCTTTTACAAAACCCTAGTTTTACTAATGAAGATGCTTTATTTGCTATGATGTTGGCAAAGAAAATTAACTCTAAAGATGTAGCTAAACTTAAGGTTCATTTACTAAAGAACCTTCCTGTTTTACCATCAACTAGTTTTCTTGCTACTCGTTATTTGATTGTTACAATTGATAGTACAAAACTAGAGGGTTTCCGCTAAATTAACATAAAATAAAACTAGGGTAGCAGCAAGCTACCCTAGTTTTTATCAATACTTTAACAAACTAAGCAAATCTATTAAGCTGGTTTACTTTTTATTGAGCTTATAATACGACCTACAACTGTTACTATCACCAAAGCAATTGCACCTGCAATAACACCTGCTATAGCATCTAGTAGTGTTGGAGTAAAAGACTCAAGAATTCCACCTATTACAGGAACAATGCTTGTTTTATGAGCTACTGCATGAATTACATCATGTGCTCCTGGTATGCCATGTGTAAGAATACCTCCACCTACCATAAACATAGCAGCCGTACCAACAATAGATAATCCCTTCATTAAGAAAGGTGCTGCGCCTAAGATTAAATTGCCAATGTTGCGTTGAAGCTTTGTTGTTGAATCATCACCTTTTTTTTGATTAAGGTATAGCCCTAGGTCATCGAGTTTAACAATTCCTGCAACTATGCCATAAACTCCAACAGTCATAATTACAGCAATTGCTGTTAAGACCGCTACTTGCTTTGTAAATGCTGCTGTTGCTACAGTACCTAAAGTAATAGCAATAATTTCAGCAGATAAAACAAAGTCTGTACGAATGGCACCAGTGATTTTCTCTTTTTCAAAAGCTACCATATCAACAGATGTATCAGCTACGGCTTCTTTAAGATGAGTTTGATGAGACTCCTCTTCTTCATCTCCATGTAAAAACTTATGGGCAAGTTTTTCAAAACCTTCAAAACATAAAAATGCACCTCCAAACATTAGCAGTGGAGTTATAGCCCAGGGAGCAAGTGCACTAATGGCTAGAGCGGTTGGCACCAAAATCACCTTGTTTTTTAGTGAGCCTACGGCTACTGCCCAAACCACAGGAAGTTCTCTATCAGCATTAACTCCTGTTACTTGTTGAGCATTAAGGGCTAAGTCATCACCTAAGACTCCTGCTGTTTTTTTAGCAGCAATTTTAGTCATTACAGCTAAATCATCTAGAAGAGTCGCTATATCATCAATTAAAGTCAGTAAATTGCTTCCTGCCATTGATATTTTTCCTTATTTAGATTTTTTAGATTTTAAAGTGTTGGTTAGTATTTATAACTTATTATTTTTTATAATCAATACTGCAATTTATTTTTAAGGATAAAAATTCTATAGTTTTTTCTATATCTATTAAACTAAATTGTTATTGCTATTAAATAGGGATCTACCATAAAATACTTTCTTTAGTAAGAAGAAAGGACTAAAACCATTATGCAACAACCCAAGTATAACTATGTCAAAGATAAACAAACCCTATCACCTAATAAACTTCTTCTACTTATAGCTATTCCTATTACTATAGGTATTATGCTAATAGGAGCAAATCAATTATATAGCTATGTTGTGACTAATAAAGAAGCTTCTTTTGCCACTCCAACACTAAATAAAACGATTCCTAATACTCCAAAAGGAGTTAATTTTTATGATGAAACAAAAGGTTTTTCAGATGATTTACGTAATAAATTAGTAGAGGGTAAATTTGAAGAGTTAGACAAAATTGCTGATGTTTTAAGAAAAGGTAAAGAGACTTTTCCTGGTGGTTGGTGGAAGTTAGAAAGTTTTTATGATTCGCTTTCCTCTCTAAACCAAGATGGTAATGATGAGTTTTGGCAAATCAATATTAAAACCCTAGAAAAATGGAATGAAGAGCGCCCCAATTCAATAACTGCCAAAGTAGCCTTAGCTGGCTTATGGGACTGGTATGCATGGAAAGCTAGAGGCAGTGGTTATGCTAGTGAAATTTCAGAAGAACAATTTAGGCTTTTTGATGAACGGATAAAAAAAGCCCAAGAAATTCTTGCTCAAGCCAGTAAATTACCTGATAAATGCCCTGGTTGGTATGCTGTAATGTTATCTACAGCACAAAGCAGTGGATGGAATAAAGAGCGCTATAACCGCTTATTTGAAGAAGCCATTAAAATAGAACCTAAATATCCTCGCTTTTATATTAGCAAAGCAATATATTTACGACCTCAATGGTATGGAGAAAAAGGCGATTGGGAAAAGTTTGCAGAAGAAACATACAAGCGTTTTCCAGACAAAGAAGGAGCTATTTTCTATCAACATATCGCTAGTTATATGAGCCGCTATTATGATAATAAACTCTTTAAAGAAACTAATATTTCTTGGGAAAAAGTAAAAGAAGGTTTTTTAGCTAGAGAAGAAGCTTATAAGACTAATAGCTTGTTAACAAACCAGTTTTGCCGACTTGCAATGTTTGCAGAAGATAAAGAAACGGCTAAAGAATTACTTCAAAAAATAGACGATAAATGGGATAAAAATGTTTGGGAAAGCTATAAAGAATTTGAAATAGCTAAAACCAAAATAAATAGCTAAATAAATAACTAAAAGATTTTTAGCAGAAAGGTAGAAAAAACTTATGAATAAGACACAAGAAATTTTCTTAGCATTCTTACTTTTAATAGGAAGTCTTTTAGCAGGTAATAATTTAGCTAAAGCTTTTCTTTCTGTTGCTCCACCCCCACCTACTTTTAATGTTAGTGGACAACTAAATTTTAGTGCTAAAACAGATCAAGGAGTTGAAGACTCTTTAACAAGTGTTCAAAGTAAATCTTCGGCTTTAGTTTATTTTTTTGCGGCTGATTGTAATCATTGCGCTAATGTTTTAAGGACTAGGGGAAATTTATTTGAAACACTTTCAACACAAGGCTTTAAGCCTATTGGAGTCTCAGCCTTAGGGCCTAATTTTGGGTCATCACAACTTACATTAATTCGCGATCAATTCCAATTACCATCTCCTGTTTTTGGTGATGTTAATGATCAAGTCTGTAAACAATATGGTATCGGTGAATTTACTATTTTTTTAATCGATGAAGACAGAAATGTTTACTTAAGACAACAAATCGGCAATAGCCTAAATGAAGTATTGACTGAAGAAACCATAGAACAAGCTAAAAACACCATTTTAGCCAAGAAAAATAGTAGTCCTGTAGAAGAACCGGATGAATTTTCTGGTACTTTTATTGAAGGAAAAAAGAGTTTATATAGACCTATTGTAGCGACTTTGGCCTTAACAATTTTAATTCTAGCTTCAATACTATTAGTAAAAACTACAGACTCTTGGCTACCTCCACTTTCTGCAATAACATTACTAATAGTTTGGTTAATATCAGGGATTTGGCTTTACACACCTGCTAATATATTAATTATTATTGCTGCACTTGTATTAGCTAAAAAACCAAAACTAGCATCAGTAATTGCTCTAGCGATTTTGTCAATAGCTTGTGCAAGTTTGCTTTTACCTATTTTTGGCAAAATCCCTAGGCTTGAGTCTTTAGGTTTACAAACGGCTTTTTGGTATTTAATTCCTCAAATATTAGCGAGTTTATTACTTTATGAAGTTTCTTTTGCAATGCAAAGACAAAAATATCAGAAACAAGTCTATGATATGGCAAACCCTGCACCTAGTAACTATGATGGTAAAATAGCTGTTGTTAAAGTCCTAAAAGCAGAAAGGTGCGATATTTGTCATCAAACAGATTTATTTGATGTTGAGTCAGGTTATTGTTCTCGCTGTCAGCAAAAAACAATTTAGCAAAATTTGGTAAAACAGCAAAAATTTTTCCGCTTTTATGTTATATTGCCAAAAAATTTTTTGTCTTTTGTATTGAAGTAGTGTTGAGAGTAGTCTTTTGGTTATCTCATAGCTAAAATACCTGGTCATTAAATGCTTTCAACACTACAAAATACCCTATCTTTTCTTAATTTTAATTTCATTTTTCTTTTAATTTTTTACTCTTAATTTTTTACCTAGAAGAAAAATACCTATGGGAAACATAATTAATGACCTTAAAAAAATTATCTTTGCCTCTAAAATCGGGCCTTGTCCTAGTGTAAGCGAGTGGCAAAGCTACTATAAAGAAGCAAGTAGCGATTTACCTATTAAACATTTAACAAGCTGTAGTAATTGTCTAGATATAGTTAATCAACTACACTCACTCCCAATGCTTAAGGAGCGCAACCCTTTTGATAGCATTGAACGAGATGGAGGTGATAGCAGTTCTGGTAATTCTACTCCATTTAACTCATCTAATAATAAAGCTGCTAGTGAAATAGATGCTTCATTAGTTTTAAGAAAGCTAGAAGAAAATAGACAAAAGCATTTTGAGTATTTGCCTCAAGAAGTAACTCTTTGTGTTAATGGTTGGCCGTTTACCTCTTGTAGAGTTCAAGCAGGAGCAAATTATTTTACTCTTAGGCCAAAGCTTGATGATATGTTTGAGAGCTTAGAACTGCTTGATGAAAGAGGTATTTTACTTTGTCATATTTTGCTTTCAGAAATAGATGAGAGTAAAAAACAAAACCTAGAAATTAGCTCAAATCAAATGGTTAGTTTTTCTATAATATGGTTAGATGATTATCCAGAAATTAATTTAGAGTATATAGATAAACGCTTTACTAAAAAGGAAATTAAAGAAAATAGTTTATTTACATCTTTTTCTAATTTTATGCTTGAACTACAAAGTTTTTTTTCTCCTAAAAAACTTATTTTTGCTTCGGCTTTAGTAGCTTTATTTGTCATTGGTTTAGTAACATTACAAATTTTTTGGCAAAAGAAATTTGATAAGTTAGAACAGCAACTTGCTAGAACAAACCAAGAAAAACAATCTGTTCAAGAACGTCTAATAAAAGCCGAGTCAATAAATCAAACATTAGAAAAAGATCTTGCTCGTAGCCAAGAACAAGCTCAACAAAAACCTTCTAATACCACTACAGTCTTGCCAAATATTGAGTTACCAAAAGTTGAACTAGTATCTAAAATAAAAATGGCTCTAGCAATCGCTTCTCAAAAAGCTATTACCAATTTGATTTATAATACTCGTGCAGTGATCTCTCCAATCCTTTTAGAAAGAGGCTCTCAATCAGTTTTTGGAGTTCGGTTGCCTAAATATGAAGAAAATAGCCAACAAGAATTTACAGCCTACATAGTCAAAGTTAACTTAGCTAAAGAAAAACCTTTTATTCAACAAATAAAACTTCCTGCTAATTCTCTTAATTCTGCCGATCCTGCCTTTGTCTCTATTGAGATTAAAATCTATAATACAAATAATCTTCCTGCTAACACCTTAGCTGATGCAGTAATTATTGGGGTTGTGGGAAATCAAGAGGTAAAAATAGATACTATCCCTCTTAAATTTGAATAGAGAAATAAGAAAAATTTAATCAAAACTGGATGAAGCAACAAATAGCCCATCCCAAAACTGAAGAAACTAAAACTCTAAGCTCATCTAGGCTAGAGAATTTAACTCATGAGCAGATTTTTGTTACTCATTATCAAAAACTACTCTCCTGGGCAGAATATCTTTGTAATCATAATAAAGTCTTAGCTGAAGACTTAATACAAAATGCTTATATTCAATTTGTTACTAAAAAACCTGAGCTTAATGAGATTGATAATATTTTTGGCTATTTATGCAGAATAGTAAGTAATATGTATAAAAATCAACTAGTTAGAATATCTGCTCAAAAACGTGGAGGTACTATGCAAGCTATATCTTTATCTATTATTGAAGAACTTATAGCAATTGATACTAAAAGTAGTGAACAGGCAAAAGAAACATTAATAGAAATTGCTCATTTCACTGTAGGAAATCGGATGCATTCTAAAACTTCTGATGTATTAATTTTAAGATTTTTGCTAGGCTATTACCCAAAAGAAATTGCTCAACTTTTTATGTCTAGCATTTTTGCAATAAACAACCTTATTATGAGAGGTAGACAGGAGTTAAGAGAATTTCTTAAACAAAAAATAAATAGGTAATATTTTGTAAAGAGTCGCCATGATTAAAAGTTTTATTATTTCCCTAGTTTTTATTTTTAGCTTTCCCTACATTATAACTAAAGCAAATACTATATTTTTACAATCTAAAACTTCAAAAACCTCTACAATAACTACAACAGAAAAAAACAATAAATTAATAGAAAAAGCCAAACTTGAATTCCAAGAAAAAGACTATAAACAAGCCAGTAAAAGCATATCTCAAGCTCTAATTTACTCTAAAAAAGGAACCTCCCTTTATGCTGATGGTCTAGTAGTTAAAGCTAGTATTGACCAAGCCCAAAAACAAACAATCAAAGCGACTAACTCTTTAGAACTAGCCTTAAGTATTTACCAAAAACTAGAAAATAAAGAAAAACAGCTTAACGTTTTATCAGAACTAGTTAAATTATACAGAGAGGCTAATAACAGCCCTAAAGCCATTACTACCTATAATAAAATAATAAAGATTCAAGAGCTAAATAATGACTCTGAAGGAGTTTTAGCAACTAATTTTCGTTTAGCATCCCTTTATAGCGATATAGGGGATTACTTAAATGCAATTAATCAGTATGAAAAAATTATTGGTCATACAAATAAAAACACAGTAATTGGAAGAGCTAAAAGGCTTTTAGGAATTGTTTATAATAGGATGGGAAATTATGACCAAGCACTCCTAACCTATAAAGAATGCTTAATGATTTACCAAGAGGCTAAAGACCCTTTTAATATAGGGCTTGTACAAAACAATATAGGAAATGTATTTACTAATTTAGGGGATTATAAGCAATCACAAAATTACTATGAGCAAGCGCTAGATAATTTTGAAGTAGCTAAACAAAAAAGTTGGGTAGGTGGAGCACTTCAAAACCTTGGCTCAATTGCTTATTACCAGGGCGATTATAAAGAAGCCATATCCTATAGCCAACGAGCATTAAATATATTTACAGAATCTAAAGACAGAGAAAAGCTTTTAATTACATATAATAACTTAAGTCTTTATTTTTCTGCTCAAGCTGATTATAAAACAGCTTTTGATTACTACAAAAAAGCTATTGAACTAGCAGAGGAATTAGGAGATAAAAGAGCCGTTGCTACGGCTAAAGCGCGACTCGGAGAAGTTTACTTAGTACAACAAGAGTTTCCCTTAGCATTAGAACATTTTAAGCGTGCTTTGGAGCTAAGTAGAGCTATTTCTAATAGGGCTGAAATTCGTATTCTATCAACCGAAATTAGCCAATGTTTTATTGAAATGAAAGACTATTATTCGGCAATAGAATGGGCAAATCAAGCACTACTTGAAGCACGTAAAACCCAAGAGCCTTTAGATATTACTTTTGCCCTAATGACTAAAGCAAAAGCATTACGTGAAACAGGAAAAAATCAAAATGCTTTACTTCTTACTGATGAAGCTTTAAGTCTAGCAAAATCATTTAATTTTCCTGCCGTAGAATGGCAAATTTTCTATCTAAAAGGCTTACTCTTAAGAGATGAATCTAAATTTGATGAAGCAATCTCTTATTTACAACAAGCTGTAAATACATTGCAAAACATTCGTAATCGTCTTTCGGGCGGAGAAGAAGCAGAAAAATTATTCCTTACTAAAAATAAACAGCAAGTCTACCGCGATCTAGTAGAATTACTAGTTAAAGTGGGTCGCTTTGAAACGGCTATTGAATATATAGAACAGGCTAAACAAAGGGACTTGGCTTCCCTTTACCAAAAAGGGGAAAACTTACAATTTACCTTAAAAGAAACTTCTAACTATACAGAACTAAAAAAATATATAGCCAAAATTCAACTAATAGAGCGTCAACTACTACATTCTAGCGAAAAAAAAGAACGCTTAAACCTTCAACAACAACTAGATAAATTAGTCTCTGGTCAAGAGGCTTTTACAAAAGAAGTTTTACAAAAGAACCCCAAAGTTACAGAAATATTAGGCTTAAAGCCTGTTAGTTTTGCTAGCATCCAAGCCGCTATTCCAAAAGACACTATAGTTTTAGAAACATTTTCACTTCTAGATAAACTTGTCCTAGCTATTTTTGATAGCACAAGTCTAAAAATTAAGATTCTACCTATAAGCGATTCTCAGCTAGATCGTAATATACAGCTTTTACTCTCTACTCTAAGTCATAAAAGAGAAATGCCCATAGCAGAAAAATTTAAGCTTAGCCAAGAACTTTATGAATTGCTAATTTTACCTTTTGAAAATGAAATACTTAAAGCTAAGCATCTTACTATAGTGGTTAATGATAAACTTCAATACCTCCCTTTCCAAGTTTTGCGCAGTAAAGATAAATACTTAATCGAGTCTATGTCTATTAGCTATCTAGCCTCTGCAAGCTCCTTAATTTATTATACTGAATCAATGTCCAAAAAAGGTAGTGGTCAAGTCTTAGGCTATGGAAATCCTTTTCCACAAGATATAGAGTTAAAACTCCCTGAAGCAGAAACAGAAACCAAAGCATTAAGTAAAATTTTTGGTGATCGCGCTTTGATAAGAACAGGTCAAGAAGCAACTAAAAGCCTATTATTAAAGGAAATTCGTTATGCTTCTTATATTCACCTTGCAACACACGCACATCTAGAGCCACGAGATCCTAAACGTTCTTTTATTATGCTTGCTGGAAATAGTGAACAAGATAAAAAGCTTTATTACAATGAGCTTTCAGCATTAGAACTAGAACTTGGAGGAGTTGAACTTATTACACTTTCAGCTTGTGAAACAGCGCTTGGCCGAGATGGGATAGAACTTTTTGGTATTTCTGAGCAATTTCGCCGTGCTGGGGTAAAGGCCGTTGTAGCTAGTTTGTGGAAAGTTAATGATAAATCTACTAAAGAGCTAGTTATTAAGTTTTATCAATGTTTAAGTGAGGGTGAAAATAAAAACCAGGCATTAAGACATGCTCAACTACATTTAATCAATAGCCAACAGTCAATTTATTCCGATCCTTTCTATTGGGCACCATTTATCTTAATAGGAAAGTTTAACTAATCGATAATTTAGCTTTTTAAGTCATTGTTTTAGCATATTTTCAAAGCAATCTAAACAACCATCATTAGGGGCAGGTTTTAAGTTTAGTACCCTACTTACTAAATTATAAACATTTAAGTTTTGAAAAGAAGGGATTACTAAATTTTTTTGAAAAGCTGCACCATGTGCGATAAAAAGCCCTTGCATTGAAGGCAAGTCTGGATCATAACCATGTGTTCCACCACCAGCAAAAGCCCTCTTAAAAGCTCTTGTTAACCCATGAGTTGTTACACACCAACCTTCGTCTGCAATAATAATAATAGGTGAAATCCTGAGGTTATTTCTAAAATGATACTTTTCTGGCATTTCCTCTTTAAGGTAGACCTTAAAATTTGGATGGGCATTTAGGAGTTTTTGATATATCTCCTTGGTGTTATTTTCATTAGGCCAAACCCAAGCTAAAGAAGTCTCCTCTAGTAATCGTACTTCTGATAAATCTATGTAATCATCTATGTAAATAACTCTATTTTCAGAAAGACTTGTCATTCCATGGTCAGAAGTAATAACCAAGTTAACTTGTTCAAAAATACCGCGTTCTCTCAGTCCTTGAATTAGATTTTGAAAAATTTTATCTACTTCTCTTAAAGTTTCTTTTAATTCTGCTGATTCTGGGCCATAGTTATGCCCAACAATATCTATTTCTTCAATATATAGAGTAATTAAAGTAGGTCGTTTATCAATTGGAAGTTCTAGCCAAGATAGTATTTGATTAATTCTATCTACATAAGGCATCCCCTTATTATAAGGAGTCCAATAACTAGGGCGTGTACCTTTAATTTCCGCTTCAGAACCAGGCCAAAACAAAGTAGCGCTTTTTTGGCCTTGTAGTTCTGTAGTAACCCAAATTGGTTCACCACCCCACCAAAAACTATTTTTAGCCTCTATTTTGCCATCTCCAGGAAATTCTTGCCTTGTTTCTGGGTCATAAATTTTATTTGATATCATCCCATGATTTTCTGGATAAAGCCCTGTAACTATTGTGTAATGATTAGGAAAGGTTTTTGTAGGAAAAACAGGCACTAAAGCCTCGCTTCTTACACCATCATTAGCCAAAGAATATAAGTTTGGCATAAGAGATTGCTTTAAGTAATCACTCCGAAAACCATCTAAAGAAATCATTATTACAGTGGGTTTTAGGTCTAAAACCTTGCTTGTTGCTGGTTTAATAGCTTTGTCACCACAAGCAAAAGCAGCAGTGATAAAGAAAACTAAACTAAGAAAAAACAAAAATCGTTTTGTTAAAAAATTTTTTTCTAAACTAAGAAACACTTTTTTCTAAACCTTAAAATATTTTCTATAACTTACACCCACTAAAGAATAACATTGATTAGTTATCACCCACTAGCTTATTTAGCCTGTAACTCCTACCTATGAAACTACTTAGTAAGTTTTATTTAAATTTATCAGCAATCTCGACAAAGCTGATTTTCTTTTATTTAGGTTCTATGCCAATATTTAAAAAATTTAAAAGCTGGTTTTTAACTAATACTTAAATATTTTGGAGGATTTATTTAATGGAATTAGAAATCCGTTATTGTGTTATGTGAAACTATAAACCCTATGCTGCCAGTATGGCAGAAAGTATTAAGACCCATCTAGGACTAGAAACTACTCTCACCCCAGGAGGTCGCGGTGAATTCACAGTTTGGGTTAATGGTAAAACTGTGGTAACTAAACAAGGCGACGACTTCCCCCCAGAAGATGAAATTATCTCCGCTGTTAAAGAAGCAATTCATTAGCGTTAGAATTAAGGCTAAATATCTACTTGTACCCATTGTAAGATTTATCACTAAAAACCCAGCTCTGAAAGGCTGGGTTTAGTTAAAACTACTTGAATTTGTCTTTTTACTTGAAAATCTTTTTCTAGCTCAAACGCTTTTAATAAAACCACTCTAGCTTCTTTACCCTCAATTAAACTAAGGCATTTAGCAGAATTAATTCTAATAATAGGGTTTTTGTTTTCTCTTAATGCTTTACTTAATTTATCAATGCAGGAGAACTTAAATTTAGTTACATTAGCTATACTAGCTATAGCTTTAATGCTAGGGTAGTAGTTTAGAGAAACATCTTTTTTATCAATAGTATAATCTAAATTCTCTATAAGTAAATCTACTGTTTCGACCGCGTTTAGCTCCCCTAGTAACTCTACAGCATCATACCAAGTTTGATAGCGAAACTCTTTTTGGGTAATTAAAAGCCTTTTATCTCTTAAAACCCTTGTTAGAGCCTTAATAACAGCGTTTCTAAAAAAACTAGATTTCTTAGCTATTTGTAAGAGGTTATTTTTACCAATATCACGAACTTTTTTATCTTGATAATAAAGCTCATCTATAAAAGGATCTATTTCTTCATATCCTTCATATCCTTCATATCCTTGATAGAAATTATTTTCTATAGCAGTAACGCTAGCTTTATCAATAAAATAAGTAGAGGTATTAAAAGTAGGGTTAGAGAAAAACAATAATAAAAATAAATTTGTAATTAACATAAAATGCATCTCCCAAAAATCTTATATGTTTTGGTAGATGCGTTTATGTAAATTTTTCAGGCTTAGTTAGTGCTAGATTTAACTACCCTTTTCCACTACTTTCCACTAAATTTTTAATAAAACTGCTATATTCGTCTTTCATAGGCAAATCCAGCTCTATATGAATAGCTCTACGCTTAGCTATAGTAGCTTCACCAGTAAGTTTATTGGTAGCTTTTTTTTCATAAGCTTTCCAAAAGAGTCCTATTCCTCGTTTTTGCCAATTAGGAACATCATTAAAGTTAATATTCCTAGCAAAAAGTAGCTCATTTTTTTCTGCTACAGATATTTTTTCTAATGCCTTAGTTGCTTGAGTAAGAGTTTTTCCTTCTTTTCTAAGTGTCCAGTAGCAATAACTATTAAGAGCATTACGATGAGCATCTTCGTTACGCCAACGAAAATAATCACAAACTAAATTAATATTTGGTAGCTCACAAATCCTACAATCAAAAGCAGCTAAACTCCCAAGTAGAAGTGAAAATTTTGCACTCGCCTCTGCTGCTAAAAGAGAAATATACTTTCTAGTTTTACGGTCAAAAGTTTTTTCCTCAAAATGAAAAAGTAATGAAATTTCATCGCTCTCTGTATAGCCATAAATTACACTAAAGCCACAATTCATCAAGTGTTTAGTAGTAGCAACCATATAATCTCTAAAACACTCATCAAAAGGAGCATTAAATTTATGTATTTCACGAGTTAGTCGGGTAAATGCCCGACCATCAATTCTAGCAACCATATAGATTTCTGGTAAAACCCTATGGTCATACGTAGTTTCAAATACTCGCATTTTTTTATCAAGATCATCAAATTTCACTTATATCACCTAAGTATTTACTAGTGCTTTACTTTTTATCTTCAGTTTCTTCTTTAGGAAAAAGCTTTGAGCTAATTAGAGAGTCAAGTGAAAGTTTGCCTGGCCCACAAGTCATAATAATTACAGAGGCATATAAAAATAAGAAAGGGGCTTCGGCAAGAGCTTTATCAGGATCAGTAAAAAGCTCTTTAAGTCCTTCACTATGAGCGGTTAAAAAAGCTACTACCATACTAAATGCTAAAGGTATACTTATTAAGCGTGAAGCTAAGCCTAAAATAAGTAACCATCCTCCAAAACACTCAAGTGAACCTACAAAAATGGCATGAAATTTTGGTGCTGGTATACCAATATCCGTAAAAAATGCAGCCGTTCTATCTAGATTAAGTAATTTCCCTCTTCCTGCTACATAAAAACCATATCCCCAATAAAGTCTTATAATTAATAAAAAAGGATCCCTAAGATAATCTAAGATTTTAACTAATAAGTCATGCCCTTTTTTTATTACTGATACTGTGTTATTTTGTACCATAGCCCCTCCTAATGAAAAATACTGTAACTATATTGTGTTTTCTTTGGAATAAAACTCATGTGAAACTAGTTATATTCCACAACAAGAACTAAGAACTAAACTTTGGTTAAATACTATAACTTAATTGATCAGCTATATACCATGCATTCATAAACTAGTAAAAGGTATTAGCCTGTTTAATAAGGCAATCAAATATTAGCTAAAATTTATGGCTTGACATATGGCTTTCATTGGAGTATACACATTGTTTTAGTTCCAATTTTAAACCCGCGATTTCATACTATCATAGGGAGTAACAAACAATTAAAGGAGAAATTTAATGGATCGTAGAGATTTTACTAAAGCTGTATTAGGTTTTGCTATTGCTGGCATGATGTCAGGATGCGGTGGAGAAACAACCCCAACTGAAAGCCCAAAACCTGCTGAGAGTCCAAAACCTGCTGAGAGTCCAAAACCTGTTGAAACTGAAAAACCTGCTGAAACTACAGACAAACCTGCTGGTCATGAATGCAAAGGCAAAAATGAATGCAAAGGCAAAGGCGGTTGCAAGACCGGCGATGGCGGTTGCAAAGGAAAGAACTCTTGTAAAGGTAAAGGCGGTTGCAAAGTAGAAGCTGGTGCTAGTTCTACTCCAGACAAAGGTGCTGGTCACGAATGCAAAGGCAAAAATGAATGCAAAGGCAAAGGCGGTTGCAAGACCGGCGATGGCGGTTGCAAAGGAAAGAACTCTTGTAAAGGTAAAGGCGGTTGCAAAGTAGAAGCTGGTGCTAGCGCTACTCCAGACAAAGGTGCTGGTCACGAATGCAAAGGCAAAAATGAATGCAAGGGCAAAGGCGGTTGCAAGACCGGCG
Source organism: Acidobacteriota bacterium (assembly GCA_016213785.1). Classification (GTDB taxonomy): domain Bacteria; phylum Acidobacteriota; class Blastocatellia; order Chloracidobacteriales; family JADJPF01; genus JADJPF01. The sequence goes on from JACQZQ010000121.1 coordinate 55,487, forward strand.
ATGGCGGTTGCAAAGGAAAGAACTCTTGTAAAGGTAAAGGCGGTTGTAAAGTAGCTGCTGATAAGAGCAAGAGCAGTTGCGCAGGCAAAGATGGCTGTGGCGCTAAAACTGAAAAGAAATAAATGATTTAATTTCTATCTCTTAACTTTCTTAAAAAGACCTGGTTTCAAGTATTTAAGCTTAAAAACCAGGTCTTTTTTCATTAAAAATTTATTCTTTTTTTATTTCTCTTTCGTGCTATCATTAATTCATCCATTCATATTGTTTTGTATTATCTGCATCACCCAACCCTTTATTGGGTGATCTTTTTTTGTCAAAAACTAACTATTTATTTTATAACTTTAATAGTGGTTTTATTTAGTTAGGAGATTTGGTTATGCCTCTAGATGACTTGGATGATTTTTTAGCCATGGAACTAGGCACATCAACAAAGCAACCTAAGACATCTCAACAGGTAAACTCACTTGAAGCCTTAGTCTTAAGTAGGGTTCAAGAAACTTGCCCTCCTGAAGAACGTTATGAAGCCAAAACTCCCTCCCCTAGTAACACAACTCTTAAACCTAATATTGACCCCATTTTTGAGCTTGTAGACTTGCTTATACCTTTAATCAACAAACTGCAAACATTTCTCTATAATCCAGAAATGCTAGTTGATAGAGAAAACTTATCAAATGAGCGAAGTTTATTAGCCGAGCAATTATTAGCCTTGCCAGAAATGGACTTTATCGATAAATCTGGAATCTTTGCTGCAATTGCTTCTTGTATAGATGCTGTAAATTCAACAAAAACCGAAAAAAGATATATAGCAAAAATAAGATTGCAAAATTTATCTCAAGCCCTAATTTCAGCTAAAGAACAAGCTCAAGAGGAAAAACTAAAAGCACTAAATAGCTTTTTACAACATTTTAATTAAAACTCTCCTTGTCCCTAGCGCAAGCTATTATTAAGCCTAGAACAAATTGGTTTATACTCTCATTCTACCGCCAAAATTAGTTAACCTAAAAACTTTAGAAGGCTACTTATGAAAAACTCTAAAATCTTACTTACTTTATTAATTATTTCTTTGCTTTTACCACTATCTACAGTGGCTCATCAACCTACAACCACAAAAGTTTCTGTAAATACCACTAATTCAGAACTTCAAGAAACTTCAGCTAAACTTGCTGGTAATATTTTAGTTAATGGTCAAGCTATGAATTATTTACAAACTTTAACTGACCGTTTTGGCGCACGTTTAACAACTACAAAAGCTTATCAACGTTCGGCAGAATGGGCAGCAGAAGAATTTCGAGCTATGGGAATTAAGAATGTTCGTCTAGAAAAATTTACTATGGATGGTTGGGAGCGTGTCCTTTCAGCCCGTGCTCGTATGCTTACACCTATTGATAGACCTATTATTTTGCATTCAATGGGCTGGACACCATCTACACCTACAAATGGGATTAAAGGCGAAGTAGTTTTATTAAAAGACTTTTCAATAGATAAAATTAAAGCTCAAGCTGATATATTTAAAGGAAAAATTCTTTTACTTGATCCTAATACCGCTTTTTCTGAAGGTAGGCTTAATGCACTACTTAAAGCCTCAGATGTTTATTTAGCACTTAAAGAAATAGGCGCTCAGGCTGTTCTTATCCCTGATCAATATGAGAATAATATTGTAAAAGCCCGTAAAGCTTCTTTTGGTACTAAAGTAACAGCCCTACCTGTAGCCGCTTTAGGCTCAGAAGATAATCAGTTAATTCGCCGCTCTCTTGAAAAAGGCTCTGTCACAATAGAGTTTCAGTATGAAAACCGTACTCCAGGCGATGTTCAAGTAGATAATGTAATTGCAGAAATTCCTGGTAGAGAAAAACCAGATGAATGGATTTTAATAGGTGCTCACTTAGACTCTTGGGACTTTGGAACAGGAGCACAAGATAATGGTAGCGGAAGTGCTACTGTCCTAGATGTAGCAAGGGCAATTGCTTCACTTGGTCAAGCACCTCGCCGCTCAATTCGTTTTGCTCTTTGGGGAGGAGAAGAACAAGGTTTGTTAGGCTCGAAAGCTTATATTGGAGCGCATAAAGGAGAAATGGATAAATGTATTGCTGTTCTTAATACTGATAATGGGGCAGGCCATCCTAATGGTTGGAAAGTCCAAGGTAGAAATGATGTTTATGAAGCAATGAAGCCTATTAGTAATATGCTTACTAGCTTAAATGGAAATACTCTATCTTATGAAGTTAGCTTTAATACAGACCATGCTTATTTTGTCTTAGAAGGCGTACCAGCACTAGATTTATTAGTAGATATGGCTCATTATGATGATGTTCACCATAAATCTAGCGATACAATAGATAAAGTAAATCCTCATAGTCTAGCTACGGCTACGGCAATTGTAGCAATTACAGGTTATACTCTAGCAGAACAGCCTAAAACTTTAGCTCCTCGTTTAGGACATGATGCAATTGAAGAAATTTTGAAAAAAGCTAACCTCTTAGATTTTCTTAAAAAATCTGGAGACTGGAAGTAAATAATTTATCTCTTGAGCACAGGAGCATTTCCTGTGCTCTTAGTTAATCTTTCCTAGCAAGACTTAAAAAATAAACAACTTAAAGTCTCTAAACAAAAAATCCTTTTCCTTTTATGTTAGAAAATAATCCTGAAAACTCATCTACTCAAAATCAACGCTCTGCAATTTGGCTAATACTTTGGCCTCTAGCAATATTACTTAGGCTATCTAATATTTTTGGAGTTTTTGTTGATGGGCAAGTATTTTTTTATGCTACAGATCCTTACTATCACTTAAGGCGAATAGTCTTAGCATTTAATAATTTTCCTCATGTAATAGATAAAGATATTTACTTAAACTTTTCAAATGGTGCTCCTACACATTGGCCTTTTGGTTTTGACATAATAATGGCAGCAATTATTTCAGTTTTGACTTTTGGGCAAGCTGACAACTGGTGGATAGAAGCAATTGGAGCATTATTACCTGTCTTAATTGGCGGGTTACTGCCACCAGTAATTTACTTAATAGCTCTTGAGCTAAGTGATCAATTTACAGCTTTACTAGCTGGAATTCTTAGCGCACTACTACCTATGTCAATTCATTATGCTCAAATAGGAAATCTTGATCACCATTTCTTTGCTGCTCTTTGCCAAGCACTATTTTTACTTACATATTTAAGAGCTAGTCAAAAGGAAAAACCTAATATTTGGTCAATACTTTCTGGAATAGTTTTGTTAGTAGCTGCCACAGCTACAACAGAATTTCCTTTTATTATAGCAATTCATTGTATTTATTTATTTGTAGTTTGGTTTAGAGTTGATAGAAAAAGACAAAATGAATTAATCTTAATTAACCTAAAAATATTTCTTACTATAACACTACTACTACTACCCTGTATATTTACCAATTATTTTGAGCCTAATGGAGTTAGTCCACTTCTTGCTAGTTCTTGGTTTGGATGTTTTGCTTTTTCTACCTTTTTAGCAGCATTAGCTACAGGAAAAAAGTTAACCCCTTATTCTTTCTCCATTATTTTCATCACTTTAGCAATTATTGCTACCCTTGTTTTTGATTTTTCTTTAATTAGTAAGCTATTAGCTGAATTTCAAATAAGTCAAGGAAATAGTGTTATAGCAAAGCTAATTAGGGAAAATGATCCCATTATATTTGCTGGGCTAAAGGCTTTACTCTATTGGCAATCAGGTTTTCTTTTACTAACCCCTATAACAATATTTTTATTATTTCGCCACCGTAGTGAGTCTAACCTACTCATTCTAGTTGCTTTAGTAATTATGCAGCCTCTAACACTGGCTCATGAGCGTTTTGGTGTTTTGCTTATAGTCCCTTTCTCTCTAGCTAGCGCAATATTAGCTAAAGAAGGCATGGTAATAGTTAAAACATATCTACCTAAACAGCGCCTAGGAGAATTACTAGGCGCAACCATAATTTTATTGGCACTCTTACCTTGTTTAGTTGGAATTAACTTTGCTAGCCCAACTATAGTAATAAAAAACCGCTCTTTTGCACCTCTTTATAATGCCTTTACTTGGTTAAAAAATAATAGCCCAAAAGTTAACCCAGAAGCGCCTGAGTATGGAGTAATTGCTAATCAATGGGACTTAGGCCATTGGATAGTTCATTTTGCTGAACGTCCTACAGTGTCTTCTCCGCTTTTACATACTTCAGAACTGGCACAAGCGGTTTTTGATAGCGCTAAAATCTTTGTCCAACCCCCTAAAACAGCACTAAAAGCCCTTGAAAATCGCAAACTACAATATTTGATAATTACTCAAGATGATTTTAATAATTTGCTTGAATTAGCAGGAAATAACATTGATTTAATTAAACAAAATGAAGGGCTTTCAAAAGAGCTACTTTATCAGAGTCTTTATGGTCAGTTGCTTCTTTCCTATGGCTTTGCACTAAATGACCCTACAAACTATCAACTAGAAAGATTTCGTCTAGTTTATGAAACAAAAGAAACTTCTAAGGTAAACAATTTAGCTGTACCTGTTTGTATGATATTTGAAATAGTAAAAGGAGCACATTTAATAGGCCAAACTAAGCCAGGATCTTTAGTAACTGCTACAACAGAGCTTAAAACACCTCGCGAGCGCTCAATTTCTTACTCAACCACTACTAAAGCTGATGAAAATGGTAAATTTGACTTAATTCTTCCTTATGCAACTGGAGGAAATAATAATACAAATATCTTTGCTTCTTCTTATGTAATAAAAACAGAACAGTCTTTTTCTAGTCTAGTAGTCAAAGAATCTCAAGTAAAAAATGGTGAAACTATTGAGATGAAATAGTCAATTCTCTAGATCTTTTATGTTTTCAAAAAATGTCTTAGGATTATTTGAAATAGTTGGAGTTATTTAGGTTTGGGGGTTATTTAGATTTGGGGTTATTTAGGTTCGGAGGTTAGTAGTTGGGGTAGACCTACGTGTCTACCCCAACTACCCCAATTACCCCAACTACTAGAATAAGATTAAACTAGAATTAATTTAATCCACTAGGTTGATTAAAGCTACCTACAGTAAGACCAGCAGGGCCGCGTAGTAAAGCGCTACCATCAGGTGCTCTACGTTGAATACGGTTATTACCTGTATCACCAATTAATAGAGAACCTGTAGAGCTTAGTGCAACACCACGAGGAGCATTAACTGAGCCTAAAGCTGTTCCAGCTAAAAGAATTGTACTCCAACCACCAAGACCACCTACATTTACCATAATGCGGTTGTTAGCAGTATCGGCGACAAATACTCTACCTGTAGAGTCAACAAATATGCCACGAGGTTGATTTACTTGACCAGGAGCAACACCACCTGTAGCACCAGCAAATACTTGCCAACCAGTAGCAGTATTATTGGTATTGAATTGTAAACGATTATTTAGAGTATCACAGACATAGAGACGGCCTTGAGCATCTAGAGCAAGTCCCGTAGGTTGATTAAATTTACCTACAGTATTACCAGCAGTAGCATTAGCATAGATTGAACCAACAGGAGTAGCACTAGTAGCATTAGCAAAGCTTAAGATACGGTTGTTGTTTGTGTCAGCAACATAGAGAATGTTTGCTAATTGATCAAAAGCAACACCTTGAGGTTGATTTACTTGGTTAGGAGCAACACCAGCAGAAGCAATTACTGTCCAAGTTGCGCCAGCATCAGTAGAACGTTGAATACGGTTATTAGCTGTATCAGCAGCAAATATGGTTCTACCAGTAGCGTCAGCAGTGACAGCGCGAGGTTGATTAAATTGACCAGGAGCAACGCCAGCTCCAAGACTTACAACTGACCAAGTTAGACCATCATCAACAGAGCGTTGAATACGGTTATTAGCTGTATCAGCAGCATAGATTGTGGCATTTTCTTGACCAAGACCTGCTAAAGCATTGGCAGATAAGCCAAAAGTAATGTCACGAATTACTAAAGGAGCAGCGCCACCGATTGGAAGAGCAGTTACTTGAGTAGCAAGACCACTAGCTAAATTAATGGTATAGAGGTTTGAAGAAGCTGCACCCATAGGTTGTAGTGCGGCTAAAGCTACACCAGTAATTCCAGAAATATCAAATCCAGCTATATTAGTGATTGTAAGAGCACCAGCAGTTGTAGATAAAGGAGCAACTGTTACAAGTACGCCAGAGTTTGGCCCACCGGCAGCAGCGCCATTAATTCCACCTTGTGTAGCTAAAATTCCTTGTGCAGTACCACCACGTGAATCCATTACATAAAGGGTAGTTAATTGGGTTGGAGCACCTGCACCAGCAAAGTTACGATCATAGGCAGCGGTTACAATTGAAGGTGTAAGACCAGCATTTGGATCGCCTGCAATATAAGTTAAAAGACCGTCAGTGGCAGCTAAACCACCAGTATTAGGATTAGCGCGTAAATCTTGTCTGGTGTTAGAAACTATTCTGATACGGTCTGGAACTGGGTTAAAGTCATAGCCAAAGTCTGTACCTTGGGCAACGCCTTGTGCTGGGAAGGCAAAGCCTGCACCTATTAAAGTAGCAGAAGCTGCGCTAATTTGGCCTGTTTGAGCATTACCAGTTAAGTTAAGTCTATAGATACGAGCAGTAGTTGCATTTGTAGCTAGAGCAAGAATTTCCCCAGTAGCTGGACGCATATCCATACCTTGAAGAACATCACCAGCCATTAAACCTGTTACTGCAACGCCTGCTGCACCGCCTGTATTAAGAAGTCTATTAGGAGCAGTACTAGCAAAAGTTACTAAGGAGTTAGTGTTATTAATTAAACCTAGAACTACTTCAACATTATTAACTACTGTTAAGCCTCTAATAACCTCACCACCAGCTATAGCACCAACTAAAACAGAAGTTCCAGCAGCAAGATTAATTGTATAGAGGTTTGAGACTGTAGGGGTAGCTGTTGGAGTCATGCTGGCAAAAGCAGCTCCTGTAGTACCAGAAATATCAAAGCCTACATCACCAGTAGTAGTTACATTTAAGAAAGTGCCTGTACCAACAGTTTGGAGTAATCCACCATTGGGGCCAGCAACGCCATTAGCAGGATTAACAGCTGTGCCATCGATACCACCTTGTAAAACTAGTCTAGCTGGAGCAGTACCATTACGAGAATCAATATCATAAAGTGTAGTTAGAGTTCCGCCACTAACATTGCGGTCATAAGCTGAACCAACTATAAAAGGAGGTGCAGGAGTAGGATCACCAGCAGCAAAAACAACACCAGTATCATTAGCAAGCGTAAGTGTAGCAAGAGGTATACGTGAATTTTGGATATTATCGCCAACAATACGGAAAGCATCTGGAACTGGGTTAAAATCTGTACCAAAATTTATAGCAGCAGATGTAGTAAAAGTAGTTGCAACTGTAGCAACACCAGTAAATTGGTTAATAGAATAAAGTCTACTATTGCTTAAACCAAAAAGTTGGCCTGTAGCGGGACGAAAATCAATACCAACTAAATTATCTAGTAATCCTGTAATTTGGACTGAACGGGTAATGGTGCCAGGAGTAGCACTATTAAAGGAAAGTAGTTTATTGCTAGCAGTTAAAGCGACTAGGTTTTCACCATTAAATCCTGTGGTTAAACCACGAATTAATAACCCTGCGCCAATTGGGCCAACTAAACTAGCTGCACCTGTGGTTAGGTTAACAGTGTATAAATTTGAGCTAGGGCTACCAGTTGGATTAAGTGCAGCAAAAGCAGTACCACTAAAATCAGAAATATCTAAAGCAGCAGTACTAGTAGTATCAACACCTAAAGAACCTACAGTAACAAGTTGACCAGCATTAGGATTACCGTTGTTTTGTGGAGCAACAGCAGCATCACCAACAGCAAAATTAAGTCCACCTTGTCTAGCTAAAACATCTAAATTAGCATCAACATCATAGAGTGTTGTTCTTGTAGCACCTAAAAAGTTGTTTGTATAAGCACAAGCAACAATTTGAGGTGGAGTAGCCATATTTGCATCTACATAAGCAACGTCAGTATCAGTTCCAAGTAAAGCGCCTGTATTAGGACTTACACGGAAATTCTTTCTTCCAGTGTCACCAATAACACGAATAGCATCGGGAACAGGATTAAAGTCCATTGCAAAATTTGTAGAATTAGGTGTAGGAAATGCAAAACTACCTACAACTGAAGCAACACCAGATGCAGTATTAATACTGTAAACATTACCACTAGCACCTAAACTAAATAAAGTACCTCTAGCAGGGCGAAAATCAATACCTATAAGGCTATCGCCACCAGCTAGACCTGTAACACTAATATTTCTTAGTATTACACCTGGGCTATCACTATTAAACATAACTAAACTATTTGTACTAGTAAGACCTATAAGCATTTCGCTACCAGAACGAGTAACTGCTTTTGGGCCATCACTACCGCCTTTAGTAATTCTAGCGGCTTCAGTAGAAACAGGGCCGATATTAAATATTGTTAACATTAAACTTAGGATTGCACAGAAAGATATAGCTCTGTAAATCCAAGATTGCCTGGGATTTTTCATTAGAAAAAGCCTCCTCATAAAAATTAAGTTTTACGCCTGAGCACAATCTTAATTTATAAATCTTAATTTATAAAGATTGCGCAAAATTATTTAAGATAAGAATATGAAACAAATTAGTTTATTTGCTTAACTATGGGGATATAGATATATTTAAGAGAGGATTTCCTACTTTTTAGTTAAGCTTATATAACTAGTTATTAACAGCTAAGATATTGAGTTAGCCATTAACTTTTTTACTGACCCCAGCTCAATTATTATGATCTAATTTATATTTTATTAGTTTTTGTTTTGTGAGTAGTTAAAGTTTAGATAAAGCAGAAAATTAACCACGTTAGAAAATCAAAAACCTAAATCTTTAAAGGGATGAAAATATTTGCTATTTTACCTAAACTCTTTACTTATTTACAACTTAAGTTGGATTTTTTTTGTTAGTAAACTTGTCCCTAAGTTAAGAGACGTATAGTAGATTTATCTTTGGTCTAACTATAGTAAAATAAGGAAGATAGGGGTATTTATTAGTTTAGAGAAAAAAATTTGTAGTTATTTATAGAGCTATTCATCCTAACAGTTAGTTGAAAATTTATTTTAGAGAAAGCATTTTTTTTACTATTTCATAAGCTGCGCTGGGACAGGCTAGTTTTCTAGCGTTATTTTGCATAGTTCTAAAGCGTTCTTTATCATCTAGGAGGCGATCTAGTTTATAAGCTAGTGTAGGAAGGTTATTACAGCGGATTGCTACAGAATTTTCTAGTAAGTGATCTGAATTTCTTTCTTCTTGACCTGGAATAGGATTAAAGATTACAAACACTAGCCCTTTAGTTAAAGCCTCTGATGTAGTTAGGCCACCAGGTTTACCAAGTAAAATATCAGAGGCCGACATATATTCATCCATATCTTTAGTATAACCAATAGGTTTTACAACTATTGGGCTATTTAGTGGAAGGCTTGCAGCAAAAGAATCCATTTGTTGTTTAAGTTCTTTACTTTTTCCGCAAATAGCAATTATTTGTAGTGGATGTTTTGATTGAAGTAACGCCCTCATTATTAGTTCTATTGGCCCAACTCCAAAGCCTCCAGCAGAAATTAATATGGTTGGTTTATCAGGGTGTAGCCCATATTTTATGCGCATTTCTTGTTTATCTTTATGCTGAGAAAACACTGGATCTATAGGAATTCCCGTAACAGAGATTTTACTAGGCCAAATACCTAATTTATTAAGATGAACGCTAGTTTCTTCTAATGCAACAAAATAATGCTCATAATTATGGCAAAGCCAAAGAGCATGAGCATCAAAGTCTGTAATAACAATACCTTGAGGGCAATGAAGTTTTTCTTTAGCTTTCATCCAGGATAGAATTTCTGCTGGTAGAAAATGAGTACAAATAATTGCATCTGGCTCATATTTCTTAACGAACTTAACAAAAGGTCTTGTATTAAGTTTGTCTATTGCTAAGCGACGGCGTTCGCGTTTCCAAGGGGTATCTAAATGATCATAGAGCCAGCCTAAGACCTCAGGAGCGCTATTTACCATTTCAATATAAGCTTTAGAATAAAGATTACGAAATACTTTATTAGTATATTCTAATGTATCAATATGTATAACTTCTTTAGCAGCATTAAGGGCTAGGGTAGCTTGCTCAAGTGCTTGGGCTGCACGAATGTGGCCGGCTCCAGCTGAAGCTGATAAAATAAGTAGTTTGTTAAACATAATTTATTTTTCCTATTATTTTCTAGAATTTTCTAGAATTTTACCTAAAAAAGAAAACCCAAAAAGCTAATAAAACTACTAATATAATTGCTACTATTATTCCTATAATAATCATGGTTTCAGGGCTTGTTGTAGCAGTTGTTTTGTTATTTACTGATTTATTCTTAGAATTACTTATTAAAGTATTAGGCTTTTCTGAAGTTTTTATAGAAGTAGAAATTTTTAGAGAATCTGTTTTTGGTTTTATTTTCTGTGAATTTGCTTTTAGGTTTTGATTTGCCTCAATAGTTTTTTCTCTATTTTCTGGTGAATATGATTTTCCTTTTTCTGTACTTTCTAGATTTATTTTAGGCTTAGTATCTAGTCTTAATACAGTTTCTTTTATATCTTCTAAGAGTTCTATTGCTGATTGATAGCGATCTGAAGGTGAACGAGTTAAAGCTTTTTGTAAAATAGGGTCAAAAAGAGGGGAAACAAAAGGATGAGTTCTAGAAATAGGAGCGATATCTTGGCTAACTTTAATAATTAAAAGCTGTTGTGCTTTAGAATGCTCTATGGGTAGTTTTCCGCTAAGCATCTGGTAAAGAATTACCCCAACACTATAAACATCTGTTGTAGGTCTTAGTTTTTGAGCTAAAACCTGCTCAGGGGACATATAATGAGGTGTGCCAAAGATCTCACCTTCTACTGTAAGCATTTGATCTTTTGTTTTACTTAAATCTGTTCTTTTAGCAATACCAAAATCTGCTAGTTTTATTATTTCTTTTCCATCTGAAGTTTTTGAAACTAAAATATTTTCTGGCTTTAAGTCACGATGTAAGACATTGTGTTTATGAGCAAACTCTAAGGCTTGGCAAAGTGGGGTTAGAAGTTCTAAGGAACGTTTTGGAGAAAGAACACCTTCTTTTTCTAAACAGTTTTTTAATGTTTCCCCTGGAACAAACTCCATGATTATAAAAAATAGTCTATGTTCTGTTTGTCCAAATTCTTCAACACCAACTATATTAGGATGCTTAAGTAATTTACCTAGATCGGCTTCTCTTTCAAAACGTTTAATAAATTTCTCATCTGTAACTAAAGCAGGAGAAATAACTTTTATAGCTACAGTTTTGTTATTTTCTAAATCAAACGCTTGGAAAACGGCTCCCATTGCACCTACACCAAGTTTTGCATCAAGTCTATAACGATTACTAATAGTTTTTCCTATTAAAACATCAAATTGTTCTTTTTGAGCAGGTTGGCCCATAATAATCAAAGGCTCCAATAAAATTAAATAGAATAAGATTAAGAAAATAGAAATAATAATTTCTTAATACTAACCTATATAATCGAAAAATCACCAGTAAAACCTTCTAGCTATTGTCTCTTTCCCTGCTAATAATTGCTTGATACTATATGCACCTACAAAACTTTGATCAATAAGAACTAAAATTTGGTGTTATTTAATTAATTTAAGGCATTATTTTATGGCAAGAACTATCGCTATTACTAATCAGGCTGGGGGAGTTGGAAAAACTACTTTAGTCCGTGATATAGGTTATGAACTAGCCTCTAGAGATAAACGAGTGTTATTAATTGATCTTGATCCACAAGCTTCACTAACTATTTTCTTAGGCCTTGACCCTTGGCAACAAGAAAAAACCATTTATCATTCACTTAAAGATGAAAGTGTTTCTTTACCAAGCTTAGAAGTATTTAACCTTAAGCTAGTCCCATCAAACTTAAAACTTGCAGAAATTGAAATGGAGCTTGCAACTGTACTGCTTAGAGAATTTAGACTAAGAGAAATCCTAAACCCAATTTCAGATAACTATGATTTTATACTAATTGATTGTCCTCCTTCACTAGGTTTAATAGTTATAAATGCCTTATGTGCTGCTGATGAAGTATTAATTCCTATTCAATGTGAATTTAAGAGTTGGATGGGAACCGATGGATTATTTGACACAATAGCTAAAGTTGCAAAACAAGCAAATAAGCGCTTAAAAATCCTTGGAGTAATTCCAACAATGCTAGATTCACGAACTTCTTTACATACTAAAATTGCTGACCAGATTCGTACCCAATTAGGCCAAGTTACTCAAGTTTTCCCCCCTATTAGGCGAACTATAGCCTGTGCTGATGCAAGTGTTAAATCTCTACCTATTCAGCTTTATGACCCTAAAGCAGAAATAGTTAATGATATAAAAAGAATTGTAGAGGCAATCCTATAATGGTTAAAAAACATGAAAAAACCGAAATCCCTATTCTAGCTAAAGTAAGTGCATTTTTTAGTAGTAACGAAGATCAAGGACAAAACCTATCAACATATTATCCAATAGAGCAATTAAAACCCAATTTAACACAACCTAGAAAACATTTTAATGAAGGTGAAATCCTACAACTAGCTGAATCTATTAAACATTGTGGAGTGCTTGAGCCAATACTTGTAACGGCTGAAAATAAGGGCGAACGCATTATTTTAGCTGGAGAGCGCCGTTATAGGGCAGCAAAACTAGCAGGCTTAAAGACAGTTCCTATTTATCAACTAGATTTACCTCCCAAAATAGCATCTCAAGTCCCTTTAATAGAAAACCTACTAAGGCGAGATTTAACACCATTTGAAGAATTAGAAGGCTATTTAACACTTTTAGAAAATAACTTAAGTAGTTTGCCAGAATTTAAGAGTTTTTCCGCTGGAATTGATATAGAAACAGGCATAATAAAATTACTTTTTGCTATGCGTAATGCTCACAACGGTCGCCGAGTTAATGTTAATCAAACATTGGTTAATACTGTAGTTCAATTATTTTCTGCCATTGGTTCAAGTTCTTGGCAATCCTTTGTTACACATAGACTTTCGCTAAGAAAGTTACCTAGTGAAATTCAAAATGCATTAAGAGAAGGTTGGCTAGACTATACTAAAGCTATAGTAATTTCTAGACTTACAGATAAAAAACTTGGTAATAGCGAGTTAGCTTATAAAACTAGACTAGATTTATTAGAGCGTATAAAAACTGAAAATCTCTCTATCAGAGAAATTAAAAATCTTGTTCAAGAAATACTAAATACTCATATTGATAAAGAAGACAGTAGCAGCAAAGTTAAAAACCGAGTTAATAATCTTTTTTCTGATGTTAAAAAGAATTATTCTGCTCTAACTGAAAAAGAACAAGAAAAACTCAATTATTTGCTAGGAGAAATTGAGCAGCTTATCTATCAATAAAGCTAGAAAAAGCTAGAAAAAGCTAAAAGAAGCAACGAAAATTTCTTTCTTGCAACATATATTAATATAGTTTTCTAAAAATTAAAAAATTAAAAAATCTAGGAGGTGGTCTGTGACAAAAAGAACTATTACAGCCATTTTATTAGTAACTCTTTTAGTATCATCATCTATACTAGCTCAAACTAGAATTGTAGCTCCTAAAAACCCTTATAAAATTGCTGATGATGTAAAACTAGGCCAAGAAGCATCAAATGAAGCTGAGCGTAAATTGCCATTAATTAAAGACCGTCAGCTAGGTGATTATTTAGTGCGTGTTGGAGAACGTTTAGTTGATGCTATACCTCCAGAATATCAACATAATGAGTTTCGCTATTCCTTCAAACTAGTTGATGCTAAAGAAATTAATGCTTTTGCTCTGCCTGGTGGATTTACTTACGTTAATCGAGGTTTAATTGATGTAGCTAAAACTGAAGGTGAACTAGCAGGAGTAATGGCTCATGAAATTAGTCATGTGGCACTGCGACATGGAACGGCACAAGCAGCTAAAGCACAAAAATATGCTATTGGTGCTACAGCAGGTCAAATATTAGGTGCAATCGTAGGTGGTGGATTAGGTAATGTTATTGCTGGTGGAAGTCAACTTGGAATAGGGGCTTACTTCTTAAAATTTGGTAGAGAATATGAAACACAAGCCGATTTACTTGGCGCACAAATTATGGCACAAGCTGGTTATGATCCTAGAGATTTAGGCAATATGTTTAGGACTATAGAAAAAGAGTCTGGTGGTAGGAGCGGCCCAGAATTCTTAAGTAGTCACCCTAATCCAAGCAACCGCTATGAAGCAATAAACCGCGAAGCTCAACTCTTAAAAGTTAGAAATTCAAATCAAAATAATCAAGAATTTAGCCGAATTCAGGCACGCTTACGTGAAATACCAGTAAGTAATGTACCTAGAAATGAAAATGCTAGTAATAATGGAAATACTGGTACAGGAAATCGTCCTACTACTGGTAAAACCCCAACTTCAACAGGACGTGCTCCTAGTGGTCGAGTAGCCTTACCTTCACCTCGTTATAAAACCTATAATGAAAATGCTTTCCAAATAGAAGTACCTGAAAATTGGCGTGAGCTAAAAGAACAAAATAATGTGACCTTTGCTCCAGAAAATGCTTATGGTGAAGTGGCTGAACGTTTTGTTTTTACTCATGGGGTTTTAGTTGGAGTAACTAAAATTAACCCAGACTTTAACTTACGCCAATCTACAGAAGAATTTATTAGAGCAATACAAGAAGGTAATCCTAACTTGCGCCAACAAGGACAATATCAACGTATTACTTTAGCAGAACGTAAAGCTTTTGTAGCCTATTTTAGTAATATTTCTGATGTGACAGGAAAAACAGAAAACGTAGCAGTTTACACAGTTAGACTTAATAATGGAAACCTATTTTATTTTATTCCTGTTGTCCCTCAAAGCGATGCTAATGGTTATCAAAGAGCCTTTCAACGTATTCTTTCTTCTATAGAACTTTTTGATTAAGCTAAATGTTGAAAAAGTAATTTACAAAGAAATAAGCCAGAAAAAATTAATTTTTTCTGGCTTATTTTTATTCTACACCCGCACAATAGAATTTGTTTAGTTTCTTTAATTTAGCGTAAAAACATTAAATCATCTAAAGCAATTTTAGCGTGAAACTGAGCCTTTTCTGTTGTAATGTTTCCATATCTACCTGTTGCATCTCCTAGAGTAACTTTCCCAAAATTATAGCGTCCTGTTGGAACATCTGGTTCAACTTGGTCTAACTCAACAGTTACATTAGCAACCTTTGGTAAAAAGGCTTTTCCTTTACCTGCTTTAGCATAATTAATTCCGTAATCTTCATAGTAACCTAAATCTGGAGCAACAACTGTAGCTGAAAAAGTAAATTTAGATTTTCCACTTGGGTCTTTAGAAAGCTCAAAAGAGTCTATACCACCGCTAGACCTAGCTAAAGAATTATAGATAAACTCGCCATGTGGGAAACCTTCGCTAGCAAGAGCTAAAGAACCCCAGAAAAATGGATTTTCCGTCTCATGATAAGGTTTTTCTGGATCTCTAGGATAACTCACCAAAACATAAACATATCTTTCTGGGCCACCAGTAAGATTACCAGGCAAGTCAGGGTTATAACGACAATCCATTGTAACTAAAGCTACTTGTTGAGTTCCAATTTCTGTTTTCCAAGGAGCGTTAACAATCGCGTAATGAGTTCCATAAAAATTAACATCCCAAGTAGTAGTTTGTGCGCTTGAAGTAACGATAGGATTTCTTATAGATAGCATTGGGGCAAACCCTGCCGAGCCTGCAACTCCTGTAGTGTTCCTAAAAAAGAACCTATTTCCTGAAGAACTTACATCGCTATTACCATCTGACGTTTTGGGATCTACATTAAACGAAATCGTATTGCTAATATGTCCGCTTACTATTAATTTAACTGTGGCATTACCAGAAGTAACTCTTTCTGGAACACGGACTGACAAAAGATCTCCATTCATTCCGACTAATTGAGCTGGTTCTCCATTAAAAGTAACAAGGTTATTATTTGGCTGACAACTTAAGTTATCTGCCTTAATTTCTACTGTTGACCCTGGTTGGGCATGTTGGGGATTAAGTTTTTCAATAACTGGCGAACCAAGGAAGAAATCTATTTGCCCTGGGTTACTAGGGACTCTATTTACTACGACTTTAAGGCTTAAAGTGCCTGTACAAAGCTGAGAGGAAGGAAGTTGAACAGTAAGTTTTTTCTTTTTTACCTTTAAGATTTTTGCACTCATATTAGTATTATTAATAAATACTTTTACTGCACTAGGATCAATACCAAAATTTAATCCTCGGATTTCAATGGTTGGGCTTTCATCACTATTAAGGACATTAATAGAATTAATTTGTGGGGCTGTACTATCGGCCAAAACCCAGCTTTGATAAGTCGCAGCAACAACCACCATAACGGCTAACACTAATTTAGATTTCATAGAATCCTCCTCATAGGTTAATTGACTTACGAAAAAATATAGAATTTATTGACATTAAGATTTGCTAGCTTTTTGCTGGCGCTTCAAGCTAGGCAAAAGAGGTGCCACGACAAACTTGAAAAAATATATTTACTAATATACAAAGATAGCTTTAAAAGTTCAAGTTTTACTTTTATTAATTTTTGTATCTTTTTCATATAGCGAGTAGTTAAATTTTTAAGAGAGTAAAAGTTTTTATATTTTATTCTCCCTGACTTACTTAAAACCAGATCTCTTTGTTAAAATCTTTTTCTTTCTAATCTATAATTTCTAACAAACCTTATTTTTTAGATTGTTTTATTAAGTTAAATTTTTTTAGGAGATAAATTAAATAAAATTATGGAATGGGTAAATCCAAGCGATGCAGTCTCAGCAATAAAGTCATTTGATAGGGTCTTTATTCATGGAGGTGTTGCAACTCCTCAAATCCTAGTAAAAGCTATGGTTGAGCGAGCATTAGAATTACGCGATGTTGAAATTGTACACCTGCATACTGAAGGAGATGCTTCTTATGTAGATCCAAAATATTCTACTAGTTTCCATACTAATGCTCTTTTTGTTGGTGGAAATGTTCGTCAAGCAGTTGCAAATGGTCAAGCCGATTATATTCCTGTTTTTCTTAGTGAAGTACCAGGACTATTTCGCAAAAAAATACTTCCTTTAGACATTGCCTTAGTTCAAGTCTCACCCCCTGATAAACACGGCTATTGCTCATTAGGTGTTTCTGTTGATGTTGCTAGTGCCGCAGTCCATACAGCAGTAACTGTAATTGCACAGGTTAACCCTCATATGCCACGCACACACGGCGACGGGCTTATTCATATAAGTCAAATCCGTTACGCAATAGAATCTAATGATCCTATCCCTGAAATGCACCAACACGAACTTACAGAAATAGAACTCACCATAGGAAAACATTGCGCTGAATTAATTGATGATGGCGCAACGCTCCAAACAGGTATTGGGGCTATACCTGATGCTGTTCTTTCTTCGCTTACAAGCCATAAAAATCTTGGAGTTCATACAGAAATGTTTTCAGATGGTATTATTAGCCTAATTGAACGTGGCGTTATTAACGGTTCGCGTAAAAGAGTCCACCCTGGAAAAATCGTTAGCGGTTTTGTAATGGGCACACGTCAACTCTATGATTTTATTGATGATAACCCTCTTATATCTATGCTAGACATTGAATATGTAAATGATACAGCAGTCATTAGACGTAATCCAAAAGTGACTGCAATTAATAGCGCTATTGAGGTTGATCTTACTGGTCAAGTTTGTGCTGATTCTGTTGGAACAAGGCTTTACTCTGGTGTAGGTGGTCAAATGGACTTTATTAGAGGAGCTTCGTTATCAGATGGAGGAAAACCAATTATTGCACTCCCTTCTAGAACACAAAAAGGTGAATCAAGAATAGTAGCATTTTTAAAGCAAGGAGCAGGTGTAGTTACAACAAGAGCACATGTACATTATGTTGTAACAGAACATGGTGTAGCCTATCTTTATGGTAAAAATCTGCGTGAACGTGCTAGAGCACTTATAAATATTTCGCATCCTGATGATCGTGAAATGTTAGAAAAAACCGCTCATGAACGATTTAAGATAATTCCTGATTAAGTAGTTATGCTATTAGCAAAAATGGTTATGTATGAAAGAAATAATATTAGTTTGTGATGGTTGTAGTTTAGGAAATGCTAATTATCAAACGGGAGAGAGCCGTGCTGCTGCGGCAGCAATTTTAGAATTTAAGGGAAAAAGAAAAATATTTGGGGAATATTTAGGGAATGCTTCTAACCAACAAGCCGAAATCGTTGCAGCCTGCATAGGGTTAGAACAGTTAAAAGAACCCTGTGCAGTCACAGTAATATCAGACTCTCAATATGTTATTAAAACAATGCTAGGTGAGTTTCGTAAGAAAACTAATTTTGATTATTGGACAAGGCTTAGTAAGGCTAGTCAAAAGCACAAAGTCACTTGGACATGGACACGTGGACATGCTGGACATGAGTGGCAAGAACGATGTGATCGTGCAGCTAAAGCTATTGCTGTGGCCGCAAAGGTTGATCAAAATGAGTTAAATAAAATTCTAGAAGAAAAGCTAGAAAACCTTTCTAACTAATTATTTAAAACGATAGAACTATAAAACATTTATATTTAATTTTATATGTTACTAGATAAAGTAATTCAAGCACATGGAGGAAAAGAGCGTTGGGATAAGGTTGCTAGTATATTTCTAGATTTAGATGTAAAAGGAAATATTCTAGCAACTAGGTTAAAGTCGCCTAAATTACGGTCTTTGAAAGTTCAAACAAATATAAAAAAAATCGAATGTATTCTGTCCCCTTTTCCTGAAATAGGGAAGAGAGGTACTTTTACTAGTGAGTATGTCCAAATAGAGAGTGATGATGGAAAGATAATATTAAAAAAAAGCCTAAAAGAGCTTTTTAATGGTGGCGATCAACTTCCTTTTATTTGGCAAGATTTGCATATTTTATATTTTTTTGGTTATGCATTTTGGAACTATATATTGACTCCATATTTTTTCTCTTGGCCTGAATTTCAAACTAAAGAAGATGGAATTTGGCAAGAAACAGATGGTCAAATTTGGCACAAGCTAGAAGTAGATTTTCCTAGCTACATTCCTACTCATTGTAGGAAACAGACTTTTTATTTTAATGATGCTGGGTTACTTTGTCGCTTAGATTATACAGCAGAAATATTTGGCTCTTTTACTCGTGGTGCGCATTACTGTTGGCAACATCGTGATTTTAATGGTTTAGTTTTTCCTACACGAAGAAAAGTCTTTTGGCGTTTGCCTTCTGGCCGGCCATTAAAATTATTTGGTGTTATGGAGGGTTGGATAAAAAATGTAGATGTTATTTGGAAATAAAACTTACTACCAAATAAAAACTTGAGTGTTTAATTTTAAGTGTTTAATAAAAAATACTTAAGCTTGGCCTTTAGCTTGACTTTTAGCTTTTAAGTTAGCAATAGTGGTTTGAAGTTGTGTTTTGCGGTAGCGAACATTGCTATCACCTCCACTAGCAGGAAGTTCATTAAATGTAACATAATACCAGCCATCTTTTATCTGAATATCTAAATTATCTGCAACCTTATCACCATGAACTCCACGAATAGCTTCTTTATATTCATCTACCAAATTATTCATAAGTTTCTCCTTAAAAATTACCAACGATGATATGCAGGATGCCCTGGTTTTACAGCTACAAAAGTGCCACGACAAGTAGCACACACTTTTCCTTTTGCCATTAATTTTGCTTCAACAACAGCGCGATCATCTCCTGATTCAACTATAGTAGCTGTTAACTCCACAGTAGCGTCTGTAGGGGTAGGTCGCATTAGTTTAACTGCATAATCTGCTGTTACAGTACAAGGTGGTTTTTCTGCGCCTTCTTTTTTCATTAAATGCCAAGCCGCAGCCCAATTAGCATGACAGTCTAGAAGTGAGCCAATTATTCCACCATTTAACATTCCAGGAAAAGCTTCATGATAGGTTTCTGGTTTCCACTCTGCTACAACTTCATCTCCTTTAACAAAACTACGAATACGTAAACCTTTTTCATTGGCAGGGCCACAGCCAAAACAAGCGCTTAAAGGAGCATATTGTTCTTGTAGGCTTTTTTCAGTCTTTTGCATTAATTTATTAATTCCTTTTTATTAATCCTTTGATTAAAACTTATTTTTTCTAGCTTGGAATGAAGGCTTTTATATACCCAACTAAGGACTAATATCAAGAAATTTTTCCTATAAAGTTTTTTCTATAAAATTAAAAATTAATGGTTGACAAACTTTAAGGCTTTAGCATAGACTGTAACGTCTGTTTGCACTAAAACAGAAAAACCCGCAGGAGCAACTAAATATGTTACTCAAAGGTCAGCACCAAAAATTCGTAGCCCCTCAAACCATCGCAAAACGCGGTTGGTCTGGCGCTATTGGCTGGTCATTGGGTAGCTGTACTAATCCAAATTCACTCCTTATAGGAATGTCATTTAGTCCAAGCCTATCGCCCAATGATGTAGCGACAAGATATTTAGATTTTGGACAAACTGAAAGACATCTATAGCATCGCGGGAGCGGTTCTCCCGCTCCCAAATCTCAAAAAAATTTTAGCAACGATTTAAGAGAATTTAGGAGCGGCCAAACCCCTCTAGCATCTGAGTTTGGTTAGCTCCTAGTGTTTCTTATAACCCTTTTATTCGTACTAATTTACTTTAAGTAAGTAAATTAGCATAAGCTAATAAATTGTAGAGAGCAATTAAAAAGGCTCTCTAGAAGTCATTTGTGTCTATTTATTAAGTTCTTTATTATCAATAATTATCCGGAAAAACTTTGCAAAAACAATAAAAAAAGACTTGCAAAAATTATTTAAAATATATTATAAATATCTGTAGAAAATATATAAAATTTGAATATTATAATGTATGGATTTATTTTATATATTGAGGTTCTTTCTTTATTGATGTTAATAAATATATATAATTATATATCAAAAAGTATTATATATATTTAACAATATATATAGGGGTATGGTGTAATAGTTAGCATTGCAGTCTCCAAAACTGTTGGTCTGGGTGCAAATCCTAGTATCCCTGTTTGATTCTGGAGAGTTCGCCTAATTGGTATGGCACTAGTCTTGAAAACTGGGGTGTTTTATGCATATGAGAGTTCGAATCTCTCACTCTCCGTTAAAGAGTTTTTAAGAAATATTTAATAACATTTAAGAATGTAAAAGGTCTTAGGGTCAGTAGCTCAATTGGGAGAGTATCTGCCATTTAAGCAGAATGTTGCGGGTTCGAGTCCCGTCTGATCCATCTTTAGATATAAAAAAATAAAGCCAAGGAAAAAGTTTTTCCTTGGCTTTTTTCTTATAAGGTTTTTTCCTACAAGTAAATGTCTAGGTCCATTAAAACATCTGTGTCAAAATTAAAATGCAAATTTGGTAAATTTTCTAAATTGGGTAGGTCTTTAAGCTCACGAAAGATTTTAAGCTCAGGTATTACAAGGTTTCCTTCAATAGGTGGCATTATTACTAGTGGCACATCTGGAAAGAAATCAAAATTTTCCCCAACTTTAGCCTTAGGTTCTAAATTAGCTCTTAGGTCTAAACGTTGTCGATTACGAAAAACTGTTAAGCGAACCTCACCAGACTCTATTTTATTAATTTCACGGCGAAGATCATTAGAGTCATCAATTTTAACTCCATTGATTTCAGTAATTACATCACCAGCTAAAAGCCCTGCTTTAGAAGCTACGCTATCTTCAGAAACATGAGAGATTAGCACTCCTTTTTCTACTCCAAAATACTTAGCTAGCTGATCATTTAATCTTTGGGTTTCAACACCTAAACGAGGACGACTAAAAAAATCTCGGAATTCTAAATGACCTTTAGTACGGCCTTCAGCACGAGCCTTTTCTATTTCTGCTCTATATTTTTCTTTTGCGGCACGAGACTCTTGAAAAGCTTTTTTACGGGCTTCTTTACTTTTCTCAAGAGTTTCTTTAGTCTTTTCAAGAGCTTTTCTTACTTCTTCGCTATTTGCTCCATAAGAGTAAGCATAAAAATTATCTGAAGTAGATTTATCTAAAGTAAAATTAACTTGTTGGGCATTACCATCACGAACAATTTTTAAGCTATAAGCTCTGTCAAAGTCTAGGCTTTGTAGTTTTTTTCTTAAGTCTCCATGTGATTCTATATTTTGTCCATCTACTTCTATAATTACATCGCCAGATTTTAATCCAGCACGATCGGCTGAACTATCTTTGATTACATCACGAACCAGCACACCGCGTCTTTCACCTAATTTAAGATTTTCAGCATGTTCTTTAGTAACAAAACCAGCAACAATTCCTAAGCGTTTGCCTCCTAATACAATTGCTACTTTTGATTTAGTTTTATCTGATTTTTCCTTTTGATCCTGTACTTGCGCTTGTCCTAAAGTTCCTATACCTAATACAAGGCTAAGAGCAACCGCTAGTACAAGTTTTGCGGGTTTAAACATAAAACTCTCCTTACACTTTTTAACTATTTTGCTGGGGTTTAGTTAACTTTCACGAAGAAATAACTTAAAAGTTCCCAAAATGTTCAGTTTATAAGTGCTAAGAGGAGTTTCTTACCGCTATTATTGCTGCACTACGTGCTGGAACTGTAGCCATATTTCTACTTATCTTAACCAAAGATTTTTCAATAGGCAGTAAGCTAGCTTGTTTATTATCTACAAAAATCTCCCAGTGTTTGTTAGGTATAGGAAAGTCTTCTGCTTTAGAGCTAGCATTAAATAGAACTAAAGCTTCTGACCAAGTATCTTTTCCTGTTACATCTACTAATAAATACCCTATAGTATTTTCTTCTAATACTAATCCAAAGTCAGAGTCAAGAAATTTAATAGAATTTTTAATTTGTATAGCACTATGAAGGCGAAACATAGGATGAGCCTTACGTAGAGCAATTAAACCTTGGTAGTAGTCAAAAAGATCTTTATTAATTAATTTATCTTTCCAACGAAGCATATTTATAGAATCAGGTTTATTATATGTGTTATCAAGCCCACGTTTAGAGCGTGCAAATTCCTGCCCGCTTTGTAAAAATGGTATACCTTGGGAAGTAAGGATAATGGCAGCACCTAGTTTATTCATAGCTTTACGCTCTAAGTCACTAACCAAACCATCATCAAGGGTTGAAAGAAGCAAACGATCAGCAAAAGTATGATTATCATGGCATTCAACATAATTAACTACTTCACTAGGATAGCTAGTAAAATCCTCTATAGCACCTTTAATTCCATGTTTAACTCTTTCAATATTATGTCCTGATTGAATAAAACCACGTTCTCTAGCATTAAAAACGCTTCCCTTAAGAGCATCTCGAAAATGGTCATTAAAAACAGCAAAACCTTGTTCTCTTTGTTTACCTTTATAAGTAATTTCTATAGGTGTTTCCCCTCCTGCCCAAGGTTCACCATAAATTAAAAGATTAGGATCTATTGACCTAAGTTCTTCTGTTAGTTTAATAACAGTCTCTAAATCAATTAAGCCTAAAAGGTCAAAACGAAAGCCATCTATATTGTATTCATTAACCCAATACTTTACAGAATCTATTATAAAACGCCTTCCCATAGGAGATTCAGAGCGAAATTCATTACCTACACCAGAGCCATTCCAATAAGTACCATCAGGTTTACGACGATAGTAATAGCCTGGAACTAGCCCATCAAAACTATAAATACGTTTATTAAGTGCTTCAAATGTATGATTAAAAACAACATCTAGAATAACTTTAATTCCCCGACGATGTAGAGCATCAACCATTTGTTTTACTTCTTTTATTCTACGAGAGTCAAAACGTTCTGTAGCATACCATCCATCAGGGCTGTTAATATGTACTGTGTCATAGCCCCATCCATATTGATCGCTACTTTCATCTGTTTGAAATTCGCCTATAGGCATTAACTGAACTGTGTTAATACCTAATTCAGATAAATGTTCTAATCCTGTAAGGATTTCTGAATGATTAAAAAGGTGTGTGTTTGTTTCAGTAAAAGCTAAATATTTACCTCGTTTTTGGATTGAAGAATCGGGATCAATAGTAAAATCTCTGATATGTAGCTCATAAATAATTGCATCTGAAGGGGAAAATTTTGGACGAGGGTATATAGAAAATGTTTCAAGAGCTACAATAGCTCTACCATTATGAGAAGTAACTGCACGAGCATAAGGATCTATTAATTCTCTTTCACTATTAAAACCTGGGTCATCGCCTTTAGCCGTTAAAGTATAGTAATAACTTAAACAATCTTTCTTTACGCTAATTTCCCAGCTTCCATCTGTAGGGTGTTTAGCTAAAGAAAAATGTTCTGCTTGGCCGCCTATAGGCTTTTGATAAAGGTTTAAGATAATTTGATTTGCCGTAGGAGCAAACACTCTAAAAGTTGTTGCTTGAGGTGTATAAATTGCACCTAATGCTTGAGTACAAATAAAACCATCACCTGGATGAGGGAGTTGTTTAGAAAGTTGGCCTGTTTTGCCGTATTTTTTTGGGGGCTTCATTAAAGATTTTATTTCTCCATTGCGTTAGTAACTTTTATTTTTCCAGCAATAATTTCAGCTTTAGCTTGTTTAACTTTTTCGATTAAATCAGGTGGTATTAAAGCACGATTATTATCATCTATAGCAAAGTCTACACCTTCATTTTCAAGTCCATAAACATGAATTCCGCTCTTAAAACGTTTCTCAACTATATCTTGAATTATGCTATAAACTGCAACATCTACACGTTTTAGCATACTTGTAAGTACATAACCAGGTTTAATAGCATTTTGATTAGAGTCTACGCCTATAGCAAGCTTTTTTGTTTCTTCAGCAGCATCAAAAACCCCCATTCCAGAATTACCTGCTGCATGAAAAACAACATCACACCCATTATCATATTGGTTTTTTGCTAATTCTTTACCTTTAGAAGGGTTATTCCAAGCGCTATCTGTAATACCTACATAATTTTCCATTATCTGAATATTAGGGTTAACATACTTAGCACCTTCTTCATATCCTTTAGCAAACTTATGAATTAAAGGAATATCCATTCCACCAACAAAACCTAGTTTACCACTAGTACTTTTGCTAGCAGCAATCATTCCTACCAAAAAAGATCCTTCATGTTCCTTAAAAAGCAGAGGTGAGACATTAGGTAGTAGGACAAAACCATCAATTATTGCAAAATTAACATTAGGGTAATCTTTAGCAACTTGTTCAATAACTGGAGATTGTGCAAAGCCTACACCAATAACTAAATCATATTTTAGCTCAGCAAAAGCACGTAAAGATGGCTCTAGAGAAGTAGGATCACCTGGCTCAGCATCTCTAAGTTTAATTCCCATTTGATCACGAGCACGTTTTACACCTTCCCAAGCAGCAGCATTAAATGAGCGGTCATCCTTACCACCTATATCATAAACTATTCCTACACGTATTTTTCCAGGTTCTTCATCTCTAGAAAAAACTCCTGTACAGCCAGTAAAAACTATAATGGCTAAAATAGAAATTAAAATTAATCGTCTCATATTTACCTTTTTGACTTTAGGAAACATCAATAGAAATATTTGTTGCTTGAAATTTTTCTTTATCTTTTTTTAACCAGACTACTATAGTGTAAACACCTTTACGGTCTTTAGGGAAAGCAATTTGGCAATAAAATTTTCCATTAGATTTTTTATATTCTATTTCGCCTTTAGAACCATCTGAATAAAAAATATCTCCATAAACAATAGGTCTTAGTATTGTTTCAGTTTCAGGTAAAGAGTAGCTTCCACGATTATTAAGCTCTTCTCTAGTAAGTGTTTGTGGACTTGGTTCATAAAATATACTAATACCAGCAAGTTCATATTCTTTAGGATTAAGTATATTGCCAGCCATATCAATTAAACTACCTGCTTTAGCTTGAGAGGAAAGAGGCATAATTTCTACATAACGGCAAATAAACTCTTGGGCTAATTTTACTCTACCTTCATCAAAAGCAATCCCAATCCCTACATGTGTATTATAAGGATAAATAATAGCTTGGCGATGACCATCATTAGGTGGAGTTTCATTAAACATTCTTAGGTGCATTTCTTTTAATATATTTGTTAGTCTTTCAACAGTATCATAATAGCTTCCGCCTTGAGAAAAAGAGAGGTTTTCTATTATGGCATCTTTTCCACCAGCACGAGAATAGCGCATATAGGGTTTTAAGCCTTCTCGATTCCAATGGCTAAAATAATTTTCTTCTAGCATTTCTTTGCAATGAAGCTCGCCTACTTTGCTAGCAAGCACGTCTAAAGCAACAGGTTTAAGCCCCAAACTACTACGGCTTTCATTTATTAAGACTACTAAATTTTGTTTTATTTGTCTTAAATCATCAGAAGTAATTTTATTTTCAGACAGTTTTGCATTTACTTTTAGGTTTGTTAAAGAGTTTAAAAGTAAAAGAATAGCTAACCAAATAATATTCAGAAACTCTCGTTTTAGCATAAATCAAACTAAATAAGAAACAAGATTTTTTAGGATTTTGAGTATAAAATTTTAAGCTTCTCTAAATTTAGCTAAAGAGTGTCCTAATACGCCTATGGCTGTTATTATAACTCCAAAACGCCTAAGTGAATCTTCACCGTGAATAGCTTGATAGAAAAAGCCTAGGATTAAAAGAACTGAAGCCAAAGTAATAAGACCAAAGCCTATACATTGCAAAACATATCTTTTTTTATCTTCACTGATAGCTAGAAATGTTCCTAGTAATAAATGGCATAATCCATTAAATAGAATATATATATGTGTAGTACGAAAAGATGCTCTAATGATTTGATCATTATGATAGATATCAGGAAAATACATACGCATATATATACCAGAAATTAGAAAAGTAACTAATACAAGTAAAGCTAAAAAAAAATGTGCTTTTTTCATAATTTTATGAGTCTAAAGTTAATTATTTTATATAGCTAAACTCAAAAGTTGTAGCGTTTTCTGTCTGTTTTTCATTAACATTTAAGTTTATTTTTTCAAAAGCACGGTATAAATTAGCTCTTAATGCATTAGCTTCAAGGTTTTTAGCATCTGCTTTTTCAACCTCATCTAGATAAAAAAGCGCTTTTTTAGCAGAATTCTCTAGTTTTAGGCTATCTTCTATAGCCCAGGTATTTATTGGGCGATAGGAGCGATCTATTCTTTCTTTAATAAGATAAGGCAGCATTAGATCTGAAACATCATTTCCATAAGCTGTAGCAAGTTTTATATAGCTATCAGCTTGATTTTTTGGTGTTTGACCTTCAATACGTGCTCTAGCTAAGAGCCATTGTTCATATTCTTCACGATTATTAGTAGTTTTATAAATTGTGGCTAGGTCTAGATATACACTATCTTTTTTATCTAGATCTTTTGTATTTGCTAATATTTTGCGAAATTCTCTAACAGCACGCGTTAGAGCAACATTATTTTTTTCTTTATCTGCATTTGAATCATTAACATATTGTTTCCAAATAGAACGAGCATAATAGATATGTACATCTATATCATTAGGGTTAGTTTCTAGCGCTTTAGCAAAAAAGGCTTCGGCTTCAACATAACGCCCTACATTAAATTCTCTTTGACCCCTTGTATAGTTATCCCAAAATAGAGGTAGCATCATTGCTCCACTATAAGCAACTACAGCACCTAAACTAGCAATAACTAGAAAAGCACCTAAGCTTTTAGCTAAAGAGATTCTTAAATCTCTAAAACCATCAATAATTCTATTATCAGGAAACTCTTTAAAATAAGAAAGCCTAATCCAACAACGTAGACTTAACCATAAAGTACGTACAAATAGGACAAATGAGCCTATAGCAGTTAAAGGAGTTAAAATAAGTAGAGGAAAAAACCAAAAATGAAATTTTAGATATTCTAAACTTAAACCTGAGGCACTTTTACAGGTGTTAAGTCTATCAAAAGTTTCGGTTAAAAACTTTTCATTTTGAACATCTTGTGCTGATTCATCAAATCTTAAATAAGTGCCACAATGACGACAGCTAGTATCTCTACTCATAATAAATTGATTACAGCTACGACAACGAATAGCCGTATTTGAACTAAGCCGACGAGCTAAAAATTCTGGTAATGGCGCAGCATTTAGTTTTTCTTCTTTGCTACTTGCAACTAAAGCAATATGCTGACAACGGCCACAAAATTGTGTCTCTGGATCAAACATATCAGATTGATGGCAAACATCACATCTTTCTTGAAGATTAACTACATTCTTAATCTTAATTCCATTATCAGACATTTCTACCTCCTATTTACTTACCCATAAATTTATAGTAAGTAAAATGGCTAAAAATAAATAAGTTGTCTTAAGTAAGGTCAAATCTGAGTTTTATTTGTAAATAAAAGGATACAACAATTTATGTAAAGAGAGCAATTACTTAGAATAGGGCAATTTTTGATTTAATTTCAGGTTATTAGCAAAAATATCTTATATAAGAAAATTAATATGTTAAAATGCTTAGCAATTTAGCACATTAAATTAAGGTTTTTAGTCAAAAGCTATGATTAATGAAGATCTTAAAAAAAATTTAGAATTTATTGTCGAGCAACAAGCCTTGTTAGCCTCTAGAATAGAACAGCTTACAGAAAATGTATTTGCACTTAAAGACATAGCTGTAGCTAATGCTAATTCCCTAGAACGCTTAACTAGCTTGCTAGAGAGAATGGTAAACATACAAGAAAAAACTGATAACAATGTTGGATTTTTATCTAAATTTCAAGAAAGAACTAATAATCAGGTAATTGAAATTGTTCATGCTCATGCTCAAACAGAAGAAAAATTAAATATTTTTATCAGTATGTTTGAAAAGTATATTAGCCAAATACAAGATTCTAGTACTTCAACCCAATAGGTTTAACCCTAAACTCATTATAAACAACCTAAGCAATATGACTAGATATGCTTTTCAAAATAAGACTTGGAAAGAAATTAGCGAATATATAAAAAAAGATACTATTTTGCTTCTTCCTGTAGGTTCAACTGAGGCTCACGGGCCTCATCTTCCTCTTGCAACAGATTCTATTATTTCTCAAGAAATGTCATATCGTGCAGCTATAAAGCTAGAAAACCTAGGTTATAAAGCTTTAGTCCTACCAACTATTTCTTATAGCGTGACAGATTTTAGTATAGACTTTCCTGGGTCGATTTCTTTAAGTAAAGAAACAGCTATTTTAGTGCTTATAGATATATTTAGATCATTAATTAAGCAAGGGTTTCGCTATATTGCTGTAGCAAATAGTCATCTTGAGCCTGAGCATATTGAATCTATAGTTAAAGCCTGCCAACAAATTCAAGAAGAGACTAAGATAAAAATTTCATTTCCTGATAAGTGCCGCAAACGCTGGGCAAGCCGTTTAACAGAAGAGTTTCGTTCAGGAGCATGTCATGCTGGTTCTTATGAAAGTTCTTTAGTAATGGCTGTAAACCCTGAACTAGTAAAAGAAGATATAAGAAAAAACCTTCCTTCTAATAATATAAGCCTTTCAAATGCTATACGATTAGGAATTACTACTTTTAAGGCTGCTGGAGGAGAACAAGCCTATTTTGGTTTTCCTAGCCAAGCATCAACAGAAGAAGGAGAAAATACTTATAATCTTCTAGCTAATATGCTAGTAGAATCTATAGAAGAAACCTTTCCCGCAATTAAAAAAATTGTATGAGTAGTCAAAAAAAAAGTAGCGAAATTATAACCTCACACTCAATTTTAACCGGACTTACTCCTATTATTCCTATTCCTTTTGCTGATGATTTAGCAAAATCTTATTTCCAAGAAAGACTAGTAAGAAAATTAGCAGAAAGCTATGGGCAAAGCTTAAGTAATGAAGATTTAAAAATCTTAGCTAGAGAAGAGAAAAAAGGCTGTTTACCAGGTTGTTTAACTACAATTTTATTTTATCCTATTAAAAAGTTATTTCGTAAAATCTTCTTTTTTCTTGAGTGGAAACGTGCAATTGACACTGTTAGCCGCTCTTACCATAGAGGCTATTTACTAGAATATTCTTTAGAAGAGAAAATGCTTAAACCTAAAGGTTTATATAGTGCTGATGAAATTAAAAATGCTATTGAAGCAACTTGTCTAGAAGTAGGAACTAATCCAATAGAAAAAGCAGTTAAAGCCACTTTTGATCGCTCTAAGGAAGCAGTTAAAGATGTAGCTGAAACTTTATTAAAAAGTATTTCACAAATTAGAGGAAACCCTAGCGATGAAGATCTTCAAAAAGCTGTGCAAAATGCAGAATCAGCTGAGACTCGCACAGGTGTAAATGCCCAGTTAGAACAAGCTCTAGTAACTATCTCACCTGATTATTTTCAACACTTAAAAGAAAGATTTTTATTTTACTTAAAAAATCCTAAGACAAACTAAAAAGTCTAGAAAAATTTTCTAGACTTTCTAAGACTAACAATTAAACGATTTTGATTAAACTTAGTAAATTCTTATCTTCCTGGATAACTTTGATTCATCATATCAGTATAAGCAAGTATGGGTTTAGGAATAAAAGGAGCTACTTGAGGAAATTCGTCTAAGACTCTTGTTTCATAAACAGCTTCATTAAGTACTTTATCTTGTTTAACTGTAGAGTTTTCTATAGAAGCTCCAATAATTAGTTTTTGACTATAAACATAGCCAAAGAGTCCAACACTCAATGCAGCGCTATCACCAACGTGTTTTCTATATTGAAATATGCCTGATGATACTAATACACCTGCTAAATTTCCTAAGTCTGTTTCTTCTCTACAAAATATATTTTTGGCATTTTCATGAATACCAAAGAAAACCATAGTTGTTTCACTATCAGAGAATTGATCATTAATATCTCTAGGCTCAGTTTGGTCTTTTATATAACCATCTTTTATGGTAATAAAAATAGGTGCGCTCCATTGTCTAGTTTTTGGGTCTCTTGCAATAGCAATCCCTCTACCAGCTTCATCCCCAGACTTATCTCCAAATTGCTTATAGGAAGATACCACTATAATAATTCTTGCATTATTATACATATATCTAGGAATAGGATGAATTCCTGCACTAATTTCTTTTATAAGAGAAACTGCACCTGTAACCCTGCTAGTAGCTTTATTTATTAATTGTTGGCGTTTTTCTTGAATAGGTTTAGATGGCGGCTCTGCGGTTATATTTAAGTTATTTACTAAAATAGTTTTTTGTTTATTTTCAGCTAAAGAGCTAAGGGTAAGAAAAGTTGTAATTAATAATAAAGAAATGGCTATGACAGAAAATTTTCTCATAACTTACTCCACAAAATTAAATATTTTTTATCTAAAATTTTTCTGATAAAACTTGATGACGAAAATCAAAAATTTGTTTTAACTGATTACGAATAAAGGCTTTATGAACAATATCTCCTAAAATACCTAATGGCAAGCTATAATGAACAATATCTCGAACTTCTATTGCGTTTGAAATTTCTTTAAAAATATGTTGGTGTCGCCAAAAACTGTAAGGGCCTAATTTTTGTTCATCAACAAAAAAATAAGGCTCTTTAACATCTAAAATTTCTGTTACCCAACTCATAGTAATACCTAAGAAAGGTTTTACATTATAAGAAATAAAAAGACCTGAATAGATTTTTTCTGGTACGTTGGAAGTAACTTTAAGTTCTAGCCAAGCAGGAGTTATTTCTTTTAGGTTTGATGGATTAGAAAAAAATTCCCATCCTTGAGCTAGACTAATTGGCAATTCTTGAGTACGTTCTAGAGAATAAATCTTCATAAATGAAAAGATAGCTGATCTACTAAAACTTGACAAGCAAGCCAAAGCTATCTGTTGATAAGCGTTTATCCTCTGATTATCTAGACATAAAAAATTAGATGCTTTACAATCGGGCTATCTATTAGAAAATATTAAAACTGTCCTTCTAAGAGTCTTAAAATTTTAAGCCATGAAAATTTGCCCAATTTGTCAAACAAAATTTCAAGAAGACATACTTTTCTGCCCACAAGATGGTGAACGCTTAGATGATTATATTGACCTTAAAGATCCTACAGATCCATTAATTGGTTATGTACTAGATAATAAATATCGTATTGACCGTAAAATAGCTGTAGGCGGAATGAGTAATATCTATCTTGCTAATCATATGCAATTAGATATACAAGTTGCAGTTAAAGTAATGCATGACCGTTTAGTTTCAGATGAAAAAGCTATTCGTAGATTCCGCCGAGAAGCTCAATCAGCAATGCGAATACGCCATACCAATGCTATAACAGTACTAGATTTTGGAGTTACAGACCGTAAGCTAGTTTACTTAATAATGGAATATCTCCAGGGCTGTACGCTTAAAGATAAATTAAAGCGTCAGACTTTACTCCCATTAAAAGAAATAAATAATATTTTTCAACAAGTCTGTGCAGCAGTAAAAATTGCTCATCGTCGGGGTATTATTCATCGTGATTTAAAGCCAGAAAATATATTTCTTCAACAAGATGGTGACTTAGAAATAGTTAAGGTTCTAGATTTTGGTATTGCTAAACTTCAATTCTCTGAAGAAAATCTTACTCAAATGGGAACATCTTTAGGATCTCCTCATTATATGGCACCAGAACAACTAGGAGATAATGAACAAATAGATTTACGTGCTGATGTTTATTCCTTAGGAGTAATTTTATTTGAGCTACTTACAGGCGAAACTCTTTTTACAGGATCTTCTTCTACTGCAATAGCTTTTAAACATATAAGCGAAAAACCTCGTGAAATCTGCTCTATTAGACCAGACTTATCTCTAGAGTTAGAATCTGTGGTACAAAAAGCTCTAGAAAAAAATCCTAGCTCTAGATATGAAGACATAGCTTCTTTTCTAGAAGATCTTACTGAAGCTTTTCTTAACCTAGATAGTGTTGATGAAAGTATATCTGATTCTGCAAATCGTAGACTAAAGTCTAACTATCAACAAACTGAAGACGACAGTGCAACTTTACTACGTCTATATACTAAGCCTGAATGGCCTGCTATAAATATTCCTATTTTTTTGCATGAGCTACCAGTTTACTACAATCTAGAAGCTCTTTTCCTACCAGAATTCTTTGGTGCACTAGCCGCAGATAAAGTAAGTGGGATTACCTGGTTTTCTTCTAGTACTAATATTAAAGGAGTTGTTTGGCAAAATGGTGAAATCGTTTTTGCTGTATCTAATGATCAAACCGAACGATTAGGAGAAAGATTAGTTCGCCAAGGCAGAATTAGTAGACAACAATATATTAAAGCTTTAAGAGAACAAAAAGACCAAGAAAATGAGAGTATTTTACAGACCCTTACTAATATACATTTCTTACCCGAAGAAACAACTTCTTCTCTCTTAAATGCACATATCTATAGTATTTGCTATTCTTTAATCGATTGGGAAGAAGGTGGTTATGCTTTTGATGCCTCTCCTTTTAGCCAAGATTTTGCTGTTTCTATCTCAGTAGGAGAATTAATCCTAGAATCTATACGTAGTCTGATAGATATTGGTCGTATTAGAGCATTTTTAGGTAATGAAGAGCTTTGGTTATGTGCAACAAATTGGCCTGATCGCGATAAAATTATGTTACGTGCAGATGAATCAACAATACTAAATCATTTATCAAGTCCTAATACTATTACTAAACTATTAGAATTAGTAGATTTTCCTGAAGAACAAGTTTTAAGAACTCTGGCTGCTTTATTATCGCTAAGAGCATTAGCCCGAGTGGAGAAACCTCAGATAGAAGAAACCATACCACCTAAACAAGAACCTGTTGCCCAACAAGCAGTTGTAAACTTAGAAAATATTTCTTTCTTTTTCTATGAACTAGAAAATATATCTTCTCAACTTAGCCGTGCTGGAAATGACTATTTTGCTAGATTAGGGGCTAGCTCACAAACTAGCTTTGAAGAAATTACTAAAAACTATCAGCAATTAAAGGAAAAATTTGACCCAAGTAAACACCAAGCAATTATTGAACAAATGCCCTCATTAAAAAGCCAAATAGAAAACATTTATCAAAGCATTTCAGAAGCTTATGAAAAACTCTCTAGCACAATACAAAATAAACCCAAAACTCCTACTAAAAATTTACCACCTATAGCATCTGTAATGGCAACACCTCAAAAACCCATTATTGAGAAACCCATAGCACAAGCTCAACAACCTACTATACCTGCGACCCCTGTAAAAACTCAACAACCTACAATTATTTCACCTAAAGAACTTATTGCGCCTACAGTCTCTAAAAATACTGGTGCTTCTATATCTAACCCTCTAATTCCTAATAATAGCGCATCTATACCTAATACTAGCTCATTAAATGCAAGTAGACCATCTAGTCCATTTCCAAGTTCACATAATTTAATACCATCTTCATCTAAAAAGATGGAAAGTATTAATGATAATAGCGATATACCACAAAACTTACCTCCATCTTTACAAAACTTTAATAATCCAGCTAAATTACGTAATCCTGATGATTGGTATCTTTATGGGTTAGATTTAATGGATAAGTCAGATATGGAACGTGCTGCACGGGCATTTCGTCAAGCAATTGCTTTAAGGCCAAAAGATGCAGAGTTTCATGCTGCATTAGGAAGATGTTATGCAGAGGTAAGAGGCTATAATGAACAAACTATAACAGAGCTAGAAGAAGCTATTAACCTTACACCTAAAAGCCCTGACTATCGAGCAGAATTAGGAACTTTTTACTTAAAACATAATCGCATAGAGTTAGCCCGTAAGTATATTGATGCTGCATTAGAAATCAAAGCTGATCATAAAGCAGCATTAAAGGCTAAGAAAAAATTAGATGATATAAAAGAATAAACTACCTCTAAATTATTTTTAATATATCTAGATAAAAAAATTAAGAAAATTTTCCTAGTCTTTAGACTTTACGGCCTTATAACCCTAAAATCGCTAGCTTCTTTTTCTCCCTCTTTCTTTTCTATTAATTCTGCTTTAATTGTAAATTCTTTTTTCTCTCGTAAAATACGGATTTCTACTTGAGTGCCAGGAACTAGGCGAGAAATAAAGCGGTTAAACTGGCCTACAGAAGAAATATCTGAATTATTTACTGATAAAATCACATCATCACGTCTTAAGCCTGCACGTGCAGCAGGAGTTTCTCGTTCTACTTTTGTGACAACTACGCCTTTTACCCCTGAAGGTAGGTCTAAGCCTTTAATAGCGCCTAAAGAAATATCTATTATATCTATAGCTAAATGGCTACGCCTTACCCGGCCATAATCGCGTAATTGAGGCATTATTTCTTTTAGAATATTAACTGGGATTGCAAAGCCTAAACCTTGCCCCTTAGCTATTATCAAAGTATTAATCCCTATTACTTCTCCACTTGTATTAATTAAAGGGCCACCAGAGTTACCTAAATTTATTGCTGCATCTGTTTGTAAATAATCATCATACTCACCATCTAGACCACCGCGACTTTTAGCACTAATAATACCTAAGGTAACGCTATGATCTAAACCGTAAGGGCTACCAACAGCAATTGCCCATTCTCCTACACGAATTTTATCGCTATCACCCAAACGTGCTATTAGAGGCTTTTTGTCTGAAATCTTAATTTCTAGTAGAGCAATATCTGTAGCCTCATCATAGCCTTTTACACTAGCACTATAGCGAGATGAGTCAGTAGTTACTACCATAATATCGCCACCACCCTTTACGGCTTCGCGAATAACATGAAAATTTGTTATTACTAACCCCTTTTCATCAATAAAAAAACCGCTACCTAAAGAAAGTCCATCTGGAGATGGTGATTGAACATTAACCACTGCTGGATTAACTTTTTCCACAATATCAGCAACATTAAGCACCATCATTGCTGTAGGCAAAGTGTTTGTCTCTTTTGTCTCTGATGTGCGGGTAGTATTAACAGCTGGTTGGGGTTTTTGATTTCTTTGTGGTGTTTCTGCTTGTGTATTAGAAGAAAGTAGTAAAACTAAACTTAGTGTCGATATACTTAGTAGATTTTTCATAAAATTTTTTTAGACTCTGAGAATAAATTATTGCAGCCTTATGTTAACACAACTCCTTTAATGCTCAATATCCTCTTTTTAAAGCTATATTGAAATCTAGGAATGCTAAATAAACTATTTGGGTTGCTTTTGGATTGTTTTTAGATTGCCTTTGGATTGCTTTATGCTATTTCTATTGTTGTAGATAATTTTCCTAGTTGTTTTGTATTAATATTAACTTTTAGAAATTTCTTTATAATTTCAATATTAGTAGTAGTATGTAAAGAAAGCCCAAAAGTAGTAAACACACCACTACCAGCTAAGGCAAATGGAATAAGGAGTTGATCGGCTAAATACTCACCAACTGGAACACCTGCGGCTAAATAATGTCTTGCTTCTTTAACTGCTTCATCTGCAACGGCCTCAGCCCTAACTCCTCGCTCACCAAAAGCAGTAAATATTTCTGTTAAATTTTCACTCTCAAGCTCAATAAAAACTACATTGCCTGGCCCACGAGAATTATTTATTATCTCTTTGTGTAAACAGGACTTATCCCAAGACATTCTTTGAGCAATAAAACTTAATTCTCTATCAGCAATCTCTGTTGGAAGAGAAGCAACTAAAGCTCTTGCCCTACGTGAAATAATTTCTCCTCTTGAAGTAAGTTCAAATCCTAGAAGCTTTTTTACTGGCTTAATATTTACCTTAAACTGCCCTCCACCAGCAGGATAAAACCCTGGCCTAACTAGCTCTAAAGTAACATTTACTCCCATACGATTAATTTGTTTAAGAAAAGTTTTTTCTAAAAAATCAAAAGGCGGTGCAGCAGGATTATGTGTCCCTCCTTCTAAAATTAAGTTTGTTGGCCCATCAGCAAGTAGTAAAGCAGGTAAAATTGTTTGTAAAACCAAAGTCGCACTTCCTGCTGTCCCTATTGCAAATGAATAATCTCCTGCTAAAACTTTTTTAGGAATAAAAGTAAGTTGTTGAGAATTAAGCGATGCTCCTACTACCTCTGCTTGCCCTATTTTAGCCGCAGCATTAATTGCTGTTAAATGTTGACGCAAAATTCCAGGGCTTTTACGACCACCACGAATTTTCTCTATACGAAAAGCTGTTCCTGTTACTAACGATAAGCCCAAAGAAGTACGTAAAATTTGACCTCCGCCTTCACCAAAAGAGCCGTCTATTATTAACATAATTTATTCCTCTCAAAAATTCCTTAAACTAAATTAAACTAAATTAAACTTAGCTAAACCTACCTAAAATGCCCAACTGGCATTAACAAAAATTCTTGCAAAATATAGCTGTAAAATAAAAAATAGTATCATTATCAGACTAGCGATAAAACGATTTTTAATCATTGCCAAAGTAATAAAAATAGGAAAAAGCGGGAGGGTAAATCTAGGAGCGCTAATTGTCCAAGTAAAAGATGAAAAAAATAGAACATAACTTAATGCATAAACAGAGTAATCTTGTGGTAATTTTTTATAAAACCCTATTAGGATTATAGTTAGCGCAAAAACTGTAAAAATTGCGCTCCACCCAAGTGTCATCATAAAATAATCATCCCAAACACCATTAAGTAAATTTCCAAATAAAGTTGGGAGACTACTAAAAGCTTCTTTTAGGGGAATAGGTGGAAAAGATGGAGTTTGAATAGACGCAGGATTATTTTTATGCTCACGAACAACAAAAAAAGGGCTTCCAAAAAAGTAGATATTTATAAGTAGTTCAATAACTAAACCGAAGGGAGGGAGTACTAATAAAAACCAATATTTATAATTTAATTTATCTCGATGTTGCCAAATAATAAATAAATATGCAGTAAGAATATTAACGCCAATATAACGAGTAAGTATTGCACATGCTCCTAAAATTCCAGGTAGCACAAAATGTTGTTGACGAATCAAACAAAATGCAAGCAAAGTCAAAAAAGTATAAAGCGATTCGGTATAAACTGAATTAGTAAAATAAGATACTGGATAGAGATTAAAAAAAAGCACTGCTAGAACAGCCATTTGCCTATTTTGAAAATCTTTTATTACTAACCAATAAATTAAGTAAGAATTAGCAATTAATAAAGTAAAAGAAATTAAAAAACCTGCGTCACGAGCAGAAATAAAAAGTAAACTGGAAAAAATTCTAATTAAAAAAGGATAAAATGGAGGAAAATGGCTTGCAAAGGCTTGCATTTCAGGAGTTATGCTTTCTATTACATAACCATTAACTGCAATTAGTTGATACCAATAAGCATCCCAGCGATCCCAAATGCTTAACCAAGTTTGTTCAGGATTAGCAGAAAAATCAAAACAAGCTTTTGCCCAAGAAAATAGACACACCTTAATTAAAAGTATTGCCCCAAGAAGTGTTATCAATACTCGATTTTCTGACCAAGGCGTGTCTATTTTTCCCATTTATCCTTTTACACAAACAATTTGTTTTAGAGTATGCACAATATCTACTAGGTCTGATTGAGCAGCCATTACGCTATCAATATCTTTATAAGCACCTGGAGTTTCATCAATTACATCTACATCTTTACGGCATTCAATTCCACTAGTAGCAGTAATGTGGTCTTCTAGTGTAAATCTACGCTTTGCTTCTGTTCGTGACATTGCGCGGCCTGCACCATGACTACAAGAATGGAAACTTTCTGGATTACCTTTTCCCCTCACAATATAGGATCTTGCACCCATACTACCAGGAATAATACCCATATCACCTAATCTAGCTCTAACTGCACCTTTACGAGTTATAAACACATTTTCGCCATAATGATTTTCAATAGCAACATAGTTATGATGACAATGGATTGCTTCTTCTCCAAGCTCAAATGGTGGTAGGCTTGAAACATTTTTTATAGCATTAACTATATTCTCCATCATTAATTTGCGGTTCCACATAGCAAAATCTTGTGCCCAATGAACGGCTTTAACATAATCATCAAAATTTTCGCTACCCTCTGGTAAATAAGCAAGGTCTTGATCTGGCAAATTAATAAACCATCTTTTCATATCAGCTTTAGCTAAATCAATAAAATAACTACCAATTCTATTTCCTACACCACGAGAACCGCTGTGGAGCATAAACCATACTTGATCATTTTCATCTAAACAAACTTCAATAAAATGATTACCTGTCCCTAAAGTTCCTAAATGGTTTAAGTGATTGCCCCTATCAAGTTTAGGATGTTTAGTAATAATTTCATCATAACCAATTTTTATTTTTCCCCAAACTTCCAAGTGAGTTTTAGGAGGATTAGCCCAAGCACCACGATCATTTCTACCTCCATTATCAGTACGACCATGAGGCACAGCCTTTTCAATTGCAGCACGAATTTCAGCTAAACTATCTGGTAAATCAGTTGCCTTAAGCGTAGTAGCTATAGCACTCATACCACATCCAATATCTACACCTACAGCAGAAGGTATTATGGCTTTTTTCGTAGGAATAACACTACCTACAGTTGCTCCTAAACCAGAATGAACATCAGGCATTGCAGCTATCCATTTATAAATAAAAGGCATAGTTGCAGCATTTAATAATTGTTTTTTAGCCTCATCTTCCATTGCTACACCATCAATCCAAGCTTTTACTGGTAATCCTTTATCATCTTTTAGTACTTGATATTTTTTTTCCATTCTAGGAATCTCCTTAAGCCAATATGGGGATAAAAATTAGGGCTGACAAAACTCAATATCCATAAAAACCCAAAACATTATCTC
The DNA here is from genome assembly GCA_016213785.1 of Acidobacteriota bacterium. GTDB lineage: Bacteria > Acidobacteriota > Blastocatellia > Chloracidobacteriales > JADJPF01 > JADJPF01. Next base: position 95,178 of record JACQZQ010000121.1, read on the forward strand.
TACTTTTACAACAAAATCAACCTGTCAAAAATTCATCACGTGAATTTTATAAATTTTAGATAAATATTTGTGTTAGTACAAATTATTGAAAACGAGACATTGTAGATAGATTAAAATGTAGTCCCAGTTGGCATTCAGCCCTATTAATTAATTATCTTATGTAGGATTTAGTACTTTCCTAAATTATATGGCGACAAGGATTTAGAGAAACAGCGTCCTTACCAAATTACTTTGGCAGTGGACACGCATTTAGAATCTTTAAGTCAAAGACCAAAAGACCCCAAAGAACCTTTTTATCAGTTCTTGTAATGCTTCGCTAACTGGATCACTCCAGGTTTGCTACCTTAGGCTCGTTATAGTTACGTGTAGTTCCTCAGAGCATTCGCCATAATTTAGTTTTTTTATTGGTAACGACAAAGGGCAAAGAAACATTTTTTCGCCGCTCTACCACTGAGCTACGACCCCACAAACGGGGCCGGTAGGGATCGAACCTACGACAAACGACTTAACATGTAGTTCCTTTAAGCATTCGTTACAAAACTTTTCAAAAATCACAAAATTTATTGTGGCGACAAGAGTTTGAGAAACGTTTTTTCGTCGTTCTACCATTAAACTATAGCCCCCATAAGTTATTGGTGGAGACTAGCAGGAATCGAACCCGCATCTACGGCGTTGCAAGCATGTAGTTCCTCAAGGCATTCGCCACAATATAAACTATTAAAGAACTTGGCTTTAACCTGAATAAAAGCTGACAAGAAATGATTAAGACTCTTTACATTGGCGATGTAGTCCTAATCAGCATTCAGCTTAAATATAATTCAATAAACTACAGATTTATAAAAACTAATAAACTAATTTAATATTTAGGCTTAGGCTGACAAGAAATCGCTAAGACACAAGTTTCATATGTAGTCCTAACTGCATTCAGCCTAGGTATTTATCTAGATATTTTTTTAAAAAATTGGTAACGACAAGTGGGTGAGAAACGCCATGTCATTTCTGACTACCATATGTAGTTCCTCTAACATTCGTTACCTTATCTTTTTAGATCGGGCAGACACATAAGTCTGTCCTTTACCACAGACACCTAGGTCTGCCCTTTACCGCAGACACCTAGGTCTGCTACTACTATATTTCCACCGCTTCGATCACTTTAACCCAATGTTCACCTTGGTTTTGACCATTAGCAAACAAACTTATTACATCAAAAACTTGGTCAGAGAATCCACCAATATTCAAAATATCTTGTCTATCTGGTGCTTGAGTAGTTCCATAAGGTTGTATATCGATACAGACTAGTTTTGCATTAGGGTTATTTTGCTTGAACTTTTGCCACTCTTGCATTGTTGCACTACCACGTCCAGCTTTAGCATCTACCCAAGACTCATTATCTGACACAAAAATCACTAAATCCCCTTTTGCTCTATTTTTATTTAACATTGCTAAAGGAGCACTACAGTTAGTTCCACCTCCTCCGATAGAGGCAAGTTTACTAGCATTAGTCATTACACTATCACGAGAATTAAGTTTTAAGTTTGTTACCACATTACACTCAAAAGGTAGTACTTCAGCATCAGGGTTTTTACGAATTACAGCAGCAGTTACTAAAGCAGCAACATCAATACAACGAACTTTACTAGTAGAACCTTGACGATAACCTGTTACAGGTGAAGACATAGAACCAGAAACATCTGGGCAAATATAGATTTTTCCATCAAATTTAGGGACATTGGTAATAGCTATTTCCATAGCATCTTGTAGAGCTTCGGTAACAATTTTAGGAACATCACTATTTGTCATTAAATAAGCGCTCATTAGCTGATAAGGAAAAGCTTTAGCCTTAGTAATTAATTCAGGATTACGCAATCTATCAGCAATAATTTTATCCATTCCTAAAGACTTAAACACATCATGACGAGCAAAAGTATTTAAGTTCATTCTAGTCATTTGCCAAGATCCATTACGGGCAATCTCCACCCAATTTTTAGAACTTAGATTTAACATTGTCAACATTTCAAAAGGAACTTTAGGCATTTCTTCACTTTTACCAGCCTTAAATGCTTCATATTGTTGAACTAACCCTGGTAATTTAGTTTCATCATATTGACGACCAATCATATAACCAAAAAAAGCTTCACGTTCTTTATCTTTTGGCTTAGGGTGAACCATCTTGATAATATCAGCAAAAGAAGGGGTTTGACCTATAGAAGCACGAAATATATTTTCCTCATTACGGTTTTCAAACCACTCACGAACTAAGCGTTTTGGTAAAGATCCTAGGGATTTACGACCTACAACACCAGATCTAATAATTTGTACAAAATTACGTAACATTTTACCATTATCAATTACTCTAGAAAAAACTTTAACTAATAAATCACGGTTTTTTATAGATAAAATTGCACAAAGTAATGCTGGCATATCTTTCATAAAACCACGTTCACGTGAATAAAGTGCAAGTTTAGCAATAAATTCTGGCTCGATATTTTGAGACATTTCTAAAATTTTTTCTAATTGGTTTTCAGCACTTGCATAAAAAGTAGCGTTAAAACAACCTGTCATTGCATATTGAGCTAAAACGTGTTTAGGAGTAAAACTATAAGCGTTTCCGCCTGCTTCATTAAAAGTATCTGTTTTAGGGATAAAGTTTCCAATAATTGATTGAAATAAACTCTTGTTAGCCATAAATCCTCCTGCAGACAATTATTCCGCTTGTTTGAAAAACCAAATAATGTTAAATAAACTTATATATCAGATTAGATTATTTGCTAAAATTTCTTGTTGTACTTATACATATATCAAACAACGTGCCATAGAGTAAAAATTTCGTTAAAAACATTAATTCATTGTAAATAAATGAATTAATATAACATATAAAAATTTTCAGTTACTATCAAGATGATTTTGAAAATTTATATTATCTAAAAATCTAATCACTTTAGATAAATTTCTAAAAATATGACTAATAAAAAATATGTAGTAATAGGATTAGTTGGAACAACGCTAGACAATGGTGCTGGCCCTGAACGTTGGGAAAAATGGAGACCAACCGTATCACTTTGTAGACATGAAAACTTGATTGTTCATAGACTAGAGTTACTTTATCAAAAAAAATTTAGTTCTATAGTAGATGTCTTAGTAGAAGATATTTCAACCGTTTCTCCAGAAACTCACTTAAGGCCAATTCAAATGGAATTTAATGATCCCTGGGATTTTGAAGAGGTTTATGCCACACTACATGAATTTGCAGGTAACTATGAGTTTAACCCTGAAGAAGAAGAATACCTAGTGCATATTACAACAGGTACACACGTAGTACAGATTTGTATGTTTTTATTAACAGAATCTAGGCATTTTCCAGCTAAACTCCTGCAAACTTCACCCCCAAATCGTCATAAGTCAGAGCCAGGAAAATATACAATAATTGATTTAGATCTTTCCAAGTATGATGAAATTGCATCACGTTTCCAACAAGAGAAGCGAGAAGGCGTATCATTCTTAAAGTCGGGTATTGAAACTCGTAATAAAGAATTTAATAGGCAAATTGAGCGGATTGAACAAGTTGCAATAGCTTCAGAGTCACCTATTTTGCTTATGGGGCCAACTGGTGCAGGTAAATCACAACTAGCTAGGCGAATTTATGAATTAAAAAAAGCCCGCCACCGCGTTGTAGGTAAATTTGTAGAAGTTAATTGTGCAACTCTTAGGGGTGATTCTGCAATGTCAGCACTTTTTGGACATATAAAAGGAGCCTATACTGGTGCAAATAATAGCCGACCTGGGCTACTTCGTACTGCTGATAAGGGTTTACTCTTTTTAGATGAAATAGGCGAATTAGGTCTAGATGAGCAAGCAATGCTACTTAGGGCTTTAGAAGAGAAAGTTTTTCTACCTCTTGGCTCAGATCAAGAAGTAAGCAGCGATTTCCAGTTAATTGCTGGTACTAACCGTGAATTAAATAGTTTTGTAACAGAAGGGAAATTTCGTGAGGATTTACTAGCAAGAATTAATTTATGGACATTTCGCCTTCCTAGTCTTAAAGAGCGGGTAGAAGATATTGAGCCTAACCTTCACTATGAATTAGAAGCCTATACTCGCCGCACTGGTAATAGAGTAACTGTTAGTAAAGAAGCTAAAGAATTTTTCTTAAAGTTCGCTACTTCATCAAATGCAAAATGGAGTGGCAATTTTCGTGACCTAAATGCGGCTGTAACCCGTATGACAACCTTAGCTTTAGGAGGTCGTATTTCTTTAGAAATTGTAGAGGAAGAAATTGAGCGGCTAAAAGCTACTTGGTATAACCCAAATCAACCTAGCAAAGAAGAGATGCTTTTAGAATCTTTACTAGGTAAAGAGCAAGCAAATCAAATAGATCGTTTTGATAGAATACAACTCCTAGATGTATTATCTGTATGCAGTCAGGCTCATACCCTTTCCGAAGCAGGTCGAGAGCTTTTTGCTAGCTCAAGAGAGCAAAAAAAAAATATTAATGATGCTGATAGGCTTAGAAAATATTTAGCTAGATTTAACCTACAATGGCAAGATATTAAAAATATTTCTGAAGATATTTAAGGATTTAATCATCTATTTTTTAATCTAACTATTCTTAAAAATAGGCTTATAGCTGAAACAATAGCAGTTAGTATTATTCCTATAATTATACCTAAAAATCCCCCTAATGCTGCCCAAATAAAAACCATCATTATAGCCGAGAAAAAAAATCCTCCGTCTAATATAAGTAGAGCACAAAAAATAAGCCCGCTAGTACTACCTAAAAATAGCCCTATTGAAATACAGATATTTGTTACTTTGCCTAAAAAATCTAAGTTTACATTTCTTATATATTGATTTTCTGGTAATGGCTCAAAAGTGTTTATTTCCCCTAGCACATCTAAACCATCACAACGAGAGCAATTTTGATTTTGAAAGTCAAAACAATCTGACTTATGGCAAATCTCACAACGTGTGGGAGAGTTTTCTTTTTTTATTTTAACTTTATTCACAAAACTCTTCTCCAATAACTTTAGCAACTCTTAGCAGACAAACACCCTTAAAAATAGTAGGCTGTTTGGAAAATTTTTATACTCTAGAATTTTATTTTGTCTAATTGTCTAATTAGTATTTAATTTATGTCTACAACAAACCAAGAAAAAGAGTCTCTTGTTAAAACGGTTACACAAGGGACAATTTATATTACAGCAGCAAAACTCTACTTTATTGTTTCTAGTTATGCAATTTACTTTGTTTTACCAAGGTTAATTAGTTCTGATCTTTTTGGTATTTATGGATTTGTTATTAGTATAGTTTCTATTGTTAATGTAGTCTTAGTAACAGGAACGCAGCAAACAGTTTCTAAGTTTGTCTCTGAAGATTATCGTAAGGCCAACATTATTAAATCCAAAGCATTAAAAATACAAGCTGTTATAGCTAGTACTATTACTCTAATTTATTTTCTTTCTGCACCTTTAATTGCTAAGATTTTTAACGACCCTTTACTTATAAGACCTCTACAAATTTCTGCACTAATTCCAATGTTTTATAGTCTTTATGCAATTTATGTTGGATATTTAAACGGTCAGAGAAAATTCCTACGCCAATCAATTTTAGATATAGCTTATTCAACATTAAAAGCAGTTGCAATTATAGCATTAGCACTAGCAACTAATAGTGTTAATGGTGCAATATTTGGCTTTGCAATTGCTGTAATTATAGCCCTTATGCTTGCCCCTTTTGTCTCAGGCAAAAGTGTAAACCAAGAAGAAAATAGTAATTTTTCTGCAACCACATTTCTTAGATTTCAATCTGAATTGCTAGGAGCAATTTTACTAAGCAATTTGTTACAGAGAGCAGATTTAATTTTAATTAAAAAATATATTTCGGCTGATAGTATTACTGCAAATAAAATGGCGGGCTACTATACTGCTCTAATGACAATTGCAGGTGTTACTTATCAAGCTATTGTTTCTGTTGCCTTTGTAATTTTTCCTATTATTTCTAAAGCTAGTTTTGAAGAACAAAAAGACGAAGTTAAAAACTATATTCGTCAAACAACTAAATATACACTTATGTTAATGGCTTTAAGTGCTACTATTTTTTCTTCTAATGCTAGAGTAGTCTTAGAAGTACTTTATAACAAAGAGTATGCTATTGGAGCAACATCTTTAACCATTGCGGCTTATGGGCTGATGTTTTTTGGTCTAATTTATATTCTTACCACAATTATTTCTAGTAGTGGAAAACCTAGAGTCTCTTTAATAGTTGGAATCATTACATTAACAGTTAGTGTTAGCTTAAATATTTTATTAATACCAGAATATGAAATTATTGGAGCAGCCCTAGCTACAACAATAGCTATGTTTGTTGGTGTAATTACAGCAACTATATATATTCATTCAACATTTAAGGCATGTTTTAGCTTAAAATCTGTCACTAGTACTTTTATTGCGGCTATTTCTATGTATTTAGTTAATAGTTTTCTACCAGATACTCTATTTAGCTTATTTAATGGAAAAATGAATCTTATTTTTAATTTAACAATTCATATTGCAGTACAAACAAGCGTTTATCTAATGGCTTTAATAATGACTCGTGAGCTTACTAGTAATGAATTTAACCTAATTCGCAAAACAATTAAGGTTTAATTTATAGGTAAAAATTTTTTTATTTATCTTATTTATTTAAACATCTTTTTTATCACCATTCAAAGAGCATTATGCTATGATATGGCGCTTAGCTATTAAACTAATTAGGCAATTACTATGGGAAAAACCCTCTCGGAAATATTAACCTATAACCGTAATTTGTTAAAAAATCAAATCTTAAGCGGAGGCTATTCCAAATCTAATAACCAAATGCCTCAAGATGATCATTTGGTCAAAATGGTTAATAAAGTTCTAGATTTACTTATAGATAATACTAATCTAGTTAAAAGTGGTGAGTTTAGTCATAAGTTTTTAGAAATAACTACTAATAACCACTCTCAAAGCTGTATTCCTGGACTTGGCCCTGCACTTTCAACTCTACGTACTACTATTTTTTCCTTGCTAGCAAAAGAATCCCCTCAAGATGATTGGCCTATTTATTATTTGCGTCTCTCTAATGCAATAGATGCTTATTTACTAAATGATAGTACTTTGGTAGAAAATTTGACTCAATCACTAGATAATGCAAACCGTTTATTAGAAGTAGAAGCACAAAGTAAAAGAGAAGCTAGTATAAATGCTATAAATCGCGCTATAAGTAGCAGCCTAGAATTATCAGAAATTATTAAAACTGCGGCACTAGAATTAGGCCAAGTATTAAAAGTCTCTAACCTAGCAGTTTATAGAGCCACTAGTGAAAAAATTTTAATGCTAGAACACGAGTTTTGTTTGAGTGAAAGAGTCCATGATTTATTAATTTCACTAGAAAATCCTTTAATTAAAAAAGCTGTAGAAATTGATCAAGCTCTAGTAATAGATGATACAGAAGTAGAACTAACAGAACCTAGCTTAAGTGCAAGCCTACAGTGGTTAAAGTCTCGTGCTAAAGTTACTTCCTGTTTATTAAACCCTATTTTTCTAAATGGACGTATTTGGGGGTTATTTTACCTAACGCAAGAAAACAAAAGAAAATGGACTCAAAATGATATAAGTCTAGTTATAGCAATTGCCGATCAACTTACTATCGCTATTCGCCAAGCAGAATTATTTGCTGAAGTAGCACGCGCCAATAGAGAATGGACTACTACCTTTGATGCTATGTCAGATGCTATTTTTATTTTAGATCGTCATAAATTCTTACGTAGAGCTAATCAATCAGCAATAAGATTCTTAGGTAAGAGCTTTAGTCCCATAATAGGCGCTGACTCGGCTGATCTTCATCCGATTTTTCGCGATACTCAAAACTTACTCGCTCAAGTTATTTCTACTGGACAGCGTAAAAAATTTGAGCAACCTTATGGCACTCCCCCACGCGATCTAGTAATTACAGCAGATCCCATTAAAACCCCAGAAGGTGAAAGTTTAGGAGCAGTTTGCATACTACGTGATGTTACTGATATTCGCCAAGTTGAAGCAGAAGCTCATACTCAACGACAATTTTTTGCAAGCTTAATAGAAAATGCTTATGATGCAATTTATACATTAGATAAAAACGGTGATGTTACTTGGGCTAACCCTCGTATTCAAAATATGTTAGGGCATTCTCCTGCTGAACTACATAAAAAAAGTATTTTTACTATTTTACCAGAAGATCAAATTGAATTAGCACGTGCAGCTTTCCAAACGGCTTTAGAAGGTGAACCAAAAATTCATGAACAACTATTTCGCCGTAGTGATGGAAGTTTATGCCTAACAATGGTAACTTACTCTCCGTTATTTGTATCAGGGAAAATTACAGGCGTTTTAGCTATAGCTAGAGATGTAACCCAAGAACGTCGTGCATCAGAAATAGCAGCGCATACCGATAAATTACACGCTTTAGGGCAAATGGCTTCAGGCGTAGCTCATGATTTTAATAATGTGCTTGCTACAATTTTAGGTAGAACTCAATTATTAAAACGAATGGCAGAAACCGAACAAATCCGTAGAGGTCTGGAAATAATTGAAACTGCTACTCTAGATGGAGCCTCTACAGCAAGACGTATACAGAATTTTGCTCGGTTAAACCCTACAAATGCAGAATTTAAATCCATTAACCTTAATCAACTAATTAGTGATTGTTTAGAATTTACCTCTACTCGCTGGAATAGCGATGCTCATGCAAGAGGTATTAATTTTGATGTAACTACTTCTTTAGGTGAAGACGTTATTTCTAGAGGCGATCCTTCTGAATTAAGAGAAGTTTTTGTAAATCTGATCTTTAATGCTATTGATGCTATGCCTAAAGGAGGAAAACTCCATATTTCTACTTATGTTGAGGCTAGCCAAGCAACCGTAAAACTTACTGATTCAGGTATAGGAATGTCTGAGGAAATAAAACAACGTATCTTTGAACCTTTCTTTACTACTAAGGGCGCTTCTGGCACAGGTTTAGGTCTATCTGTATCATTAAGTATAATCTCTCATCATGGAGGAACAATTGAAATTGATAGCGAAATAGGAAAGGGAACATCTTTTTATGTTCGCCTGCCTTTAGCTAAAGCAGAAATTCTAGAAGTACCGACCACTCGCCCTATTGCTGAGCCTATGCCCGAAGCCCAAATGTTAATTGTAGATGATGAAGATTCTGTTAGAGAAGTACTAGCCGATATGCTAGATATTTTTGGACATTCTGTTGTTCAATGTGCTTCGGCCCAAGCAGGGCTTCAAGCCCTAAAAGAAGAAAAATTTGATATTATTTTTACCGACTTAGCTATGCCTGATATGGATGGATGGGCATTAGCTGAACAAGTGCGTCAAAAATGGCCTACCACTAAAATAATCTTAATGACTGGATATGGCGCTGATACCAGTCCAGAGAATCAAGCAAAGGTTGATGCAATAATTTCTAAACCCTTTGATATTGAGCAATTACAAGAAACCTTAACAAATCTATTACGTAGTTAATCTAGTTCACCAAGCCTTAAACAATTGCTTAAATCTTCAAAGTAACTTATTCTTAGCTTTTAAGCATCAAACTTAATATATTAAAAATACTCAAAAATTAAGTTCAAAATATAACTTACTTGAGTAAAATTTTGTAAGAATGATAGCAAGCTTGCCAGACCATCTACCTAGAGCTAGAATCTGGTTATGGATCTTTAAGCTTAAGAGGAATTTATGTTTTATTCTAAATTAAATATTCTTTTATTAGTACTTACTCTAATTTGCATCGTAACATTGCCTAATCACACAATGGCACAAGGTGGCCTACAACAACAACAATTAGACCTACCCCGCGATCCTGCATTAGAAAAAGAAGCCAAACATAATCTAGAAGTTGCAAGATTCTACTTAAAGCGTAAAGCTTATAAAGCTGTAAATGATCGCCTTTTAGAGATTGTTTACACTTATCCTAATTTTTCACGTCTAGATGAAGTGCTTTTTATGTTAGCTGACTCTTTTATAAAGCTAGATAATAATGATGAAGCTGTAAAATTCTATCAGCAATTAGTAAAAGATTATCCTGATAGTCCTTTTGCCAAAGAGTCAAAAAAGAAACTAGAGGCTATAGCTACAACTAAGCCCTAGATTTTTAATACCTAGGATACATCCCAGGTATATTCCACTAGCCCTTCTAGGGCTTTAAGAGAATACATTAAAACTTTTTTTATTTTCAAGCCATATAATGGCTCTTAACAATAGCTTAATCATTTACGGCTGGGCTAGGTTAAAAATTTTTTCTTAAACAAAATATTTTCTAAGGAGCAAATTTAGGTAATGTCCATTTTAGTAGTTGGTTCAGTAGCTTTTGATTCCGTTAAAACCCCTTTTGGTGAACGAGATGAGATGTTAGGGGGTTCAGCAACCCATTTTGCTATGGCAGCGTCTTTTTTTACAAATGTTAGCTTAGTAGCTGTTGTAGGCACTGATTTTTCTGAAAAACATAAAGATGTACTTCGTGCACGTAATGTTAACCTTGAAGGTTTAGAGCAAGTAACAGGTGAAACTTTCCGATGGAAAGGTGTTTATGGTTATGATCTAAACACTCGTGAGACTATTTATACACACCTAAATGTTTTTGCTGATTTCAAACCTAAATTACCAGAATCAGCTACTATCTCTCCTTTCTTATTTTTAGGTAATATTAGCCCTGACTTACAATTAGAAGTACGTAAGCAAGTTGATGCTAAATTAGTAGCTCTAGATACTATGAATTATTGGATAGAAAAAACTCCTGACCTACTAAAAGAAGTTCTTAAAGTTATTGATATTCTTATTATTAATGACGAAGAGGCCAGAGAACTTGCTAGAGAGCCAAACTTAATTAAAGCTACAAAAAAAATCTTACAAATGGGGCCAAACCGAGTAATAGTTAAACGTGGTGAGTATGGAGCAGTAATGTTTTCTCAAGATAGCTACTTTGCTATGCCCGCATTCCCACAAGAAGACGTTTATGACCCAACAGGTGCAGGAGATACTTTTGCTGGTGGATTTATGGGCTATTTAGCAGCCACTAATCAAACCGATGAAGCAGCAATGCGCCGAGCAATGATCTATGGCTCAGTAATGGCTTCCTTTAATGTTGAAGCTTTTGGTTGTGATCGTCTAGAACAACTTTCTTATCAAGATGTTAACAATCGGTTTCGCCAGTTTAAGGAAATAACCCATTTTGATGAATTAGTATTTGAAAAGAAAATTAGCTAATAGGAAAATTTCTAATGATCGACTTTCATAAAGTACATGGGCTAGCTAATGATTTTATAGTAATTGATGCTAATGTAGTTCCTAATCGTGATTATGCTAGTTTAGCTTCTGCAATTTGTCATCGCCATACTGGTATAGGTGCTGATGGAATGCTTGTTATAGTACATGTTTCTGGGGATGAAGCTGATTTTTCCTTACGCTTTTTTAACGTTGATGGAAGTGAAGCAGAAATGTCTGGAAATGGTATTAGATGCGCTGCGGCTGTTTTATATGATACTAACCGCACTTATAACAAAGAGTTAAATATACGTACTCGCTCTGGTATTAAGACTCTAAAACTACGTACTCAATCAATGTCTCGTTTTGAGTTTGAAGTTACAATGGGAAAACCTAGTTTTTCTCCTAGTGAAATCCCTATGTTAATATCAGAACCATTACCTCAAATCATTAACTATGATCTAGCTTTAGAAACTCAAACTGTAAAAATTACATCACTTTCCGTAGGTAACCCCCACTGTGTTATTTTTCTACCTGATTTTGACAGAGTAGATTGGCGTAGCTTAGGAAAAGAAATCACTCAACATAAAGCTTTTCCAAATCAAGTTAATGTGGAGTTTGTGCAAGTTCTGTCTGAACAAGAAATTAGTGCAAGATTCTGGGAGCGAGGTGTAGGTGAAACTGCTTCATCAGGAACAGGATCTTGTGCTGCTGCAATTGCTTCTATGATTAATAGCTTTACTGAAAGACAAGTTCGTGTACAAACTTCTGCTGGAGAGTTACAAATTTTATGGCGTAGTGATGACAATATTAGTTTAACCGGCCCAGCAGAAATTATTTGTCAAGGCCGCTATCGGTTAAGATAAATATGAATAAACATATATGCATATTTATAAATAAATATGAGTAAACATATAAGCATATTATTCAGAAAGGTAATAAGTTTTTATGGTAGATGTTGTTCAAGAAAATTTACAGGTAATTCATGCAGTCTGTCCGCATGATTGTCCAGATACTTGCTCAATGCTAGTAACAGTAAAAGATAACCGAGCAATTAAAGTCGAAGGAAATCCAAACCATTCTTTTACTGATGGTTTTCTTTGTGCCAAAGTATCTAAATATTTAGATCGGGTCTACCATGAAGGCCGCGTACTTTATCCTCAAAAACGTGTTGGAGCAAAAGGTTCAGGGCAATTTACACGCATAACCTGGGATGAAGCCTTAGATGAGATCGCTAGTCGGTTTAAGCAAATTGCTGATAAATATGGCGCTCAATCTATACTGCCTTATAGTTATGCTGGGACAATGGGGCTACTTAATTATGGAAGTATGGATAGGAGATTTTTCCATCGCCTTGGTGCATCGCTCCTTGACCGTACTATTTGCGCTTCTGCGGGCGGAATTGGTTATCAATACACAGTTGGAGCTAAATATGGTTATGACCCTGAATCAATTAAACATGCTAAATTAATTGTAATTATGGGCAGTAATATTCTTACGGCTAATGTTCATATGTGGCCTTTTATTACCGAAGCCCGTAAATCTGGTGCAAAAATAATTTGTATTGATCCTTATCAAACACGCACGGCTCTACAATGTGATGAATATATAGCCATTAAACCCGGAACAGATGGCGCTCTAGCGCTTGGCTTAATGTATGTAATTGTAGAAGAAAACCTATATGATAAAGACTATATTGATAATTACACTCTAGGTTTTAGAGAACTTTGTGAGCGATTAAAAGAATATCCTCCTAGCAAAGTTTCTGAAATCACTGGTATTGCTCAAGAAAAAATTGTTGAGCTAGCAAAAGCTTTAGCTACAATACAACCTGCTGCAATACGTATTAGTTACGGGCTACAACGCCATAGAGGTGGTGGAATGGCTGTAAGAAATCTAGCCTGTATTCCAGCATTAACAGGAGCTTGGCGACATTTAGGAGGTGGAATCCTGCTTTCTACTAGTGGAGCATTTCCTATAAATAATGATGCTTTAGAACGCCCTGACTTAATTCCACCTTCTACACGAACCATAAATATGAGTCGTTTAGGTGAGGCGCTGACTAACACTAGCCCTTGTGGAGAATCACCTGTTTTTGACCCACCTATAAAAGCAATTTATGTCTATAACTCTAACCCTGCGGCAGTAGCACCTGATAGCAAAGCTGTAACTACTGGTTTTAGACGTGAAGACCTTTTTACTGTTGTACATGAACAGTTTTATACAGATACGGCAGATTATGCAGATATATTGCTACCTGCAACTACACAGCTTGAACATTTTGATATACATAAAGCCTATGGTCATTACTACCTTATGCTAAATCAGCCTGCAATTGCCCCAATAGGAGAAGCTCGCTCTAACACAACAGTTTTTAGAGATTTAGCTCAAAGAATGGGATTTAGAGAATCTTGCTTTTTTGATACAGATGAAGAAATGGCACAACAAGCCCTAAATTTATCTCACCCTGCTTTAGAAGGAATTACTTTAGAAAGGCTAAAGAAAGAAGGTTCAGTTCGTCTTAATATAGCCGATCCACATATACCTTTTGCTAAAGGCGGTTTCCCTACACCCTCAGGTAAATGCGAATTTTATTCAGAAAAAATGGCAAATGATGGTCTAGATCCTCTGCCTACCTTTATTCCACCAATAGAGAGTCTTGAAGCTAGCCCAGAATTATTTAAGCACTATCCTATTTCATTAATTTCTCCACCTGCACATAGTTTTCTTAACTCAACATTTGCTAATGTTCCTAAATTAATAAAAAATGAGCGTGAGCCAATGATAGAAATTAATGTTGATGATGCAGCTAAACGAGGTATAGAAACAGGAATGCAGGTAAGGGTCTTTAATGGGCGTGGGGAATTACAACTTAAAGCAATAGTTTCTCAAAAAGTAAAACCAGGCATTGCAATGTCTCCTTCAGTTTGGTGGCATAAACTTAGCCCTAATGGCCGTAATGTAAATTTCACTACCTCGCAAACTGTTACAGATATGGGCGGTGGAGCAACTTTTTATGATAATCTAGTAGAAGTTGAGCCTATTTAGGTGTTATTTAGGAGTTTAAGTTTAATGAGTAAGAAAAACTATCGGTTATCTAAAATAATTCTTGATGCAAATAATCCTTCAAACACCTCTAAACGTGATGATGTTATTTTGCCAAAGCTAATTTTAAGGATAAAATTTTCCGCTCAACTACAAGAGGAAACTAACACTGCTCTACAACTTAGACCTTCCTATAAAATAGCTCGTGTCCAGCCATCAGCAAATGTCGCCAAGCAAGTTTCTTATGCTCCTATTGAGCCTGTAAAAAATAATGAAATAGGCTGGCGTGCGCTAGCAATAATACTACTCTTTGCAGCAACAGCAACAACAGGAATTTACTTTGCTAGACAATACATTAACTCTCCTATAACTCCGCTTTCTTCACCTGAACAAATAGCAAGTTTAGCTAGCACAATTTTTACAGGAACAATTAAACCAGTAAGTGAGATTAAAATCACAGCTACTAGCCCTGCAATTGTTCAAGAGATTTTGGTAAAAGTAGGCGATCAAGTAATAGAAAATCAGCCCTTGTTAAAAATAGATGACCGCGAAGCTAAAAATTTGCTTACACAAGCTGAACTTGAAAAAGTATCTGCCGATCAGCAAGTATCACAAATTAGTGCAAACATTACATCTATTAATAAACAAATCGTTAACTTACGTAATCAAGTTGCGGCTGCAAGCGGAAAACTTTCTTTAGCACAACGTAAAGCTGAACGAGTTCCTCTTCGCCAGCGTCAAGATTCTCCTGAGCGTGCTCAAGCAGTTTATGAGCAAGCTTTATCAAAATTTCAGCGTACAGAAACATTACATAAACAAGGGTTAGTGTCTGCACAAGAGCTAGATGAATTACGTAGTCAATTACGAATTGCTGAAGCAGACTTAAAAACTGCTCGTGCGGCTGAAGTAGCTTCTAGTGAGCTATCTAGTGCTCAAGAATCACAATCTAGCCTACAAAATGAACTAGTAAAAAAAGAACAACAGCAACAACTTCTAGACTTGCAAAATCAATTAGAACGCGCTCAACTAAGACAAAAACAGGCTATTCAAGCCCTAGAAATAGCTCGCCAACGTACTTTTGAAACTATAGTTAAAGCAACTCGTAGTGGGGCTATTGTAGAAATACCAGTAAAAATTGGAGATCAAATAATTGTAGGAACAACTCTAGCGCGGCTTGCTCAGTTAGATAAACTAATTGTAGAAGTTCCAATAAGTGCCCGTTTAATTAATTCCTTAAAAATAGAGCAAAGCGTTAATATTAAATTACCTACCAGTGATCAAAGTGTTGTGGGTAAGATTATAACTATCAACCCTTTACCAGCAGCTAATCTTAATCATATAGTAGAAGTTGAATTTGATAATACTAATGGTTCTTTGCTTTCTGGTCAGCCAGCAGAAGTTAAATTTGGCTCAAAATAAAAATTAAACTGATTGATTTATCGCCCAAATAAACGACCAAAAACAGCAGTTCTAGATTTCGTTTGAGTTAAAAGCCAATTTTTTCTTAACTTAATCTGCTCATTAGTAGCTTTAGGATTTTCTCTAATCTCACGGCTATAGTTTGAACCATCCATATAAAGCCCTGCATGTGCTAAAAAAGCATTGTAGTTTATTTCTTGAGTACCACTAACATAAGCTTTGAAAAACTCATTAAAATCTGATCCTGAAACTTTATTAACAGCCTTTAAGAAATCTTCATAAGCATACCCTCGCCCTTTTAAGTAGTAGGTTTCCTGGTAGCTATCTAAGTAATATTCTTTATAAAGATAGCGAAAAACATCATCTAAGCTTTTAAGGTTTGAAGTACGATTACGAATTTCTAGGTCTAATATTAACCCTAATATTTCTCCTTTATTATAGTATGAAATAGTAGTCTGTTCTTCATTAGTAAGTTGTGACTTAGGAGCAGCTAAAAACAACCATGTATCTAAACTAGATTGTTCTAAACTCATTTGTTTGCGGCCAGGTTTAGACTCTAAAAGGCTAATTTGTTCGGCTAAAAAGCTATAAAACTTTTTTTCTGACCAATAGCCCGAACGAACCAAAGCAAGATCTCCATAATAACTAGTTAATCCTTCGGCAATCCATAAGCTTTTTGTATAGGCTTCTCGGCTATAATCCCAAGGGCCTAGCTCTACTGGCCTAAGTCTTTTAACATTCCAGAGATGAAAAAATTCATGCGAAGCAGTTTCAATAATATTCTCTACACTAGATTCTATAATCTGTGTTGAATTTAAGTGTTCCATCCCATCACTTGGATATTTTGGTGAGACTATATGAATAAGAAAAGTATAGTGATTAAAATCTGGTGTGCCTAAAATTTTAACTTGTGTTTCTACGATTTGTTTAATTGTCTCTAGTAGTTTGCTCTTTTCGTTAAAACTATAATAATTATGTAAGGCAACTCTATAGGTATTACCTCCTAATTGAAATGAATCTAGCTCAAATTTACCAATTTCTGTTGGGGTATCAATTAAAATATCATAGTTTTCAAAATAAAATTCTGTTTGGTTAATGTCATTTGTTGCACCACTAATAATTTTCCAATTACTAGGTTTTTCTATTTTCAGTTCAATAGGAAGTTGTTTATATCCAACTAAATACATAAAGATAGAGGCACCATTAAAGTTAGCATGGTCTTGATTAAGTTGGCTAAAAGTACCTGATAAATCATCAGCAAACACTTTATACTCAATTTCTAGGTTATTTTCTCCAAGAGACTCTATTCGCCAAGTTTGTTTATCAAGTTTTTGCCAAAAGAGCTTTTTACCTGTTTGGGTTTGTGCAGAAAAATCTTGTATATTTTTAGCAAAATTATGAATAACATAACGACCAGGCGACCAAGCTGGAATAGCTAAATCTATCTCTTTGTTGGTGTTACCTATTATTTGAATTTTTATCTCAAACAAATGGTCATCTAAATTTGTAGCTTTTAATAAATATTTTAGATGGGGTTGATTATTAGTATTTTTATTAGTCTTTGGTTCTTCAACAGATGAAAAACCAATTTTAGGAAAAAAGGAAATGCTTAAACAGCTAATTAAAAAGACAAATAGCACAAAATATTTTATTTTTTTTAGAAAGTACATAATAGTGTAATCACATGTTGGAAAATTTTGTGGGTAAACTGGCTTTTTATTTTGCCTATAGTCTAAATAAACAGCAAGCTTTCTTGATAAAATTTTTATTTCCTATACTCGCTTGTTATAATGCTTCCAAGTCCTAAATAAAAACCAATAATTCTAACACTCTTAAACTTATGGAAAATAATCATACAGCGTTCTTAACTGCTTACTGGAAATATTTGGCAATGCTTAACTATGAAGTAGACCCTAAAATTCTAACTTCTCGCATTCCAAAAGGAACAGAACTTGACACATTTAATGGAAAAACTTTTGTTAGTATGGTGGGTTTTCTTTTTTATGATACAAAAGTCCTAGGTGTTCCAGTTCCTTTTCATCAAAATTTTGAGGAAATTAACTTAAGGTTTTATGTGCGTCATAAAGCTAAAAATGGAGAATGGAGAAGAGGAGTTGTTTTTGTTAAAGAAATTGTTCCTAAATTTGCTATTGCCTTTGTTGCTCGTACTGTTTATGAAGAGCATTACATATCTATACCTACTAGACATACTTTAGAAATTGATTCAAACAATAACCCTAAATTTGTTTCTTATGAATGGGAATATGAAGATCTTTGGCATAGTCTAAGCCTAGAGCCAACAGCAAACCCTTATCCATTAAAACCTGGGTCAGAAGAGGAATTTATTGCTGAACATTATTGGGGCTATACTAAACATAGCGATGGGAGTAGTACGGAATATAAAGTCGAACACCCTGCTTGGCAAGTCTGGTCAGTAAAAAATTCAACTTTTAAGTGTAATGTAGCATCACTTTATGGAGAAGAGTTTAGAGAATTCCTTTCTATAAAACCCAGTTCTGCTTTTTTAGCAGAAGGATCTGAAGTAACAGTTTATATGGGTCAAAAACTACCTTAAATGCATATTCAACCATTAGAACAATGAAAGGGCTTAAGGCAAAAGTAGGTAATAGAATAGTTTAATTCTATTACCTACTTAAGCTAGTTTAAGCTAAATCTGAAGCTATATTGGTTTTGTTCCTTGTGCGTCTAGCGCGAGGAGTTGTAGTTGTTTCTGAGGTTTTAGGATTAGTAGCTATTTCGGCTGATGTTATTTGCTGATTTGCTTCTAGAGTATCATTTGAACCATCAGCAGCTTTTTTTTTACGAGTATAAGTTCTCTTTTTAGGTGTTGAGCTATCTAAATTATTTTCTTCAGCAACAGTTTGAGTTGTTATAGGGTTATCATCAAGTAAGGCTTCTTGTTTTTGAGCTTGTGCTTCAAGAGTTACTTCTTTGGTAGAAACAAATTGATTTTGTTCTTCTAAAACTTCTTGAAGAATTTCTTTTTCTGCTTGGAACCAGTCCTCTGCTTCTCTTCCCATTTGTCTTCCACGTCGAATAAAAAGCTCATAAGCTCGTCTAGCTACACGGTTACGCAAAGTTGGGTCTTGGTGTAACTGTTCAATTGTTTGTACATCCATAAAAAACTCCAAAATGTTAAACTTAATTAAATTTTAAGTTTAATGTTTTGTCATATCTCCTAAATATTTAAGTATAGATTTTGAAGCATTTTCTAAACTTAAATTTATTAAATTTAGAAATGCCTAAACACATATAACATAATATTACTACTAGCTAAAAGCTAATCCAGCAGTTCACTAGTTTTTTTAAGCCTCTTAAGTGTTTTAAGCCGTTATTAAACTGCCAAAATTGGCAAGGCTGCCAGTTTTGACAATTTCTATTTTATTGATTACTGTCAAAACTGACATTTTAGAATGCTAAAAAGATTAAAAAGGTTAAAAAATTCGAGAATTATCCATTAACTTTTTTAACTATAATCTCTCTATTTTCTTACATATAGAAAACTTATCACCCCCCATAGCTAATATTAGGAAATCCATTTATAGAGCTGGCATAGTCCTTGAATTACCAACAAACAAAGAAACACAAAAAATTAGGAGAAAAATATTATGTCAGCCATTCTAAGTAAATCTAAAAATAAATTAAGCCTAGTCAAAACAGATCAACATAAAACCTTAACTAATTTAGAGCTAGTAAAATTATGTACGACAACTGATAATGAATATTTATGGGATGAATTTTATAAACGTTTTAGTAAATATATTAAATTATATGTAAGAAAAGCTTGGAAAATACGTTCCTCTTCAACAAATGTTGATAGCCCTAATGTAAAAGAAATTTTGAGAGATTTAGCTCAAGATGTCTATGTTAAACTCTTAGAATCTAATCGCCAAGCATTACGTAGCTTTTCTGGAGAAAATGAAATCTCTTTTCTAGCTTATTTAGCAAAAATCTCAACTAACACAGTATCAGAATATTTTCGTAGACAACTTGCAGAAAAACGCCGAGGACAAGAAATGTCTGTAGAAGAATTACTTGATGATGAATTATGTGAATTGTTAGGTAGTCGTGCATTAACCTATGATTATTTAAGCATTAATGGTGAGGATTTATGTTTTAATCAAATAGCAAGCCAACAAGTGTCTAAATTGATAGAAGACTCCTTAACTGGCTCTAATTCAAAACGTGATTTTTTAGTATTTAAGCTAGCAATAGTTGAAGGATTAACATCAAGACAAATAGTAGAAACAGAGAAACTAGAAATTAAATCAACCAGTATAGAATCTATTGTACGCAGGGTTAAAGATAAAGTACGTATAGCATTAAAAGTAAAACCAACTAATAAAAATTCTTTTCAACAAGCTGCCTGAATTACGTTATTAAAAACTAAAAAAAACATCCGAAAAGAAATAAAAAACCTTATATTAAAGTATAAGGTTTTTTATTTATCTAATATCTGAAAAAAATAAATCTTTCCTAGCATCTTTGCGACCATAAATATACATAAGTTTTAAGATATGGAAAGTTGCTTTATAAATTCCTAAATTATAAAATTTACGTGCGCTAGTTATTGTACTCAATGGTAAACAAACAGGTTTAGCTTTAGTAAGTAATCTTTCACTAAACTCAATATCCTCCATAACAATACCTTCCTGAAAACCCTTTAGTTCATCAAATAGGCTTTTTTTAATAAAGAGGCTTTGATCCCCATAAATAATTCCAGTTAGGCGAAAGCGTAAATTATGTATAAGTGAAACTATTTGTAACCAAGGATGTTTACTATCAAATTTATGCCAAAAACACCCTGCTTCTAGACTTGAGTTTGTTAAAAGTGTAGAGAAAGTTTCTAGTGTTTTTGGTTCTAAAAAATTATCTGCATGTAAAAAAAGTAGCCAATCCCCCTTAGCTGCTTTAGCCCCTTTATTCATTTGACTTCCACGCCCTTTTACAGCAGAAAACACTTTAGCTTTTGACCAAGTTCTAGCCTGTTCTAGAGTTTGATCTGTGCTACCACCATCAACAATAATTACCTCATAATCCCCTTTTTGGCTAAACACCTTTGAAAGACAATCATTTAAGGTTTTTTCTTCATTAAAAACAGGTATTATTATAGAAATCATTTTTTAATTATATTTTTAACTATATCTTGGCGTGCTTGGTCATTCATACGCCAATCATACTCTGTATACTCAATTTTAATATTTTTCAATCCTTCTAAAGTTTGACGACGTGAATAACTAAGATAAGGTTTTAAGTATTTTGTTACTTGTTTTTTATCTTTTTCGCCTGGCAATGTTACTAAAAAATCTTCAGCAAACCAATCAAAAATTTTTGACATATGTAAAGTATTAGTTTTGGTATCAATTCTTACATTTCTTTCTTCATTGATAAATTTTTGTGCTTGGGCTTCTAATTGAGCATCTAGACGCTCTGCTACATAAGCTTCACGAGAAAGACGCGGACAACCTTCTGAAGCACAAACAATTGCAAAATGAATCCTTGGCTCATCAAACTTACGAATAATTTCGTTTTCTAAAGCACGCAAACTCATTTTTTTACCACCAGCATTAAACTTAATGCGCCAAAAAAATCCATAAAGCGCATGTATATCACGAACACTTTTTGTTGGATAATTATCAATAACTCCCCTTAGCGTAAAAGCATTATAAGCATTGATCCAATAGGCTAATTTAGAATTTTTATCTGGAAATAAAGAAGGTGAGCTATTTGGACTAACTTGTGCTAAAGCTTCAATATATGAATCTAACTCAATACGATTTGATTTGAGCTTAGCATAATCTACGTAGCCAAATTCATTTACATATTTTTGTAATACATTATGAAAAACACTATGATCAAAAGCTTTTGTAGAGCGAGTAGAAGCACTTATAGGAATAGCTAGTAATAGCATAAACACTAATGTAGTTAAAACCTTTATTAATGTCATAAAATTCATGCTACTCTCCTTTGTTTTAGGAAATTTACTATATCATTTTACTTATAGGTTATTTTTATAAAGTAAAGCAAATCTGAATATTGCTTTACTTTCTTCTAAAATAATTATAAGTAAAAGGCTACAAAAAATATTCCAAAGGAAGTAAACTTTTAGTAATGAGCATTGAAATAAATCAAATAACTCTACTCCTATGTAAATATACTAGCATAGAAAGCGGAGTATCTATACTAGCTTATACTGATTCTGGTAGTGCAGATTTATATGTTGAAGGCAGACGATATATTGATATTCTTTTAGATAACCAAATTAAAGCAGGTAATTTATTACATTTGCGTAAGCGTAAAGCGACTCATTATATTGAGTTTGATTTGCTTCCACCCACACCAGCAGAACTATTTATTGAGCTTGGGCCTCTTTATAACAGGTTACTACAAGCTAGATTAAATTCTGAGCAAATAAAAGAGTTATTAGAAAATACTGTTGCTAAATAGTTAAATAGTTAAATAGTTAAATAGTTAAGCTTAGTAACGCGATAAATTTACAAGGAATTTTAACTAAGTTCTTTGCTAATACGTTGAAGTAAGCGCCTTAATCTTATTTGAAGCTCTGCTACTGGCAAAGGGTGCGACCAATAATCCTCTATTCCATTTTCTAAAGCCTGAAGACGGTCTTCGTCTTTTGGTGAGTCGGTAATAAATATAAAAACAGGTTGCTCAGATAAATCCTGAGATCTAGCAAAAAGCTGCCATCCATTAACTTGCTTAGTTAAAACATTAGTAATAACTAAGTTAAAAACATATTTTTCTAAACACTTCCAAGCTTCTTCGCTATCTTTAGCTAGTATTACAGTAGAGCCAAAATCCTGCAATATTTCATCAATAGTATCAGTGATATTATTTTCATCTACTATTAAAGTCATTATCTCGGGAAAAAATTGTTCTGGCTTAGGTGGTTTAATTTCATTTTTAAGATTAACAAACGGATTAGTTTTACTATCTGATAACTGTGAAGTAATATTTCTATACTGCCTAGTGTTTTTGTTTTTGTAGGTTTCCACAGAGCCAGGAGTTTGAATTGCTACAGGTTGAGATTGGGCTTTACTTTCATCTAAAAGATTTTTAGTACCAGTAGAATAGCTTGTTTGCTTACTCTCAGAGATATTTTTAACATTAGTAGCAGGATTAATTTGTTTATTCTCGCTTGAAAGATTTTTAGTAGTAGAATAATTCATAGGAGTAGCTACAGCAGGAACTACTAAATTAGCTAAATTAATAAAAGAGCCTGACGTAAATACGTCTACTATAGGAGCTAGAGAAATACCTGAAGCATGTAATAATTCATCAAAAAATTGCTGTACTGATTCTGGGCGGCTAGAAGGACGTTTAGCTAGTGCCCTAAGTATTGCATAATCTAGAGCCACAGGGATTCCAGCACGAAAGCGTGATGGTGGTGGTGGTGGTGTACGAACATGATGTTGGGCTATATCTACAGGAACCCCTCCACTAAATGGAACTCTTCCTGTAACCATTTCAAAGAAAATTATCCCTAAGCTATATATATCTGTTTGAACTGTAA
Source organism: Acidobacteriota bacterium (assembly GCA_016213785.1). Lineage (GTDB taxonomy): Bacteria > Acidobacteriota > Blastocatellia > Chloracidobacteriales > JADJPF01 > JADJPF01. The sequence continues at coordinate 118,458 of JACQZQ010000121.1, forward strand.
GGGGTTCTCCACAACATTGTTCTGGAGACATATATTGAGGTGTACCTATTGCACTATCAGTAATAGCAGAATTCCCCCCATCAACAGATAGTTCCCTTAATTTTGCAATACCAAAATCTACTATCTGAACTTGTTCTCTAGTAGTACCACAATTTTCTATTAAAATATTATCTGGTTTTAAGTCACAATGAATGATTTGTTGGGTATGCGCCGATGAAACACCAGCGCAAATCTGTTGCATAATACGTAGTGCTCTCTCTAGAGGAAATGCGCCTAGATCATCTATTTCTGCTGAAAGCTGTTTTCCATGAACTAACCGCATTACTAAATAAGCTCCATAATTACTAGGAAGTGCGCCATAATCATAAATTGGAGTAATATTAATATGGTCAAGACGTGCAATAGCTAAAGCTTCTCTATGAAACTGCTTAAGAATTCTTTCTTTAGAAAGTAGTTGAGGAGAAAGGATTTTTACAGCAACTTCGCGATTTAATTCTGATTGAATAGCTCGATAAATTACTCCCATTCCTCCTTCGGCAAGCCTTGATTTTAATAAATACTTTCCAACAATTAGCCGAGAAGCAGGCCACGCCGTTTCCAAAAACTCTTTATCAATAGAGCAAGTAATCTCACTCTCATCATAACAAGTAGAACATTTAGGACATACTTTCATGCGCTTATCCAGATAACGGCTTGTATAGTTTAGTTATTATTGTTTCTTAAGTTTTTGTTGCTTTTTTAATTATACTCTAAATATTAAATAAGTCTTTAATATTTATCAAAGTAAAATTAGAATCAATCTAAAAATCCTAAATACCTACATAAATAGACGTTAACAAATAGGTTTTACATTTATTGTATCTATATCTGGTCGTGCTCTGGTCGTGCTACAGTAAAGTTGGTAATGCGATTGTAGCCTTTTATTAAAAGAGGTACAAATCTATTGTCAACTCTTTTATTACACAACCTGTAATTTTATTTTATAGAAACTAAGTTCTGTCTCCCCTTGTTTTAATTTTCTATAACAATTAAGCTGTCCAACAATTTCAGGCATAGGGATTTTACTATGATGCTCGACCACCACAATTGCATCATCTGAGAGTATCTTTTTTTCACCAAGAAGTGCTAGAACTGGTAAATAAATGTTAGATTTATAAGGAGGATCAAAATAAACTATATCAAATAGAGAGTTATTTTTCCCTAACTCTTTTAACGCTATAGTTGCATCACTGCAAAATATTTTTGCTTGAGTTTTAGAGATTTTGCAGTGTTCAAGGTTTTCATAAATTACTTGTGTAGCTTTACGAGAAACTTCTATTAAAGCGGCTTCTATTGCACCACGACTAAGCGCTTCTATTGCAACTGCACCTGAACCAGAACAAATATCTAAAAAATGTGAATCTTCAATGTAGGGAGAAAGGATATTAAAGAGTGTTTCACGCAATCTATCAGAAGTTGGCCGTACATCTAACCCCTCTAGAGTCCGTAAATTCCTACCTTTATAATTCCCTGCTATTACTCGCATAAAATTTTTCCTTTATAATAAAATTTTTATTAAGCCATAAAAAAATGTCCCCAAAAGGAGGAATTGATGACTACGGCAATTGTCTATCACCCAGATTATCTTAAACATGAAACAGGAGCACATCCAGAGCGACCAGAAAGAGCCGCTCTAATAGCTCAGGAAATTAAAGAAAGAGATTCTATTGAAAATAGATATGTTTGGTTAAACCCTAAAGCTTGCACTCAAGAAGATATTTTACGATGCCATTCTAATAAACAATATGACTTAGTTCGTCAAGCTTGTGAAAAAAACTTAGGGGCATTAGACGGTGATACAGTTATAAGCCAAGAGTCTTTCCGAGTCTCTTTAATGGCTTCTGGTGGTTTAATTACTGCAATTGACACTCTGATGCAAAAAGAGATAGATAATGCTTTTGTAATCGCACGACCTCCCGGCCACCATGCTACACCTAAGCGAGCTATGGGGTTTTGTTTATTTAATAATGTCGCTGTTGGTGCTCGTTATGCTCAAGTAAAACATAATCTAGAAAAAGTGTTAATTGTTGACTGGGATGTGCATCACGGCAATGGAACTCAAGATATTTTTTATTCAGATAGTTCTGTTTTTTATTTTTCATTACATCAATATCCTCATTACCCTGGAACAGGTAGAACTAGCGAGACTGGTGAAGGCAGTGGTCAAGGCTATACTCTAAATGCACCGCTACCTGCAATGACCTCAGCTAAAGAATATCGTTATGCTTTTGATGAAGCACTAAAGAAAATACTTAATAAAATTAAACCTGACTTAATATTGATTTCTGCTGGTTTTGATTCCCACCGCGAAGACCCTTTAGGGCAACTTATGCTTGAGACAGAAGACTTTGCTTGGATGACTACACGCTTAAAACAAGTAGCAGAATCTGTGGGTCATCAAAGAGTTATATCTATTTTAGAAGGCGGCTATAACTTAAGAAAACTAGGGAAAATCGCTGTAGGCCACATCGAAGCCTTAGCAGAAAGTCTATAAGCTTAAAAACAATTTGCCCCTATGTTTAATTGATGAAATTAAACATAGGGGCAGCCTTTCTTTGTTTTTATTGATTGTTTGTTTTATATAGAATTTTGCATAACTTAAATCATAGTCTGCCTCACCACTACAAAATATTTAAACAACTAAATTTATTTCTCCAGTCTCATCTAAATCAGTCTAAAGACATAACAAATGTTAAAAACCGTCTTACTAATTATTTTCCTTAATTTAGTCCCCATCTCTTTGCCGAAACCCTTTATATGTTTTTCCATCCCAATAAACAATTTGTGTTCCTCCAGTCTCAAGCTCAAGGAAGATATAATCCCCTTTTGGCTTAGGAGTAGAACCATAAGAACCTGTTCCTCGTCGAACTTTTTTTCTTTTAGAAACAAATTTAAAAGAAGAAAAACACCTATAAAACATATACTTTTCTGTAGTCCTGTTCTTCCAACCACCAACTCCTCCATGTGCTATTGCTACACCTAAACAACTCCCTTCTATATCTATTACTGGATCTATTTGCTTGCCATTTGTTGATAAATCATAGCCATTTATATCTACATACTTAACCTTATAATCAGCAATTTGGCCTTTAGCTTTATTAGGAATTACCATTACTACGATATCTAGATTACCATCTCCATTAAAATCCCCTTGGAGATAATAATTATTTGTGTAGCTACATACCTCTATCTGGGGCTAAATTCTCTGTGAATCATTTGCTCAATCTTATTTTGATTTATATAACTATTTTTTGTTTTCGTCTGAGCAAATATTTCACTATTAAATCCAACATTTATTAATAATATAGTTATTATATAAATTGATATATTTTTCATTTTTTACCATCCTTTCTTAAGGAAATTTTCAGTATAAGCACTTATTATCGATATATTACAAGCATAATAAATTATTCTTATAAACCTTAAAGATTACTTTATAATTATTATCTTCTTATTAGTCCCCTTTATCTTGGTAAAAAGATAAGTAGGTTTTTCCATTCCAATAAAGAATTCCTGTACCTCGTGTTTCATGCTGAAGAAAAATTGAATCTCCCTTTGGTTTAGGAGTACGTCCTTCAGAAGCATTACCTCTACGTAGTTTTGTACCTTTTGGGATGAGTTTAAAGGACATATAGCAACTATAAACTATATATTTATCTAGGATTTCTTTATCCCAACCGCCAATACCTCCATGTACTATAGCTATTCCTACACAGCTTTTTCCCATTCCTTCAACTGGATCTAACAACAACCCAACGCTAGAAGAATTTGGGTTAGTATCAATATATTTAATTTTATAATTTGTAAGTTCGTATCTAGCCTCATCAGGGTGAACTATCACTGCAACATCTAGCTTGCCATCCGCATTAAAGTCACCTTGTATAGAATAAACTTCATTTGTGTCTATCTCAACTTTAGGCCCATATTCTTTATGTATCATTTGTTCTATTTTTTCTCTAGGTATTTTATGATTTCTTTTGACCTTGCTTTGAGCAAATATTTCACTATTAAATCCAATATTTATTAATAATATAGTTATTATATAAATTGATATATTTTTCATTTTTTACCATCCTTTGGAGAAAATTCTATGTGAATGTGATTATTATGAGAGATGTCTGACCTAGTTACAACACCAGAAAATTCTTTAATAAGCTCTGTGTCATTAAACTTAAACTTAGTATTTGGGTATTTTTCTAAAACAAGTTGAATAAATTCTCGTGTTAAGTTTCTATTATACTCTGAAGAATGTATAGTTAAATTACCTATTTTATCATCATTGCGCAGTGGCCTAACATCTACTTTATAACCGTCTTGGTGTCCTTTATGTGCTTTTGTAGGTACACCTCCTGGCAAACTTATATCTCCATATTGTAATTTCTTGTCAGGATATCTTTTATTCCACTCACTAGCCAAAGTCTCTAGTCTTTCAGTAGTATCTTTTGTTCCTATTTGATCTGGCATTCTTTTACCCACTAATTCTGCCGCTACTCCATTAGATTTACTATAATTGCTTGCTTTATCAGCGTCATTGCGATTGTAAAACTTGTAACCTGTGCCTTCTAAAGGTAACTCATATCTAATTTCTGGGTTTCCTTGTTTAGGAATTGCATTTAGTGGTAATTCACGAGCTTTTGACCCTTCAATTTTTGCTTGTGGAGGAGGTGCAACTTTATTACTAGAAGCATTTTGAGGTTGGTTTTGATTTACTTTTTCTTTAGCTACATTTGCTAAAGTACTACCTATTAGCTCAAGTTTTGGATCAGAATTTTTTAGAAACCCTGATTGACCGCTTAAAGTGTTATAAGCTTCAAGTAAAAGCTTATTTCCTTCAGGTGTTTTTGCTAAGTCTTTTAAACGATCTTTACTTTGTAATTCATCAACAAAAGCTTGTGTTACTTGAACTTTGTCACTTTGTGAAAGCTGGCTAAGAGTTTCTTTGACTAAGTTAGGTTGCTCTTTAGATACAGTTGCTAAGGTTTTCCCTAATTTAGCCTCATCTAAATCTAAGAACTTAGTGTTTGCCTTAATTATTTGCTCTGCTTCATACTTAACATTAATGCCTTTGGTATTAGTATTTGATGAAGTGTTACTTGGTATCATATTTTGCAGCTTAGCAGATTGATAAGAGGCTGTAAAATTTCCCTCCTGTATTTTACTATTAGCAATTAACTTGCTAGATTTATCAGTAGGTAAGTTAGTTTGTTCTGGTTTAGAAGTTTTTATATTATCAGACAGTTGTTTTTGGTTAACATTGGTTGATTCAACGTCCGTTAAAGATGTTGAGCGATTTATATTGTTAATACTCATAAGTAAACCTCCTAGTAAGTTTGTAAAAATTATGTACCTTTACTCAACTATTATGCCAAAACATCATTACACTCTAAAATAAACCTATCTTCCTGATAAATATGTAGATAGTTTAATTAGCAACATTAACAAACTGCCAAAAATGGCAAAGCTTTTTACAGTTTGTTTGCTAAACTTGGCAACATCTGCCAAAAATGACAAGTATGGTTAAACCTAAATTAATATTAACTATTTAAGTTTCCTTACCTTAATGTTTCACTTTTCAACCTTTTTGTAACAAAACTTCAAGAAGAATATATTTTTTGTTTGTTATTATATGACGAGCGTAATATAATAGCTTTATGAGATATTCATCAGACTATAAAAAACAAACCAGAGAAAAAATTTTGCAAAGCGCTGGCCGTTTGTTTAGAGAAAAGGGCTATAACGGTGTAGGGATAGATGCAATAATGGCTGAGGTTGGGTTAACTGCTGGCGGATTTTATGCTCATTTTGATTCTAAAGAAGCACTTTTTTCTGAAGTTATTAAAGATATTTTAACTGGTAAAAGTTCTGCTTTATCAGCTAGTCTAGCAGGTAAAGATGGGGAAGTTTGGCTAACTACCCTTATAAAAAGCTACTTAAGCCGATCCCATAGGGACAATGCAAATCAAGGCTGCCCATTGCCAATTCTAACTCCTGATATAACTCGAAGTAGTGATAAGACTCGTGATACCTATGAAAAATGTCTAGATATGTTCTTTTTAGAAATATCTCAAAGAATGCCAGAAGCTTTTTTACCAAGTAAAGATCGTGCTATTGCATTAACAGCACAGTTAATTGGAGGGCTAATGCTAGCTCGTGCAATTAATAATGAAGAGTTTTCTGACTATGTTTTAAGAGTTTGTCAGAAAGCTGCCTTACAAATCTGTGAAATCTCCAGTAAAGGAAAATAAACAACAACTTTAATAGCTACACTTTTTAAGGTGTAAGGATGGGTTATGAATCAAATAGAATCAAATAAACAATGGCAACCTACTGCTTGTATTCTTTGTAGTCGCAATTGCGGTATTGAAGTAGAAACAAATAAACAAGAGATAGTAAAAGTTCGTGGAGATAAAGCACATCCAATCTCTACAGGATATTTATGTCAAAAAGCTCAACGTCTTAATTTTTATCAAAACCATAATGATAGATTAAATTCCCCATTACGTCGGTGCAGCGATGGTACATTTGAAAAAATATCCTGGGATACGGCTATAACTGAAATTGCAGCAAAACTAGTAAACTTACGTGATACATATGGAGGCCATAGCCTTGCCTATTATGGTGGTGGTGGACAAGGAAATCATTTAGCTGGGCCATATGCTAAAGCTTTACGTTTAGCAATGAATACTTCAAATTACTATAATTCTTTGGCTCAAGAAAAGACAGGTGGTTTTTGGGTAGATGGTAGACTTTATGGCAGACAGAATTGCCATCCTACCGAAGATGTAGAGCATGCTGAAGTAGTTGTTTTTATTGGTACAAACCCATGGCAATCTCATGGTATTCGTAATGCTAGACAAATTCTTCAAGAAATTCATAAAGATCCAAATCGAAAAATGATTGTGATTGATCCTCGCCGTACAGAAACAGCCGCAATGGCTGACTTACACCTACAGTTGCGCCCTGGAACAGATGCCTTTTTAATGGCTGCTATTCTTGCTGTGATCGTTCAAGAAAACCGACATAATCAAGGCTTCCTAGAAAAATATACTACAGGATTTAATGTTGTCTATAACAGCTTAATAAGTGTACCAATAAAGGATTTTGCTATAAAAGCTGGAATAGAGTTAAAAGATGTTTATGAGGCCGCTCATTTAATTAGCGAAGCTAAAAGCTGTTCGGTAAGAACAGATCTTGGTATTGAGCAAACACTTAATAGTACACTTAATGCTTATTTAAGGTCTTTATTATTCTTAATTACAGGAAATTTTGGTAAAAAAGGAGCAAATAACTTTCATACCGCATTAGTTCCAATGATTGGTCATTCTGATGAAGGAAAAAAACAGATGCGTTCCAAGGTCACAGAATTTCCATTTATTGCTAACCTATTACCCCCCAATATTTTACCATTAGAAATTGATACCGATCATCCAGATCGTACTCGTGGGCTTGTTGTTGATAGCTCTAACCCTATTGTAAGTGCAGCAGATACTCAAGCTTATCGCAAAGCCTTTGCCAAGTTAGATTTACTGGTTGTTATTGATGTAGCAATGACAGAAACCGCAGCAATGGCTCACTATATTTTGCCTGCTTCGTCTCAATATGAGAAATGGGAAACAACATTCTTTAATATGGAGTTTCCTAAAAATGCTTTTCATCTGCGTAAACCATTGTTTAACCCACTATCAGGCACACTTGCTGAACCTGAGATTTATACAAGATTAATAAAGGCTATGGGGGTTTTTGAAGCTGACCTTAGTGAACTGCGTGAAGTAGCCCATCAAGACCGTTTTAGTTATGCTGTTGCTTTTCAGCAAACACTTGCAAAATACCCTAAGCTTTTTGATTATGCTCCTATCGTTCTTTATCAGACTCTTGGGGATACACTGCCTGAAGGAGCCGCCGCTACAGCTTATTTATGGGCAACTTGTCATCAATTTGCTGGTAAAGATCCAGATTCTGTTCATCGTGCTGGACATCAAGGAGAAGGGTTTGAATTAGGTGAGGCTCTATTTAATGCAATACTTTCTTCACACTCTGGGGTAGTTTTTAGCATTAACGAATATGAAGATACTTGGAAATTTATTAAACATCGTGATGGACTTATACATTTAGAAATTCCAGAAATGCTTAAAGCCTTATCTTTACTTGATCCAACAGAGACAAATTTAATGCAAGATTATCCTTTTGTGCTCTCTGCTGGTGAGCGTCGCTCCTATAATGCTAATACTATATTTAGAGATCCTGCTTGGCGAAGAAGTGATTTTGATGGTGTGCTTAGAATAAACCCAGTAGATGCAACAGGTTTAGGGCTATCTAATAATAGTTGGGTAAAGTGCCAGTCAAAACGCGGTAGCGTTTTGGCTAGAGTTGAAGTTAGTGATACAAATAGACAAGGGGTAGTAACATTGCCTCATGGATATGGGCTAGAACATCCTGCTAGTGATGGAAAACGTTCTCAAACAGGGCCACATATCAACGAGCTAACAACAAGTAATGATATGGATCCTATAGCTGGTACTCCATATCATAAATATATTCCTGTACGCCTTATAAAAATTCATGGTGAAGAACTGTAGAATCTTAAAAGTTAAATGCTAAAGCTAATATTTCTCCAGTATTTTACCCAAAGTAATGTATTTAGTACCAGCAATTTTAGTTTTAGAAGAACCAAAGGTTAAAGCTTAAGTCAAGTTAGCGAAGTTAAAATTGCTTGGAGCTTAAGAAATCAGGTTTTTCTAAACTAAGAATTGCTGGCTTAGCAATTAAATAACTATAATATAGTCCAAGTTGCGACCATAGTTGAAAAGAAAGAGAGTAGTCCATAAACTTTTCAAAAGAAAAAAATAAGGAGAAAAGAAAATGGACGAACTCCAGTTAATATTAATATATTGTATGAGTAGCGACGTACTTAAA
>JACQZQ010000123.1 GCA_016213785.1 Acidobacteriota bacterium
TCCAGAAACAGGAGCTAATGGCAATGGAATTACTCTTTATGAGTATGATATTGCCTCTAATTTGACTAAGCGAACTGATCCTAGAGGAATAATCACTACTTACACTTATGATACATTAAACCGTTTATTAACAAGAAGTTACTCAGACAGTACGCCTACTGCAAGCTACTTTTATGATGGAAAATTGCCAAATATTGCACCTCCAGGGTTTACTCCACAGTTTGCTATGGGTAGAACTACTGCTATTGTAACAGAAGCAACAGCAAGAGAGCAGGCTACTGGGTTATTTCATACTTATGATAACGTAGGAAGAATAACAAGAAGCGTACAGCTTGTTGATGGAAGGTATTTTCCAACCAATACTCAATACAATTTAGCCAGTTTACCGACAAGTCATACATATCCTTCAGGGCATAATATAGCCCATTCTTACAACATTGCAGGTCAACTTACTGATGTAATGAGAGATGGAGAAGCGATTTCTAGTCAAGCAAGTTATACTGCTGCTGGTGCAATAGCTTCTCATCAGTTGGGAAATGGTTTATACCATCAAATGAAGTACAACAGCCGCTTACAACCTACTGAAATTACATTGGGTTCTGGGATTTCTGGTACTTCTGCTGAGGATATTTGGAAGCAAGAGTATAACTATGGAGTGTATAACTTTGATACTATAAATAATGCAGATACGACACCTAATATTTCGATGAATGAATCTCAGAACAATGGAAATATAGGTCAAATAAAGCTTACTCCAGGAAATGGTACTAATGCTATTAACCAATTCTTTGTTTATGATGAACTGAACCGGCTGAAACTAGCCAAGGAGTTTGCTACAGAACAAATAGGTGATGGAGTAATTGATATACCTATATTTGCAACAGGAACAAGTGGACAAGCTCATTATGTTAATGATAGTGAAGGGGCTTTTATAGAATTTAGAGATGATCCAAGCCAGCAGACTGCTGATGGAACTGTTTCTGTTAGTGTTGATTTAACAGATCCTGATTTACGTGGAAAAACTGTGGGATTAAGTTTTACCCAACTTTTATCAATTGATAGACAGCAAAGCCAAGCAGCAACAGGAACGGTTTCAGGTAGTGTATCAGTTGATGGCTTAGGTTCAGTCAGTGGAGAGCATTTTCTTACGCTTGATAATAACGGAAACATTGTTGAGACTAACGCTAATTTCTCTATTGGATTAACCCCTTATTTACTATCTGAACTAGGGGTTGATGCTAGTAGTAAAATAGGTCAAGTTATAGAGATAACTTATACTTTTCAATCAAGTAATGTTTTCTTTGTTGATCCTAATACACAACAACAACTTCCAACTTTTAGCTTTTATGGGTTTTCTTATGCACCTAGGGTAAGTGTTAGGGATAATGGGCAAGGTGGTGGTCAAACTCAAAATGTGGCTAGTTGGAGTCAAGCCTACACATATGATCGTTATGGTAATCGAACTCAAGTTGAAGGTACTAATGAACAAGAGCTTAATATTTCGACTTCAACTAATCGAATTACCTCAACTGGTTATACTTATGATTCTGCTGGTAATCTTAAAACAGACCCATCCAACAAGTATTACTTCTATGATGGAGAAAATAGGCTGATTAAAGTATCTAGTGATTCTGCTGGTAGTAGCATAATTGCACAGTACTTCTATGATGCTAGTGGATGGAGAGTTAAGAAAGTAGCAAGTACAACTACTAGATTTATTTATAACCAAGGAGGTGCTTTACTTGCTGAATATGAGGGAGAGCCAATACCAGCTATAAATTCTCCTACTAAGGAAAACATCTATGCTCCAAGTGGACTGCTAGCAGTTGTTGAGGCTAACCAGACTTACTATCTCACTCCAGATCACTTAGGTTCTAACAGAGTTATCACTGACTCTAATGCTAGTGTTATCACTAGGCGTGATTTTTACCCTTTTGGAGAGTCTATTGATGATCCTTCTATTGGTGGTCGCAACAATATTTTTGGTTACTTTTCCTCTAACGATTCTATTAGACAACAATTTACAGGTTACGAAAAGGATGTTGAATCTGACCTTGATTTTGCCCAAGCTAGATATTTTGCTAGCAAACTTGGCAGATTTATGCAACCCGACGATTTTAGAAATAGTCCCAAACTCATTAATCCTCAAAGCTGGAATTTGTATTCTTATGTAACAAATAACCCAACGGTTTATGTAGATCCAACAGGAGAGATTATTGAAAATAGTAGAGATAAAGGGTCTGCCTTATCGAATAGTCGGTTAAAAAGGATTGCAGAAGACTTACAGAAAAAAATTGGGCTAAAAAGTCTTAATTTTGTTAATGGAAACCTAACATACGATAAAAACGAAAAACCTTCAGGTGGCTCTGCTATATTACAGGATAACATATTGGGAGCTATTAATGATCCAAACAACATATATATCTTAAATGATACGACAGACGATACTTCTGTAAGTTTTGCTCAAGCTGACACGGGAACACAAGACAGCAAAACACGTGTAACTAAGTACAACATAAGCATAGATTTTGGAGATTTTGCTAGTGCTAAAGACCAAAGTGATAGTCGTGCATTTGAAGCCTTTTCGTTGGGATTGGTATTATTTCATGAGATAAACCATAAGGCTACCTATGATTCTGATGGTAATATAATAGATAACTTTAGATTTGATGTAAGCTCCAATCCAAAAGCTGTTGGGGTAATAGATTTTGTTAATCAAGCTAATAAGGAATTAGGTCTTATAATTAGAGCGCCTGGTGTACATAAGGCAGTACCAAACCCAGGAAATACTAATTTAGCTTCTAATACTTTAGGAATCCAGTTTAAAGATAGAGATGGTAAAGATAAATTTGTTCGTTTCAAAAAAGAAACAAACAGAAAGGCGTTAGGTAGATAGAGGTATGTTTAAAATTAAAAGTTTATTACTACTTTTTATTTTTATAATTATAACTGCAACTATAAGTGCTAAAACAACAAATAAGCCTCTTGATTTAAATCAAGTCACTTTTATTAGCCAGAATCAGGGATGGATTCTGGGATCTACAAGTAATCATAGTTTTATACTGTCAAGTCTGGATGGTGGAGAAAGTTGGGAAGAACAATATAGTACTAGTATAGGTCTTTCCAAAATAAAATTTCTCAATGAACAAAATGGCTGGGTTGTAGGTGAAAATGGAACAATTCTTTGTACAACAAACGGGGGAAAAACTTGGTTAACTCAACACAGTAACACGAAAGAAACCTTAAACTCATTGTACATACTCAGTAACACAAAGCTTTATGCTGTAGGCGACAATGGACAATTGATGTATACAAACGATGGAGGGACAAATTGGATAAATAAGAAGTTAAATACAAATCTGTCGTTGAAAAGCATAGAGTTTTTTGATAACAACACAGGATATATTGCAGGGATAGACACTTTTTTTTTAAGTAAAGATGGTGGAGCAAATTGGGCAAAAATTAGCGTTACTGGGCATAACAAGCGGAGCATATTTTCTATAAATTTTACTTCTGAAAGAAAGGGATGGATAAACACTGGTACTGTTATTTTAAGAACAACTAATGGAGGAATAAATTGGGAAATAGTAGAGACTCCACAACCAGGGTACACGGGTGGGCCTGTTTTTGTTGATGATCTTCATGGATGGTTAACGAAGTCAGGGGGACAGCATGGTAGCGTAGTTCATGCCGAAGAAGAAGAAAACATAAACTCATTTGGTTATGTTTTCTCAACAAGCGATGGGGGAGTTACTTGGAAAGAAACAATACATATAGAAAGCCTTAAAGATCATAGTGCTTGGATACTAGACATGTTTCTTCTAGATATGATGAATGGTTGGGTTGTTGGGCGTGATGGTCTTCTTATGCGAACAACAGACGGTGGGCAGACTTGGCAGCGTTCTAATAACTCCCTTACCAAGGAAAAGTAGTTGGGCTAGCAGGAGGGAAGATACAAGCTGCAATAAGGCACCGTAAAAATTAACTTATTGTAACTTAGCAAGTTAATACCAATAGGTGGGTTTTCCCCATGTGCATGAACTTAAGAAAGTCAAATAATTGTAAGTGAAGTTGTTGTACAAAATGGTCATGTTTCAATAAAGTTGATAATGGAGGGTGTAAATCATTTTCTGTACTTGTGAAGAAAATGTAGCTTACTAGGGTTTTTACTAGTTGGATAAGTATTTGATATTGAACTAGTTAGTAAGGAGAGCGCGATTTATGGCTTTCGCCATCATCGCGTTTACAGAAAATGATTTACACGCCCTGATAATGAGCTTTGATGAGCTTAGAAATGCCTTACCTGCTTTACAAAACTGGATAATAAATCCCTCAACAATTCTTTTGCAACACGACCCTTTTATGAATGACCTAAAACACATAATAATTAATACAAGTAATATACTAGTAGTATTACTATTTGTAAAACCAAAATTATTAATTCTGGAAGATTGCCCAAAAACGTTTTCTGTAGACAATATTAAATACCAGGATATATACAATTCTGATTGGACAGGCTTTTATGATTGGAAGAGAGACTTAACTGGAAATATCATTGGGGTTACACACTTCACATTCACCGATTATGATTTTACAAAATGTATTCGCACTCCACTTGAAAATTCGTTGAATGTGAGCTTTCAAGAAGGCTCAATTATAGACATTTATTTTTCAACAAAAATTTTATCTGAAGTAGATACCTCAGGCGAGCAATTGTTTGGCGACAATCGAATATACATTTCAGACAAAGGAAATTATGCAATTTCGTTTGTCTTGAGTTACCTCACTGATGACGAACTACATAGCTTACAACAAATGGAACTAACTAAAGGGTAACTGTGACAAGACACAGTTACTGGTAACTAATTGTGAGATGTTAAACAAGTCTCTATCCAAATACTATTTAATGGCGTAAATTTTTTTTCGTACCTATAGCTCCCCAGGGGTGTATCCCTTTCAAGGGTAGGTTTTTAAGCAGCACATAAATGTACCTCCGGCAAAGTACAAAAAGAAGGCCAAGGATCAGGAAGAAAAACCCCAAAAGGAAGAGGAGAATGATTAACAAGAGAAACAAAAATAGTGACCCAACCACGACGAAAAATAGAGACTAAACGAAGTTGAGTTTTTTTCCTAGTTTTTTTGGAAGGCTCAACCAAAGAAAGTTCGTAACCGTTCACGGGGGGTATAAAATGCTGTAACTTATTCATAAGATAGGTTTTGTATAGCATTTTTGGTATTTTTATAAATTGCTATTTTTAGCCGATCTTAAGCAAGTTTGAGTAGTTCATATTTACAGTACTATACAA
>JACQZQ010000122.1 GCA_016213785.1 Acidobacteriota bacterium
ACTACTATCCAGGGCATTAACCATAAGTATTTTATACTTTTACATTCTTGTGATGGCTATTCTTATTCTTACTTAGCACAAAACAAGACTGCAATTCCTCCCACACCTAAAGTCGTGGGTTTCCTTGCAGGAGATTTATGAACGTTACAGAAAAAGATTTTGCAGGAACATCGCGTTTTGAAATCAAGCGACGTTTAGGCGCAGGCGGGTTTGGCGTTGTTTACGAAGCATTTGACCGGGAACGTAATGCCCCTGTAGCACTAAAAACCTTGCACCAAGCTGATGCAGAAGCTATTTATCGTTTTAAGCAAGAATTTCGTGCTCTTGCAGATATTACACATAGAAATTTAGCCTCACTCTATGAACTTATTTGTGAAGAAGAACAATGGTTTTTTACCATGGAACTAGTGCAAGGAATTAATTTCCTTAAATACACTAGAGGAGATGCCCCTATACAAACAGGAAGCAAAAAAGCTACCGCAGCACGTATAACAGAACCAGAAACTAGAACCCTATCAGACGCTATTGAAATTCTAGGCGTTACTAAATTACAAGGAAAAATTTCCACTAGAGCCTTAACTACTAAATTAGTAAGAGAACTGCCTCCCCCTTGTATAATTGATTTAGAACAGCTACGCGGCGTACTAAGACAATTAGCAATGGGAATTATGGCGCTACATTCTGCGGGTAAGCTGCATCGTGATCTAAAGCCTTCCAATGTATTAGTTACAACAGATCAACGAGTTGTAATACTAGATTTTGGTTTAGCCATAGAATTACCTCGTAGAGATGTAGGTGAACAAGTTGCTCGTGTTGTAGGAACTCCTCAATTTATGTCACCTGAGCAAGCTTGTGGGTTTGCTGGTACAGAAGCAAGTGATTGGTATAGCTTTGGAGTAATGCTTTTCCAAGCATTAACAGGCCAGCTTCCCTTTACTGGAACACCTGCTGAAATAATGATGAAAAAACAACGCCGTGAAGCCGAAGCCCCTAGCGAGCTAGTTTCAGGCGTTCCAAGAGATTTAGATGAATTATGCGTTGACTTACTTAGAAGACTCCCTGAAGATCGCCCTACAGGTAAAGATATTCTTAAACGTATTTTTGTTGGACATACTTCTGATTTAAGAAAAAGTCTAACCCAATTAACTCAACTCTCTCCTATAGAATCACTCCCTTTTGTTGGTAGAGATGACGCTCTAGAATATTTAGATGAAGCATTCTTAAGAATGAAACAAGGTAAAGGAGTAAGTATTTTAGTACATGGAAGCTCTGGCTTAGGTAAAAGCGCCTTAGTACGCCATTATATTGAAGAAATCCAATATGTAGAAGCCAAAGCTTTAGTTTTATCAGCCCGATGTTATGAGCGTGAATCAGTTCCTTATAATGCTTTAGATGGAATTGTTGATGCTTTAAGTCGCTACTTAAAAGGTCTTTCGCCAGGCGAATTAGAAGCACTGCTACCACATGATGTGCTTGCACTTGTTAGGCTTTTTCCGGTCTTAAAACAATTAGAAGTAGTGGCAACTGTTAGGCGACGTGTACTTGAAGCCCCACAAACTAGAGAGCTTCGCCGTCGTGCCTTTACAGCCTTAAGAGAGCTTTTAATAAGGCTTGCCGATAGAGAAATGTTAGTCCTATTTATTGATGATCTTCAATGGGGTGATGAAGATAGTGCAGCACTTCTTACAGAAATTCTAAGACAGCCTGAACCTCCAGCACTTTTCCTAATTGCCACTTACCGAAGCGAAGAAGCAGAGACTAGTCCAATGTTAAAAGAGTTTTTATCTTTTTGCTCAGATAAGACTCATAAGCTTGAAGTTAAACAGCTTGAAGTAGCTGAACTAACCCAAGACGAAGCACAACAACTTATACTAGCTTTAACAGAAGAAAAAATTACTGTCGAGCCTGAAAGAATAAAGAAAATAGCCCGAGAATCAAAAGGTAATCCCTATTTTATTGATGAACTAGTGCGTTTTGAAATAACAGAAAAAGAAAAAAATGTATCTAGTAAAACTCCTATTCTTGAAATTACACACAACCAATCTGTAATCAGTCTAGATAATATTGTTGAATCAAGGCTCTCAGGAGTTACAAAATCTGCTAAACAATTTCTAGAACTGCTTATGGTCAATGGTCAGCCCATACAGCTAGAAGTAATACGCAAAGCAATTACTTTAGGTATGGAAGAGCCTATGGTTTTATCTATACTTCGCTCAGCAAGACTAATTCGAGTTCGTAGGACTCCTAAAGGTGATACGATAGAGCCTTATCATAACCGTATTAGAGAAATTGTTCTTTCAAAACTCTCAGCAGAACAAAAGAAGAGTTATCACTTAAAACTTGGGCTTGCGTTAGAAGCAACAAATTGTGAAGATGCTGAAATTCTAATGGCACACTTTCGTGATGCTGGTAATTTAGAGAAGACAATTCATTACAGTGAGTTAGCAGCAGAACAAGCAATTCATGCACTTGCGTTTGATCGTGCAATTAAACTTTATAGATTTATTATTGAGCTTGTTTCTAATTATGAAGATAAAACTCAACCTACTTGGGTAAAACTAGGCGATGCTCTAGCTAATGCTGGTCGGGGGCTTGAGGCAGCCCAAGCTTATTTAGCAGCAGCAGAAAAAGCGCCTACAGAGCAAAAAATAAATCTTCAACGCCTTGCTAGTGAACAATTTCTAGTTAATGGTTATGTAGATCAAGGAATTACTATCGTAGAAGATTTACTTAAAACTCTAGAAATAGGGTTTGCTAAAACCCCACAAAGAGCTTTTCTTTCAGCTTTTCTAAGACGAACTTACTTAAAAGTACGAGGTCTTAATTTTCAAGAACGAGAGGCCAAAAGCCTCTCAACAGAAGAGATTGCTAAAGTAGATACTTTATGGTCAGTAACAATAGGGCTGACTTTTGTTGATCCAGTTCGTGCAGCAGATTTTCAAGCAAGACATCTACTCTATGCACTTAACTTAGGCGAACCCTATAGAGTGGCTAGAGCACTTGCATTAGATGTAATTCATGCAGCTGGTGGTGGTGGACATGCTAAAGATGAGTCTGAGCGGCTTGTACAAACGGCTTTAGCCTTGGCTGAAAGAATACATCATCCTCATGCTTTAGGAGTTGCAACGCTTACAGCAGGCGCAGCGGCTCATTTAATCGGTAATTGGAATAAAGCTAAAGAACTTTTAGAACGTGCTGAGACTATTTTAAGAGAAAATTACACTAGAATTTATTGGGAGCTAGATGTAATTCAAATCTATTTACTACGCTCTTTATATTTTATGGGAGAAATTAAAGAATTATCTTTGCGCTTGCCTCCACTACTTAAAGATGCAAAAGAGCGTGGGGATATGTCTACAATTACTTTACTTAGGACACGTTTTTATATAGTTAATCTAGCTGAAGATCATGTAGTAGAAGCTAAAAAAGAACTTCATTTAGCTTTACAAGAATGGTCACATAGAGGATTTCAATTACAGCATTATTGGGAGCTATTTGGAGAAGTAGAAGTTTATCTCTATAACGGTGATTATTATGCGGCTTGGCAGTTACTAGAAAGCTATTGGGAAACATTAAATAAATCTTTGCTATTTAGAATACAGGTATTTTTAATAGAAACATTTCATTTACATGCTCGTGCTGCTATTGCAATGGCTTCTATTAATACAGAAAACGGTGACTTTTTCCGCCTAGCTCAACAGAGTATAAAGCGAATAGAGCAAGAAAAAATGGCTTGGGGTAATGCTTTAGCAGGTCTTATTCGTGCTGGACTAGAATCGATTCGTAGAGATATTAAACGAGCAATTGAAACCCTAGCTGCATCAGAAGTAGCATTTGAAGTGGCAGAAATGGCGCTTTATGCTGCTGTAGCTAGATATTGCCGTGGGCTTTTAATGAATAATGAGCAAGGTAAACAACTCAAAGACAATGCACTTAGTTGGATGACAAATCAAGGAATAAAAAATCCTCCTAGAATGGTAGCTCTACTTGCTCCTGGTAAATGGCAGTAATAAAACTTAAAAACTAAAACAAAAGCGAAATATTTTTTTTTAATTTTATATGCCAATTCTATTTTCTCGCTTCTTAAAATGGTGTATTATCGCAAGGAAAATTTTTCAAAAAACCTATCAGAGAAATTCTTATGCCGATAAAGTGGACAGTTGAGCAAATTAACGCTTTGGCACCTGATGATGCTAGTGTTAGTGCTGCAAAAAAATTAACTAAACTTAGCACTTGGCAAACACTTGGTTATGATGGAGCATTGGCTTGGGGTGAATGTCAAGGAAGCGGCAAAGATCCTTATAAAACAGGAGTTGACTTAACCGAGTCCCCTGCTTTTAAGTGTAGCTGTCCTAGTCAAAAATTTCCTTGTAAACATTCTTTAGCATTATTTTTACTTTTAGCAAGTCAGGAAAATGCTTTTACTCAAAAAGATTTGCCTGCTTGGATGGTAGAATGGATAGAAAAACGAGTTAAACAAGCTGAACAAAAAGCTAAACGTGAGGCAACAAAAACAGCTAATCAAGGAAAACCTGTTGATATAGAAAAACAAGCAAAAAGAGCAAGCGAACGTGAGGCAAAAGTAAAAGCAGGTGTTCAGGAATTAGAAATCTGGTTAAAAGATATAATGCGCCAAGGTTTAGCATCTATTCAAAGTCAAAATTATTCTTTTTGGGATAAAATCGCGGCTAGAATGGTTGATGCTCAAATCCCTGGAATTGGTCGAATGCTTAGAGAATTAGCAGGTATTTCTACCTCTGGCGATGGTTGGCAAGAACGCCTCTTAGATAGAATTTCGCGTATTCACCTTTTAATAGAAGGCTATAAACGCCTAGAAACCCTCCCTGAAGATTTTCAACAAGATATTCGCTCTTTTATGGGCTGGACACAAAAACAAGAAGAATTACTTACTCAATCTGGAGAGCAAGATAATTGGTTAGTTCTTGGGCAAACTATAGAAAATGATCCTCTAAATTATAATCTAACCATTCAAAGAATTTGGCTACAGGGTCAAAATAGTAAGAAATTTGCATTAATCTTAAATTTTGCTTTTAGCAATTTTAACAATGCTAAACCCCTAGATGAATCAATAGAAACTGGAACAATTATTGTAGGAGAATTAATTTTTTTCCCTAGCGCATATCCATTAAGAGCATTATTTAAAACTCGTCAAACAACTATTAAAGCTGATAATTTTTCTTGGTTAGCAGATATTTCAGAGTTTCTTATATATTATACTAAAGCTATATCACAAATTCCTTGGCTGGAAAGACTTCCAATTGCTTTAGAAAATGTTCGATTTTCCTATGATGATAAAGGTTGGAGACTTGTTGATAAAGATGGCTATACATTAAATCTATCCGAAACTTACAATATAAATTTTTGGCAACCTCTAGCCTTAAGCGGAGGTTATCCAATTAAGATTTTTGGTGAGTGGTATTTAGATAAAGTTTCTTTACTAACTGTTTATGCTAATAATGAGTTTTATTCATTTAATAATATGTATAGGTAATAAGCTTATTTTCTGTTAGTTAGGAGTTTTTGTAGATGTGGGATGATTTAGTATCTGTAGCATTAACTGGAACACAAAGACAAAAAACAGAAATTTCTGCAAATTCATCTAGTGATAGCCTAAACAAAGTGCTTTCACAGCTAAATACTCCTGATCTAGAGCAAAATCTGCTTAGCGCTGCCGCCATTTTAGCCATTTATCAGCGTGCTGGGAAAATGCCTAGTAAATCAGAGGCTAAAATGCCTGAACCTTGTGAGCTAGATGATTTGCCTGTTTGCTCTCCAAAAATAGTAAAAATCCTAGATTCTATATTTAAGGTAGCTTTTACAGCAGGTCTTTTAACTGAGTTTTTAGATTTACTTAGTAAAAAAGGTAATCGAGTTCCTTATAATCGTCTTTGTGAGCTTTTAAGTTATGGGGATTCTTATCCACAATTTCGTCAAGGGATTTCTAAAGTAATAGGTAAGCGTGGTCAATGGTTAGCAGAGCAAAATTCATCTTGGGCATATGCTAGAACAACAAAATTAGAAAGTGTTTCGCCTCAAGAGCTTTGGCAAACGGGCAGTAAACTTGCTCGGATTAGTTTATTAAAAGAACTTCGCGCTAAAGACCCTAAAAAAGCTAGAGAGCTTGTAGAGTCTACCTGGAAAGAAGAAGCAGCCGATTATAGATTTGCCTCTATCTCTGTATTTAAGCATAACTTAAGTTTAGAGGATGAAGACTTTTTAGAAACTGCTCTTGATGATCGTGCTAAGGATATTCGCCTAGAAGCACAAAAATTATTATCTTGTTTATCTAAATCAAAATTCCACTCTAGAATGCTAGAGAGATTGCGTTTAATCGTTTTAGTTAAAGTAGAAAAAAAGAAAACCATTTTAGAAATCAATCCACCAGAAAAACTTGATGATAAGGCTATTAGAGATATTGTAGAAGTTGATCCACCAAATAAAACCATTGGGAAAAAAGCATGGTATTTACGTAAAATTGTTAGTAGCGTAAAACCTACTTTTTGGACAGATGAGCTTAAACTTCCTGCTAAAGAAGTTCTTACACTAATATCAAAAAGTGATTGGGAAAAAGATATTTTTTTTGCTTTACCAATAACCAGTGTTAATCATTTTGATCCAGAGTGGGCAACACTTTTGCTTGATTGGTGTATTGAGAAAAAAACTAATCTTGAAGATAAAACTGCTCAAGAACTTTTTCTACAATTATCCACAGCAGAAAAAGAAGAATTTCTTAAAACTAGGCTTCTTTCAAATAAAACTGAAAAGTTTAATTTTTCTCATTTAACAGGGCGTTTGATGTATTCTCATAATAATAGCTGGAGTAAAGACCTAGTAAAAGAAACCTTAGATAAAGCGCTATACTCTATACATACTAGTAAAAGTTTTGATTGGAGTCTTTCTAATTTATTTCAACATATAGCGCTTTACATACCTGAGAGTATGTTTGAAGAAATTCTCCCTTTATTTGAAGAAGAAAAATTTGATCCTAAACAGTGGAAATTGGCAGAAAGAGCAATAGAGCAATTTACTGAGTTATTAAAATTAAGACAAAAAATGCTTAAGGAGTTTAGTTTATGACTGATATTTTGCGCCAACATGCAGAACAACAATTTGCTGAAGAACTAGAGGAGCTTTCAAGAAATGATACTCGTCTACGTCCACCTAATTGGAAGCTTTCTCCTTGGGCAGTATCAACTTATGTTTTAGGTGGTAAGCTAGGTAATGGATTTGAGGTATCACCTAAATATATAGGAAGTCGTAGACTTATTGAAATTGCAATTGCCACTCTTGCAACAGACCGAGCGCTACTGCTTTTAGGCGTTCCAGGGACAGCCAAATCCTGGGTATCAGAGCATATTTCTGCTGCTGTTTCTGGTGATTCTACACTACTTATCCAAGGAACTGCTGGAACTAGCGAAGAATCTATTCGCTATGGATGGAATTATGCAAAATTACTTTCTGAAGGGCCTTCTAAAGCAGCACTAGTTGATAGCCCTTTAATGAGAGCAATGGAACAAGGAAAAATTGCTAGAATTGAAGAACTTACTCGTATCCCTGCTGATGTCCAAGATACATTAATCACAGTTTTGTCAGAAAAAACTCTGCCAATACCTGAATTAAATGAAGAAGTTCAAGCTGTAAAAGGATTTAGTGTAATTGCAACAGCAAATAATCGTGACCGAGGAGTAAATGAACTCTCTAGTGCGTTAAAACGTCGGTTTAACACGGTTGTGTTGCCTGTGCCAGAATCAGTTGATGAAGAGGCTGAAATTGTAGAGCGTAGAGTAAAAAGCATTGGTCGAGCATTAGAACTCCCTGCCGAAGCACCTGCATTAGAAGAAATTCGCCGTATTGTTACAATCTTTCGTGAGCTAAGAGATGGGAAAACCATTGATGGAAAAACAAAACTTAAAAGCCCTAGTGGAACTATGAGCACAGCAGAAGCAATTTCTGTTGTAAATGGCGGGCTTTCCTTAGCAGCACATTTTGGCGATGGAGTTATGCGTTCCAATGATGTTGCAGCAGGAATAATTGGAGCGGTAGTAAAAGATCCTATCCAAGATCAAGTGGTTTGGTTAGAATACCTAGAAACTGTAGTAAAAGAACGCGATGGTTGGAAAGATCTCTACAGAGCTTGTCGTGATATTTCTTAAAAATTTAATTTATAATACTTACTTAATATTTTTCTATGAATATAATATCAATACGTAGTCAATTTCCTTCATTAGAGCTAAAATCTAATGATCAACCTACAATATTTTTTGATAACGCTGCTGGAACACAAGTAGCGCGTCAATCTATAGACCGACTTACTCAATATTTCTTAAGTTCTAACGCTAATACAGGAGGTGTTTTTGAAACTTCTTTGCGTTCAGATGAGCTAATAGAAACTTGTAGGCAAAAGGTTGCAGACTTTCTAGGGGTAAAGGATCGCCAAGAGGTTGCCTTTGGCCCAAATATGACAACCCTAACACAAGCTTTTGCTCGTGCTTTTGGCCGTTCTTGTAAAGAAGGTGATGAAATTATTACAACTTCCCTAGAACATGAAGCAAATATTTCTCCTTGGCTAGGACTAGCTAAAGAGCGCGGCGTAAAGGTTCGTTTTGTAGATATAAATCTAGAGGATATGACCATAAATCTAGATAGTTTACGCAGGCAACTGTCTAACCGTACTCGTCTAGTTGCTGTTGGTTATGCTTCAAATGCATTTGGAACTGTAAACCCTGTTAGAGAAGTGGCAGAATTAGCACATTCTGTAGGAGCACTTTGTTTTGTTGATGCAGTACATTATTCTCCACATGGTTTAATTGATGTTAAAGAGCTTGGGTGTGATGTGCTGGTTTATTCTGTTTATAAGGCTTTTGGCCCACACTTAGGAGTAATTTGGGGGCGGCGTGAAATAATGGAAGGGCTTGAGACTTTCCATTTACGCACAGTAAAAAATATAATCCCTGATAAATTTGAAGTAGGAACACAAAACCATGAAGGTATTGCAGGTGCTCTAGGCTCAATAGAATATCTCGAAACACTACCTAAGTTGTTAGGAAAACCGGAAAACGCTAGTCCAAATAACTCTTTACCTCTAGCAATGAATGGAATTAGAGAGTATGAAAAAACTATTTCTGAAAGGCTCTTAGAAGTATTTGCAAAATACTCAAAAATTAAAGTTTATGGAATAACCGATACCAAAAGACTAAACGAACGAGTACCAACTTTTGCTATTAATGTTGAGGGATATTCAGCTAAAGAGGTAGCAAAAAAACTAGCAGAAAAATCTATAAATGTTTGGTCAGGAAATTATTATGCGCTTGAACCTATGACTCGTTTAGGAATAGAAGAAAAAGGTGGAGCAGTTCGTATTAGCTTAGTCCACTATAATACTTTTGAGGAAATTGACTTACTAGATAAAGCTCTAAATAGTTTGTAATAATCAACTCTAGGAGATTTGCTTAAAATTTTATCTTGGAAGTAAAAATTTTTCACCTAACACTAAACTATAAATAAAGATGCTAGAGCATTATCGTAAAGAATTTACTGATTTTAATATTAATTTAAATCGAACTAAATATTTATATTTATCAGGGCAAAAAGTAGTTTTCCCTACTAAAGAAATATATGATCGTTATAGCGATCTTTTTTCTTTAGACGTAATTAGTTCATTAAAAAAACTTTTATCAGAGACTACTGAACATTATCAGACAAATCGCAAGACCTTTAATCAATTGATTAGTTTTGCAAGTAATGGATATTTAAGCTTAAAAGTAAAGAGTTTAGATCAAGAAATTCAAATGGCTGAAAACCGGCTAAGTATTTTTTGGAAAGAGCAAAAAGTACCAATAAATAATGTTAATTATTTGTTAGTAAATGAGTTTGATGGTCAAAAAAGAAAAGAAATCTATAGTAAAAAACTTTCTTCTCTTAATACTTTAGATAACCTTAGAGGAGAGAGAATAGAAAAAATACATGAATTTACTAAAGAGCTTGGTTATGAAAATTATTTACAAATGTCATCAGAGCTAAATCAAGTAGATTACTTAAAATTAAATTTTAGTTTACAACGTTTTCTTTCAGATACAGAGAAACTTTATCAAGTTAACTTAAAGCAATATTTATCAGTCAATTTAAGATTGCCTATAGAACTTGCTTCTAGTGCTGATATTCTAACATTTACTCAAAGAGAGAATTTTTCTTTTCTTTTTCCTGCTAAAAAGCTTCTTTTGGCATATCAGGAAACTTTGCTTCAATTAGGCATTAGGTCATCTAGCCAAAACAATATTTTTTTAGATAAAGAAATTCGGCCAACAAAGCATTTTGGGACATTTTGTTTACCTATAATTATTCCTGATGAAATTAAGATTGTTTTTCAGCCAAACAGTGGAGTAAAAGAATATGAGTTATTTTTTCAAGCAGTAGGAAAATCTAACCATTTTGTTTTTACTAATAAAAAATTGCCTACAGAGTTTAAGTATATTGGAGATAATAGCTTAATAGAGAGTTATGGATTTTTATTTAGACATTTAATAAGTGAACCTCTTTGGCTTGAGCAAATGTTAGATGAACGAGAGTCAAAAGAACTTCAGACAGCGAATTTACTAACTAGACTTTATTTAATACGACGCTTAGCAGCTAAATTAAATTATGAAATAGAGTTGCATAGTAAAGGGTTAAGCAATTTGGCAAGATTTTATTCTGAAGAAATCTCTAACGCTACTTGTTTTCAAGCAAGCTCATCAGAATACTTAATTGATTATTCTGACAGCTTTTATACAGCTAATTATTTAAGAGGACTGCTTTTTGAAGCTATGTTTCGAGATTACTTAAAAACACACTTTGGGTATAAATGGTGGCAAAATTGCAAGGCTGGAAATTTGCTCAAAGATATGTGGGATGTTGGAACACTTTATTCAATAGAAGAGTTTTCTCAGCAACTAGGACTAGGAGAGTTAGTTATTGAGCCTTTAGAAATAGAGTTTTTTACTAATCTAAGAGCCTAAATAATAAAATATAGGTCAAATACCTTATATTAGGACTTTCAAAAAAATTAGTTAACACAACTAAGGAATATGATATGCTTAATTTAATATCATAGTAGTTAATTAATATTTTCCTAAACAAAAATAAATAAGCTCCACAGGTTTATATCTTAAATGGAAAATTGCCCTCTTTGCGGTTTTAAGGAAAATCAACTAAGTTCGCTCAACTGTAGTAATTGCGGCGAGTCTTTAGAACCTACTTTAACTAAAACTAAAAATTTTTCTGGTGCTCTTCTACTACCTAAAGATCGGTTTATAACAGAAGGTTTATTTTTAGAGAAAGGCAATCTTAAGTATTATTCTGTTTATGAGGTATTAGACCCATCTAAAACTTATACTATTATTACCTGTCCAAAAAACAGTCATGATGCTTTAGCAAATGCGATCCCAGACCTAAATAGTAATTTACTTACTAACAATCTTACTGGGAATCTTCCTAGCAATAATGATGAAAGTATTAAAGAAAATAGTCCCTTTTATAGTTTGTTTTATTTGCTAGCAAGGTTTAATTCTCCTAGTGTGCTTAGAGCAAGTAGTTATTTTAGTGATGATGAGTTAGCTTATTTAATAGTAGAGCGTTTAGAAGGGCAATTGCTTAGTAAAGTAGGAAAGTTATCTGAAGCAGAAGTTCGTCAAATAGGCATTCAGCTTTGTCAAATTGTAGATAATTTTCATCGACAACGATTTGTGCATAATGCATTAAATCCAAATTCTCTAGTAATGGATGCACAAGGTTTAGTTAAAGTTATTTCTTTTAATCAAGTACGCCCTATTAAATATTACAACCCTAACCATCCAATAGAGCTAACGAAGGGGTTTTCTGCGCCAGAACTTTACAATTTAACCGAGCGATCTATTTTAGATAAGCGTTCTGATATTTATTCTATAGGGGCTATGCTTTACTGGTTATTAACAGCCGAAGTATTATCTACAAATGAAGTTTATTCTCCAAGAAGTCAAAACTGGCAACTTTATCCCCAAGCAGTAGTTTCACCCTCTTTTGAAAGAATTATTTTACGAGCAATTGCTTCTGATCCAAATGATCGCTATAACTCAGTTAATGAAATTAAGTTTGCTTTAGCGGCTTTAAGCACACCTACGGCTATACAAGTTTCTTATGCTAGTGATATTGGTAAACATAGAGAAATTAATGAAGATAGCGTTTTACTCCTAGATCTTAGACAATGTTTTGAGTCAGTAAATAATTATGTTGGGCTTTATGTAGTTTCTGATGGAATGGGAGGAGAAGCAGCAGGAGAAGTTGCTTCTCGTATAACAGTACGTGCTATTGGTGAATGGGTAACAGAACGTTTAACTCTAGCCTCACTACGTTCAATGCATGGAACACAACTGGTTCAAGCTAGCCAAACAGGCTCTCTTGCTTTACTTAATGATGGGGGTACAAATATAAGAGTCCCTCAATTAATTACTAGTGCAATACTACATGCTAATAGTGAAGTTCTGGATTATGCACATTACCACCCTAGTACACGTGGACTTGGCGCAACTGTAACAGTTGCTCTTTTAGCTGGCAACATTCTTACGGTTGGTCAAGTAGGTGATAGCCGATGCTATATAATAAGTAATGATAGATTAGAGCAGTTAACAGAAGATCACTCTTTGGTAGAGCGTATGGTGCGAAGAGGAGAATTAACTAAAGAAGAAGCTAGAGTACATCCACACCGCAATATTATCTATAGATCTATTGGTAGTCGTGATGATTTAGAGGTAGATATAGTTACTAGAATGGTTAGGCGTGGAGATGTAATTTTACTCTGTAGCGATGGGTTAAATGCAATGTTATCTGATATTGAAATTGCTAATATAGTAAAAAGAAATTCTAATCCTTGGCAAATTACTAAAGAACTTGTAGTTGCAGCTAATGCTAATGGAGGAGAAGATAATATTTCAGTAATTGTAATTAAAATTGACTGATTTATAGCTAAATATAAATATTAGACTGTAGATATTAAGATATAAATATCTTGATGTATTTTCTTAGGATTATGGAAATGCTCGCGAAAATAGTCTTGGGGTTTGTTACTGACCTAAAAAGACTTATTTATTTTCTTTATAATTTAATTGTTAGGTTTAGCTTTTAAAAAGCTAAACTCCTTAAACTAATTAACTAAAAATAGCTTTAGCTAACTAGTTTAACTACTAATGCAATTATTAGTAGTAATTTGCTGGAAAATTTTGATAGGAACCTGTTGATGGCTATTGCCGAAAAAGCAGCAGACAATTATTATTACAGGAGCAATCCCGGCAATACTCCTGAAATCCTAACTAAAAAAGAATTGTTTTGGTTGCATAATATTAAAATTAGTAGAACAATACTTGACTTTACCATAAAGCCCAAAACCTATAACAATTAAAACTCTAAAACTAAAATTGGGTAAAATTAATCAAATTTGTGATATCTTAATAAAAGGCTCTGACTATTAAATAAGTTAGATTAAAGCTCAAATACTATATTAAGTAGTTTTATTAGAATAAGCTGTTTTTTTCAAATTATCTAAGTTAGGATTTTGTTAATATGTTTAGAAAAATCCAGGTTAGTAATATTGACTCTTTAGCAAAAAGGAGGCGGCGCATCACTTTATAAAAGTTACTGCGCTGATTTTTTAATGATTAAATGCACCAATTGCGCAACAGACAACTTAGATGGCTCAGAATATTGTGATGAATGCGGGACTAAATTAAGTGCATTTGCGGCTCCACCTATGTCGGCTAGTTCACAACCCATAGCTAAGCCCCCTCAATCTATGCCACCTATGCCAGGTATGCCTCAGATGCCACCAATGTCACGACCGCCTATTCCACCTGTTCCACCACCACCAAATAGTGGGGTGCCAAGGAATGTAATGTCTGGTAATATGCCAGAACCTCCTGCTTTTTCTGCGCCAGTAGGAATGCCTAAAACAGCCCCTCCTTATTCAGCTAATATGCCTAGTAACCCATCTAGACCTTCAATAACTAGTAGTGATCCTAGTATGATGCCTCCACCTAATAACCCTGCTCCTACTCCTCAAGCAAGCCCTCCAGCAAGTTTTGCTAAGGGTACAAATAGAGCTAAATTAATCATTCAGCGTGGGGGAACAATAGGAAAAGAATTTATGTTAACCGATTCAGAATCAAATATTGGTCGTTGGGATGCAGATGGTGGAATTTTCCCAGATGTAGATTTAGATCAAGATGATCCTGAAGCAAAAGTTTCTCGCCGCCATGCACGTATTATTCATCAAAGCGGACAATATTTAATAGAAGATCTAGGAAGTACTAATGGCACTTTTATTAACCGAGGCCGCCGTTTACTACCAGGAAACCGCCACCCACTTAATAATGGTGATGAAATTATTGTTGGTAAGACTTTCTTAAAATTTGTGGTAGAATAGATTGATTTAAGAGAATGCTTTGCTGCCTTCTACATATCTAATCTACCAACAACATAGTAGCAAAAAGATTTCCCGAGGAAAGTATGTCAAGGAATAAGACTAAAAACCCTAATGCTCAACTTGAAGCAGGAACAATGTTAGTTGGGCGTTATTTGATCGTCAAACGTGTAGGCGGTGGCGGCATGGGAAATGTTTATATGGCACGAGATAAGCGCTTAGCTGATGCGCTTCGTGCTGTAAAAGAAATGATTGAGATGTTTTCAGATGAAAACCAGCGCCGAAAAGCAGTTGAAGATTTTGAACGGGAATCTCAACTACTAGCAAGCCTAGAACATCCTTCTATTCCTACTATTTATGACTACTTTGTCTCTGAAGGCCGCTACTATCTAGTAATGAAATTTATAGGCGGAGGAGATCTTGCAAGCAGAATGAAAATGTCTCCTACAGGCCGTTTAGAAGAGCGGACTGTAACTGAATGGGCAATTCAAGCTTGCGATGTACTTAGTTATATACACTTACAACAACCTCCAATAATTTATAGAGACTTAAAACCTGCAAATTTAATGATTGATGATAAAACAAACCGCATTATGCTAGTAGACTTTGGTATTGCGCGTTTTGTTTCTCCAACACAAAAAGGTGTAACCGCAATAGGGACAATGGGTTATGCTCCACCAGAACTATTCTCTGGTAAAGTTGAACCTCGTTCAGATATTTATTCTCTTGGTGCAACTATGTTTCATCTCTTAACAGGTTCAGATCCTCAAGATAATCCACTGCTTATTTTTGATTTTAGTAAAAATCCTCGTCCTCGCCAGATTAACCCTCAAATTACTCCTGGAATGGATGCAATAATTGCCCGTACTGTAGAACATAAACCAGAAAAGCGTTTTGCTAGTTCATTAGATATGAAAAAAGCATTAGAAGACCATTTACGTCAGCTTGATTCTGGGCAAGCTCTTAGAACTCAATATAGTACAGAAATTACAGGTCAAGTTTTTTGTGGTAATTGTGGGCAGAAAATTGCTAGTGATGATCTATTTTGTGCTCATTGTGGCGCACGTCAGCCCCTAGCAGCCCCTAGCCCAGTAAAAGTAACAGCTAAATTAGTTATTATGAATAATTCTGATATGTCAACTTCCTTTATTTTAGATAAGGATACTAATCTAATTGGTCGTGTAGACCCACATACAGGTATTTTTCCAGAAGTTGATTTATCTACTTATGATCCAGAAACAAAAGTCTCTCGTCGTCATGCTAGGGTTTATCGTGAGGGAGGACAGTTTTTAGTAGAAGACCTCTCTAGTGTAAATGGCACTATAGTTAATGGTACTTTTAAGCTTTATCCTAAACAACCTAGAGTATTACAAAATGGAGATGAAATAAGATTAGGAGAAACCGTCTTAAAATTTGTAATTGGGTAAGAAAATTATGCTTTATTCTAAAATTCTATAGCTCTTTTCTAAAATAAAGCATCAAAGTGAGTAAATCTTTATTACTTTACTGAAAGTTTATTACCTTAGGTATGGCGAGATTGTGCCAGAACTGTAAGAATCCTTTATCTGAGCGTGCAAAATTTTGTCGAATGTGTGGCACGCCTGTAGTTATTACTAGTAGTGAAAATGCTAGTAATACTATAACTAAGAGTGAAGTCATATTACCAACAAAAGTTTTAGCTCCATCACCTGGAGTATCAGCAAAGCAAGTTGTACCACCTATTGTTAGTACAACCAAAGCAAAATCTATATCAGTAGTTCAAATAGTAGAAAAATTATCATCAAATTTATCACTTGCACCCCCTACAAATGCTTTAGTAGGTTCTCTTGAACAAGCTGGGTTTTTACTAAGAATGGGTGCATTTATGCTAGACGTATTATTGATGATGGTTTTATTACTAGTTATTGCATTTCTAGCTAATAACTTTATGAACTATCAGATAGTTATTTCAAAAATAGCAAAAATATTGTTTTTAGTTCTTTGGATTGGTAATTTTTTTATTTTACCAAGCATTAAAGGTCAAACATTAGGCAAATGGTTGATAGGCATACGTATTATAAGCCTTAATCAAACTAGAGCTAAAACAAGCCAAATAGTTATTCGTCATTTATTTGGATATCCTATTGCTCTTATTCCTTTTGCCTTAGGTTTATTATGGCTAATTTGGGATCCTAAACAACAGGGCTGGCATGATAAACTAGCAAAAACTTTAGTTATAAAAAAGCGTTTTGACTGGCAATAAAACTTAAAAAACCATATAGGTATTCTCCTAAAACTTTAAGTTTTGTTATATTTTTTGTTATATCTATTATCTATAAATAAAGTTTTTCTAGTATACTTTCTTAATCTACTATAATAGTAGTTGAAAATGAGTTGGAAATAAAATGGCTGTTAATAATACAGTGAATTCTCCTGAAGGGAAATTAGTTAATAAAACACTACGTTATGCAATTCTTGCAGGGTGGTTTTTTAGCCTTTTTGTAGCCATAACCACAACAGGACTAGTTACTTACTTTAAGGTAATTAAAGCTAGGCTAATGCCTGCTGTAACTAATTCTCCTACTCCAACACCTATTGCTAGCCCTATTACTTTAGTAATACCAGATTTAACAACTTTATTATCAGAAGCAAAAAATGAACTTCAGTCAGGAAACACTCAAGTAGCAATAGAGAAATTACTTGAAGCAATTAAACTTGATAGTAATAATGCTGAAATCTATAAAACTTATGCAGATGCCTTAGTAGCGGCTAATCGTTACCCAGAGGCTATAGAAAATTATCAAAAAGCCATTGAGCTAAATAAAGAGGACTTAGAAATTTATAGCAAATTGGCAAAAGCATCTGAACAAATAGGACAAGATGACAAAGCAATTACAGCCTATACAACAGCACTAACAGTTAAAAACGATGCTAATTTACGCCTGCAACTAGCCCGTGTACTAGTTCGTAATAATAGACCTGATGAAGCACGAAAAAATTATGACCAAGTAGTTAAGGGCGAAGATCCTGCTTTGGCAAATCTAGCTAGACAAGAACTAGCTAAGTTAAATGATGAACGAATTGCTAGTAGTAAACCTATTAAACCTACTCCACTACCTTCACCTTCTCTTAAACCAACACCTCTACTAACACCAACACCACTACCTTCACCTGTTAAAGTAGAACCTGTTAGAATAGAAACCCCTAAACCCGTTCCTGTACCAACAGAACCCGTATTAAGAGCTAGTGATTATATGGAAAGAGGAATTAAATTACTTAATGTAAAAGATTATAACGCAGCATTAAGAGAGTTTGAGAAAATGCTTAAAGCAGATCCTAACAATTTAGGAGCACATTACTTAATTGGTCAATGTCAGTATGGTTTAGGAAATTCAACAGCAGCACTAAACTCTTTCCGAAGATGTGCTCCTCCTGTTTGGAATGGTATATATTCTGGCGCTTGTCAAGGTCAGGTAAAAAAAGTAGAAAAAGAATTAAAAAAATAATCTGTTAAATAGTTTTGAATATTTTGGTGAAGCTATGCCGAGTTTACTAGTAAGATTACCTGATGGAGAAAGCCGTGAAGTTAAAACGGTTAAAACTAAAACTTCTATAGGTAGATCTTCTCGAAATGATATATGTATTAATGACCCTTTTGCTTCTAGACTACACGCAGAAGTAAGACACGATGGAAGTGCTTATTTTCTGACCGATTTAGGAAGCGCCAATGGAACTTTTTGCAACAATGGTAAGGTTACTGGCACTATTCCACTTAACATTGGTGACATAATACAAATAGGTGAAACCAAAATTAGCCTTATAGCTGATCCTATTCCTACATCATCAAATGAATTAATGTTATCAGACTTAAATTTACCTCCTGAAGCTGAGTTAACAATAGCTTCTGGCAAGCATAGTTCAGGGATATTTTCAGTTTTAGAAGAAGTATCAAACTCAGCTAAAAATAATAACGTAGGTCAAACAATAGTTACTAGTTCAGGAGAAAAAGAGCCTAAGAGAAATTTACTAGAAATAGTTAGTAAAGTAGGAGTAACCTTACTTTCAGATGCATCCTTAGATGACACATTAAAACGAATTATGGAGCTAGTTTTTGAGGCTTTACCTGTAGAAAGAGGCTTTTTATTTTTATCAACTCAATGGATGCCTAATGAAAATGCTGGTCGTAGAATGAGAGCTAAGCCTAATGAGTTAGTTTGTAAAGTCGCTCGTAATGCAACTAAAGAGCTTACAGGAGAAGAGATAAAAATTAGCCGATCTATCTCAGAAAAAGTTATTAAGGAAAGAACTTCTGTATTAACTTCTGATGCCTCACATGATCCTCGTTTTCAAGAAATGCAGTCTATAGTTATTAATCAAATACGTTCTATTATGGCTGTGCCTTTAGTAATAGGGGAAAAAGTTATGGGAATGATTTATGCAGAAAACCCTTATGCTACTCGCTTTAACCAAGATGACTTATTAGTATTAACTACTATAGCTTCAGTAGCAGCAATTAAAATTGAAAATGCCCGTTTAATAGAGGAAAGAATAGAAAAGAAGAGGATGGAAGAAGAATTAAAAGTAGCAAGCGAAATTCAAATACGACTACAACCCCTTTCACCTCCTCGTCTACCTAATTACGATATGATAGGAATAAGTTTTCCTTGTAGGGAAATTGGAGGAGATTACTATGATTTTATCCATCGTAAAAACGGTCGTATTCTGCTTGCCTTAGGTGATGTTTCTGGTAAAGGTATGGGAGCAGCTTTAATGATGTCTAGTTTACATGCTGCATTACATGCACAAGCTCAAACGCCTCTTAGACCGGCCCAGATAGTTACAGAGATCAATAAATATATTTTTGCTAGCTCTCCAGATAATAAATTCCTTACGCTATTTTGTGCCGAGTTAGATGTTATAACAGGAGAGCTTTTTTACTCAAATGCTGGGCATAATCCACCAATTTTAGTTTCTAAAGATGGTAATCATAAGCTTTTAGAGTCAGGTGGCCTCCCAATAGGTATTACTGATGAAATAACCTATGAAACTAATACTACTCTTATAAATCCTGGAGACGTACTTGTTATTTATAGTGATGGTATTACTGATAGCGTAAATGAAAGAGATGAGGATTTTGGAGAAAACCGTTTAATAGAAGTCATTCGTCGTTATCGTACTCGTACGGCTTCAAAACTTCGAGATCAAATCGAAGGAGCTATAGCTGAATTTATGGGGCCTTGTGCACCAATTGATGATACTACTATTGTAATAGTTAAACGAACTCTAGATTAAAGATTAAAGATTAAAGATTTAAAGATTAAAGATTAAAATCTTAATATTCAAAATAATTTCTTACCTATAATTTTTCTGCTTTTATGCTTTATAATTAAACTTTAGTCCTTTATTTTCATTAATTAATAAATCTTAAATATAAAAGTTTTTTAATTACTATATTTACTTGACTTAAATAAGGTAATGCTTTTATTATGGCAGATATTATTCACTAAGGACTTGCTCTTACTACTCTAATCAAGAATATTAATAAAAAAGATTAAGTATCTTAAAAATCCATAGTTTAAATTCTTATACAAAATAGAAAATATTTATTTTAGAAAGTTATAAAATGCCAAATATAGGGAGATAATTAATGGCTAAAAGATCAACTAATAAACAACCTTCATTAACTGAACGAGAAAGCCAGGTTCTTAAACTTCTAGTAGATGGGTATGCGAATGAAGAAGTAGGACAAATATTAAACTTGTCTCGTCGTACAGTCGAAGCTCATCGTGCTCGAATTATGCTAAAACTTAATATGCACGATTTACCTGCACTAGTAAAATACGCTATTAAATCCAGTCTCACTACAGCCGACGAGCATCGTAGTGATCCTAGATTACCTGACTAGAAATATTTAATAGCTCAGCTAGTCCTGATTAAATAGCAATTGTTCTTTAATCGCTCCTATAAGTCTTAAAAAGTATTTATTTAAGACTAATCTTTTAGCGCTGAGCTATTACCTCATCTTTCTAAGGCTTAAGAATAAAAATTTTAATTTAAAAACTTAACTTGTTTTATTAGACTGTATTTATATTATATTAAGTGGCAGTTTGGTAACTAGGGTTTTTGCTATTTTTTGCTATTATAGTTCTTAAGAGCAATTATTTCCTATAGTTTAAGATAAAAGCCTTAAGTTTCTCTTAGACTAGTTTCTTCGCAGCATTTCTATTATATTTCTATTATATTTCTATTATACTCCTATAATACTCCTACAATAATCTTTTTACTTAATCAATAAAAAGGTAGAATATATTTTGCTTTTGTTAAAGAATAATATATTTACCACTCTTTAGCGAGAAAGCCCCCAGTTCAATGTTGTGATAGCAAAATAAGTGTGGGATGAATCGGGTCTTGATAGATAAAAAATATAGACAAAAATAAAAATAAAACCTAAAATCAATCATTCGATCAGCTTAAATAAAGCATACTAATCTGAAGAGCCGAAACGCCCAGAGGTCGAATAATTAAGATTAAATTCTCAAAGAGAATTATCTAAAACTACTGAATTAACGGAAAATAGAAAAACTACAAACAAGTAATTTTTCGGTATCCAACGACATAGAACCTTGTCGTTAAGATGGGAGTAAAAGCCCATACTAGGTGCGGTTAGTTCAGTATTTGTGACTAATATAAAGCGCAACAGACGGATTAATTATCCTCAAACGTAGGTCACACTGCGTCAGAGTGCTTCGCACAAAAGATTGGAAACTATCTTAGAGCCTACAACGACATATTGTAGGAAGCGGATAGGGAGACATTTGGCCTTTTGCACTTGCCTCTGAAGATCACAGAATCCCCCACTTCAAAAAATTCATAGAATTTTTAAGTGGGGGAGGTTCAATGTTAGCTGGATTAGAATATAATTCTTTTAATGTCTAAAATAATAATTCTACACGAAAGTTTACCAACACGTTGTGACATTTGTCATAAGGTAGATTTATTTAATCCTAAAACTGGTAAATGTAAAAGATGTATTAAAGTATCTAAAAAGTTAAAACGTTTATCTAATCAACATATTAGCCATCCTAATGATGCAAGTGTATTACAAATTTTTGGAGCATTATTGATTTTTGGAGTAAACATTTACTTTTTACCTTATGCTCGAACATTTTTACAAAATTTTTGGCTTGTTTTTGGAATATATCTTTCTTCTCTATTACTTGGCACAATATTAATCTTATGTGGTAAAAGCCGATCCATAGTATAATTATAAATTCTAATATTCATTAGACATTCAGTTAGTACTCATTAATAGCAAATCCTACAGAGTAGTTAATTATGAATAAATATTGCTATTTATGTCACGATTCTTTAACTCCAAACCTAGAGGGTACAATTTTTTATAATGAATCGTCTAATCCTACTTCTGCTCTCTATGCTTGTAGCAAATGCGTTTGTGATTTAGGAACAGACGAAGCCTTTTCTCGCTTAGAAGAATCTTATGAACATCGGGCTAGCTTGCGAGATACTCTACCACGTGTAGATCCAGAACAATTACGCAAATTTAGAGAAGAAATGGAAAAACAAGAAGATTAAAAATAATTTTAGGAGATAAAAAACAAATAAATGTCTATAGACTACCCCAAACCATCTGTAACAGTTGATACTATTATTTTTGCATTAGCTGAAGAAGAAATTAAAATACTACTAATAAAAAGAAAATATCCCCCTTTTGCTGGTAAATGGGCAATTCCAGGAGGTTTTGTAGAAGTTGGTGAAGCTCTATCTACTGCCGCTTGCAGAGAATTAGAAGAAGAAACAGGTCTTAAAAATGTAACCTTAACACAATTTTATACTTATGGTGATCCTGGTCGTGACCCTAGAGGCCATACCATTACTATTACTTACCATACATTCCTAGCAAAATTACCTGGAGATTTAGCAGGTGCAGATGATGCAGATGATGCTAAATGGTTTCCTATAAATGCATTACCAGAACTAGCATTTGACCATGATGTGGTGTTAGATGCTGCAATAAAAGATCTTTATAATAGAATAGAAATCACCACAAAAAATACTGATTTCTTTTCTGGAGAATTAAATCTCTATCAATTAAGAAATCTTAAAAAAAATCTTAAAACACTTTAAAAAGCCTAGTAGTTTCTATTACTTAATTAATTTTCAAAGTATTTACACTTAAAATAAAAATAGCCACACAAGTGTGGCTATTTTTATTACTCTTATTATAGAAAATTTAAGTCTTTTACCTAGCAAATACTAAACTAAGTAGTCTTTGCCAAAAGCTTTTCTTTGGTTCAACTGGAGGTGGTTGAGAAGGTGGAGGTGGAGGTGGATCATTTAAGCTACCATTTCCTTTGCCTTTATCTTTACCAAATTCTCTTGTTGGTTCTTTCTTTGCTTCAGTAGTTTGAGCAGATGCTGAAATAGCCTCTTCTAACTCTTTAGCTAGTAATGCTGCTGTTTGTTGACGATCTTTTGCTTGTTTAGATAGCGATCTTAGGACAACTTCTTCTAATTTAACAGGAATTTCAGGCTTAATTTCGCGTAGTGATTTAGGTTTAGCCTGAATATGTTGCATTAGTAACATTGCAGAAGTTTTCCCTGTAAAAGGAACATTACCTGTTAGCATCTGGTAAAGAATGATACCCATACTATAAATATCTGATCGGCTATCTAGTTCTAGACCTTGGGCTTGTTCTGGAGAAATATATTGAGGAGTTCCTACAACAACTCCTGCACTGGTAAGATTAGGGTCTTTTCCGCTTTCTTTCATTTTTGCAATAGAAAAATCTATAACTTTTACTTTTTCTGTATCTGTACCATAATCAAGAAGTAAAATATTATCTGGTTTAAGATCCCTATGAATAATAGCTTTTTGGTGAGCAGCATCAACAGCTAAACAAACTTGCCGCATTATTTTCACGGTACGCGCACTATCAATTGTAATTTCTCTCTTAAGCATTTCCTGTAAGCTTAAACCATTAATCAATTCCATTGCTAGATATAATATGTTATCAGAAGTAACTCCGAAGTCCATTATAGAAATAGCATTAGGATGATTAACAGTACGAGCAGAACGGGCCTCACGGCGAAAGCGTTCCACTGCCGTGCTATCAGTTACTAAATGAGGGTGAAGTATCTTAACAGCTACAGGCAAACCCATATGAAGGTGTTTTGCTTCATAGACATTACCCATGCCGCCTTTACCAATAAGTCGTTCTACTTGGTATTTAGCGTCTAAGACTAAACCAACAAATTTATCTGGAGACTCCTCATCATCAACTAGTCTTTTTCCATCATTTGGACAAAAAACAGCAGTTTCTGCGAAAAGTTGATTACAGGCTGGGCATTTTTTCTTGGCCATTATCTATTCCTATATAAACAAATTATTATTTAACTTAAAACGAAATGAATTATAAGCCCTTATATAAATTACGATTTTCTCGGCCAAGAATCAAGAAAATCCCGAATATAGTTTAGTAAGCAATTTATAGTGATAAAAATCTAGTAAATATTTCAACAGTTTAACACATCCACTGGCAGAATTTTAGTTAAATTCTGCCAGATAAAGCAGAAAATTTAAACATTCCCTATAGCGATCTGCATTTTTTGCGCATTTTGACGGTTAAGATAAAATTTTATTGTTCCATCCTTACCTGTCAAATTTAATACTAATCCTCCATCTTTACCAGTAGAAATAACAACATTTGTCCCATATTGACCGCTAAAACCACCTATAGTTGATTGTATAGAACTTAGAGTAGGTTGGCTCTCTGTACCCTTAGAAAGCAATTTATCTATCTCCTTGAGCCCATTAGCATTTGTAATAAAAACTACTTCCTTTGAATTTTGCTTAACACTAATCCTGTAAGTAGTATCATTATCTCTAGTAACAGCTTTGTAAAGCTCTAGTTTTTGTTCCCCATCAAAAGTTGAAAAGAAAACAGCCCGAGTTGCTAAATCATAAATACTATTTCCATTATCTGCTGGATTAGCTTTTTTAGGTTCTTCTTTTTTAGGCCCATTAGGATTTCGTAATCTTAAATCTTCCATATCCATAGCAGCACTTTTAGTAGGTGTTGTTGGTGTAGGTGTTTTGTTTATAGCAACCTCAGAAGTTACTCCAGGCCCTTGAATAATTGGGACTGTAGGGCGAATAAAAATAAGATTTAGGCTAGCTGTTTCTTGAAATACTTTACCTTCTGCTTCAGCAATTTCTATAGGGGATTTATCTGTAGCTGCCCAAACTCCTGCTTTACGTTTACGGGCATCGGTTTCAGCAGATTTTAATGCGGCTCCAATTTGTAATTCTTTTTCTGCTGGTAAGTAAAAACCTGCACCTTGTTTTAAGAGTTCTATATTTGCAATTGATTTTTCTATCCCTTTAGCAACTGTTACATAAATTAGTGCTCGTCCAAATTGATCTCTATGGCCGCTAGAACCATAGGCAATATCAAAACCGACTTCTATTTTCCGCCCAAGTAACAATTCTTCTGTTAAAATGCGAGACTGTTCGCCAAAAACTTGTCCTTCTTGTTTTCCATGCTTAGCATGAGGTGAGCTTAAACCAATAAGCTTTGCAACCTCTCCATTATCTAAAACTACGGTATCTCCATCTATAACACTAATAACCGTTCGATTCTTCCAAGGATCAATTTGTGCAAAAGTTAGAGTAAAAACTAACAAGACTAAAGCTATTAGCCAGAAAATTCTATGCATAGGCCTTTCTCCTAAAACAACTCAAAATTTGTGATTTTTATTAAGTTATTTTTTTCATAGCTTAAAAGAAAAGTAAAAAGTTTGAAATTACCTATTCTTAGAAGTTTGAAAATATATTTTAAGTTGTTTTTATGTTTTCTAAATAGTTTACTTTTTAGATCTTTATTAATGAATAGTTAGATAACTAAGTTTTTTATTTTATTCTTTTTTTCCTTTTGATTCAATTATGAGAAATCCTTCTTTAATAAGAAATCTGTTAAACTTTTTTCTATTTTTTAATGAGAAGGATTAGTTTTTTCCCCTGGAATTAAAGAAATTTCCTTAAACTGTCTAATTTCTTCTTTTGATGGCATTAGAAATGCCACCAGTAACGCTATTAGAGACATAAAAAAACTAATTATAAATACTAAATGTAGAGCACTTGATAGCGCATTAGAAAACTGGGTTATTACACTAGGGGCTAAATTGTTACGAGTCGCTACATCAACAATCAAATTAGGGTTATTTACTATTTTTTCTAATTCTTGACTTAGGCTTTTTTCTGAAATTTGGTTAACACTTTTAGTTAAACTAATACCCATAACACTACCAAAAATTCCTGTTCCTATCACGCCTCCAATATTTCGGAAAAATTGTGTTGAAGAAGTTACAACCCCTAATAAATCTGTAGGAAAAGAGCTTTGTACTGCAATTAAGATTGAAAAACTTGCTAGCCCCATTCCTACACCAATTACCGCAACACTAAAATAAATATTATAAATACTACTAGTAGAACTAACAGTTAAGCTTAATAGAGATGTACCTATCACTAAAGCTAGCATACCAGCAATAACTAAAGGTCTATAGCCATAATGTAAAATCAATCTTCCGCTCACAGTCGAGCTACAAATCCAGCTAAATAATAGAAACATAATGGTTTTTCCAGAACTTGTAGCAGTTGTATTTAAACCAACTTGCATAAATAATGGAACAAAAGAAATAACTCCAAATAAAATACAGCCCCCAAAAAAGTTACCTAACGTAGAAACTAAAAATACTTTATTTCTAAATAAGTTAAGAGGCAAAATAGGTTCTTCTGCTTTGCTTTCAAAATAAATAAAGGCAATAGCGAAGAAAAGAAAGGTCAACAATAATAGTAAAATTACCTTAGT
Organism: Acidobacteriota bacterium; assembly: GCA_016213785.1. GTDB lineage: Bacteria > Acidobacteriota > Blastocatellia > Chloracidobacteriales > JADJPF01 > JADJPF01. The sequence goes on from JACQZQ010000122.1 coordinate 26,314, forward strand.
AGAAGCAATTTCTTTACTTTCTAAACAAGCTACTAATAAAATCGATATAGAGAGGCTTAAAGAGACTGTACCAGCATAATCTATTTTAGGTTTAGTAAGGCTATGAGAAACTAAGTCTTTCATTCCAAAAATAATTATCGCTGTTGCAACTAAACCTACAGGAATATTTATATAAAATACCCATCTCCATGAAAAATGATCTGCAATAAAACCTCCTAGTATCGGCCCAATAATTGAGGAAACACCCCAAACGCTACTAAAAACCCCTTGCATTTTTGCCCTTTCTTCTAATGTATAAATTTCTCCTATAACTATTAAAGATAAAGGCACTATCGCCCCTGAGCCAAGCCCTTGTATTGCCCGAAAAACAATTAATTGATTCATTGATTGGGATGCACCAGAAAGCACAGATCCTAATAAGAAAATAGCAATACCTACTAGGTAACAGCTACGTCTTCCATAAAGATCTGAGAGTTTTCCCCATATTGGCATGCTAATAGTTGATGTAAGTAGATAAATAGAAAAAACCCAGCTATACCTAGATAGTCCTCCTAAACTTGCTACTATAGTTGGCATTGCAGTAGAAACAATAGTCGATTCCATTGCAGCTAGTAATGTTGAGGTTAAAACACCTATGGTAATAAGTTTTCTACGATTACTCGATATTTGCATTATGTTTTTTCTCTTACAATATACAGTTATTATTTTTTTAGTCTTTTAGTATTGCCCAAACATAAAACGACTATTTTAATAAAACTGTTTTCTTATAGTAACAATAATAAAAACCCTTTTGCTACTTACTTAAGAAGTTTAATAAGTGATTATTAGTAGGTTTTAGATATTAGCAAGAAAATAACAACTTTAATTAATTCTTGCCGATAACTAGTCCTAACTTTAGCTTTGACCTTAAACTAAAATTCTTAAAACAGGCTAAGAGGCTATCTAATGTCAGATCCTAAAAGCATATTTTGTGAACACATTAAAGTAGGCGATAAACCACTATTTGAAGATGAGGATCCTTCAAAAGATAGTTCTCAAGTAGAAACAGCCCCCGCCTTTCAATGTGCTTTAGCTCAACAACCTTGCCGCTATGCAACTCGCAAACATCAATGTCCAACCTATCAAGACTACTTAATCCAGCTAGCAAATCCAAGTTAAATTAAAGTTTTACATTTTCGCTAGTTGCAAAATACACTTAGTTATAGTAAAAACACAAAACACTTAATAGTTTTTTTTAGGATAAAATAATGGCTGAATTTTTTAATTGCGATAACTGTAACCAACTTATTCAACGTGCTCACATAAATGAAGGAAAACCTTATTGTGTACAATGTTTATCACATAAATGGCAAAAGTCTGATGAGTCTGATGAATTTGGTGAATCTGAAGCGTTATTTTTATTAGAAACCCCTGTTGATGTTCCAGAAGTCGAAATACTTAATGAAGCTTTAGTATTAGTTCGCTAAAGAAAATTAGGTTTTTCCTTCAAATTTAGTTTTCTTAATCTTAAAAATTAAATGTCTTCTCTTCCCCCTAAACTTAGTCAAGCAATTGAATCAGAAGTCTCTAAAATAAACTTTTCGCTATTTTCTGAGGCAATAAAAGAGCTTTCTCTACTCTATCGCAAAAATGAAAAAATATTTATTACTTCTCTAGAACAACGTCTTGCCTATATTGGGGTAAGACTCCCTGCAACTTATTGCGCAATTTTAAGCTCTTTTTTAGAAATAAAAAAACATTTCCCTGATATTGAAATCAGTAGTTTACTTGATTTAGGCTCAGGCCCAGGCACAACTCTTTGGGCAGCATTAAGTATTTGGCCCCAAATCAGTAAAATAACTCTAGTCGAACAAGATAGAGATTTTATTGCTCTAGGAAAAAAACTAGCAACCAATTTAACTAGCCCTACTATTAATTCTTTGGAATGGCTTAACTTAGACCTAAGTTTAACCCCAAACAATAAAGAAAACTTCTCTAAGCATGACCTAGTGATTATGTCCTATTCTCTAGGGGAAATGGACTCATTAACACAAAAGAAAGTGTTATCTCATGCTTGGCAAGCTACCCAAAATATATTAGTAATTATTGAGCCTGGTACAGTAAAAGGATTTAATAATATTCTTTTAGCTAGAGATTCTTTAATTCTTTTAGGAGCAAATATTATTGCCCCTTGCCCACATAAAGAAAAATGTCCTGTTCTAGAAAATGACTGGTGTCATTTTTCTGTACGTGTTGAACGCTCAAGCTTTCATCGTAGGGCTAAAGCAGGAACGCTTTCTTATGAAGATGAAAAATTTTCTTATGTAATTGCAAGTAAACAACTAAGTGATAATTTTTATTCTAGAATCATCCGTCATCCGCTAAAACGCCCTAAACATATTCATCTAGATTTATGCACTAGTGCAGGTTTAAGTCGAGTAACTTTATCTCAAAAAAATAAAGAAGCTTATAAGCTTGCAAGAAAAGCTTCTTGGGGTGATATTTGGGAAAAAAATAAAACCTAGAGATTTTACTAACTTTACCACCTTTATTGGTTTATTAGATTGCCTATTAAATCACTCTATAAGAGATTAGGAGCAAAAGCCTATAGACAAAAAGGTTTTGAGAAAAGACCAAAACAACCCTACTTGATTTTTTATATCTTAAAATTACCCCTCCACTAAATATACTTAATCCACAAATTTACAACACTTTCTTAGCACAATTTATACTTTCCTGATGAAAATTTGTCAGAAAAATACATAGTTTAAACAAACAAAAGGGCTAGACTTCCGCTTGTACAAGAAAGTTTATCCTGACAGGCAACAATGTAATTTTTGGCAATAAAGTCAAGGATAATACTTAAGACTACTCAAAAGTAAGAGGACAATTGGTACAAAGTAAAAATCTGCTTAACTCAATAATTTTTAAGGTTTTGCAATGGTGATTTTGCGAAAAATTTTTCTTACCATTTGCAGCTTTTTATCTAGCTTTGAGCAGTTATTGTATTCAATTAGGCCATACACTTTTGAGTAGGTAGTTTTTTGAGTACATAATCTTTAACTAAGGAGATAGTGAATATGTTTTTTCTACAAAAGAGAACTAATTTTTCAAATTATTTTGGCATGGCGCAAGCATTTCTTTTACTGATCTTTTTTTGTGCAAATATGTTTTTTTTATCTGCTAGCTCAATAACAGCACAGACACCTAAAAAAGAGATATTAATTTTTAATGGTGTTGTAACAGGAGTACAAGGAACAACTGTTCAAGTATTAAATGGGGCTTTGTCTTTTGATGTTTCAACAAGCAAGCTTATTGATGGATCAACTGGTAAGGCAATTCTACCTTCTGCTATAACAGTAGGCTCGGTTTTTGTTACAGAAGGCCCTATAGCAGAATCGCAATCTACCCCTTCTAAACCTGAACTAGCTCAAGTAATTTTACCAGAAAACGGTTCAATAGGCGGTGTTTTCAAAAGCATGGATATGCTTGATGTAGCAAACCAGACTATTACAATCAACAACCAAAAGATTACTATTGATAATGAAACAAGAATTTTTGGCCCTAGCGACGTTAAAATTGAAAAGTTTGAAGATTTTACAAAACTCAAACCCAATTTTCACGAAATTGTGATGGGAGTCAAGCTCTTAAACTCAGGCTTCATTGCCAAATCTGTATTTGTGAGTGCCATAGACGGAACTTTTTTGCGCGACTCTGGTGCTGGATATGTAACAGATGTTAAGCCAGGAATACTTGAGATTTTTGGTGGTAGAATTTCTATAAACATTGCAGATTTCCGTGCTGTTCAAGCTCAAGCAACAGGACAAACTCTTGATCCTAACTCTTCACTAAAAGGTGCTTTTATAAGCTTCGTCCGTGATGCTTCCAAATCTGCTAATGGTGAAATCAGGGTTCATCAACCAAATCTTGCTCAATTTCTTGGCAGATATAATCTCCAAAAAGTAACCAAATCCAATTTCCTTGCCTTCAATACACAGATTTTTGTTGATAAAAATACAGAGTATCTTATAGATGGAGTCTTAGCCAAAGGAAATAAAGGGGTAAAGTTATTAAAAAAGAAGGTTGGCACACCTATCATTGTAATCGGTAAAATTATGCAAAACAAACTTTTTGCAGACACTGTTGATAATTTTGGGTTTGATGATATTTCTTTGGAAGACACTAGGTCTTTGCAATTTTATTTTCAAGAACCTATGGACTTGTTTATCTGGTCTTATTTGCCCACAGAATAAAAGCATCTATTCAAAAGTGGTGGTTTAATGGATGTAAAAAATGGAAACCTGTTTAACTGCAAAAAACTTTAAGCTTATACAATGGTGATTTTTGCGAATTTTTTTGACATTCCTTTGCTATTTACAACCTTTATACAGCTTTAAGTGCTTATTATATCCATTAACCACACACTTTTGAGTTTTATAGAACCTAATAGGAAAAAATGTGGAAATTGAAAGTGCTGTCGCAAAATTAAACAACATTCTTTTTGCTACTTTGTCTGCTTTTGAAAAGACAGGTTTGGTTGATTTAGAACTCTTACCTTATGCTGAAAGAGCTATGATACTAGCTCTTTCTCTATTTCCCAATCAGGAGATAGCCTTTCAGATAGTTTTGGATGCTGCGCTTAACGTAAAACATGTTGCTTATGATAAAAGCCGCTATAGAAAACACTCTGATGCTAACAAAGTAACAAAAGTATTACTTAATAAAGTACAGATGTTCCAAGATATGATCTGGTTAGAATCGCAAAAGTGGGAAAAATACCAAGAAGTAGAATATGTTATGCGATATTTGCACTGCTGTAATGAAAAGTCACGTAGACAATACTTGGCAACATATAACCTACAAATTAAAGATTTAGAAAATACACTTAAGCTTAGTGAAATAGCTTCTGATAGTCATCTTACGAAATTATATGAGCAGCATAAAGATATCGCTCTAGAACAAAAAGATATGCTTGCTCGGTATTTAAAATTTCTTATTCAAAGCTCCATTGATAACAACTCGTTTTATGTAGCATTGGCTATAAGTCATATGGTTTATGATTATTCGCTACCACAGGTGGTTGATCTCTGTGTATATCTTAATCCAGATGTAGTAGAGGGAACATACCTATACAAACTAAAGAAAAAATTCATAGAAAAGCTAAAAAAACGTTTTTACTTATTTATTAAGTGGAAAAATGAAACAGATAAAGAGCTTTTTGATATTAAAGAAGACCATGAAGGTTTGTGGCAAGAATTTATAAGGCAATGCAATTATAAGTTTATTCCCTGGGAAACTGACTGTGTAGCAGAAACCTTTAATAAAAGTACTAAGTCTTTTGACCAACATTTATTTGAAAGCCTCGAAAAAATTAGTACTATTGATCAAGTAGAAATGAGCCGTGCCCATACTATAATATGTCCTGATTGTTATACTTGTTTGATTGATAACTATATCAAAGACACTTCTCTACATAAAACTAAACCGCTACAACCACCTAAACTAGTAGTTCCACACTTTAACATTCCCCAAATAGAAATAAGTGAACCTAGAGCAGGAGAAAAAGAGATGAGAAAAATCATAAACGGCTCAAAGGATCTTAAACAAGAACTTAGTAATTTAGCTATGCAAGTTATGCAAAAGGCTAAAAAGACGGGAGAAAATCTAGAAGAGATATTTGTTTTTATAGATGGTGAGAAAAAAGCAGAATTCAACCTAAAACAAACTCGTAGCATTCGCTTAAGTCTGTCAGAGGATGTAAAGCTAATCAAGGTTACTTCTCATCATAACAATACTCTTTCTTTGTTAGCGGTTTTTGTATTAAGTGCAACAGATATAGACTATTCATGGCTAGATCGTTTATTAGGAAAGCAAAAGAAGTACTTTAGAGCCTTAGCTTTAGGAAGCCAAATTACTTTTATACTAAGACCTGCCAAATTTGGTATATTTGGTATAGATAATAAAACCTTTGTTATGGATATCTCTTATCAAAAACCTTTGGCTTGGCAAGAAAGTAAAATAAGCATATTAACCCTACTCAACCAACAATGGCAAAGACCTTTTAGGTTAGTAACAAGTTTTGTTACTGTTATTGTTATAGCTTGTGTGTTGTTAATCTATTTTAATTTGTCTAATAAACAAGGATTACCTAAAGACAAAGAAAATATAAGCCAGAAACAGAAAATAAATAAACAGGAAATAAATAAACAAGAACCACTATCCAAAACACCTACACCACAACCTGAAGTAAATAAAACAATAGCAAAAAATACCAAAATTAAAGAACCTGTAAAAACAATAGCAAAAAATACAAGAAAAACATTTCCTCAAGATGAGCAAACTTTATCTTCATCTGCGCCAATTGAAACAGAGTTAGTTAAAATAGAACAGATTTACATAGAGCTACTAGACAATAGCTCACTACACGAACAGTTTTATAAAATGCTAGAAGAATATTTGGCAAAAGAAAAGATAGAGGTTTTAGCAAGAAAAGATTTAGCTGATGCTCTGCTACAAGGTACGCTAAAAGAACATAATGGTGAGTTGTTAGTAGATATAGAAGTTGTAAATCGCAAAGGTAAAATATTATTCCAAGAAAGATTTACAGGATATAAAGACCCTAGAGATTTGGCAATAGTTATTGTTTCCCGCCTAAAAGAAAAACATTAGGTTTGATTAATTAAACAAACACTACTGTTATTTTCTAGTTTTTAAATTCTATACCTATTTTTATTGGTTTTACGCAATTTCTTAACCCTTGCTTTAATATTTTACCAAATTTAACGATAGCATTAGGCTAAATATTGCGCGTTAGTTAGTATGAAGAAAAACAAGGCAAGTTTCATAACAAGCCTGTCCCTTTCAAGGGGTAGGTAATTGATATTGTAGTTAACAGTTTTGAGTATAAGAAATTTAAGTCGCCAATTAAACCAAATAACTATCTTTAGCTCAAAGATAAAATTTTCTGGCTTACCTTAACCTGTTAACTATTTTAATCAATATGAAACTTGCCAAAAAAATTCAATTAACGGATCTCAGAACAAATTAGTTTGCTGAGATAAATAATAATAAAGTATGTAAACCTAAACTCGCAAGAGTAATTAAGATAAAACATGTAATCCAAAACAGGAGGCACGCTTTCTAAGCCGATACTCGCCTATTAGCTCAAATATATGGACTGGGATGGAGTGTTTGCTTTTAGCGAAAGGGCAATACACCCACAGCCTAGCGATGTATAGCTATATATAGTCTAGGATCATCAACTCAATTTCAAGCAATTTAACCTATCAACAATGGACAACTGTCTAAAGGCACCTGTCTGTTTTGGTGGAGTAAAGAAAATTTCGCTAATGATAATTCATAAAAAATAATTTAAGGAAATAGTATGCACAAAATCGTTGTCATTTTTATTATTTTTATTCTGATTAATTCTTTCTTTATATCTGCGTCCCAATCAACTCAATTACAAAGCGGACAAACTCCTTCAGTCCCTCCAAATATCATTTTCATTCTAACAGATGATATGGATAAACCATTAATAGATTCAATGCCAACAGTTAAGCAACAACTAATGGTACAAGGTACAACATTTTCAAACTTCTTTGTTAGTGTGCCTTTATGTTGTCCATCACGCACTTCAATATTAACAGGGCAGTATGCACATAATCATGGCGTGTTAAAAAATTCTCCTCCTGAAGGAGGGTTTAGGACTGTTTTTGCCAAAAATGTAGAGTTATCTACAATTGCTACCTCAGTTCAATCAGAGGGTTATAAAACAATCTACCTTGGTAAATATTTTAATGGCTATCCTGATAATAAACCAACTTATATCCCTCCTGGTTGGAATCAATGGTATGCTTTAACTAGTGGAGTAACAAAAGATAGGTTCTCTTTTAATTATGAAATGAATCAGAATGGACAGATTGTCAAATATGGAGATAACCCTTCTGATTACTTAACAGATGTTTTAGCAAAACAGGCTACGGAATTTATTCAAAGTAATCAAAATAACACACCATTTTTTATGTATTTTGCTACCTCTTCTCCTCATGCACCAGCGGTGCCTGCTCCTAGACATGCCAATCTTTTTGCAAATGCCAGAGCACCTCGTAAACTATCATTTAATGAGAAAAACGTTAGCTCGAAGCCTGATTATATTCGTGGGAGAGCATTATTGACCAAAAATCAAATAAACAAGTTAGATAATCTCTATCGCAAGCGCCTACAATCTCTACAAGCAGTTGATGAGGCAGTTGCAAAAATAATAAAGACACTAGCAGATACGGGTAAGTTAGAGAATACCTATATTATTTTTACCTCAGATAATGGATTACAGTTTGGTGAACATCGTCTACCAGCCGGAAAGAGGACTCCTTATGAAGAATCTATAGGTGTGCCATTTGTAATTAGAGGGCCAAATGTCGCAAAAAATAAAGTGGTTAATGAACTATCTAGCATTATTGATATAGCGCCAACAATTGCTGAACTAACTAAATCAACAATGACTAATACTACTGATGGCAGATCGCTTGTGCCATTACTAAAAAGTAACTTAGCTGTTGGGTCTTGGCGGCAAACAATTTTGCTAGAGCAATGGACATCGCCTAAAAAACAGAGACTAGATAATGAGTTTGTTGTACCCACTTATCATGGTTTAAGAAACACAAGGTATTTATATGTTGAGTATCAGAATGGAGAGCGAGAGCTTTATGATCTAGATAAAGATCCTTTTGAACTACAGAATCTTTATACAACCGCAAATACCTCTCTTAAAAATGAACTAGCAAACAGACTGGGACTGTTGCGCAATTGTGTAGGTGTAAATTGTCAGACACTAGAAGATTTACCAATCGTAGGCAACCCCTAAAATGAATTAGATCCAATAATTAGCTACAAGAAATATTAAGTAAGAAAACAGAAAGCTAAAAATCAGTAAAAATGGATTTTTAGCTTTTTGTTATTTGTGGTTAAAATTCTTGCCTCATTATTTATATTCACCATTGAGAACAAAGGCAGCCCAATAATAAGGATTTTTCCAGCGTGATTGTTGAAGCATTTCTATTTGTGCTGCACGTAGTGCCGATGCAGGAGAGTGCTTTTGTCTGCCTAACATATGTTTATAAAAACGTACCATCAGTTCTGAAGTAGCTTCTACAGGTATATTCCACATTGTAACCATTACGCGTGACGCACCTGCATAGACAAAGCCCCTTGTTAATCCTACTACTCCTAGATCTTTGGCTTTATTGAGTCGTTGTTTGATTATAAATGGGTTATCAGACTCTTCTGGATCTAGTGCTAGCCCAGTACGACAAGCACTAAGAATCACTAAATCTACTGGTAAATCAAGGTTAAATATTGCTGCGGCACTAAGAAAACCATTCTGATTTCTACCTTCTACATCAAAAAGAGAAAGTACTATCCCAGAAAGTTCAGGATTAGGACTAAGAAAACCATGAGTAGCATAATGCACAATTCTGTATTGACCTATCTCTTGTTTTGTTGCCATTGCCAAATTAGCATCAAATCCTAGCATTAATTTATTAGCTGATCCTGGAGTAATAGCAAGTATATCTCTTGCCATTTTTTCTGTCTCAGGTATAGGCGATAATCCTGCAAGAATTTTCTCTAGTGAACCATTGGATAAATTATCCTGCTTTCCATTTGTTACATTTGCTGATGATTTAAGACGATTATCTTCTAGGGAAAAAACAGGGTTAGCAAAAATAGCAATATTTTTACTTGCAGGCTTGCGCCCTAGTATTTCTTGTCTTTGCAACGCAAGGCTTGCTACAGAAGGTAAATTAGTTACTTCATGAGTCAAAAGCAAAGGTGTCCAATCAGCCTTATATAGCTTTTTCACTCTCTGGCCTCTAGAAAGGCTCTTGGGCGTAGGAAGAGGTAGCGCAGCAAAAGGTACATACTGCAACATGCCTTCACTGACAATCAGTAGTCGCTTCTTTTGCCGATGCTCAGCCATTGGTTTAAGTACCATATTACTTAATTCAGTTACAGCCATTGCCATTTCACTTTGTGCCTTGTTTAATCGCTGAGCAAATTTTTCATCACTTTCAAAACTCTTTCTTTCCCGTGCAGTAAACAATTGGTAAACGCGTAATGCAAGAGTTTCTATCTCTGTACGTTTAGGTAGCTTATAACTAGCAATTGAAGTCTGTGTAACTGCCCATACATAGCTATGCTCACTTCCTAAGGCATACTCTAGTAATACTGTATCATCAAGTAGTTGTTCTTGAATTTGATCTAGTGTAATAGGTTGGGGTTGTTGTTGTGCTGCATAATGAGGATTATTCTTATATATTAATGCTTCTACATATTGCAGTTCATTGTTTACTTTTTCTGCTTCTTGTTTTGCAGCATTCTCTTCTGCTTCAGTATGCTTACGAGTAAAAAGTTGCAGTAAATTTTCTGCTTTGATATTAATTTGCTTTCTAAGATTGCGTTCCCGCTCCAATAGCTGAGGATCTATGCCTTGACGTATATCTATGCGGGCTTCGGTTAGTATTTCTCGAAAAGTACGTGCACGTGCACGTTCACTGGCTTGTAATGCCAATACATCATAACCTGCTGATGGCTCTTCTTGATGTAGTTTCATCAGTAAATCTATATAAAATTCATAGTAATTATTCTGTGAGGCAGTAAAAGAGGCGCGTAGTTCTTTAACACTTATCTTGGTACGTAATGATTCAATAAGGGTAAGTGCTTGTTGGGTTAAAGCAAGAGCTTCTTTGTATTCATTAGTACTATATTTAAGCTTAGCCATATTTAAGAATGTACTTGCTTCTAATGATTTATCCTCTATGGCTCTTGCCAGTACTAATGCCTGATTAAAACAGTCAATGGCTTTTTGATTTTCTTTTATTAAAAAGTAAGTTCTCCCTAAATTCCTAAGAGCAGATGCTGTATTAGGTTTATCATCTATTGACCTTGCAAGTTGTAAGGCTTGATTATGAAAATCAAGTGCTTTCTGATTTTCACCTAAGTCTTCATAAACTATGCCAATGTGAGAGAGTCTACTTGGCACCAATGCTTTATCACGGCTCGCTTTTACTATTGCAAGTGATTGGTTTAGGTAATCTAGTGCTTTTTGGGGTTCTCCCAAGGCAATATAAACTATGCCAATATAATTAAAAATGTGTGCTTCTTCAAACTGAGCAAAAAGCGGAGCAAATTCAGGTGGAGGGTCATCAGTTACTTTTTTTCCTGATATTGCTTGATGGTAAAAATCAAGTGCTTTTTGATACTCTCCTAGTAAATCATAAATAACCCCAATTTGGCTTAAGATTACTGTTTGTACTCCATTATTTGGTAGAGGTAGAGATAAGGCTTGATTAAAACTATCAAGTGCTTTTTGTAGCTCTTCCACTTCAACATAACTTACTCCTATACTATATAGTACATATACCTGCCATTTAATATCATCTAACTTCTGATAGATGGCTAATGCTTGGCATAGATAATCAAGTGCTTTTTGATGCTCTTGCAATACTTGATAAGAAGTACCAATAACTCCTAATAGTTGTGCTTCATAACCCTTATCCTCTAATTTCTTAATGATTTCTAATGCTTGGTGGAAAAAATCAAGTCCTTTTTGATTTTCATCTAGATCCTTGTAAGAACCACCTAAAGAATAAAGAGTTGTTGCTATTCTCTCTTGATCTCCAACGAGTTGCCATTCTTTTAGTGCTGCTTCATAGCTTTCTATTGTCTTTTGTAAGAATTCAGGAGTTATTTTTACAGATAAAGATTCTTTATAAATATCTGATAATATTTGTTGGGCAGTAAGGCAATGGGAATCTTTTGCTATAGCCTGTCGCAACTCTATAATACTAATTTTATATTTGCCAGGTTTGGCTCTTTTATCTGTAGATTGTACCTTTAACTTATAGTTTGCTGTCTTCTCTGATATAAATGAGAGTGGCTCTTGACCATATTCGGCATTAGGGCTATCAACTGTCTGAAGTTGCTTATTATCAGCGTCAAAAATTGAAACAGCTACATCTATACGGTTTTGTTCTACAACCACTTTAAGGTATTGCCCAGCATTGAGGCTAATTTGGTAAGAATGGCTATCACCTGCTTTTAGCTCTAGTTCAAGAGTTTTACCTTGCTCCAATTTATCCATATCATTCTTTGGTATGATAACTTCCTGTGATGGTGAAGTTATTACTGTCTTTGGTGTAAAACTATAAAATGGAAAAATTAGGTAAAAAAGTAGAAGTAGCATTAAACCCTCTCACTATATCTTATTATAATATGGTTTGTAGATAACCTACGAGTTGATATGCTTCTGAGCCTAGGTTTGATGTTTCAATTGTTCTATAGGCTGTTTAGACAAACAAAATGATAGCATAAAATTATTGTAGATAAATTGAGTAGGGTTAAATATAGTCTGATTGGAAAGCCAAAAAAGCATCCTCTTTATCCATAATATCTATAAGAAGAAATATTAACTAGAGACTAAAATTTAATAATCTCTAAGGTATATTTCTTAAGCAATTTATAAGGGTGTGCCTCCACCTGATTCAAAATAAGGTCTATAAAGTTCATTAAAGTCTTTTAAGCTCTTTTCCAAAATAGCTGGTAAAGATTCTAAATCATCAGAATTAACTGTTAAGTTAACACAATTAAGAAAAGCCATATAGGTATCTAAGGTTTTTACTTGTGGAGAAACAAGCACAATATAAACACGTCTACGATATTTTGGCATTAAGGAACTAACATGGCGAAGTACTGCAATTCCCCCTTGTCTAGCAGCATCAAATTGAGGATCAAGCACTAGTAAGTCTACCTTTACATCATGCATTATTTCTAAAGCTTGTGCCGAGGTTTGCCCTACGTGAATATCATAGCGGGAGTCTCCCATAGTTTGTTCTATTACTTGTCTTTGGTTTTGATCTGCGCAGCAGATTAGCATATTTTTTCTAGCCCAAGCATAGCCAGTTTTTGGGTCTATGCCTTTTGGTAGAGCAGCAGTAGGTGCAGCCACTGGAGTTGCTGCCGTTGCACCTGCCATCATTTGCATAAACATCATCATAGTTTCTTGTAAATTTCCTGGTATACCTGCCTTAGTATTAGGAGCACCCATAACATTAGTACGAGCCATTGTTGCATCGCTCTTTAATGTTGCTTCAGGTTTAGGAGGGGGTGACATAGTAACAGTTTTTCTACATCTAGGGCATTCCATAGTAAATGCATAGGGGGGTGCTTGACTATCATCAATATGAACATCAAAGCCACAAGATGGACACATCTGATTCATAAATGTTTTTGCTCCTAAAAATAACCTTTAGTTTATAAATTTGACTTAATATTTTTAGCGCTCTATTAAATTACGCATAGACCCTGCTCCAAAAGAAGCACTACGATTAGAACTATCCCCTCTAGAAGAATCCTGCCCACCTACAACAAAGTCACTAGAAGCCCCAAGACCTGATAAACGAAGTTGTAAATTACTAGGATTAGTTGAGAATGATAAGCCATCCTCTTTGCTAATAATACCCTGACGTATCCATTTTTCAATTACTTGGTCAAAGTGTTGCATTCCTTCAAGTTCTCCATCATTCATAGCATCTAGTAAGGACTTGCCTTCGCTTTCACCCTTCTCAATATATTCTCTAGTACGGGGAGTAGATTTTAGGATTTCTACAGCAGCCATCCGACCTTTTCCATCTGCGCGTGGAACAAGCCTTTGAGAAATTATATAGCGGAAAGACTGTGCTAGACGAACCCGAATAATATGCTCTTCGTTTTTAGGATAAAGACCAATAATACGATCTATGGTTTTAGAAGCATCTGTAGTGTGAAGTGTTGAAAGTACTAAGTGGCCTGTTTCAGAAGCCTCTAATGCAATTTCTGTTGTTTCTAAATCTCTCATCTCACCTACTAGTATTACTTTAGGGGCTTGACGTAGAGCAGCCCGCAAAGCAAGGGCAAATGATGGGGTATCACTACCTAATTCGCGTTGATTGATTGTAGAATTTTTATGAGAGTGGAGAAACTCTATAGGATCTTCAATAGTAACAATATGATAATATTTTTCACGATTAATCTTATCAATGATAGCTGCTAGAGTTGAAGATTTGCCACTACCTGTAGGCCCAGTAAGCAACACAATACCATTTTTATAAAAAGAAATTTCCCCTAATTGTGGAGGTAAGGTTAAAGATTCAATGGTTGGAACTTCTGTAGGAATTACCCGCATCACTATACAATAAGTGCCGCGCTGAGAAAAAATATTAACTCTAAACCTTGTACGTTGATGAATACTAAATGAAATATCTACCGAGCCACTCTTAAGCAATTTTTCTGCTGCATCATTATTGCCAGAAAGTAGCGACATAGCTATAACTTCAGTTTGATAAGGAGTAAGTACTCTTAACCCCTTTATTTCTACAGGCGTTAACTTACCATTTATTTCTACTTGAGGGGGTCGGCCAACAGAGAAATTTAAGTCGCTAATATTATCAGCCGTAGCTAACATTTTTTCAATAAGCGGGGGTAATTCAAAAAAACTCATATGAGTCTTCCTCCTACATTAAAGGCTAACTATTCTAGAATAAGCACTTTCAAAGTTTAGAGCAATATATTTTAGAGTTTTATTTTTAGTTTCTAGCCCTGAAGAACTGTTGCTCTTAATCAAAAGTTTAGCCAATTGATTTTTAAGCTCTTACAAGTATGACAATCAATTTTAGGGACAATTACCTTTTTAGGTTTTCTAAAAAAGCAGTTGTACGTTTGCTTATATCACTATGTTTTACTAAATCAGATATTACAGCTACTGCGCTTGCACCAGCTTCTAAGACACTCAAGGCATTTTCCAAGGTAATTCCACCAATAGCAACTATTGGTTTATTAACCTTAAGACAGATTTCTTTTAATAAATCTAAACCTATTTGTCCATCAGTAACACCTTTACTAGCTTCGGGTTTTGTTAGGGTTCTAAACACTGGCCCCACAGCAATATAGTCTATAGGTAATTTATTAGCCATTAAGGCTTGTGTTAATGAATGTGTTGAGAGGCCAATTATAGCATTTTGGCCTAAAATCAAGCGAGCTTTTTCTGGTGAGAGATCATCTTGTCCTAAATGTACTCCATCAGCTTTAACCATTTTAGCAATATCAACACGGTCATTAATAATTATATAAGCCCCTCTTTTATGGGCTATTTCCACTGATAGAGAAGCTATTTGATAAAAATCATTTGTTGGCAAAGTCTTTTCTCTAAGCTGAATTAAGCGCCCTCCACCAGCTAAAATAGCTGATACAATTTCTAGATGACTACTTTTAGCTATTTCTCTATCTGTAATAGCGTAAAGTCCTTTATGATCAATAGTATTAAATAAGCTCATTGCTCTTACTAGAGGGTTTTTCTAGATGTTTTAATCTCTAAACTAGGTTATTATAAACACAAAAAATATCTTCGTCACTAAAAGTTTTTCACAAACCAACTATTATGAGTAATTTACCTAAAACAAAAACAATTAGCGTTGCTGTACTTGATATGAATGATGGTTTTAAGAATCAAGGTATTGGATGCATTTATCAATTACTAGAAAATTCCCAGGAGTCTTGGAAATCCCGTCACCAATCCTCTTTAGAACTTAATATAGAACACTTCCGGGTAAGAGATTTTGGAGAAGTACCTAAGCATTGCTTTGATATTTATATATCAAGTGGTGGCCCAGGTTCACCCCACGATGGAGAGGGCAAACAATGGGAAATAGACTATTTTAATCTTCTAGATTCAGTCGTTGAGCATAATTTACATAAACAGCGAAAAACCTTCTTTTTTGCTATCTGTCATTCTTTTCAAGTCTTGACTAGGCATTTTGCTTTTGCTGAAGTTTGTGATGCTCCTAGATCGGTTTATGGTATTATGCCAGCCTATCCAACTCCTGTAGGTATGTCTTCTTATATGTTAGAGGGTTTAGGAGAAAGGTTTTTCGCCTTTGAACGCCGTAATTATCAAGTAGTCCACCCTGATGAATCTGCACTAGAAAAAATAGAAGCCAAAGTTTTAGCGCTAGAAAGCCGTCATGGGCTTAGAGGAAAAGCTATTATGACCCTATCTATAGGTGGTGAAGAATTTCAAGCAACTCAATTTCACCCAGAAGCCGATAGAGATAGCATATTACGTAACTTTTTAGACCCAGAAAAGCGCGAACATATATTAGCTCATAATGGAGAAGAACTTTTTAATAAAATGCTAGCAAGTCTACGCTCAGAAGATAGAGTAAAACGAACCCATGATTTAATTATGCCAAGGTTCTTAAATAAGGCCTATCACCATTTATTAGAAATAGATAGTCGAAAAGCAACACGCTTACCTCGCGAACCTCAATTAATAGAAAACCTTCAAACACTTCCAGAAGATCTACTCTATGAAGTTTAGTTAATCAAAAAAGGTGGTTAAAGATAATAAACCTTAATCACCTTTTTTACTAAATTCCTAAAAAATAATTTCTAACAACTTGATAGGTCTAAGGTCTCCTACTTTTTATTGTTACCAAGGCTTTATATTTCCAAGAAATAGCTTAAAATAGCTTAAAATAGCTTAACCCTTCTATCGCTTAGTTACTAACATTTTTTATTTAGGAAAACATTTGTTATGCCAAATATTTCTCAAATACTTATTACTGGCTCAAGCGGATTGATTGGTTCTGCGCTAGTAAAAACCTTAGAAAAAAACTCTTACAAAATAAAAAAGCTAGTTCGTTCTAACTCCAATCCTCAAGCAAATGAGTTTAAATGGCAGCCTGAGACAGGAGAGATAGACCCTTTAGCACTTAATCAAGCAGATGGCTTAATTCATTTAGCAGGAGAAAATATTGCTGAAGGTAGATGGACAGAAGAAAAAAAACAACGTCTTCGAGATAGCAGAATTAAATCTACTAAAAACCTCTGTAATACTTTACTTAAGGCTAATTCTAACCTTAAAGTTGTCCTAATGGCTTCTGCTACGGGCTATTATGGGAATCGAGCAGATGAAATTCTTGATGAGAAAAGCTCTCAAGGCAAAGGTTTTCTTTCTCAGTTAACTTTTGAATGGGAAGAAGCTGGTAAAATACTTGCTGAAAATGGTATTCGTCTAGTATTTATGCGTATTGGAGTTGTCCTAAGCCCTAATGGAGGTGCATTAAGTAAAATGATGCTGCCATTTCAACTTGGCCTAGGGGGTAAACTTGGCGATGGAAAACAGTATATGAGTTGGATAATAATTGATGACGTATTAAACATTATTGAGTTTTTACTAAAAAATGATTCTCTCTCAGGCGTATTTAATGTTGTGGCACCTAATCCTGTTACTAACAAAGAATTTACTAAAGTTTTTGGTCAGGTATTAAATAGACCAACAATATTTTCTGTACCTGGATTTGCAGCACGCTTAGCATTTGGAGAACTTGCAGACGAAGCACTTTTTTCTAGTAGCCGTGTAATCCCTAATAGACTTAAAGAAGCAAACTATAAGTTTTTATTTCCAGATTTAGAAACAGGGCTAAGATATCTACTTAATAAATAAATAATGGCCTTTTTATTAGCTACCTAACTTTTTCTGGATAATAACTTTATTATATTATAAAGTAACAAGTTATGATAAATCATCTAAATACATTTGAATTCTCTGTACCAGTAGTTGACGGGTTTGGTCGAATTATCAAAAGACGTAAAAATAAAGCGCAATATTTTTGTCAAGACCTAGGTGGTGTTACTTTAGAAATGATATATATTCCTAAAGGACAGTTTCTTATGGGTAGTGTTGAGGGTGATAAAGACGAAAAACCTCAACATCTAGTTTCAATACCTAGTTTCTTTATAGGAAAATACTTAATAACTCAAGCTCAGTGGGAGGTTGTAGCAAACTGGCCTAAGATAGATATTGATTTAGAGGCTGAAGGCTCTTTTTTTAAGGGGGATGACTTACCTGTAGAACAAGTTTCTTGGTATGATGCAATAGAGTTTTGTAAAAGATTATCCCAAAAAACCAGTTATTCTTATCGTCTTCCTAGTGAAGCAGAATGGGAATATGCCGCTCGTGCAGGCACAACAACGCCTTTTAGTTATGGAGAAACAATAACAGCACGCCTAGCAAATTTTGATGGGAATTCTCCCTATGGTTCAGCACGTAAGAGCATTTATAGAACCACAACAACCAAAGTAGGGAGTTTAGCTAATCCTAATTTTTTTGGACTTTATGATATACATGGAAATGTTTGGGAATGGTGTCAAGATGCTTGGCATGATAATTATGATGGAGCACCTATAGATGAAAAGCCTTGGGATAAAGGTGAAAAACCTACGCTAAAAGTATTACGTGGAGGTTCTTGGGATTATTCAGGCTATGGTTGTCGCTCTGCATTTCGCGATAGAGCAACAGCCCATATTAGAAGCCCTTTTAATGGATTAAGAGTAGTTTTAGATCTCAATCTTTAAATATTAAATAACAAGCAAGGTTAATAATGGATAAACATTGTATTTTAATAGCAGATGACGACTTTTTGACTCTTAAAATTCTAAAAAAAGCTTTGCAAGAATTAGATAGCGAAATAATTACAGCAGAAAACGGTCAAGAAGCCTTACAACTTTGTGTAGACCATCAACCTAGTTTAATTATTTCTGATTGGCATATGCCTGTATTGGACGGTATAGGGCTTTTTTTACAAGTAAAAAATTCTCCTCATACTCAACATATCCCTTTTATATTTCTTACCACCTCAGATGATGAAGAAGTAAAAATTGCTTTACTTGAAACAGGTGTTGAAGACTATTGGAATAAGCCTTTTAATGTCAGAGAAATAGCTATTAGAACAAAAAAAATACTAAGCCGCTTAGGCTCACCTCAACAAGCTCGACAACCTCATACAAACATAATTGACCCAAATATTACAAAAAATATCCACATTAATAAAATACTTAACAATAAGTACAGATTAATAGAACCTCTTGGTCAAGGAGGAATGGGAATAGTTTATCGTGCTCAAGACCTGGTAAAAGAACAAACTATAGCCTTAAAACTTTTGCGTCATGAATATGTTTCCAATATTACTGAAGTTAGGCGTTTTGCTCGTGAAGCTGCGGCGGCAATGCGTATTAAACACCCTAATGTAATTGAAACCTATGAATACGGTATTATTCCTTCAGGACAAGCTTATATTGTAATGGAAGTACTTTCGGGTAATTCTTTAATGAGCCATTTAGTAAAGCATGTTATGGTTGATATTAATTGGGCTGCAAAAGTAATGGGACAAGTTTGCCAAGGCGTTTTAGCTGCACATCAACAAGGCGTTGTTCATAGAGACTTAAAACCTAATAATATTTTCTTATTAAATGATACTTTTATAAACCCTTTTATAAAAGTCTTAGATTTTGGCATTGCATTTTTGCAAAATATTGAAAATGAAACGCAAGACTCTGATTTAGAAAGGCTTACAGATCCTAATATTATTGTTGGGACTCCTGAATATATGTCTCCAGAACAAATCAGAAAACGTGATGTTAACAAAGAAACCGATATATATTCTTTAGGAATCATTTTTTACGAACTCCTATGTGGACAAGTGCCTTTTTCAGGCTCAGAAGTAGACATACTAATTTCTCATATAAACCTAGAACCACCTCATATTAGTAATAAAATTAGTATTGATAATCAATTAGCTAATTTAATTATGCAAATGCTTGCTAAAGATCCTAATCAACGACCTTCACTTGAAGAAATTATCCAAATTCTTGGACATTATTCCCTCTAAAATAAACTTATGTATCTATCCTTTATTATTGCCTTAATAGATAGTTTTATCTATTTTTTAACAACCTCTATCTATAAAACCTACGTTTTAGGGTTTGTTAGTAAGCTTTTTTTCTGCTATAAAGAATTTCTCTTATTTTCTATAGAGGAGAAACTTATTAGCTAAATGCGACTACGTTTACTATTATTTATACCTATTATACTTATTACCTTAATGCTAAATACAAGTAATTTAAGCTGTTCACCAAATGCAAGTAATGCAATAGAGCATATTAATGAACCTGGCATTATTGATGTTCATGCCCATATTGGAGAATTTAAAGGGTTTGACTTAAGTCTAAATAGCCTACTTGCAACAATGTCAGAGAGTAATATTGAGTATGCTTTTATTTCTAATATTGATGGAGCGGCAATTTCTGGAGTAACTGCCGATGGAGATGAAACAACAGTCAATGAAAAAACTGCTAAAATCTCTAGTGAAAACCCTAAACTTAAACCTTTATTTTGGGCAAAGCCTGGAGCAAAAGGAGCAAGTGCAGAGATAGCAGAAAAATTCTTAAGAGATAAAAAGTTTTATGGAATTAAATTTCACCCTGATTTTAATAATTTCCAAGCTAATTCTGCTTCGGTAATTCCCTACTTAGCTTTATGCCAAAAATATAATGTACCTGCATTATTTCACTGTGGAGGTTCACCCCGCTCAAGTGCAAAAGTAATTTATGAAGTAGCAAAAAAATTCCCTAATGTGCCTTTTGTCCTTTATCATATGGGTTTTAACACTTCACACGAAGAAGCTATTAATGTTGCTCAAGAAGCCAAAAATAAAAAAGATGCTCTTATTTACTTAGAGATTTCTCATGTTCCTGTTCAAGAAATACTTAAAGCAATAAAAACTGTTGGTGCTGATAGAGTTATTTTTGGTACAGATGCCACTTATTATGGTAGAAACCACTATGACACTTACTTAGGCCCTTTAAAAACAATAAAAGGGGCTATTTCAGCAACAGAGTTTCAACAATTTATTCATAATAATGCTGTAGAGATTTTCCATCTCCCAAGCTCTACACCAAGTCAAGGAAATCAACAAAAAAATGAGCCATCAACAGGAAAAAGCGAAGATAAAACAAGAAAAAATTGAAACAATTAGGCTTAGTTCAAAATTAACAGTCCCTATTATTTATGAAGATCGTCATTTAATAGCAATTAGTAAACCCTCTGGTTATCTAGTTGCGCCTGTGCAATGGGAGCAAACAAGCCGTAATTTAATGCTAATGCTTAGAGAAGGAATCGATATGGGCGCACCTTGGGCACGTCGTCGAGTACTACGTTTTATTGCTAATATTCATAGACTAGATGCTGATACAAGCGGAGTACTTTTACTTGCTAAAAACCGTGCTGCTTTAAGCCAAATGACTGATCGTTTTGAAAGACGGCAAGTTGAAAAAATTTATTTAGCCTTAGTAAAAGGCCAAATAGAAGAAGATAATTTTTCTGTTGATATTCCAATTGCAGAACACCCTAAAACCATAGGGTTAATGACTGTAGATAAAAGAAATGGTCGTGAAGCTTTGACTTATTTTAGTGTAATAAAAAGGTTTGCTGAATATACGTTACTTAAAGCTATGCCTATTACTGGGCGAACTCATCAAATCAGGGTTCATCTAGCTTGGATAGGCTTACCTGTTCTTAATGATCCTTTGTATGGTAAAGAAAACAAGCCTAAAATACTAAAAGACCAAAAAAATACTCAAGAAAACTCTCAAGAAAGTTCTCAAGAAAATACGCTTCCAATAGAGCGTTTAGCCTTACACTCAAGCGAACTAATTTTTAAGCATCCATTACTGCCTAAAAAAGTTAGGATTGAAGCCCCACTTCCAAAAGATTTTGCTCAAACTTTGCAAAGATTAGAAAAGACTATAAAACCTGATTCTAGTCCCACAAACTCTTAATTTATTGCTCTAAAGTTTTACAGTTTTAATAAGACATTAAATATTTTTGAGTAAATAAGATATATCCTTCAATTATCTGTTTACCATATAAGAGGCTAATAATTGCACCTGCACCTAAGAAAACCCCAAAGGGAAGTTTAGCTTGCCAAGCTTCTCCGCCTTTTAAGATTAAGATAACAATGACTGGAATCATAGCCAAAGCAGGAGCAAGTAAAAGCGTAGAAAATGTTAATTGCCACCCTAAAAACATTCCTACATATAACATCATCTTAAAATCTCCTCCACCCATGCCTTCAATCCCGCGTAAGACAAAATAAAGTCCTGCAATTACCATTAATGAGCCTGCTCCAATTATTGCCCCTAATGTCCCATTAATAAGCGAGTTTAATGCAGGGTAAGGAAATATTTTTTCTTGCCAAAAATAGAAAAATCCTTCTTGTATCACAAAAATCTTGTCTGGATCTTGAATTAACCAATTTAAGGCAATAGAAAAAATTAATACTACTCCAGCTAGTAACCCTAGTTGGACTACTCTAGTATCAAAAATTATCATTGCTATTAACAAAAATAAAACTATTAAAATTATTCCGCTTAAAACTGCTGCTAAAAAAGTATTTGTAGGCGGTGATTCATTAGGAACAAAAATCCTTACAATAAAAGAAATACCTGCTCCATATAAAGTTATTACATTAGGTAATATCATTTCATTATAATCAATAAAAATTAAAGCAATTATTGAAGAAATAAACACAACATTAGCAACATAATCTGCAATGCTAAAGATAGGTTTAGTCATCTGATGATAAAAAGCAAGTACAAATAAAATAGCTGTTAAAGCTTCAACAAATGGATAAATTAGTGAGATTTTTTCTCTACAACCTCTGCATTTTCCACCTAAGAAAATATAACTAAGGACAGGTATATTCTCTAATGCAGTAATATTATGTCCACAATTAGGACAAAAAGAGCGTTTAGGATAAAGTAAAGATATTTTTTCTTCTTCTGGTAAATTAGGGTTTCTGTCCTTTACTTTCTCTTCGGTTTTCTCTTCGGTTTGTTTTCCCTCAGCATTGTTTTGTTCTTCTACTATTTTTTCTTCTACTATTTTCTCTTTATTAGAAGAATTTTCTTCTTTATTTGTAGTGTTTTCTAAAGCTACCTTTTTTTCATTGCCTTCTTCGCTACTATCGGTTTCTTCATCAGGCAGATCGGGATACATTTTAGGAACTCGGTAAATTACTACATTTAAGAAACTCCCTATAGCCAGCCCAAATAATGTTACAGTTAAGACCCAAAACCATTCTGGGATTAGATCAATATCAGGATTTCCTGTTTTCATGTGTCCTCTCAAAAAATAGTTAAATTTACGACCTAAAACATAAGGGGCAAGCAAGTTTGATAGTCTTTATAGTCTTTAAGTAATGACTTTCTTTCTATTTGTCAACTAAAATATTCCCCATGAAGATTTTACAACTTAGCTCAGCACAAGAATTTGGTGGGGCAGAACGCCATGTTAGTGAACTTTCCATAGAATTAAAAAAACTTGGTCATGAAATACATCTAGTAGTTAGACCTAAAAGCCCGCTCCCTGAGTTAGTCAAATCCACAGGTGTAAAATGCTATGAAATGCCTTTAAGTGGCGCAGTAGACATATTTTCAGCCTACAAACTAGCCAAATTAGCTAAAAAGCTAGAAATAGATATTATACATAGTCATTATGGAAGGGATTATCCTCTAACTGCGCTAGCCATTAGGCTTTGCCATTATCAAAAGTTTTATCCTAAGTTTTTCTTAACTCGTCATCATTATTTGCCTGTACGGGCAAATTGGGCTTATAGGCGTTTATTAAACGTGCTTGACTGTGCTATTACTGTCTCAAATAGTGTTTCTAGCACATTAGCAAAATCTTTTCATTGGGAAATTAGTGATCCTAAACTAAAAATAATTCCTAATTGGATTAATACTCAAAAATTTTCTCTGTCCCAAACAAAAGAAGAATCTCGTCTACTTTTTTCTATTGACCCAAATAAAACTGTAATAGGAATAGTTAACCAACTAACTATGGCTAAAGGCCAACACCTGCTTTTAGAAGCTCTCTATTTTCTACAAGATAAAATAAAGGATGATTATTTAATTGTTTTTGCAGGTAGCGAACACGATTCTAAAAAACCATATACAAAATTTTTAGAAGATCTAATAAATAAATTTAAGCTAAATAATAAAGTAAAATTTTTAGGGCATGTAAAGAATTTAGCTTCTTTATACAAGGCTTTAGATATAATTGTAATTCCTTCAGAAAACGAGGCTTTTTCTATAGTTTGTTTAGAAGCAATGGTTTCTGCTTGCCCTGTTATAGCCTCTGACGTAGGTGGTTTAGCAGAACTTGTTAAAGAAGGCAAGACTGGGCTACTTTTTCCTGTAAATGACTCTAGAACCTTATCTGAAAAGCTTTTTCTTTTATTATCAAATCAAGAGCTTAGAGAAGGTCTGGTTAAAAATGCTCAACTTTTTACTATAGAAAATTTTGCTATCGAAAAAGTTATTTCCAAAATAGAAGACTTATATAAAAAATCTATTTTAACTCCTAAGCCCTGACCTTATAGCTAAGGAATTGCTGATAAAACGCTATCTTGGGTTAAAACATCATCTGTAAAATTAATTTTTTCTAATATTTTGCTTTTCTCTACTTGATTTGCTGGGCGTGGAGTACTGTAGTTTTCTATTACTATAGGAATAAGTTCAACTTTAGTAATCTTTGTAGGAGGTTTATTAATAGGTATAGTACTAGCAGGTTCTGCTAGTGCTTGATACCCTGTAAGAAAAATCTTTAGCACAAGCCCTTCCTTAGTATCTTGGCTCCAGGCTTGATCAAAAATAAAATTTCCTAATGAGTAAAAAATATATTTATCTTTATATTTTTCAACTAATTGTATCCAGTGAGGATGTGCGCCTATTACAATATCTGCTCCATAATCAATTGCTGAGCGAGCAAAATCTATTTGTGGTTGATGAGGTTTTCTAGTGTACTCAACTCCTGCATGCATAGTAACTACAATAAAGTCAGATATTTTTTTTAGCTCAGCTAAAGAATTTTTTAAGTATTCAGTATCTTCAATTCTAGCAACTAAATCATTCCTACTTACTCCTCCATCATTTACTGAAGCATAGGAAGCGCCTAAAAAGCCTATTTTTAATCCATTAAAAGTAACGACTTTAGGTTTCCAAGCTTCATCTAGGTTCTCACCTACACCAAGATAAGTAATATTTTTTTCTACTAACACTTTTCTAGTGTTTTCAAGCCCCTTAACTCCTTGATCTAAAGCATGGTTATTAGCTAAGTTTAATACCTTAAAATTATATTTCTCTAGCCCTTCAACATTTTTTATAGGAGTATTAAAAACAAGGCTATGAGCAGGGCCAGGTTTATCGCTTCCTGAAATAGGCGATTCTAAATTACCAAAATTAAAATCTGTACTATTAAGTAAATCAGCCATTAAACTAAAAGGCCGTAGAGGGTCACTAGTGCGAGCAATTACATTATTAACACCCCGTGACATCATAATATCGCCTACAGCTATAAAACTTACAGAAGTCTCTTTAAGCTTAATCTCAGGGATTTTTGAAAGGGTTTTCTTAGATATAGGTGCAGGTTTAGTTTTACTAAGAAGATAATAGTAAATATTTTTATAGTTAACCGCGATTAAAATTAAGCTAAGCCCTAGAATTAACCCAATAACAAATCTAATTCTCTCGCGGTTCATAAGTATTTTTTAGATTAAAAACCATTTATTAAAAAGCCACCATCTACAGTAATACATTGTCCAGTAATATAAGAGGAAGCAGGCATAGCTAGAAAAGCTACAGCGCTTGCAACTTCTATAGGCTCACCGATTCTTTTCATAGGGGTTTTAGAAAGTACTTCTCTTAAATACTCTGGGTTTTGCAAAACGGTCTCAGCTAAAGGAGTTCGGATATACCAAGGAGCTACAGCATTAACACGGATATTATCATTTGCCCATTCAATAGCTAAATTGCGTGTTAGCTGTAAGATAGCAGCTTTACTCATTGCATAAGGTGAGCCTGTACGAATATGTGTAAGACCCGCTACTGACGCTATATTTACCACACTCCCACTATTACTTTTCTTTAGTAGAGGATAAGCTAATTGGCAAATTCTAAAGACTGTAGAAAGGTTTGTATTTAAGACAGACTCATATTCTGAAAAACTATATTCTACAGTTTTTTTACGAATATTAGTTCCTACATTATTAACTAAAATATCTAGGCTATCCCAATAGCTACCTAAAGTAGTAAAAATTTCATCCTCTTGAGAGCTATCAGCAACATCGGCAGCTATTCCTTGAGCTAACCAGCCTTTTTCTCTCCATTCGTCAACCAAATTTTCAATATCGGTTTCGTTGCGAGCAACAATACAAACCTCTGCACTAAGCTTAAGAAATTCCTCAGCAATGGCTCGTCCTATTCCCTTACTACCGCCTGTGATTAAAGCTTTTTTCCCTGCTAATTGCCAACGGTTCATCCAATTTTTCCTTTAGTTTTTATTCTTAAATATCAATTCATTTGACAGTTATTTTAACAAACCTTCTCAGGATTTTAAGGTTTAGGTGAATATATCATTTTTTTTATTATTCATCACTTTACAAGAAAAACTACTAACACTATTGCTATTAATACTATGGCTCCAATAACTATTGGGATCATAATTTTATTATTTTGTTTTTCTGGAGCTATAGCAACGTCTTTTGGTTGAGTTGAAGGAGTTGTACTAGATTTTTGTTCTAAATTACTTTTAGCATCTTTTTCTATAACAGATGGATTAGGAGGTGTTATAGATTCAGGGATTAAGCCTTTTTCAATCATATCTGTAATTTTTTGAAAGGCTTGATAAAACTCACCTGCACTTTTATAACGGTCTTCAGGATCGCGAGCTAGCACAGTCTTAAAAAGATTATCATAGGCTTGGCTAACAAAAGAAAATTTTTTAGATGGAGGTGGGATATCTTGGCTTATTTTTGTTACTAGCAAGTTACGGACATCAGTTCCTTCTAGAGGGATTTTGCCTGTCATCATTTGATAAAGCATCACACCTAAACTATAAATATCTGCTGAAGCACCAACAGGTTGACCCATTATTTGTTCTGGTGACATAAAATGAGGTGTTCCAAAAATTTCTCCTACTTCTGTTAAAGCTGCTCCTTTTGTTATTTCTCCATCTGGTTGAGTTAGTTTAACTAGCCCAAAATCTGCTAATTTTAATATTTCTTTTCCACTAGGATCTTTAGCAATCATTATATTTTCTGGCTTTAAGTCACGATGTAAAATGCCTCGTTTATGGGCTGAGTCCATAGCCTCACATAATTGTCTAAGAATTTCCGATATACGATTTATGGAAAGCTTACCTTCTTTTATAAGTTCTGCTTTAAGCGTTTCACCATTAACAAATTCCATTGCCATAAATAGTAAACCATTTTCAGTTTCACCATATTCTAGAACTTGAATAATATTAGGATGTGCTAAAGCCTTACCTACTTTAGCTTCGCGTTGAAAACGCTTAACAAAACGAGAGTTAACTAACAACATAGGGGAAATTACTTTAAGCGCAATTAAACTATTATCAGCTATTTTAGTAGCCTTAAACACTGCACCCATACCACCTTCACCCAATTTTTTTTCTATCAGATAGCCATTTATCTCTTTACCTATTAAGTCATCATAATAGTTTTTTGTTGCTGAATTACTCATTATCTTTTTAACTCCCTAATTTAGCACAGGCGACTCTAAAACTTAGGTCTGGGTTACGAAAACTGCTGTTATGCCAAGCACGAAAGGTTTTTGGCTCATTACCAGGTTTTTTATCTGGATCACCTTTTCCTCGGTAAATATAGAGATTTGGCGTTAATACTAATGGGTCAGTTTGTTTAATTTTAGAACCTGGATAAAGGCTAAATCTATTTTCTGTCCACTCATTATATTCAAATAACTCTTCTACTCTTGTAAGGCCTTCATTACGAGCAACATATTCCCATTCTTTTTCTGAAGGGAGTCTATAAGCTTTACCTGTTTGTGAAGATAGCCAATCACAATAAGCCTTAGTATCATCCCAACTTACATTAGTTACAGGATTATCTTCTATTTCTTTAGGTGGAGTTTTTCCTTTCCAATGCATAGGTGGAAAATAATTTGTTCGTTTAACAAACTCTGAATATTGTTTATTAGTTACAAAAAACTTTGATATTTCAAATGCTCCCACTTTTTGAGGATGCTCTGGCTGACTATATTCATCACCCCTATTTGCACCCATAATAAAAGCTGCTGCTCTAACAGAAACCATTGTAGGTAAAAGGCTTTCTTCAACTACACTACTATTACCATTATTGCTATTGCTAGTATTATTATCTACTTTAATATATTTAAAATATGCATATCCTCCACCCCCTGCTAATAATACCAATACCAAGCTTATTATCAGATAACGTACCCAGTTAGATGACTTTGTTTCGCTAGGGCTAATACTTACAACACTATTAACAGTGCTTGTCCTAGCATAATTTGGGCTTGGGTTAGGATTAACATCCTTACTAGAGTAACTACTAGCTTGTGTTAGTGTAGCATTAGAATTTGTTGAGCTAGTTTTTCCATCATTTATAGGGTTAGTATTTGCTCTTTTCCCCTGTTTACTTGCCTTTTCTACCTCTTGATCTGAAAGCACAGAAGCACTATTTGAAAATAATGAGCCATGTTCTAAGTCTTCAAGTTGATTCCTTAAATCTAAAGCATTTTGAGGCCTATCTTCTGGAGATAAAGATAAACCTTTGCTTACAAGCGTATTTAAGGCTGGAGTTAAACCTGGTCGCATTTCAGATAAAGACTTATACTTACCAATCATTACAGGAGGAATTTCTCCTGTAAGCATTTCATATAAAATCAAGCAAATTGTAAAAATATCTGTACGAGCATCTATTGCTAAGCTCATAAACTGTTCTGGTGCCATATATTTCATAGTTCCAGGAGTATCATTACCAGTAAGATTTTTTTCGCTTGATTTACCAGATTTATTAGTTAATTTAGCTATACCAAAGTCTAGGACTCTAGCTAGAGTTTCGCCTGTAGAAAGGCGTTGAATCATAATATTTTCTGGTTTTAAGTCTCGATGAATAATCCCTAAGGTATGGGCTTCATGTATTCCTGCACAAATTTGTTTAATAATTTGTACAGCATCTCGTTCAGAAAAAGTTTTTTCCTCTAAAACTTCCCTTAAAGACTTACCATCAACATATTCCATAACAATATAAGGAAAATTTTCTGAAGTAACACCAAAATCTACTATGCCAACAACATTTGGGTGAGTGATCTTTGCTAAAGCCTCTGCTTCACGCCTAAAGCGAATTAAACGGTTAGAATCTTCTTGTTGGAGTTCTTTTGAAGAGGTTTCTGAAGCAGAAAAACTCATTAATTTTAGGGCAAAAGTTTTACCTAAGTTTATATGGTTAACACGAAAAACTTTTCCCATCCCACCTTCCCCAAGGAGGGTAGTTATTTGATATTTGCCGTCGATAATAGTTCCTGGCGCTATCTCGGCGGTAGGGAGATGGTTCATAGGTTTAAGATAATCTACTAAAATTTGAAATTATTGGAGACTTTGTTTGGTATTGTTATTATATGGATAAAGTTTTATCTTTACAAGTCTTAAAGCTTTCTTAAAATTCCCCTTTTCATAAAATTTTAACCGCTATATTTAGCTTAGTAAATCGTTCTTACTAGGGATTTTTCTGTACTATCTACTATATTACATCAAAACATAAAGCTTGTTACTAATCTCTCAAACCCCAGTCTGAAAAATTTTCGGAAAAATTTTTAGAGGATTAGTAACAAGCTTTAAAATTTTATTTAGGAGAAAATTATAGAAACTACTATGATTATACTTACGTCTAACTTACCACTAATAATAGAGCTATAGCTTTATTATTTTTTTAGGGAAGTTTAGTGTCTTGATTTTGTGTAAGTACAATTGAGCCATTTACAGTTTCTAAATTTAATTTTGGGCCACCTCTTCCAATTTTACCCTTTAGCCGTTTATTACTGGAAATCTTTCCAGTAAAACTTAATGGAAAATCAGTGGTAATCTTTCCGTTAAGAGTTTGCGCTTCTATATCAGCATCTATGCTATTGGGTAAATATAAGTTAATACTGCCATTTACAGTTTCAAAATTAGCTTTTTCACTACCAGAAATATTTAGTAAAGAAGCCTTAATACTTCCATTTACGGTTTCAGCTAAGACAGTATTACCCCCAGTAATATTAATAGAACCATTTACAGTATGGGTTTGTATATTTCCTTCTAATCCTGTAATTTCAATACTTCCATTAACGGTATCAATATTACTTAAGTTAACTGTTTTTGGTACAGTTAGCTCATATTTAACTGAGACATTAAGGTTTTTACTTTCTTTAGGGTAAATAGTATCAATAACTAAGCGATCTGCTTGAGAGCTAATATCTATTTTTACTAGATCTAATTTTTCTTGTGAAGGGCCTGTTTTAATGGCTTTTACTTCTACTTTGGATTCATTCCAAGTTTTAATTGATACTGAACCATTAATATTTTCTAAGGAGACGACTCCGCGAGAATTAAGACTAAAAGTTTTTTGAAAATTTTCTTGTTCTTTAGCGCTTGAGATATGACCACTAGCCCAAAAAATACCTAATAGAAAAGTAGAGAGACAGAAAAAGGATTTTTTAAACATAAAACCTCTGTTTAGTAATTATTAGTATTAAAATTTATATATTCTGGGGTTTCAAAACTTAATTAAAAAAATATGGCTGCGGAGTTGCAGCCATATACGCCCAAAAAAATTCATAGGTTCCTAAAAACTCCCTGAAATCGCTGTTATTTTTGCTCCTCTGTAGAATCATCATCAGCCTTTACTTCTACACTAGTCTGATAGCGACGATAATCGCTATATTGAGTAATTTGGTTTTGACTAAATTTGACAAAAAGTAACGCTCTGCCTCCAAAATTTACTTCTGTATAAGAAGGTAGCCAGACTTCATCTCGAATTTTTTCTTGCTCAAAAACAAAAGCTGATGAAGAGGAAAGAGATGCAAGTAGTCCTCCACCAAGCTTAAATGAGTCTGAAAGGCGTGCTTCTAACCTAACAATCTGTTTAGCTTTCTCATCAATAAAAAATGTACCTACTAGCTTGCTAACAATATTTTCAGCTAAGTTTTTAGGCTTATAGTCTTTACGTGGCTCAAAATCAAAAACCAGCACTTCTTGATCTCGAAACTTATCTCTATGAGCATCTTTAATCATTACGATTTTAAGAAATGTTAATATATCAACATCATCCCCTTCTTCATCTTCATCTTTATTCTTATTTTTTTCCCGTTTCTTTTCCTCTTTTTTAGCTTCTTTTTTAGCCTCTTCAATTTCTTTTTTTACTCGCTTATCCTCTTTTTCCTGTTCAGAAGAAGAAAGAGGAACTCCATCAACACTAATTAAGCGCTCAACAAAAACCCCTACAATAGGGGTAACTTCATAAACTTTAGTAGTAGTTTTCTTAGCCTGACCTTTATCATCAAGTTCTTTTGATGTTTCAGCAGACTTAAAAGTGTAAAGCTCTCTTAACTCCTTTATTTGCTCTTGATTAGCCATAACTTCTTTCATCACTTTTTCAATATCAGGTATTGGAAGGCTACCATCAAGGCTTGGATAGCGAAAAACCTTATCATCTACTCTTACATTATGTTCTACTTTTTCTACTGCTATTTCTAGCTCGCTATTAGGACGCTTAATCTTTATTAAAAAAGGCTCCATTACCTTATTAACGCTGCGATAATCCTGATAAAAAGTCTCTTCAATTCCATCATTTAGCTCTCTTTCTTGCTTAAGTAATAGACCTGTTTTAACATCAAACATTAATTTTATATAAGCACCATTTAGCTTAAATTCAACAACTTCAACTTGGTTATTATTTACAAGGATTTTTCCAAGAGATTGAACAGCAATACGAAAACGTGATAAGTCGCGTAGGTAAGAATTTTGTAGTAGCGCCTCTAGTCGTAAGGTTTTTGCTTCTGTTCCAATTATAGTACGAAGGTTTGTAGAATCTTGTCTCCAAGCAGAATTGCCGTTATAACATTCGCTTATTTTATGACTATTTAACTCTATATTAACCCTTATTCGGTCTGGATCAGTAGATTGAGATAGAAAACTCCCTACTTCATTTCCTTGCTTTATTTTACCAGTAATTATTTTACTAGCTATTTTTTTTGTAGTATCACCGCCAACAGCTTTTTTATAGCGCTCAATAACCTTATCTTCTGGCCCAGCAAATGCTAGAGCAGAGAAAATAAAAAACCATAGCCACATTAGTAGCAGTAGTTTTTTCATAAATATCTCCTAATTAAGTATTTATTAAAACAAATAGTTTTACTGGGGTTTTTACAGCTAGCTTTGATGTCTAAATTAACCTAGCGTTGCATCAAAAAAGTCTAACCCAGCACCTTTAATGCTGGGCTATTTTAATAAAAGCCTTTAGATAAAAACTAAAATCTTTGATTACCTAGAAATTTACTTTAACTCCAAACTGAAATTGGCGAGGAGGAAAAGCACTTAAAAATCTTTCCTTAGGTACAGTAAACCTACCGTCTTGTTTAGCAGGTAAATTAAAATTACCATTTAAATCGGCAGGAAAAATTGCTCCAAATCTAGCTAAATTAAAGCGGTTAAAGATATTAAATCCTTCTATAAAGGCTTGGATTTGATATTTTTCATTTATGCTAATTGTCCTCATTAGTCTTAAGTCAACATTGGCAAAACCTGGAGTTATCCCAACATTTCGACCTAAACCTAAGGGTCTATCGCCTTGATCGCCATTCATATTTAGATCTTCGCCTGCAAGTAAGTTATATGGGCGACCTGATTCTAGAGTAAGAATAGTTGAGACTTGAAAATCTTTTAAAAATGGGTTTTTAGTATAATCAAGTTTCCAATTACCAGACAAAATAAAGCGATTACGAACATCTTGGATAGATAGCCCTCGCTCATCTCCTGGTCTTAGAGTATTTACAGCAGCATCCGCTACATCTGTACGAACGTCAAAGAGATTATCTATTGTTTTAGAAAGAGTGTAGGTAATAAAAAGCCCTAACTTATTTGTAAAGCGTCGTTCTAGAAAAATAGTTAAACCATGATAATAACTATCAAAAGCTGACTCAAATTCAGTAATATCCCCTTTAGTAGGATCAACTCGTCCAGTAAGCCTAGTTTGTAGTAGCGAACCAGGAACAATACGAACTATAGGGTTAACACGCCTTGCAGCAAAGAGTTTTACTCCTCGAACAAAATTATAATTAGCAGAAAATAGGGTTTGATTATTTAGTAGATAATCAAATCCCAAACTAATTTGCTGGCTATAGCTATTACGTAAATCTGGTTGATACTTAAAAGCAATTGAAAATTGAGGAATAAAATTAACACTAGCTGGAAGTTGATCAGAGACTGGAAAACGGTTGCTTGGTTGAGCAAAAGAAATTATTGATTCAGGAAATGTTTGTATTGGTAAAACTAATGCACCTTTTTGACTTTGATTTGCTAAGACAGCAGAACCAAATACTGGGGTGCCAAAAAATAAACCATATGAAGCGCGTATGTTTAATTTTTCTATTTTGCTAGGACGATAAGAAAAAGCAATCCTAGGGCTAAAATTACCATTATTATTAGGTGTAAAACGTAAGCGATTTATATCGTATCTCAATCCAACTTTAACAAGAAGATTTTGTTTAAGTTTAATATCATCCTGAACAAAAGTAGCAAATAATTTTGCTGGAGCAGTTGCTCGTAAATTACCAAAACTTTGACCAAAAGCTAATGGCAAAGAGCTTTCAGCTAGTGGGAAATTATTTGGAAAACCTGGAGAAAGCATAGGTAGAACTGTAGCAGCAAGTTTTAGGAAAGCTATTTGTTGTGGGCTACGCTGTTTAGGATCAAGGGCTTCTAAAGAGGTAAAAACAGGTAATCCTGCTATTCCTGTAAGAGCAGTAAAATCTAGAGGTTGAAAAGCTGCTAACCCAAAATTAGTAAAACTAAACTCTGATTCACCGTCTGGGCCGCCAACATAATTAAAATCTATCCCAAATTTTATTTGATTAATACCGCGTGTAAGGCTCACATTATTAACAATTTGGTAAATTCGTTCTTCGCGACGTTGTGGAGTAAAAACATTACGCCCAAAAACATTACTAGCACCCGAGTCTAAAATATCAATGGTTGGGCCATCATCAATAGTAGTAACATTTTGACTACGATTTCCATAAAGAAATCTAGTCTCATTTATTAGGTTTAACTTAGTATTAATATAAGTGTTATTGATAGCTACAGAATTATCTCTAACCTTTTCTCTTGCTCCATTGGTCTCCCCTACACGGCCTCCAAATGGCTCAAATTGCCCATTAAACCCGCCTCCAAAATTATAACGAACATTTAACCTATCACTAGGTGTAACTTGTGCATCAACCCGCCCTAGAAAAGAAGTTTTTCCTACACCAAAAGGAACTGCGCCATTTCTTTCAGGAAAACCTATATTACGTAAAGCTGTTATAACAGCGTCTCTTACATTAACAATACTACTTTGCTCAACCGTTAGGCGTTCAAAGCTAGAGAAGAAAAAGAGTTTATTTTCCTTAATTGGCCCACTAAAAGTTGCACCAAATTGATATTGTGCAAATTGTGGTTCATCTTTAGCAAAAGGATCTCTTGCACTAATTTCATCGCTACGATTAAGGAAAAAGGTTCCTCCATGATATTGATTACTTCCACCACGAGTAACAATATTAACAATTCCACCTAAGGCACGACCATATTCGGCGGCTGTCCCATCAGGAAGTACTTGAAACTCTTGTACAGCCTCTTGGCTAAATGTAGAGCGAACTGAACCTGAAGCTATGTCATTATTGTCTAGGCCATCTATCGTAATATTATTAAATCTTGCAGATTGTCCATTAAATGATAGTCCTGAGGTTGCAGCTACGCCTTGTACTGGCAGGCGATCTCTTACTACTCTTGATGAGGTTAGAGTAAAGTCTAAAAAGTCACGTCGGTTAATTGGTAGTACATCAATTCTCTGACGCGTAACATTAACATTATCATCTGTTCTTGCTTCAGTAAGAGAATCTGCTGTAACCTCAACAACGTTATTACTATTTCCTATACGTAAAGTTACACCAATAATATTTGTATTTCCCAATGCCAAGTTTACTACAGCCGATGCCTTATCAAAACCATCAGAAATAATGGTAAGTGTATATTCTCCTGGCGGAAGTTGAGCAAAAGAAAATTCTCCTAAATCAGAAGAAACTGTTTCTCTTTCCAGACCTGTAGCAAGGCTTTTAATTAAAACTTGTGCGCCACCAATGCTAGCAGCCTCAGGATCTCTTACTGTACCAGCTAAATTAGCTGTAGTAGCCCCTGCTGACTGAGCTAAAACGTTTTCTGGGGTGCTTGTATAATTGGATATACCTAATAGAAAAGTTAGTCCTATAGATAATAGTTTTGAATTAGGTTTCATTTACTTGTCCTTAGAGTTAAAAAATATGGAGTTTTAGGGCGATTATTAATTTTAGTGTAAAATTCCTTTTGTAATAAAGCAAACTTCAGAACCTAATTAGTAGAAAATTTTACAAAAATAACCTACTTAGCCAAGCTTGCTTGATAATTAATTTAGTGCTACCTTGCCAAAAAACACTTTAATTTTTATAAAACGGAAAAATTTATGGGATTTGTTGAAGGACTCTACCATGAAGTCGCCCAAGCATTACGTAAACTAGAAGAGATTCCTATTTTAGAATCAGGAGTTTTGCCTAAAATTGGTGTAGTAGAATTACTAAAAATGGCATTAAAAAATGAGATGGAAGCAAGCCAGCTAGCAGCACTTTGGATGCCTTCAACTCCTGAAATCGATATTAAGCTTGGACTTGCGCGTCAATGCGGCGATGAAGCAAAACATTATCGTTTAATTGAAAAACGCCTAATAGAACTAGGAGAAAACCTAGAGGGTTTTTCCCCTTTAGCAATGGGCTATAGCCCTCTTTATCAATGGCTAGTTACGCTAGATAATTCTATTGAGCGTGTAGCAGCTGGCCCTTTTGCCCGCGAAGCCATTGCAATAAAGCGAAACTTGCAATTAATTGCAGTGCTTGAAGCTATGGAAGATAAGGAAAGCGCAGATCTCTATCGTAATCAAATACAGCCAGATGAAGACTGGCACCATAATTTTGGCCTAACAATGCTGCGTAAGTATGCAACCACAGTTGAGTTACAAGAAAAAGCAACTCTTGCAACAATGAAAACCATAGAACTAGCCGATGAGCTACGAACAGCAGCAATGGCAAAATCTGGCGCTTGTGTAATTCCTGGATGTTAAGTTTTTTAAAATTTTTTTAAGGAGAACATAACCCAAATGATTGACTTTAGTATTCCACCAGAAATAGAAGAAATGCGAAAAACTCTTACTAATTTTATGAATGAGCACGTTTATCCAAATGAAAAACATGCTGATGAACATGCTGGACTACCTCCTGAGTTAGAAAAAGATCTTCAAACTAAAGTCAAAGACTTAGGTCTATGGGCACCCCATATGCCTAAAGCTGAAGGCGGTATGGGTATTGGAGTTGTTAATCTTGCTTTAGTAAATCAAATTATAGGCCGCTCGCCTATTGGGCCAAGGCTCTTTGGTTGTGCTGCTCCTGATGCAGGTAATGCTGAACTACTACATATTGCAGGAAATAAAGAACAAAAAGAAAAATACTTAAAACCACTTGTTGATGGTGATATTAGGTCTTGTTTTGGAATGACTGAGCCAGAGGTAGCAGGTTCAGACCCTACAGGCATACGGACTTCAGCCATACGTGATGGCAATGACTGGGTAATAAACGGGCATAAATGGTTTATTACTGGTGCAATGGGATCAAGTTTTTCAATTGTTATGGCAGTAACAAACCCTGAAGCTAAAAGCCATAAAAGAGCAAGTATGATTATTGTCCCAACCAATACCCCAGGGTTTAATATTATCCGTGATGTGCCTGTAATGGGGTCTGGTGGGCTTGGTGGACATTGTGAAATTCGTTTTGAAAATTGCCGAGTTCCTTTAACCAACCTTCTAGGCCAAGAAGGACAAGGTTTTCAACTTGCTCAGCTTAGACTTGGCCCAGGTCGTATTCAACATTGTATGCGCTGGCTTGGTATTGCTGAACGTAGCTTTGAGATGATGTGTAAATATGCCTTAAAACGTGTTTCATTTGGCGAACCATTAGCCAGTAAACAAACCATTCAAAATTGGATAGCTGATTCTGCGGTTGAGCTAAATGCCTTTAAGCTAATGACTCTTAATGCTGCCTGGAAAATGGATCAAGGCGATGAAGCCCGTGTAGAAGTCTCTTTAATTAAATTCTATGGCGCAAAAGTCCTTCATGATGTGGTTGACCGAGCTATTCAAGTACATGGAGCACTTGGGTTTTCTCAAGACACCCCATTAGAAGCTTTCTATCGAGGTGCTCGTGCTGCACGAATTTATGATGGTGTTGATGAGGTTCATAGAATGGTAGTTGCTCGTCGTATCCTCTCAGATTTTCAGGAGGAAGCTTAAAGTGACTATTATTAAAGACACTAAACCCATTAGACCTGGCGAAGAGCTTAATATAGCTTC
The DNA here is from genome assembly GCA_016213785.1 of Acidobacteriota bacterium. Classification (GTDB taxonomy): domain Bacteria; phylum Acidobacteriota; class Blastocatellia; order Chloracidobacteriales; family JADJPF01; genus JADJPF01. Next base: position 63,729 of record JACQZQ010000122.1, read on the forward strand.
GCTATCTGAATATTTAGAAAAAAATTTGACTGAATTTGCAGAAAAATTAGACTTTTCTCAAATTGAGATTTTACAATTTCCTGGTGGACACTCTAATCTAACTTACTTAATAAAAATTGGAAGTCAAGAATTTGTCCTTCGTCGTCCGCCCTTTGGCCCAGTAGCACCAACAGCACATGACATGCCAAGAGAATTCCGCTTGCTTTCAATGATCCATCCCGAGTTTAATCTTGCACCACGCCCCTTTTTACTCTGTGAAGATCTAAAAGTTATTGGTGTGCCTTTTTATTTAATGGAACGTAAAAAAGGTTGGATTATCAGACGAAGTTTACCTGAAGGACTTATACTTTCTTCTCAAGAACGCTATCAGATAAGTTTAGCAATGATTGACACTTTAGCTAAATTACATTCTGTAGACATTTATACTAGAGGGCTAGATAAGATTGGTAAACCTGTTGGATTTCTATCTCGTCAAGTAAAGGGGTGGTCAGAGCGTTGGCAGAGGGCTAAAACTACTGATGTTAAAGATATGGAAACAGTTATGCTCTGGCTTAATGAGCATATGCCAAAAGAAAGTCTACCTCCAACATTAGTTCATAATGATTTTAAGTTAGACAATGTAATTTTAGACGCTCAAAACCCAAGTAAAGTAATTGGTGTTCTAGATTGGGAAATGAGTACTGTAGGAGATCCATTAATTGATCTAGGAATTTTCTTAGGCTACTGGTCGCAAGCTAAGGATTCAGCAGCAAGAAGAGAATCTATCAGCCCTATAACTTGTGAGGAGGGTTGGGCAAGTAGAGAAGACTTAATTACAAGATATGCAGAACAAACTGGTAGAGATTTGTCTGAAATAGCGTTTTATGAAACATTTGCACTCTTTAAGCTAGCCGTAGTCCTACAGCAAATTTACTATCGCTATGCTTGTGGACAGACTAAAGATGAGCGATTTAAGGAATTTGAGCAGGTAGTTATTGGTCTAGCCAATGCAGCGATTAAGTTAATTAATTAAGATAAGGAGGAAATTCTAAAAATACTGATGCAACTTGTGGTCAAAAAGTAGATAAAGATCAATGAAGTATTAAAGTTAACTTATTCATAAACAAAGAATTGCAATTAATCTTCTTTATATTGACCTAGCTGTCCTTTAAGCATTGACCATTGACACCCGGGTTTGCCCTTGACTTTAGCTCGTGATAGAATCCCTGAAAATTATACAATTATGCGTTTGTTAGTTTAGGAGCTTATAAAGCAATGTCGGATAAAACAAAAAAACAGCCAGAAAATGTTTTTGGGCGCTATTATGTGGATGTTGAATGCATTGACTGTGATGTTTGTAGAGATACAGCCCCTAGTAATTTTACTCGCCAAGATGATGATGGTTATTCTTATGTTTATAAACAACCAGACTCACCAGAAGAAGAAGAACAATGTAAAGAGGCTATGGATTCTTGTCCAGTCACAGCAATTGGCTGTGATGGTGATGAATAAAATATTATTTAAACTCTCTAACTCTTAAATTAAGTAAAACTAAGCAATTCCTGTTGCTCTTAAACCTTGGACAGTTGAAACTGCAAGTAGATAGCCTAATACAGTATAAAAAAGTAGCTGTACTAAAGCTATTGACCAAGAATTAGTCTCTCGGCGTACTACAGCAAAGGTTGAAAGGCATTGTAGAGAGAAAAAGAAATAAATAACTAGTCCAATAACACTAGCCGTAGTAAACACAGGTTTTCCATTAGCAGATATTGTGGCTGAGCGCATTTGTTCAAGTAAACCTTGTTGTTGGGCTTCTTCGTCTTCTCCAGGAACATGAAAAACTATTGCCATAGTGCTAACAAATACTTCTCTAGCTGCAAAAGCTGAAATTAAGCCTACTCCAACTCGCCAATCTACACCCATTGGAAGTAGTATAGGTTCTAGGGTTTTACCTATTTGGGCGGCAAAAGAGTTATCAAGCTCTGATTTAACAACCAGTCCAGGCTTATTAGTTGAATTACTAGGGCTAATTGTTGGTTGTTGTGAACCTAGGCCAAAATTAGCTAAAAGCCATAAAATGGCAGAAATTACTATAATGGGCCCACCTGCTTTTTTTAGATAAGTTCCAGATCTAGACCAAGTTAAATAAGCAATTGGTTTCCATTGAGGAATACGATAAGCAGGGAGTTCCATTGCAAGCATTGACAGGCTACGACGGCGATAAATTAAACGGCTAACAAGTCCTGCAATTAAAGATGAAAGAAATAAACTTGCAAAATAAATCCCTGTTAAAACTATTCCTGCTTTCCAAGAAGATTCTGCTGGAAAAAGTGCTGCTAAAAGTAGTGCATAAACAGGAAGTCTTGCACTACAACTCATTAATGGAAGTATCCAAATAGTTAGTAGACGTTCTTTTTTACTTGGAATAGCTCTTGTTGCCATTACAGCAGGAATAGCACAAGCAAAACCTGATAACATTGGAACAAAAGAGCGTCCATGTAGTCCAAGTAAAGCAAGTGGACGGTCAACTAAAGTTGCTCCTCTAGCTAAATAACCAGAGTCTTCTAGTAAAGTCATTAAAAAGAATAAAATAACAATTTGAGGGAAAAATACTGCAACCGCTCCAACCCCTTGTATAACGCCCTCTGCTAGGAACTTAACAAAAACACTATCACCTAAAAGCTCTAAAGTCTCGTCACTTAACCACTTAAAACCACTATCAATTCCATCCATAAAGGGTTGAGCTACCCAAAATATTGAAGCAAAAAGTAGAGTTAAGACAATAAAAAAAATAGGAAAACCCCAAAATTTATGTAAAACATATTCATCGATTCGTGCAGTCAAACTATCTTGTTGTCTTATTAACTGAGGATTAGTTTTAGTAATTACTTTATGTTCATCTAATAATTTTCTAATTATGTTATAAGCTGCTATAGGTTCTTCAGATAAGCTTTCTAAAGAGTTAGTTCTTAAGGGTTCAGAAATGATTTTATGTAAAGCTGCAATTAAATTAGCTGCGCCTTCACCAGTACGAGGATCTATTGGTATTACAGGGATTTTAAGAGCTTGAGAGAGTTTTTCTGTATCTAGACTTTGACCTACACGTTCTAGTAAGTCTTGCATTGTAAGTGCTATTACAAAAGGCTTTCCTTGTCTAGCTGCAAAACTAGCAAATTTTAAGTGTCTTTCTATTTGGCTAGCATCAACCACTAAGACAAAAGCATCAGGTCTTACTTGATCATGTTTACCTGTAAGTACTTGACAAGAAAGTTCTTCTTCTTGTGAAGGTGAAAAAGGGCTATTTACTCCAGGTAAATCTATAATGTTAATTTGCTCACCAAAAGAAGCCTTACTTTTTCCCTTAGATAGACTTACTGTAACTCCTGGATAATTGGCTGTATGAAAATTGCTACCAGTTAAAGAGTTCATCAAAGTAGTTTTACCTGCATTAGGCATTCCTACTAAACAAACCGTTACCATTGCTTTTATTGAGTTAGATTCTTTATTTGCTACTGCACACATATCCAGGAAGCCTCCCGTCGTCTTAGTGCTATACGTGTGCCACGAATAGAGACTACTAGGGGATCGCCTAGAGGTGCAATTTGTACAATAGCAACCTCTTCACCAGGTGTTAAGCCTAAGTCTAGGAGTCTACGACAATCCTCTTCAGGCCCGTCTAATTGTTTTATTGCATGCCACTCATTATTTGGTAAATCAACAAGTTTCATAAATCTTTTCCTCAATAATTTATAGAAAAAAACACTATAACTATTTAAGGTTTCTCTGTCTAGTTGGAACCAATAATTAAATACCTATGGACAAAGCCTAATTAATTCTTTGTCAAATAGTTATAAAAAAATGTCTTATCAATATTTTAATAAGCTAACAATACTGGGCACTACCTATTTACACCCAAGGCTAAGTAGAGTTAAATTTAGCGTTTTCCTACTGCTTACCACAGCTATTAGCTAAGTTATCGTTCCTTTGATAACAAAAATTTCCTACCCAAGCTAATGCAGTTGTAAAGAGAGAAAGGAGGGAAGATGTCAAAAAATAAAAACACTATGACTCCTGATCTTCTGGCTCACTTACGTGAAAAGGTTAAATCCAATCCTCAAACAGTGACAGAAGTAATTGACCAAATTAAGGCCCCAGATGCTGCTGAATTAATTAATGAGCTAAGCTTAGAAGATGCTGCAATGACTATGATGCTATTTCCTATGGAAGAGGCTGTGGCAATTTTTAATGAACCAAGTTGTGAACGCCGCCAGGAAATAATAGAGATATTAGAATCTGAAAGAGCAGCAGAAATACTTAGAAAAATATCTTCTGATGAACGTTCTTATGTAATTCGTCATTTAACTCCTGAAGGCCGTGCAAAACTAGTTCCTGCTCTACCAGAAAATCTTCAAGCTGAAATAAGAATGTTACTTCAATTTCCACCAACTAGTGCTGGTGGCATTATGTCTACTGAGTTTATGCATCTTAGCCCTGATAGCTCAGTAAGTGAAGCTATTAACCATGTTAGAGCAAATAGTAAACAACGATTACATATTTATTCTTGTTATGTTCTAGATGATGAAAATAGATTACTAGGGGCAATTTCATTAAGAGATTTAGTAGTAGCAACTCCAAGTAAGGCTGTTAAAGATGTAATGCGTAAATATCCTATCTCTGTTCATTGTTTAGATGATCAAGAAAAAGTAGCCCGTATTTTAGCTAAATATAATCTCTTAGCCGTTCCTGTAGTAGATGATAATAAAAAAGTATTAGGTTTTGTTACTATTGATGATGCTCTAGATGTAATTATGGAAGAGCAAACAGAAGATGTACATAAATTTGGAGGAATGGAAGCTTTAGAAGAGCCTTATTTAGCTAGCTCTGTATTTGATATGGTTAAGAAAAGAGCAGGGTGGCTAATTGTATTATTTTTAGGGGAAATGTTAACGGCTAATGCTATGGGCTTTTTTGAACATGCTTTAGAGAAAGCTATTGTATTAACTTTATTTATTCCACTAATTGTCTCTAGTGGTGGTAACTCTGGCTCTCAAGCAACAAGTTTAATTATTCGTGCTATTGCATTAAATGAGGCTAAACCTAGCGATTGGTGGCGAGTAATGTCAAGAGAGATTGCTTCTGGTTTAATGTTAGGAACTATTTTAGGAACACTTGGCTTTTTACGTATTGCAGTTGTTTCTACTTTTTCTAAAAATATCTATGGTGAATACTGGTTTTTTATTGCACTAACTCTATTTTTTACTTTAATTGGAGTCGTTCTTTTAGGTACATTAGCTGGCTCAATGCTCCCATTTATACTTAAGAAAATTGGGTTTGACCCTGCGGCAGCCTCAGCCCCATTTGTAGCTACTTTAGTAGATGTTGCTGGCCTAATTCTCTACTTTACCCTTGCTTCTTTTATATTAAGTGGAAAATTATTGTAAAACTAAAATTTATTTAGTTGGCAAAGGCATACGTGAAATTAAAAGGGTAATAAAACCAATAAAGGCTATAGCTAAAATAAAAATTGCTATAATAATAGGCTCAATTTGCCAAAAAGGTTTATCCATTTCTCCTTGTTCTTCAATTAGTTGAGTTGGGAGTTTAAGTTTTCCTGTATCAAATTTAATCACACCATTATTATTATCAGAAAAAGAATCTTCTTTTTTACTAGGTTTCTTTTTAGACGACTTTCTAAATAAATTTTTTATAGCCATTTGATTTTCCTTAAGTAAAGATATAGACATAAACCTATTATTACCATTGAGGATAATGCATAAGTGTACCCATAACGCCACTTTAGCTCTGGCATAAAATCAAAGTTCATTCCATAAATTCCTGCTATTAAAGTTACAGACATTAATATTGTAGAAATTGATGTTAAGCGCTTCATTATAATATTCATTCTATTACCAGAAATAGATAAATAAACATCCATAATTGAGCTTAAGATATCGCGTAGAGAATCTATAGTATCAGCCACTCTAATTGCGTGGTCAAAAACATCTTGAAAATAAACATAAGTTTCTGAAGAAAATAGGGGTTGTTCTCGTCTTAGCATTACATTTAGTAAATCTCTTAGAGGAGAAATAAAGCGACGCATATAAAGAAGTTGTTTTTTTACTCGAAAAATTTCTTCAATTAGATTTGGTTGGAAATCTGTAAACATTTTATCTTCTAGATCATCAATATTATCACTAAGTTGGTCTAAAATAACCATATAATGATCAACAATAGCATCAAGTAGAAGATAAGCTAGTGTTCCTGTTCCTACACTACTACGACTTAACCACTCAGGCCAAAGCCTTGATACTAAAGTTATAGCATTAATTGAATGGCTATGGACTGTGACAATAAAATTTGCTCCCAAGAAAATACTTAATTCCCTTAGTTGTAAATTATTATGTTCTCCAAAAAGATCAGATTCATAAACTACAAGAAAATAATAGCCAGGATACTCTTCTATTTTAGGCCGTTGATGACCTTTTAAGGCATCCTCAATAGATAATTGGTGAAAAGAAAATTCTTCTGCTAATTTTAAGAAATCTTCTTCGTTAGGATTTGTAACATCTGCCCAAATAATATTTTCTTTATTTTGTTTTATTTCACTGATTTGCTTTATTGAGATATTAGGAGTTAGCTTTTTAGTCTCTGAATCTAAATAGGTTATATTAAGCATTATCGTACCTAGTGTTTATGGTAAGACGCGTAAATAAGTATGTTGTAATATTAATTCTGTGAGTAAAACACAAATAGAAATAATTAGCCAAGGAAAAAAGTCTTCTTTGTAGTGCTCATAACGTTTTATTTCTACTTTAGTACGCTCTAAATTATCAATATCCTTAAATATATTTTCTAGAGTTTGACGATTAATAGCCCTATAATATTTTCCCCCTGTGTGACTAGCAATTTGACGTAATATATTTTCATTGAAGGTTGAAGGTTGTAAAACATATGTTCCAGGAGGATCACTAAGGTTAATACTAGGCATCTTTACCATTCCACTAGTACCAATGCCAATTGTATAAATTTTTACTCCTAATACTCTGGCAATTTCTGATGCGGTTTGTGGTTCAATAGTAGTTACATTGTTATCGCCATCTGTAAGTAAAATAAGTATTTTACTTTTAGTATCTGAATGGCGTAAATGGCTAACCCCACTAGAAATAGCAATACCTATAGCCGTCCCGTTACCCTCTATATCAGTTCGTGGAACTAAATCAACATCTTTAAGTAATGTTTTTAGAAGTCCATAATCTATTGTAAGAGGACATCTTAATTGACTATATGCAGCAAAAGTTATTAGCCCAAGCCTATCAGACTCTCTTTTATCAATAAATTCAGCAATAAGTTCTTTGGCGACAGAAAGACGATTAGCTTCTTGAAAATCTAAAGCACCCATACTAAGAGAGATATCTAGAGTAACAATAATATCTACTATATCAGTTTTAATTTCTTGAACCCTACCAAGTGATTGTGGTCTAGCTAAGGCAATAACTAAACAAGAAAATGCAATTATTCTTAATATTATAAAAAAACGACTTAGTTTTACTTTTAATGAAGGTCTAAGGTATGTAATACGGAATTTTGATATAGTAGAAAAACTGATAGTTTTAGGTTTAGATTTTTGTCTATACCACAAATAAATAATAGGTATATTTATTAGTAGTAGCCAAAGCAGGTTTGGGTTAGCAAATTTCATAGACTGCCTAAATCTGTTGTATCTAAAATAAGTTAAGTCTTTTCTTTCTTAATTTGTTGTAAAATTTTAAGGTCTTCTTTGCTTAAAGGGGCTTTTTCAAGTAAGTCTGGACGCATAAGAAGCGTTTTTTCTAAAGCTTTACGCCTTCGCCATTTGGCGATTTCTTTATGATTACCATTTTGTAAAACTACAGGAACTTCCATTCCACGATATAGAGCAGGTCGTGTGTAGACAGGAGAATCCAAAAGTCCGCTACTAAAAGATTCATTTTCTGTAGAATCTTGACAGCCTAAAGCACTAGGAATTAGACGGATTATAGCATCTATAATTACTATGGCCGCAAATTCCCCTCCAGATAATACATAATCTCCAATGGAAATTTCCTCTGTAATTAAAGTTTGATTAACTCTTTCGTCTACACCTTCATAGCGTCCACAAATAAGTATTAATCTAGATAATTTACTTAAGCGTAGAGCCATTTCTTGATTAAAAGTTTTTCCTTGAGGAGAAAGTAGGGCGACAGAAAGTGTTTGAGGCTCTGATTTATGAGTTAAATACTCTATAGCTCTAAACATAGGTTCAGGCTTAAGTACCATTCCTTCGCCGCCTCCAAAAGGGCGATCGTCTACTACATGATGTTTATCATAAGTAAAATCTCGTAAGTTGTGAGCTTGGATTGTTACTAGATTATTTTTTTGAGCACGGCGAATAATTCCATATTCAAAGATATTTTCAAATAGCGCTGGGAAAATGGTGAGAATATCTATAAACATAAAGCAAAGAAGAGTTAATAAAATTATAGTTCTAACAAGCCTTTAGGTGGATTTACTAGGATTTTTTTATCTTTAATATTTATCTCATAGCAAATTTCTTCGGCTAAAGGGATTAAATATTCTTGTGTACCTTTAATGACTAAAAGAGGGGCAGGCCCTGTATACATAAGCTCTTGGACTTTTCCTAAATCTAGTCCAGTACTGGTAATTACCTGACAACCAATTAAGTCAAATTCATAATAATGTTCTTTTGGTAGTTCAACTAGTTCTGATGGGTGTATTTTTACAAGTACATTTCTAAGGGTTTCAGCATTATTGCGATCAGAAATAGCAGGAAATTTTAAAACTATTCGATCTTTATGAAGCCAATGATTTTCTAAATTAACTTCTTCTAGTTTTTTGTTGGGAAAGAGGAGAAAGACTGTTTTAAGTTCATCAAAACGTTCTGGAAAGTCTGTTTCTATTGTGGCTATAACTTCGCCCTTAAGACCTTGTGGCCGAATGATGCGAGCAATAGTTATAAGATCGCTTATGTCGGTTTCAGGAGTTAATAGAGGTTCGGAAAAAACAGCTTTAGGAGGCAAAGCACTAATAGACTTTGCTTCTCCTAAGTTAGCTTTTTTACTTTGTAGGGTTTTTTGTCGCACTATTCTAAAATTTCTAAGACAAAACGTTTTTTAAGTTTCATCCCAGATGCGCCTAGAATTGTACGAATAGCCCTAGCAGTACGGCCTTGCTTACCAATTACTTTGCCTAGGTCGGCTTGTGCTACTCTGAGTTCTAGGACAGTGGTAGCTTCACCTTCGACCTCTTTAACTTCTACTTGATCAGGATAATCAACTAATGCTTTTCCTATTATCTCAATGAGATCTTTCATCTTGAAAACACCAGTATAAGTAGCCCTAGCAATTTAGGGATTATACTGCCTCCTTGTTAAGACAAAATATGTGCCTGAACCTAGAAAAACTAACTAAAAACTTAAACTAGTAATAAGAATTTATTACCAGTTAACCTATGCTAACACCATTTTGAGTTATTTGGCTAGAATTAAAAATTAAAAAATTTAACCCTATTTTAGCTCTAAACTTAAAAACTAAGCTAAATCTAAATATTCTAAGCTTTAGCAGGTGTAGGGGCTATGGGTTGCTTAAGCAAACGGCTAACAGTTGGTGTAGGCTGAGCGCCATTTTTTAACCAATAATCAACGCGTTCTTGCTCAAGGTGTAGTTGGTTTGGTTCTTTACAGGGGTTGTAATAACCAACTATTTCTACAAAGCGACCATCTCGCTTGCTTTCTTTTTCGGTAACTACTATTCGGTAAAAAGGATGCTTTTTAGCTCCCTTTCTTGACAATCTTATTGCTAACAAAATCAACCTCCTAAAGGCTAAAACCTATATAATTTAGAACTTTTTAATAGATATTAAGATAGCTAAAAACTATCTTAACTGCTTGGAATTAAATACCTTAGCGTTTCTTTTTCTTTTTACGAGCAGCGCCGCCTGTACGACCACCGCCAAACATTCCGCCTAAGAGCTTACCACCAAAACCGCCTAGTAAGCCTCCACGAGTCATTGAACGCATAATTTTACGCATTTGTATATATTCATCAATTAAATCATTAACCTGTTTAATTGAAGTTCCGCTACCTTTAGCAATTCTACGACGGCGAGGAGCATCAATAATATGGTGATTATTACGCTCTTTTATAGTCATAGAATTAATAATAGCTTCGGTCATTTTTAATTTGCGTTGCATTTGATCGGCTTGTTCAGGGGTGATTTTAGGAACAAACCCCATTAAGCTTCGCATCATACCCTCTGGTAACATCTTAAGCAATTTATCTACAGATCCAAGCTTTTCCATCTGTTTTAATTGTTGGCGATAATCTTCTAGCGTAAAACGATCTTCCATCATTTTTTGCTGAAGAGCCATTGCTTCTTCTTCGTCAACTTCTTGTTGGACTTTTTCTATAAGTGTGAGCACATCGCCCATACCCAAGATACGCTGAGCAACACGATCGGGGAAGAATGCTTCTAGAGCATCATATTTTTCGCCTACACCAACAAACTTAACTGGTTGACCTGTAACTACTTTAACAGAGAGTGCTGCACCACCTCTAGCATCACCATCCATCTTAGTTAAAATAACCCCAGTAATACCTATACGATTATGGAATTCTGAAGCGCTTTTAACAGCATCTTGTCCTGTCATTGCATCTGCAACAAAGAGGATTTCTACAGGAACTAGCTCGCGTTTTAAGCTTGTAAGTTCTTCCATAAGCTGGTCATCAATATGTAAGCGACCAGCAGTATCAACCATTAAAGTATCATATCCTGTTTGTTGGGCATGCTTAAAAGCTGCGCGACAAATTTCTAATGGGTCGTTTATTTCAGGTGCTTCAAAAATTGGTTGCCCAATTTCTTTTGCAATTACTGCTAATTGATCACGAGCAGCGGGCCGATAAACGTCCACAGAGACAAGTAATGGGTGACGACTTTGGTTTTTAGCTAGAAATTTAGCTAACTTACCAGTAGAAGTGGTTTTTCCTGAACCTTGCAAGCCAACAACCATAACCACATTAGGGCTACGTTGGGTAAATACTAGACGGGAACTACTACCGCCTAAAATTTCTACTAATTCATCATAAACAATTTTAACGACTTGTTGTTCAGGTGAAAGGGATTCTAAGACTTTTTGCCCAATAGCCTTCTCTTTAACTGTTTCAACAAATTGTTTTACTACCTTAAAGTTTACGTCTGCTTCTAGTAGTGCAATACGAATCTCACGCATTGCTATATCAATATGTTCAGCCGTAAGTTGATCCTGTCCGCGCAGGTTCTTTAAGGCTTTCTTTAATTTATCAGAAAGTGCATCAAACATGCTCATGCTGCTAGTACCAGTTTATATATTTTGATTTATTCTTGCTTTAAAGACAAAACGACAAATTAGCCGCTTTTTTCATTGTTGTCAAGGCTACAAAACGTGTTTTATCACTTTATTTTTGACCTTCATAAATATCTTTTAACTAAGCTATTTTAATGGGCTAAGAAGCTATTGAAAATGCTTTACTTAAAACGAGATAAAGCGTTTGCAAATCCAATAGTTTACCCGTAAAATCACGAAATACCTTCTTTTTTAGCCATCTATAAACATTTTGGAGGATATTATGTCATCACTAAAAAATAATTTAACAAAATATCGTATTTTAACTTTAGTCTTTGCTTTAGCTATAAGCAGTTTAATGATGGGTTGTAACAAGGCTACAGGCACTGCCAGCGCTCCAACAACAGATAATAAAACCGCTACAAATACTAGTCCTACTTCTACAGCAAGCTCTCATAGCGAAGCAATACCAGGGGATCCTAAATCATCGCTAGATACTTTACTACAGGGTAATGATCGTTATGTAAATGGTAGTCTGCAAGCCCGCGACTTAAGCAAAACAAAATTAGAAGAACTAGCTAAAGGGCAACATCCCCATACAATTATTGTTACTTGTTCTGACTCTCGTGTATCTCCAGAACTATTATTTGACCAATCCCAAGGTGATATTTTTGTTATTCGTACTGCTGGAAATGTCTTAGATAAAGCTGCTATGGGAAGCATTGAGTATGCGGCTGAGCACCTGCATTCACCTTTAATTATGGTTGTAGGGCATGAAAAATGTGGTGCGGTAACTGCTGCAACTAAAGATGACCCTGTTGGTGGTAGCATTCAATATGTAGTAAATGAAATTAAGCCTGCTGTTACAAGAGCTAAAGGATTAGGTGGAGATTTAGTTGCTAAATCAGTAGATGAAAATGTTAAATTAGTTGTTGAAACCCTACCTGGTCGTAGTCAGATTGTCTCTCATCTAATAAAAGAAAATAAGTTAAAAATTGTTGGTGGGACTTATAGTCTCTCTAGTGGGAAAGTTAATGTTGTTTCTAATTTAGAGCAGTCTCCAAGTGCGGTAGAAACTAAGACAGAAAGTAAAACAGAAAAGAAAGGCTAGTTTTAGCTTAAGCATTAAATTAAGCAATAAATAAAGTAGATCACGTAGATGCGAAATTTTGCAATAAATCTAGCGATTGAAGCAGGAAAGATATTACAAGATTACTTTGGTCGCAAAATCACAGTTAGTCATAAAGGGCAGATTGACTTAGTAACAGAAGTTGATCTGCTCTCAGAAAAATATATTAAAGAACAAATAGCTTCTCATTACCCTAAACATCAAATATTAGCTGAAGAGGGTGGTCTTAGCTTAACTTCTTCAGATTATCGTTGGATAGTTGATCCCTTAGATGGAACTACTAATTATGCTCATGGCTACCCAATCTTTTGTGTCTCAATTGCTTTAGAACAGGCTGGAAAAGTGGTTTTAGGTGTAGTTTATGATCCTACACGAAATGAACTCTTTGTTGCTGAAGAAGGTCTAGGAGCATTACTTAATAATCGACCAATCCATGTTTCTGAAAAAGCTTTACTAAAAGATGCTTTACTTGTTACGGGGTTTCCCTACGATATAAAAACTACTACAAAAAATAACTTAAACTATTTCTCACGTTTTGCTTTAACGGCTCGTGCTGTAAGGCGCAGTGGTTCAGCAGCCTTAGACCTTTGCTATACAGCAGCAGGCCGTTTTGATGGTTTTTGGGAAATGCATTTAGGAGCTTGGGATGCTGCGGCAGGAGTACTTATAGTTAAAGAAGCTGGAGGATCTGTTAGTAGGTTTGATGGTAGTGAGTTTGAACTCTATCCCCCTAAAACAAAAACAATGGAGATATTAGCTACTAATAAGCTAATTCATCAAGATATGATTAGGGTTCTTGCAGATGATTTTGTCCTACCAACATAAACTTAAGAATACTTTCTAGTATTCTTATCAACCATTTCTTTAATAGATTAAAAAACTATTCTCTTTGTTTTCAATCTGTTACCTGGCTACAATACCTAGTCATAACTCAGTACTAAAATATCTGGGTTATTATTTTTGCTAATGTTAGGTTTATGTTTTTTGTTTTCTGATAGATAATACACTAATAACTTCAATATTATAATTAGTGTAATAGTATTAAAAATATTAAAGAAACAATAAACTCTTATGAGCAAACCAATAGAAGAAACCGATCAACCTTCAAACCAAACAGATGAGGCAAATAAGTTTTTTTTAGGTGCTCGCTCTGCCTTAAAAATTGGTGATATGGGAGCAGCAGAAAGACTTCTGCGAAAATCCTTAGACCTATCCCCTAAAAACTATCTTTATATGCTAACGCTTGCTCGTCTATTAGTTCAAATGGATAAAAATCCTACTGAATCAGAAGTCCTTTTAATAGAGTCTAGTAACTTAAAACTTGATGCTGTAGAGCCAAGACTAATACTTTCTGCTGTTTATGAAAAGCAAGGGCGAATTCGAATAACTCAATCTGTCTTAAAAAGTGTTATTAATATAGACCCTACAAATTTTATTGCTAAACGTAAGCTCTCACAACTCGGTGGCGAAATAGCTCAAGATCAAGACCCTATTAAATTACGCAAAGAGGTTATAGCTGAGTGTATAATTGTAGATAATGCTGATTTACCTTTAATTACTCCCTCTACTACCTTAATAGATCTAAAAGAACCTTTACTAGAAAATCACCTAGTTGATATAAATAAAACATTTCAAAGTATTACTAAAGAACCTATATTAAGCGAAGAACCTGTAGAGAGTCCTTTAGAGAATGCTTATGTTGGTTTAAGCCAGCGTCTTGCTATAGCAGAACTACTAGCTGTAGATTCAGAGCAAATTAACCTAGAAAACCAAAATTTTTTAAACTTAAATAATGATATCCAAAATAATATAGAAATCCTCCAATCTCTTGAAACCCAACCGCCTCAAGAAATTTTTGAAACAGAAAACACTTTTCAAGCCCAAGAACCTCAACACATTGTAGACTCTCAGTTTAATTTTTTAGGCGATTTTACTAGTAATAAAGATATTTATTCAAACCAGATTGAAGATACAGTAGTAGAGGTCTTAAAATTAGAAGCAGATTATTTACTTGCAATTATCCGTGACTTTTTCTTTGCTGTTAGAGATCAATTAGATGAAACAACTGCATTTTTACTTCTTAATCGAGCTAGACAGCAAATAGAGTCTCTTTACCCTGAACTAGATTACTTTGAAATCCAGGAAGACCATAGAATTATAGAATTTATGAGCCAAGAAAGATTTGTAAGTAAACGTACATTAGAAGCTATTACTACCTGGATGTATTTACTTATGATTTTATTAAAAGAGACTTCTTATCTCAGAGACGAAGCTAGAGAAAAAGCCCTCAAACAAGCTTTTCCCCAAAATGATGATATAGAAGAAGAAAGGCTTTTTAGACAATATTTTAATGAGATTCAACTTTAATTAAACTTAGTTAGGTCTAATATTTATGTATTTAGAAAAAATTAAAAAAGCTATATTTAATTTCCTAAAGTTTATAGGTGTTTCTTTAGTACTTATTGTTTTATACATCTGTTTTGTTCCTCCATTTGGTGAAATACCTAGGGCTGAGCGCTTAAGACTAAAAAAACTTGAGCCAATAGAAAATGCTTTAACTGAATATGATCTTGCTCTAAAAGATCTAGAATCTGTAACACAACAAACTCATCCAACTATTGGTTCAGAAATGGAAAAAGCAGCAAGAGGAGTAATTGCTGTTGATGAAAAACTAAGTACTTTTTTACAAAACCATCAAGTTGCTCTTAGTCACTTAAAAGAGGCTGCAAAGCGTTCTCAATACCAGTTCTATGATCATAGCCCTATTTTTTCTGACCCAGCACCAGGTTATTTAGAGAGCAATAAATTATTTAATTTAGCTGGACTTCAGGCAAGGGTTTTTATTGATAAAGGTGAACTAGCCAAAGCTTCAGAAATAAATTTAGCTATTTATAAAATGGCTAGTAATTTCTCAATAGAACCTAACGGAAGTTTAATATTTAGCTTAATTTCTGAAGTTTCTAAAGGAAAAGCTTTAGGAAATTTATTTTATTTACTTCTCCAAAAAGATCCTAGTAAAGATACTCTTATAGAGATAGCTAGTCAGATAGAAAAGATAGATAGCAAATTGCCAGACCCTTATGAAGTAATGTTAAGGGAATGGAAAATGACACAACTAAGTTTAGATGTTGCCTTAGTAGAAGAAAAAGAAGGCTTTGAAATAAATAATAAGAGAATGGATTACCTTCCATCAGCCTTAAAATTAAGACTTTATCAATCTTATATGCAAAAAACCCAAAACTATACATTACTCTTAGCCACACCTTTAAGACAATGGGACTTTGAAGGAGTAAAAGTAGCACAAGAGTTATCAATGGAGCTTTCTGAATCTTTATTAGATAAAGAATGGATAGATTTTACAGGTCTTTTTCAGCTATCTAATTTTGCTAATGCTAATTCAGCAATGACCACTATTTATATAGGGCGGGCAAATAGCGCAGCACTTCGGGCTTTTGCTATTTGTAGTGCTTATCAAAAAGTACATGGAAAATTCCCTGAAACCCTTTCACAAGCTTTTGATGAACTAGGTGCAAAAGCTGGTTTAACTATTCCTTTAGATCCTATAACAGGTCAAGCAATCGGTTATCGTCTTGAAAATGGAAAACCTGTAGTTTGGCTAGTTGGTAAAGATGGGCAAGATGATGGAGGAGTAAAATCTTATTCAATGCAAGATTTTTATAAAGGTAATAAAGGAGTTGATTTAGTCTTTTTCTATGGAGAACTCCCTCCTTGGTTTAAGCCTAAAGTTAATTAGAGCTTAGGTTAAAATCTATTTTTATGGCTTCACCAAAATTAAAAATTCTTGTTGCTCCTAGTAGTTTTAAGGAGTCTATGACTTCTACTACTGCTAGCCAAGCAATAGAACAAGGCATACTAGAAATATTGCCTAAAAGTATTATTTGGAAAACCCCTTTAGCCGATGGTGGGACAGGAACAGTTGATTCTCTGCTACAGGTTTTAGGAGGAGAAAAAGCTTATCTAGAGGTTTCAGACCCTTTAGGGCGTAAGACTAGGGCTTACTATGGTCTACTCTCTGATGGCAAAACTGTAGTAATTGAAATGGCTTCTAGTACTGGGCTTGCGCTACTCTCTCATAAAGAACGTAACCCTATGCTAGCAAGCAGTTATGGTTGTGGCGAAATAATAAACCATGCTTTAGGAAAAAATATTAAAAAAATAATACTTGGCCTAGGCGATACAGCAACCGTTGATGGTGGAATAGGGCTTTTGCAAGCTTTAGGAATAAGGATTTTAGATGAAAAGGGAAAAGATATTGGACAAGGAGCAAAGGCACTAAAACAAATTTCTAGAATAGACTCTACTTCTCTTAATAATACTGCTAAGCGATTTTCTGGAGTAAATTTTCTTATTGCAACAGATGTTAATAACCCACTATTAGGTAAAAAAGGGGCAGCAGAGGTTTTCGCTCCTCAAAAAGGTGCTAACAAAGAAATGGTTTTAGAGCTAGAAAAAGGCTTAAGCAATTGGGCTAGAGTCTTATCTAAAGATTATAGCTTAGACTATAATTTTGCTGGTAGTGGTGCGGCAGGAGGTGTTAGCATCGGGTTAGTTTCGCTTCTTGGAGCTAAGATTGTTTCTGGAAGTAAACTAATTTTTGATTTTTATAAATTAGAAGAAAAAATTTCTTGTGCAGATTTAATTTTTACTGGTGAAGGCTCAATAGATAAACAAACCCTACAAGGAAAAATGCCTGCACTTCTAGCTAAAAAGGCTAAAGAGTTTAAGATTCCTCTAATTGCTTTTGCTGGTAGAGTTGCAATTAAAGAGAAAAATTTGAAGAAAAAAGGGTTTTATTGCGCTGTGCCAATCATTGATCGAGTAATGACTCTATCAGAGGCTTATCAATTAAGCCCAGAACTATTAAAACTAGCAACTTCGCGCACTTTACAAATGATTTTACTAGGTAAGAAAATTTTTTAAGCTTAAAAACTTAAGAAATTGACAAAAGCTGGGTTGTAGCCTCAACACTAAAAATGAGCAGGTTGCAACCCAGTCTTTGTCTCCTTCACAAAAATTACTGAAATGCGGTTTGTCGATCACATACTTTTTTTCCAATATATTCTGACTGAGGACGAATTAAGCGGCCTGTTTTTTCTTGCTCAAAAACATGTGCAATCCATCCAACTACCCGCCCCATTGCAAAGACTGGAGTAAAAACATCTCTCTCTAAACCAATGGCTTCTAGCAATAGTGCAGTATAAAATTCCACATTTGTGTGCAATGGGCGGTCAGGCTTATGCTTAACAAGTTCTCTTAAAATAGCAGTTTCTACCTTTTCTGCAAAAATAAGTCGCTCATTACCGCTACTGCGTAAAGAAGAAACAACTTGTTTAAGTACATCTGCTCTAGGATCCCGAACTTTATAAATACGATGCCCAAAGCCCATAAGTCTTTTTCCTTGTGCTAGCTCAGTTTTAACCCAATTCTCAATGTTCTTATCTCCCTTAATCTCATCTAGCATATCTAAAACTGGCCCAGGTGCACCTCCGTGTAAAGGCCCTTTAAGCGCAGAAATCCCACCAATTACAGCAGAAATTAACCCAGCTTTTGTAGAAGCAATGGAGCGAGCAGTAAAAGTTGATGCATTCATACCATGATCTGAAATGGTAATTAAGTATTTATCTAGTGCTTGCTCTAAAGATTTATCAACCCTTTTCCCATGTAACATTCTAAGAAAATCTTCAGCTTGTCTTAAGCTTGGATCAGGTTTAATAAGAGGCAAGCCTTTTTTACTACGAATTAATCCTGCTAGAAAAACAGCTATAGCACCTGTTAGTAAATAATGATGGGGCACTTCTTCTTTATCAGACAGACTTGCTAATCCAAGTCGTAATCCTTCAATAAAAGTTAATTTATTTGCAATATCTAGAAAAGATGGGAGTATTTCAAAGGCTCTTAATCGTGCTTTTCCTAGTTCAAGAGTTAAACTCTCAGTAGTATCTTGAGTAAAACCTTCCCAAAGCCTTGCTGTTACTTCTTCAAAAGTAAAGGTTTCTGCTAAGGTCTCTACAGAAAAACCACGAATAATTAACCTACCTTTTTCTCCATCAACCTCACTTAAAATAGTTTGTGCAACTACGATATTATCTAATCCTATATTCATATATCCCCCAATTTAGTTTAATCAAATTTAGTTAATAAACATTGATTGAATTATTGATTTACTATAATATATTGTCAATATTGATTCATAAATCAATATATAAAAAGGTATAAAAATGAAAGAAACTCTTTATTTAACGGCTAAAGAAGCAGCTATAGAATTAGAAGTAAGTTTACCTACGCTTTATGCATATGTAAGCAGAGGGTTAATAAGGTCAGAATCAGGTGATAATCCTCGTTTAAGGCGATATAGAAAAGAAGATATTTTGCTATTAAAACAGCGTAAGCTGTTGCGTCAAAACCCGGCTAAAGCGGCTGAAGCTGCGTTAGATTGGGGGACTCCAGTTCTGGCTTCAGAAATATCTTTAATTTCAGAAGGAAATTTATATTATCGAGGTCAAAACGTAGTAGACCTTGCTAACAACCTTAGCTTTGAAGAGGTTGCAAGTTTAATTTGGCTAAAAGATTCTAGTCTAGCTTTTGCGCCTGCTAGAGGGAATTTATATTCTGAACCTTTAGCCAAAATTCATAGAGAATTATCAGGGCTTCCCTTTGTTGAAAGCTTTCAAGCCTTAGTCCCTATAGCAGCAAGTTTTGACCCTGCGGCTTATGATCTACGACCAAGTGCAGTAGCAAACACTGGAGCACAAATTTTAAGGCTACTTGCAGCAATTGTTAGCAAAGGGAAAACAGATAAAAACTCAATAGCTGAGTGTCTACAACAAGGTTGGGGAATAAAAAATAAAATAGCAGCTAAGCTTATTAATGCAGCATTAATACTTTGTGCAGATCATGAATTAAATGCATCAACTTTTACTGCTCGCTGTGTAGCCTCAACAGGAGCAAATCCTTACTTAGTTGTTAGCGCTGGGCTTGCAGCCTTACAAGGCTATAAACATGGTGGACAAAGTGAACTAGTAGAGCTTTTTTTTAGAGAAGCATCATCAACCGAAAACCTACGCTCACTTCTGATAAATCGACTTCGTAGGGGAGAAAAAATCCCTGGATTTGGTCATTCATTATACCCATCAGGCGATCCTAGGGCAACTCTACTAATTAAACTAGCTCAAGAATTTGCCCCAAATAGTGATGCAGTTAAAATAGAGCAAGAAATATCAAGCGAAGTATTTTCTTTAACTAATGAATTTCCTACTTTAGATGCAGGTCTTGCAACTTTAAGTCAAGCATTAAATTTACCTCTAGGAACAGCTATTACTCTCTTTGCTATTGGTCGCACAGTAGGTTGGATAGGCCATGCAATTGAGGAATATCAAACTAATAGGCTAATTCGTCCTAGGGCAAAATACATTGGCATACAGCCAAGATAAATAAAACCTTAAGAAAATCCCTTTAGCAAGCTAAAGGGATTATGTTTTTTCAGGACTTAACAATTACTCTTTTAGTGTTTTATTTTTGTTCTTCTGTAACGCTGATACGAATTTCTTTGCTATTACAACGAATTTCAGGGACATACATAGCATGGCCTAAGACTGGTAGAGCATGAAACTCACCAGGTGTTTCAGCACGAAACTCATAGCGAATTTCCCAAACGCCTTCTGGTAATTTATCAATAAATAACGCTACTTTACGGTCGCGTAACTCTTGATAAACCCACCTACTACGCCCTGTATAATCTTCTCTAGATAAATCGTCAGGAAGATTATCAGTCTCAGATTGAGTTTCTGTTTTAACTGTTTCTTCTAGGGCTTCTCTATTTAAGGCTACTCTACGTGCAGAAGCTTGAGGTGATTGATTAGAATTATCTTCATCAATAGGTTGAGCACTAGAAATTTTACTAGCAAAACGTTTTTCAATCGTTCCAGATTTTAGTTCTTTAGTATAAAGTGCTTCACCGCTACGAATTTGTACAGCCTCAATTCCAGCAGGTTTTAAGTCTTCAAAAAGTAAATACTCATAATTATTTTTAGCTTCTATTGTAAGAACTACTTGGATACGATCTCCGCTATTAATTTTATCTTTATCCTGCATTTGCTCTTTTTCATAAACAAAGCCTTTTAGTAAAGTAGGCTTACTTACTATTTTATAATAGTCTCTACGAACAAAAACCTCATTACCTGCCGCAGGAATTGGGTTTTCTAGGCTAAAGAAAGTAGCTTGAGCAGCAAAATAAAGTGGGTTGTTTCCATTTTTGCGACGAATGCGAATTTCATTTGCTCCATCAACAATCATTTTACGGTCAATAGGAAATTGGCTTGGAGCAGCTAAAGCATCTTCGCCTGATAATTTCTTAGTAGTAATTAACTTACCATTAACTAATAATTCATACTCTAGTTCTGGCTTTAGTTCTCCACTAGTTTTTAGATAATCATTTAAGGCAAGTATTGTAATAGCAGTATCCCTAGTATTGCTCCATTGAGCACCACGACGATTTTTTACTAGCCAATTAGTTATAGGTTCAATTAGTTTGTTTTGAGGATCAATTGTTAGAAGTGCTCTTAAAACAAATGAAGTAGACTCAATTCCACCATCTGACCAGCGATAGTAAATTCCATCCTCACCCCAATGTGCAGTGCCAATAACTGACTCGCTAGATTTTTCTGCACCTCGTTCAATTACAGCAACATCAGGGGTATTATCACGTTTTACACCATCTTCTAGATTACGCACAAGCACCATAGCTTTTTCTTTTTCGCCAAAATAATGGGCAGTTAAGGCTAGTAAAGCACGAGTATAAGCATTTAGTTTTTCTCGGTTTTCCCATAGATTATTAAAAGCCTTACGCTGAAATTCGCTTGGTTTAGCTCCTTTTACAGAGTCAGTAAAAGCGGCTAGAGCGTGTAGCATCCAAGCCTGTTGGTCAAGATTACGTTCTTCCTCTACTAGTTCTTTATCTAAATAGTTAGAAGCACGTTTTGCGACATCAAATTTTAGGTCAATATTTGCATGATAAGCTAAGGTCATCCCCCAAAGGACATAAGCCGTCATAAAATGATCGCTACTGCCTTCCTTCCACCAACCCCAGCCACCATCAGAATGTTGGAAATCATAGAGGCGATTTAGCCCTTGATAGACCATATCATCAAGCTTAGCTAAATCTTTTTTGCCTTTAGGCTGAGTTTTATTAACAAATTGCTCTTCAATTCCACCAAAATAACGACCCATAACCTTTTCTGGGTTTAAGCCTAATTCACGCAAGGTTTTAGCCATTATTGCAGCAGGTAAAAACCGGCTCATAGTTTGTTCAGTACAACCATAAGGATAATCTATTAGGTATGGTAAAGCATCTAGCATTGTAACAGCCATACTTGGAGCAACTTGGACTACTAAATTTGTAGTTTCTGTTTTGCGTTCTTTAGGGATATTTAGGCTAACAGTTACTTCGCTACCACGCATTTTTCCAGCTTTAGTAATAAATTTTTCAATGCCGTGTTCATAGACAATATAGCTATTTTCCATTGCATCAGAGTAAGTTTTATTTAGTGCGGTGACTTTTAGTTTTGCATCTCCAGCTTTTGAGGCAGAAACTACCCAATCTATACGCCTTTCACCATTAGCAGGAACTTCAACTGGCACTTGTTCACCTTTAAGGGCTTTTCCATCCTTAAAAAGCCCTGTTATGGTTAGACCTGAAGTTGTTAGACTAGGCGAGACTGTTATAGCTTTATCAGTATTATTATTAATAACTCCTGAGACTACCGTTAAATCGCCTACTAGGAAAAATCTTGGGGCTTGGAGTCTAACAATTAAAGGCTGTTTAGTTCTTGTAGAGGTTTCAGCTATACCAAATTGACTATCAGTAGTAACAACTCTTGCTAAAGCTTTCCAGCTAGTTAAGTTATCAGGATACTTAATTTTTACAACTGCACGGCCTTGAGCATCAGTTGTAACATCGGGCTGCCAAAATACAGTAGAGCGGAAATCACTACGGACTTGAACAGGAGGCTCACCACCACCTTGTGCTTTGATATCATCAAGCCCTGCTTTTTCTTCGTCTTTAGCCCCGCTATCTCGTTTTTTAGCAAGAGCCTTGGCTGGTGCAGCAGGTTTAGGAGCATTTGCAGCCCCTGCTTTACCTTCTGCACGCCCAAACTCAGCAGATTGAGCAGAAAGAGTTACAACCTCAGAAGTTGAATCTGCTGCCACACTTGGAAGTTCTTTCATCACACGATTATCTATAGCACCATCTTGATCATACTCACCTTGCTCACGATTAGCCTTAGCTCTTAACTCTTGTAACTGACCTTCTTCAACTAGCTGTTTAGGTTGCTGGCCCGGAACTAAACGGATATAGCGCTTTTGTTGAAAAGTATTAAAGTTTTGAACTTGAACCGAGCGTTTATTGCCAAAATAGAACTGCCTTGGATCTCCTGCATAATCGCTTTGAATATAGAAAACAGACTCATCTACAAGCCCTAAGGCTATTTCAGCCGCTACACCTTGGCCGTTCTCATCACGAGTATTAATTGTTAAAGTACCTTCTTCACGTGGTTGATACTGCTCACGATCAGCTTTTACATCAACAGTCAAGAAATTTTTTGTAGGTGGTACTATAAGCTGCTTTTGATCTACATAAACTTGACGATCCCAAACCATTTGAGCCTGTAAGAAAATATTAGGTACATGTTTTTGTTCTATTGGAATTTCTACTAATTGAACAGTACCAGTTAAATGTAAAAGCTGATAGCTATAAAGATCATCTGCTTCAGTGCTAAAGAGTACATAACGATCATTATTTGGAACAGTTATCATTACTGAAGCTTTCTCACCTACTCTTACAGTGTCTTTATCTAGAATTATTTGTACCGTGTTATAGCGGTAGCCAAGCTCTGTTGTTTGATTATTAAGCGCCCAAAATGTAGCTTGTGAAGTAATTGGGGCACGTCCTTTATCTTTGCTAGCCCATTCTAGACGGTAGTAGCCTACTTTTGGAGGCTTAGCATTAAATTCTGCTTCACCATCTTTATTAGTAGTAATTTTATCTGTCAAAATCACTTCGTGTTCATAGCCTCGAAACTTTAAGCGCCAAGGTTTTTCTCCTGCTTGGGTTTGTGGAGGAAATTGAGGAAATTGACGGCGTAGTTTTTCTAGCTCTTCACCTTTAATCTCTTTATCATTTGGATCAAGCCAAATTTCATACCAATAATCACGAACTAATTTAAGATTTCCTTCAACGGCAGTGGCATTATCATTAGCATCAATAGTTTTAATTTTTATTTTAAGATTATCTTCTGGGCGGCAAAGATAGCGGTCTGGATTAAGATAAACATAGTAGCGTTGATTTGTTACTCTAATTTTTTCTGACCCAATAATTTCCCGACGAGAACTATCAGTAACTCTAGCTTCAATACGGTATTCATAGTCTTGAGCGCCATAATTTGGGGTTTCAAAAACAAGTTTGGCTTTACCTTCTAAATCTGTTTTTAAGGTTTCTTGTTTAATAACTTGTCCATTACCGTAATAATCATAATAGCGGCTTTCAAAATCATCATAATACCAAGGATAATCACGAACTTGGCGATAATAATGGTAGAAAGGATTTTGATAAACGACAACTTGGACTGTGGCATTAGCTACTGCACCACCAAAATAATAATCAGCTTGGATATTTACTTCAACTTTTTCGCCTATACGAAAAGCTTTTTTCTTTCCATCATCTTCGGGTGTTTTTACGCTAACCTTAAATTCAGGTAGTTTATATTCTTCAACACGAAATAGTACTGCATTACCTATTCCACTACGTTTTCCCTCATCCCAAAATTGAATACGATATTCGCCAAGCGGCATAGTTTCAGTAAGTTGTAGAGAATCCCAAGCAGTACCAAAACGATTTAATTTACTTTTTCCCTCTTTTACTTTTGCACCTTTAGGATCTGTAACTTCAAACTCTATGGTTTCATTAGCTGGAGTTGAATAAGCCGACCCATCATAGCGACGTGCAATAAACTTCCATTTAGCTTCTTCTTTTGGTCTATAAGCAGGACGATCGGTAAAAGCGTAAATTCGCCAAGGTAAATTATTAGCACTATTATAGTAGTTATAGCCTAAGCTAAAAGCTTGTTGGTTATCCCGAGTAGCAGAAACAAAAATATCCTGATTGTAAATTGTATCTGTAATGCTAAAAACCGCTATGCCTTGTTCATTAGTTTGCAAATTAAGTTCTTTCCAAACATATGAATTAAGAGTGTTATTGTAGTAACGTTGCCAAAGCTTTATGCTAGCACCCGCTATAGGAGAGCCATCAATAGCATTATTAAAATAAGTTAAGACTTGTTTTCCAGCAGTTTTAACTAAAATAGCAGTATTAGTAACTAAAATTATTTCTTTAGAAATAATATCGCCGTTTTTTGCTTCTAATACATAAGCACCAAGTGGAAGTTTTTGGTCTAGGATAACATTTTCTGAAATAGGCTTGTAATCAGCTTTATTTTCAACAATTTTTGTCCAGGATTTTACTTTCTCACGCCCCTCTAGGCTAATTTGATGGAGCCACGATCCGCTATTTGTATTTGGGTTAGTAAAACGAACATGCTCAGTTAAATCGACTTTATAGAAAGATAAATCTATTTTAGTAATATTACGATAGCTAAGAGAAAATTGTATTTCTGAATCTGGAAGGAAAAAGTTAGATACTCCTAACTGAATATAAGCCCTGGTAATTTCACTAATTCTTTGCTGGGCTTGGTCAAAATAGTGAGTCTCACCTTTTTCGTATTCGCTAACTATTTGACGATAAAGCTTTAATGCTCCTACAAAATCTATTTGGTAAGAAGCCTGACCATCTTCTGAAAAAATAACTTTTCCATAATTTTGTAGCCACTCAGCATAATAAAAAAGTGCATCATCATACCAATCTGAGCCTTTACCAAACTTTATTGCAGCTTCAAATTGTTCTGGAACTTGCAAGCGCTGATTGTTATTTCCATTGTAACGAGTAGCCATTGCAAGTAAATAATAGGCATGAGCTTTTTCGTTATCAGTTGCAGCTATTTTCAAAGCATTTTCAAGTATTTGGGGGGAAAAGACATTTCCATAATAACCATAGTAGTAATAGCTTTCAGCCCAAAGAGGGCGAGAAGAAGAAAAGATAATTTTTAAGTAGCGTTCTCTAGCAATTTTAAGGTCTTTTGAGCCAGCCCAAAAATCTAGTGCATTTAAGTAATAGCTTGTAGCTTGACCCCAATTGCGAGTACTGCTGCGTTGCCACCAAAAATCACCGATGGACTCTTGGACTTCAGCCCAAACTAAATCACGGTCTTGTTCTCGCTTAATATCTCTTACTAATATATTTAACTGCTCAAGAGCCTGATCAAATTTAGTATTATCTGAGGTATTTGTAGCGGCTTGAGAGCGCCAGAGTGTATCAGCTAAGCGAAACTTTACCCAACGAGTATCTTTTTCAGAAAGTTTAAGTTGTAAGGCTTTTTGGTAAATTTCACTAGCGCGGCTGTAGGATTTTTCTTGATAAAATTTTTCTGCTTCAGCCTTTAGTTTTTCATAATCATTAGTTTGTGAGTAAGTAACCATAAAAAATGTAAATAATAAACAAACAAGTAACGTGATTTTCATAGTTTTTGGCTTTCTTCGAGGTTTCTTACTTGGACGTATGAGTTAGTTTTTGGTTCCGTTATTTTAGAACCTTAATAGCATTTAACTTGCTCTAATATTAGCAAGTAGAGTTTGCAAAGCAGTTCGTAACTCGCTCAAAAATAAGTCATCTAATGGATTATCTGACTCTAAATCTCCAATAATAATTTGAAGTAGCATAGCTGTTTCTTTAGAAGTACTAAGTAAGGCTTCTCTATTAATAGGAGTAGCTCTAGGAACACTTGCAGAATGTATTTCTGAAGATAGGAGTTGAGAAAAGTCTATTGATTGAGATAAGGCTTTTTGGTTATCGCTATCACCTACAGTCATAGCTTCGGGAGCGGACTGCATCATTTTTTGTAGCTCGCTAACATCAGTTTCTCTAGTTTTTCTACCTATTTCTAATTTAGGAACAGAATCTGTTTTCCTACTTTTTAATTTAACATTTATAGGGTTACTAAATGATGTGCTTACAGTAGGGTTATTTACGTTGATAACTGCGGCTCTAGCTGATTTATTTACCTTAGTTACTTGAGTGTTTTCTGTAAATGATTCCATTGGAGGAAGATTAAGTTTTTCTTCTAAAGTAGGAAGAGTACCTTCTATTTCAAGCATTTTAGTTGGGTTTTTAGTAGGGTCACTTGCTAGAAGAAGAGCAGCTTCTAAGTCTTGTTCACTAGCGTTAAGAAAGACTTTTAGGAATTCTTGCTCCGTTACAGCTTTAACGGCGGCTTCTAGTTCTGAGGCAAAGGCTAATATATCTGGGGGACGGTTACTAGGAATTTTTTCTAGTGCATGCATAACTACTGCATTAACTACTGCTGGAATATCTTTTCTAATGTCATAGGTGGGGCGAGGTTTTTCTGAAGCTTGTTTAACAGCGATTGCTGTATGAGAAGTACCAACAAAGGGAAGGTGTCCTGTAAGTAGCTCATAAAGAATAATGCCTAAAGAGTAAACATCAGATCTAGCATCAACCTCTTTACCGTAGCATTGTTCTGGGGACATATAATGAGGAGTGCCTACAACAAAGCCTTTACGAGTGATATTACCATCAATTTCATTATTAGTAGTTTCCTTAAATTTAGCTATACCAAAGTCTAGCACTTTAACTAATTCTTGTTGATTATCTAAATGAAGGAAAATGTTTTCTGGTTTTAAGTCACGATGAACTATTTTACGTTTATGGGCAATAGCTACAGCGGCAGCAATTTGTTGAATAATTTCATTAGCTTCTTTGGCAGGAAAAAACTTTCTCTCCTTTAGTCTCTGTCTTAGGGTAATGCCCTCTAAATATTCCATCACAACATAAACTAAACTATCTGCTGTAACGCCAAAATCCATAACAGCAATAGCATTAGGATGACGAACTTGCATAGCGGCATAGGCTTCACGGCGAAAGCGTTCTATTGTAGTAACATCGCTAGTAGAATTGCTATGCATAATTTTAAGCGCTACAGGAACATTTAATTGAATATGTGTACAGCGATAAACTGCGCCTGCCCCGCCTTTAGCAATAAGTTTGTCTACTTGGTATTTATTATCAATTAAACGTCCAATCATATCGTCTTTACTTTGGACAAAAATAAGCCTTTGTCCATCATATGGACAAAAAGCGCTATTGTCCTCAAAAGGGCGATTACATTTAAGACATTGCTTTGTCAAAACGAGATTTCCTTTTAGGCTGACAGGTTTTGAAAGTATTTAACAATCATTAAAATACTTAAATATTTTAATATTTTAATAAGGCTTTTAGGAATTATATATCAAATACATCATCCATTTTTGCAATAAAATTACGCCAAAGACCAATAATTAAAACTGCTATTGGTGGTAAGAGAAAAATATCCATTAAATAATAATGATCTAAATAGGGGCCACTTTTACCATCATCAAAACAGTAATAACCCATAGTAGTACCAAGTATTAAAGAAATTAAATAGCCTAAAACCAAAAAAGCAAGTGCAATTGAGCGGCTAAAGGGTTGTTTAGGAGCTTCCATCATTTTAGTAACAGAAGGAATATCTGGCATATAAGTATATTTCTCTAAAATATTTTGTAGGCTTTGATAAAGAAACTTAATACCAAAAGCAAAAAGAAATATGGCTAGAACTTTTGTGATAATAGAATCCAAAATCATAGGCTTTAGTAAAGCTACTATAAATGCAGATGTAAACAAAGTAACAACAACCATTACAGCATGGCTACGCGACTGTGCTTCGCGGCGTTCTTCTTCTAGCATTTCATCAACTACGCGATTAATACGTGAGCGGTAAGCATCTTTCTGAGTTCTAAGGTTGCTTTTGCGGCGTTGGCTTGAAGTTTGTATTTTAAGTTCTTCTTCGCCACCTAAGTCATAAAGTTCTTTTAATTCTGGATTAGAAAGGACTCTATAGGCTTCGCTTAATTGTACAAATTTTTGATTAGCTTCTGGAGAAGAGCTAACATCTGGGTGGTGTTCGCGTGCTAGCTTGCGGTAAGCTGAACGGATCTCTCCTTGACTTGCTTTACGGGAGATACCTAAAATTTGGTAGTAATCTGCCATAACTATTTCCTGATATTGATATTTATAAGCTAGATTGTCGCGGCCAGATTTTCGCTTTTTGGATTATAGCAAGCTAAGAAAAAATCTGCATAAAATTTTTCCTTTAAAGATTTTCTTATTAAAATCTTATTTAAATCTTATTAAAACTAGGTGTTATAAAGAAAAATTTTCTTTAGCTTTAAGCTTCTTTATATTAACTAAAACTAAAACATCTTGGCATAAATCTAGAAAAACTTTAAAGTTACTAAATAATTACTAACCTAATTTCTTAATAAACTTATTTGTGGACATGAAAAATCTTACCTTTAGTAAAAACCTATTTAAGACAATTAAAATATGTTTATTTATTTATTGGTTAGGCTTTTTTTGGCTTAATGATGCATTTGCTTTAGATCCTAAACGTTCAATTACGCAATATGGGCATGATGTTTGGAATGATGAGATGCCTCAAAGTACTGTTCATTCAATTGTGCAGACCCGTGATGGTTATATCTGGTTTGGTACTTATGAAGGTTTAGTTCGTTTTGATGGCCTTGAGTTTATTTCATATAACAACCGTAATACCCCACAGCTAAAACGCCCTGGAATAATTGTTTTACATGAAGATAGTAATGGCGCTTTATGGGTTGGAATGCTTGAAGGAGGACTGGCTAAATTATCTAATGGGATATTTACTCCTTATGGCACGGAAAAAGGTTTATCTAATGATAATGTAAGAGCAATTTATGAAGATAAAAAAGGAAATCTTTGGATAGGGACTGACAATGGACTTAATCTATTTAAGGATGGCAAGTTTACTATTTATAACAGTAGTAATGGTTTAGCTAACAACTCTATTCGTACTATTGCTGAAGATAATAATGGCTCTTTATGGATTGGAACTGAGGGGGGGTTATCACTTTGGCAAAATGGAAATTTTACTAGCTATACTACTCAAGATGGTTTACCTCATAACGCAATTAGAAAAATATCTCCTGATAAAAATGGAAAGCTTTGGCTTTCAACTTCTCTAGGTTTAGTTCTTTGGAATAAAGGGGTAGAAAAAATCTATAGTACTGAAGATGGTTTATCTTCAAATAATATAAGAGCAGTTTTTTGTGATCTAGAAGGAAATATTTGGATTGGAACAGATAATGGTGGGTTAAATCGTTTATTTAATGGAAAAATAGACCACTACCAAGTTAAAGACGGCCTATCTAACGATAATGTTAGATATATTTTTGAAGACCGAGAGGGAAGTTTATGGGTCGGTACAACCTCTGGACTTAATAGATTTCGTGATAGTAAGTTTACTAATTTTACTGTGGCAGATGGCCTTATAAATGATTTTGTTAGAACTGTTCTAGAAGATAGTAATGGAAATATTTGGATTGGGACTGATGGAGGGGGGCTTTCACTCTTTAGCGATAATAAGTTTACTAATTTTACTACTAAAGATGGACTGGTAAGCGATTTAATCCGCTCTATAGTAGAAGATCGAGATGGAAATATTTGGATTGGGACTAATGAAGGGCTAAGTTATTGGAAAGACAATAAGTTTACTAATTACACCACTAAAGAAGGTCTATCTCATAATAGCATTTACTCTCTTCATCAAGATAAGGAAGGAACTATTTGGATTGGGACTAATGGAGGTGGAATTAATTTATTAAAGGATGGAAAAATCTCTCAGTTTAATAAACAACAAAGCCTGCTTAATGCAAGTGTAAGAGCTATTTTTGAAGACAGAGAGGGTAATTTATGGTTTGGTACTTATACGGGTCTTCATATGATTCAAAATGGTAATTTATTTACTTATACTCAAAAAGATGGGATTTCTGGAGCAAGTGTTTTTTCTGCTTATCAAGATAAGGATGGTGATATTTGGTTTACTACTAATGATGGTTTTACTAGATTAAAAAACAGGAGATTTATTCCCTATCCTTCTAAAACAGGATTATTTGAGGGGCTTTCTTTTCAAATTTTAGAAGACAGTAAAGGTTATTTTTGGGCTAGTACTCCTAAAGGAATTATACGAATTAAAAAGAGTGATTTTGACGATTATGACAAAAAATTAATTAAATCTATTTCCTACACACTTTATGGAAAAATAGATGGAATGAAAACTAATCAATGTAATGGAGCATCACAGCCTTGTGCAATAAAATCACGGGATGGGCGCTTATGGTTTGCTACAGCTAGAGGGGTAACTACAATTAATCCTGACAAAATAAAAATTAATCAGCGCCCACCTGAAGTCTATCTTACTAAAGTAGTAGTTGATCAAGATTCAATTACTCTTGATCAAGCAAAGATAATTCCTCCAGGTAAAAATAAACTTGAGTTTCACTACACTGGTTTAAGTTTCTTAGCACTAGAAAAAGTTAAGTTTAAGTTTAAGTTAGTAGGCTTTGACCAGGATTGGGTTATAGCTGATACAAGACGAGTAGCCTATTATACAAATCTTCCACCAGGTGATTATATTTTTCAGGTAATAGCCTGTAATAATGATGGAATTTGGAATACTCAAGGAACTAATCTTAAGTTTAGCGTTAAACCTTATCCTTGGCGCACCCCCTGGGCTTATACTCTATATATTACTACGGTTTTAGTATTAGGCTATAGTATGGTACGTTATAGAGAAACCATGCTTAAGCGTCGTAATCAAATCTTAGAAAAAAAAGTAAATAAGCGAACAGAAGAACTAAACAAAAAGAATAATTTGTTAGATGAAAAAGTCCAAGAATTAGATAGTAAAAACCAAGAACTACATTTATCAAAGACCCAAATAGAAGAACAGCATCAAGCCATAGTGCTTGCAAATAAAGAGCTTGCACGCTCTCAAAAAGAAACAGAGCAAAAAAACCAACTTCTAGAACAAGCCAACCTTTCTTTAGCACAAAAAAATGAAGAGTTAATGCGTTCTAAAGAACAATTAGCAGAATCTTATAAACAAGCAGAAAAAATATTTTCTGCTATGACAGACATTTTACCAGGCACAATATTAGATGAAAAATACCGTCTAGATAGCAAAATCGGTTCAGGAGGCTATGGGGTAATCTATAAAGCCACACATATAAGTATGCAGCGTGCTGTTGCTGTAAAAGTGTTTCGTCCTTCTAGTGGTAATGCTAGCAGCCAAGCCTTAGAGCGTTTTAGATTAGAAGGAATTTCTGCTTGTCGTATAAATCACCCAAATGCTGTAGCGGTACTTGATTCTAATATAACTGCTAGCGGCATTGCCTATTTAGTAATGGAACTTCTTCAAGGACATACACTTGCTCAGGAGTTAGAAACGCTTAAACGTATCCCTATTAGACGTGCCCTAGAGGTAATGATTCCTGTATGTAATGTCCTAGCTCAAGCACATGAAAGTGGTATTATTCACCGAGATATAAAACCTGATAATATTTTTATCCATAAAAATACAGAAGGTGAAATAGTTAAAGTCGTAGATTTTGGTATTGCTAAACTAGCTGGTGATACATTTAATATGGAGTTAAGCAAACTCACTGGAACAGGAACTTTAGTTGGCACCCCCACGTATATGTCCCCTGAAAGATTAAGTAATAAAACTTATGATGGAAAATCAGATATTTACAGTCTTGGTATAGTGTTATATGAAATAGTTTCAGGTTATCCTCCCTTTGAATCTTTTGATGATAATATTTGGGCATTAATTAATATGCATCTAGCCGATGACCCTACGCCACTTAGTAGCATCTTAACCGATATACCAGAGGTGGTTGATAAGGCAATACTTAAAACATTATTAAAAGATCCTGAAGAACGCCCCTCTGCACAAGAATTATCTGTGGAATTAACACAAATCCTTTCTAACTTAACTATTTAATCCTAGGCAAAATAATTTGCTTAAAGAAGTAGCCAGATAAAACTAAAGCGGTTATTTTTATTATTAAAATTTTTTGTTAAACAAAAATTTATTAATTTTTATGAAAATTTGTCCTATTTGCAAAAAACAGTTTGAAGATAATCTTAATTTTTGCCCTGTAGATGGTGAAGTATTAAGTATAGATAAAACCTCTTTAATTGGCACAACTCTTGATGGTCAATATCAAATAGATGTGTTACTAGGTGAAGGAGGGATGGGAACTGTTTACCGTGCTCGTCATATTTTACTAGGTGATGATGTAGCTATAAAAATTCTATCAGGTAATTTCAATTCTGACCCTGAGTCACTTAGACGGTTTTTAAGAGAAGGTCAAGCGGCACGCCGTTTTGATCATCCAAATGTTGTTGCTGTACATGATTTGCGTACTATGCCTGATGGTACTGCTTATATGGTAATGGAATATATACAAGGCCATACCTTAAAAGATGAACTAGAAGAAAAAGGTGCTTTTCTACCTAAAGAAGCATTGAGTATTATTGCTCCTATTGCTGATGCACTTAACTCAGCACATGCTTTAGGGATTATTCATCGTGACTTAAAGCCTGAAAATATAATGTTAGGAACAAGCAAAGATGGTCAACCAGTGATTAAACTCTTAGACCTAGGTATAGCTAAAGTCTCTAATGATCGTATTACAGCAGTTACACATAAGGATCAAATTCTTGGGACACCTTATTATATGTCGCCTGAACAATGGGGATCAAAGCCTAAAGATGGTGGCCCTAAAATAGATCATCGCGCTGATATTTATAGCTTAGCAGTAGTTATTTATGAACTGATCGCAGGACGCTTGCCTTTTGATGGAGAAACTCTTCATGAAATAGCATCTGAACACTTATTTACCCCTGCTCCATTTTTACATGAAATAAATGCAAATGTTTCACAAACTTTTAGCCAGTTACTAGTAAGAGCAATGTCTAAAGACCGTAGCAAGCGACCTAATAATTGTTTAGATTTTATTAATGAGCTATGCGCGGCAACATTTTCTACCACATCACTAAACCCTAAATTAGCAGAAATATTTATTGGGGCAACAACTGCACCTATAGAAGTAAGTGTAGGGACAGGAGTTGTAGCATTAACAGCTTTTGATATAGAGGTAGTAACCCTTGACCCTACAGGCCAAATATTAGAACGTGAGCAAAGTCAAAGCCAATCATTTAGTCAAGAATTACCTAATGAAGTATTTTTAGAAATGGTTTGGGTTGCTGAAGGCTCTTTTTTAATGGGTTCGCCAGAGTATGAGTTAAAACGCTCTAAAGATGAATCCCCACAACATTTAGTAAATATAAGTTCTTTCTTTATTAGCAAATATCCTATAACTCAAAAACAGTGGTATGCTGTTTCATTGCTTCCCTTAATTGGACGGCCTCTTAATCCTGATCCATCTAATTTTAAGGATGAAAATAACCCTGTAGAAAATGTTTCTTGGGAAGACTGTCAGGAATTTTGTTTACGCCTGTCAAGTCAAACAGGGTGTAATTACTCTCTACCTAGTGAAGCACAATGGGAATATGTTGCAAGAGCAAAAACCACTACACCTTTTCATTTTGGTGACACTATTACAACAGAAGTTGCAAATTATAATGGTCTATTTCGCTATGGTAATGGGCCTAGAGGGGCTAATCTTAACCAAACAACCCCTGTGGGCAAATATGGAGTAGCCAATAATTTTGGCCTTTATGATATGCATGGAAATGTTTGGGAATGGTGTCAAGATGCTTGGCATGATAACTATATTGGTGCACCTACCGATGGTAGTTCTTGGGAAGAAAATGCTGTAGATAGTCGTCGTGTTATGCGGGGTGGATCGTGGTATTCGCAAAGTAATTTATGTCGTTCAGCAGCTAGGGCTGGTAGTTGGCCTAATGGAAATAATGATTTTCTAGGGTTTAGAGTGGTCTTAAATATTGCCCTTGGTAACAAAATATCTGGTAATACAGCAAATTTAACTCTTCAATGGCCTCATAAAACCAAGCGTCTTTTGTAATTAAGTTAAGTTATTCTGATTCTTCCTCAAATATTGGAAAGACAAGCTTTATAGATAACCCTGGCTTATCAGTTCTATTATAAATATGACATTGCCCTGCAACTCTCCATACTAGAGTAGATACCATACTAAGCCCTAATCCCATACCAAGTATTTGACCTGTAAGGTGCTTTTCTGCTTGATAATAAGGCCGCCAAACTTGTTCAAGTTGCTCTTGTGGTAAATTTTTTCCATCATCAGAAATTATTAGGACTACTTTATCATTTTCTTTAGAAAAATGAATTTCTATTTTAGGAGCTTTTTCTGGATGAAATTTTTTAGAGTTTTCTAATATTTCTTTTGCAATTATTGTAAAAGCTTGACTAGATAGATTTAATTTAATTTCATCTAATTCTTCAAAGCCAAACATAGATATAGGCTCAATTGATAGGCTTTCAGTTAATTCTTTTAACACTTCAAAAATATCTGTTAATTGAAGACTTTTTCCTTCACAAGGAACATTACGACTTGTTACAAAAGAAAGTATAGTTTGAATATTATCATAGAGCTTTTTAGAGCTATTAATTGCCATATCAAGCAGTTCTTTAATAGATTCTTGATTAGATAATTCTTGGTCAGATAATTCTTGTGATAATAGTTCTAGGCTACTAAGAGTTATTGTTAAAGGGCTACGTAGTTTATGACTTACTGCTGAATGAAATTTCCAAACTTCGCTTTGAAGATTTGTATTTTCTGTAACATCTCTAATGCTAATTAACCAGCTAGGATCAAAACTTCGTGTAGAAAAAAACATATCTACTAGAAGAAATACCGCACGGTTATTTTCTGTTTCGGGTTTTACTAAATAATGGTTTGCTTTGATATTAGGCCAATTTTGCCAAGCGATTTCTGGAACAAGATTATAATAAAAACTAGCAAGCTCAATAAAATTTTTACCTATTAAATTTTCTGGAATCGAATCATTAAAATATTTACTAGCTGGTTTATTGCTATATAAAATATTTCCACTATTATTTATTAAAATATATCCATCTTTAGCTTGATCAATTATCCAAGATATTTTAGAACGCTCATTTAAGAGATTTCTATAGCGATTAAGACGAGTAATAGAACGAAGACGTGTTCGCAACTCTATACGATCAAAAGGTTTAGAGATAAAATCATCTGCACCAACTTCTAAGCCTAGTAAACGAGAGTTTTTATCATCTAAAGCCGTAATTAGTATAATAGGGACTTCTGCTAGTAATGGATCTTTTCTTAGTTTTTGGCATACTTCAAAACCATCCATTCCTGGCATCATTACATCAAGTAATACCACATCTGGTATTATTTCAGTTGCTTTAGTTAATCCTTCTGGGCCACTGTGAGCAAAAAATAAGTTATAACCTTGATTTATTAGTACAGATTCTAAGGCTTCTCTTGCTACAGGCTCATCATCAATAATTAGTATAGAAACTTCTTTTTCCATTAAAACCCCTATATAGATTTAAGACTTTTTTGAGTCTGCTCCTCAATTGCCCAAATAAGTCTATTTAAGGCAACAGGCTTACTTAAATAATCATTTACTCCACTTTCTAAACACTTTTCTTTATCTCCAGGCATTGCAAGTGCTGTTAATGCAATTATAGGAATAGAAGCTATTTCCTTATCATCACTTAAACGAATTTCTTTTGTCACCTCTAAACCACTAATTCCAGGCATTTGTATATCCATTAAAATTAAACTAGGTTTTAACTCTTTAATTAAGGCTATTGCTTTAGTTCCATCTTGTGCTACTTCAACTCTATAACCACGATTTTCTAAATATTCCGAAAAAATAACAATATTAACCTCATTATCTTCTACTAAAAGAATTAAAGGCTGATTATCTTTTGAAACATTTTTAGCTCTTAATTGTTCTTGAAACTGCTTTTTATCTAAAGACTGTTTTATTGATAATAAAGCAGTTTTACTATCCCAAGGAAGTGTAACGATAAAACGACTTCCTTTACTAAACACACTTTCTACTCTAACAGTGCCTTTTTGTAGTTCTACCATACGTTTAACTAATGATAGACCTAAACCTGTACCTGAATATTGACGTGATAGGGTGCAGTCAAGTTGTGTAAATGGCTGAAATAGCCTAGAAATATCATTCTCATCTATTCCTATTCCTGTATCCCAAACACAAAAACTTACTTCTTGTTTTTCCTCATCTGCTCTTACTTCTAAACCTATTTTACCTTTTTCAGGAGTAAACTTAACAGCATTACTAAGTAAATTAACTAAAATTTGTTTTAATCTTCTAGGATCAGTTGATAGAGTAATATTACTAGGATCAATAGAAAAACTCAATGGTTGGCCTTTTTTATTAGCCATTCCCTTAATTAAATGAAGGCTATTTTGACAAACTTCTTGAACTAAAATATCCCCTATTTGTAATTCAAACTGTCCTGCCTCTATTTTAGACAAATCCAACATATCATTAATTAACTCTAAAAGATGGCGACCACTTTCTTCAATAGTGGTTAAGGGTTTTAGTTGTTTTGTATTTAAAGAACCATAAATGCCTTCTTGCAAAGCCTCAGATAAACTTAATATACCTGTAAGCGGGGTACGAAGTTCATGACTCATACTAGCTAAAAACTCATCCTTATGACGTGCTGTTTTAGCTAGCTGCTCATTTGCAAGCTCTAGTTCAAGGGTTCGTTCTTTTACTTTTTCTTCTAGAGTCTCATTAATTCCACGTAAGAAAATTTCAGCCTGTTTACTTGATGTAATATCTTCAGCTACTCCAGCAATACGATAGATTTCGCCTTTAGAGTCTTTTATAGGAAAAGTTCTATCTAAAATCCACCGTATTTCACCATCAGGTCGTACAATTCTGTATTCCTGTTGAGGAAATATTTTTTTATATGCCACAAGCTCTATTGTTTCTAATACACGGTTTTTATCTTCAGGATGAATTGCATCAAGAAAATTAAAAAAATTTTTTAATAATTTATCAGCAGACTTTCCCCAAATTTGTTCATAAGCAGGACTAACATAAAGCAATTTTGGTAGTTGATCATCTACTAAGTCAATTAAGTAAAAGACCTCGTTTATATGTTCTGTTAATTGACGAAACCTCATTTCGCTTTCTCGCAAAGCTTCTTGTGAATTAAGCCTTTCTATACCTCTAGCTATTTGTGAAGCAATACTTGAAAGAGAAATAGAAATAAACTCTGAAAGAGGTTCCTTTGAAAATAATGCAAGTACTCCAACAATTTTTCTCTCTACCATTAAAGGATAACCAGCATAAGACACTAAACCTTGAGCTTTAATCCATTCTTTATCACTAAATTTTGGGTCATTTAATAAAGAATTAGTAAAATGCATAGATTTATCTCTTAGTATTGAACCTATGTTAAATCTACCCGTAGTACTTTTAATACGTTCATTGTCTTCACTAGTTTCAATACCACCACTTGCTTTTAGAGCAGGTAAGTTTTCTAGATTATGTGTCCAAATACGGACTTGAGTAAAAGGAAGGTGTTTAGCTATAGTTTTAACAGATTGCTCTAGGATTTCTGACAAAGCATTGCTATGAGATATTAACGAACCTATTTCTGCTTCTAAAGTTGCAAGCATAGATTTTTCTAATAAAATCTGTCTAGCTTTTCTCTTTTCTGTTGTCTCACGCAAAATTATTGTATAAAACCTTTCTCCCTGAGAAAAACTCTTAGAGATAGATACTTCAGCAGGAAATTCGTCTCCATTAGTTCGTAAGGCTTTAACAGCTTTTGGCTCTTTAGATTCCTCAATAATCAAATCTGTTTTACCAAACTCATTTATAAAATTCCTATATACATCACTTAATCTTTGTGGAATAAAAAAGGTTATTTTTTTTCCAATAGCCTCTTTTTCAGGACAAATAAACATTTGCTCAGCAGCTTGATTAAAAAGCTTAATTTGTTGATTACCATCAATAGTAATAATGGCATCTATTGCAGATGTAATTATTGAAGACAAACGAGTTTCGCTTTCTCGTAAAGCATCTTCTCCTTTTTTACGATAAGTAATATCACGAATAATTATTAAAAGCTCTCGACTTGTAAAAGGTATTATTCTTGCTTCATAGTAGGTATCTTCATTATTTATATTAAGCCAATATTCTATAGAAGTTGAGCTAGAGGTTTTTCGGCAAATTTTTAATGCATCTTCAAATCTATTTACTATCTCTTTTGGAAGTATTTCTTTAAGATATTTACCAAGAGTTTTTTCTGGAGTACTATAGAACATTTCCTTATCACTGCACTTATAATCAATAACAATATCTTCAGCATTTAACCTAATAAAAACATCTGGGAAATTATCAAAAATAGCTTTTTGCTCAAAAGCAATTTGTGTCAAATTAAGTTCAGCTTGTTTTTGCTGAGTAATATTTTGTGCTGCACAATAAATATGTGTAACTTGATTGTTTGTGTTTTTAACAGATTTACAGAAAATTTTTAACCAATGAGTAACATTATCTTTACCTAAAATAGATGTCTCTGATATTGAATCCTGTCCCTGTAGTAGTTGCTTAAGAATTTGTTTACCTAAAATATTGTTTTCTGGATGAATAAGATTAGATATTTGGCTATTAATATTACTTGTCTTTTCAGAATACCCCATTAGCTCAGCAAAATTACCTGTTAACCACTCTGGTTCTAAATTATGATCTGGGTTTACTTTTATAGAAAAAGCGTAATCAAAGGTTAACTCTGAAAGTAATCTATAGCGCTTCTCACTTTCATAAAGCTCTATCTTAGCTTTTTCTATATTAGAGGTATAATTAGCAGAATAGAATAAATAACAAGAAATAACTAAAGTAATTATTAGACTTATACTTAAAATAAACCAATCACTTATTGGTCTAGATGTCGATGATTTAAAATGAACCGGATCAAGTAAAAATAGTAAAAAAGAAAAGAGCAAACCGCTACAAAATACTAGCAGAGCAATATAATGGTGAGGGGTAAGTTTATTGGTTATCATAAAAAGCATTTTTCTAATACTAAACTATGTTTAATTAAGTTTATTTGAAGTAAGAATGTTTAATGGGGGACTATATTTATAACTAGGGCTTAATCCCTAGTTTTAGTTCTTAAGAATGTTATTTTGGAATACATATTAAAGTATTAACGCTTTTTAATCAACAAATTAATCTTATATGTGTTTTCTAAAGATTTTCTAAAGGTTTTCTAAAGGTTTTCTAAAGGTTTTCTAAGAGCTTTCTAAGAGCTTTCTAAGAATTTTAGACAGATAAAAGTTTTAGACTAGTAATACTAGTAATAACTAAGGAGATTTTTTTGGAGGTTCATTTGTTCCAAGGTAATGTTTAATTGCCATTTTGGCTAATTTCCAAATTTTATCCCAAGAAATTTTACCATCCTCGCCTTTTACTAACTTTCCTAATAATTTATCTCTTAATTGACGACCTTCTTGCTTAAACATAAATTCTTTTGCATAAGGTTTTACCGTATCAAAGAAGCTAAAGCTAGGATCCATCAGTATTCCAATACCTTCTAAAGTAGTTAAAGCACGCATTACAAAAGTAAAATGAGGAGGAATAGTAATAGGGAGTTCATAAAGTGTTTGGGAAACAACCTGGACTAATTCTCTAAACTTAAGTTGTCCAATTTTTAGACCAATATAATGAGAAAAAACCTCTTCTATTGAGGAGCGAAATTCTTCTGGGTCAAAGCCTTCTTTTAAGAATTTAAGTTCAATTAAATCCTCTACAATTCCATGAACATCTCTTTCAACTATATGAAAAAAAGCATCAACTAGTTTAGACTGCATTTCTTTAGTTAAACGGCCTGCCATACCAAAATCAAAAAAGGCAAGTCGTCCATCTGCCATTAATCGTAAATTTCCTGGATGTGGGTCAGCATGAAAAAAACCATCTTCTAAAAGCTGTTTTAAGTAAGTACGAGACATTAACTTTACTACTTCGATAGGTTCAATATTTTTAGCTTTAATTGCACTAATATCATTAACCTTTACACCATCTATAAACTCTTCAACAATTACTCGTCTAGTACTATATTGGCTATAAATATTAGGAACATAGATTTCAGGCCATGCAGCAAAATTTT
The DNA here is from genome assembly GCA_016213785.1 of Acidobacteriota bacterium. Lineage (GTDB taxonomy): Bacteria > Acidobacteriota > Blastocatellia > Chloracidobacteriales > JADJPF01 > JADJPF01. The sequence goes on from JACQZQ010000122.1 coordinate 104,389, forward strand.
TTCTAAAAATTTCTGCATTTTCTACTTCCTTAAAATAATCCATTTCTTCAAAAAGTATTTCTGCAAATTCATCAATTATTCTTAGCCATTCTATTCCCAAAGTTAGATTAGGGTGTTTAACTTCTAGATAACGAACCACTTGTCGTAGTATTGCTAGATCTAGATTAACAACTTCCCCTAAGTTAGGGCGCTGTACTTTTACAGCAACTTTTTCGCCTGTTTTTAAGCGAGCACGATAGACTTGGCCTAAACTAGCAGCAGCTAAAGGTTCTGGGTCAATACTGGAAAAAACTTCTTCTGGATGGGCTCCTAATTCTTCTTCAATTATTGACCAAGCTATAGGTTGAGCAAATGAAGGTACTTGATCTTGGAGTCTAGATAACTCTTTAGTGTACTCAAGAGGTACAATATCAGGGCGAGTTGAGAGAGTTTGCCCTATTTTAATAAAGGTTGGGCCAAGTTGAGCAAGCTTATCTGTTAACCAAGCAGCACGCTTTTTTTGTAATTCTTCTACCTCTAAATTGCGACTAGGGTAAAAATATTTAGCTAGAAAAAAGAGAAATTTTTCTCTAAATCCTTCTAATTCTGACTTTTCCTTACGCACCAAATTATCTAAATAAAGACAAGTAGTAAAAAAAAGACAAAAGTAGGCTAGTTTAATTGCCCTTATCCAACCTGCTCTACCAAAATCAGAAATTACTGTATCTGGCAAGTATTTTGCTGGTGAGTTAAGTTCTATAGATATAGATGTTTGAGTTAAAAGAGTTTTTGAGGAAATAGAAACAACTTGAGATTCTTCTTGAGATGGTGGTAATTGGCGTTGTGAAGTAGACATAAAACGCTCCTAACTCTTAACCCTTTATATTAAAGCCTCTAAAAGGCTAGACAAATTCTAACACCTTTCTTACTAGGTGGTTACGGAAATATTTACGAGCAACTAAAGAATCTAATGTTATTTGAGCTTTTAGCTCATTAATGGAGGCAAATTTTTTCTCTGATCTTAATCTATGTAAAAACCTGATTTTTAAGGTTTTACCATAAAGATCAGCTTGAAAATCTAATAAATGGGATTCTACTAACCGTTCCTTTAGGTCGCTAACAGTAGGGCGAACCCCAATATTAGTAACACTACGTCGCCAAACTCCATCTACAAGTGTTAATGTAATATAGACTCCATCGGCGGGTAATACGGTGTTTTGCGGTATTAGGTTCGCAGTAGGAAACTCTAATTGTCTACCCATTTTACGACCTTCCATTACAATTCCTGTTAATGAATAAGGCCGTCCTAACATACGACGAGCTAAATTTACTTGCCCATTAAATAAATAAGTGCGAATTTGTGTAGAGCTAATTCGTTGTTTTCTTAGTAAAACTTCTGGTACTTCATCAGCAAAAAAATCATATTGATTGCTAAACTCTTTTAATTTAGCAAAATTTCCTTCACGCCCTCTCCCAAAAGCAAAACCTTGGCCTAAGTAAACCTCTTTAGCCTCTAGCCCATGACAGAGAATTTTACGAGTAAAATCTTCTGCACTTAATGCAGCCAATTCGCGGGTAAACTCAAGTATAACAAGTTGTTCAATACCTAAGAGTTTCATTCCTTCGGCTTTTTGCTCAAAGGTTTGCAAAAGTGGTGGAGCACTTTGAGGATGTAGTATTGCTCTAGGGTGAGGAGAAAAAGTAACTACAGTTGCTATAAGCCCTGTTGCTTTTGCTCTATTTACTACTGTTTTCATAATAAGTTGATGGCCTAGATGTAGACCATCAAAAATACCTAGAGTAGCAATGGATGGGCAGTGTAATTGTGATTGATTAATTCCATAGCAAATTTTCATAGGTTTTAGCTTAAATTTCTATTTGAAGGCCATCAAAAGCAGGAGAAATATGCTCTGGTAATTGTCCACTAAGTAAATTGTGACGAAAATCATGCGACATATGAGTTAGTAATGTTTGCTTAGGTTTAAGCTCTTCAATGTATTTTAGAGTCTTCTCTAGATTTAAGTGAGTTGGATGTTCTCTATAACGTAGAGAATCAATAATTAACAAATCTAAATCCTTTAATTGGGCAAGAGTTTCATCAGGAATTACATTACAATCAATAACATAAGCCCAGGATTTTTCTGTGTTAAAGCGAAATGCTGTAACAGGTAGTCTCCCATGAATGACTTCTAAAGGCTCAACTCTCATTCCAAAAAGCTCAAAAGCCCCTTCTATTCTGTTAGGAATAAGTTTAGGTAAACCTTCATAACCACTAGGTCTAAAAATATAGCTAAAAACTTGGTGAATATCTCGCCAAGTTCTTTCACTAGCAAAACAGCTTATTGCTTTGCCTGTACGGAAGTTTATTGGGCGGATATCATCAAGACCAAAAACATGGTCAGCATGACAGTGAGTAATAAAAATAGCATCAACTGAGTCTAAACCTAAGCGTAAAGCCTGCTGGCGAAAATCTGTTGAAGTATCTATTACTATATAAAAACCATTATGTTCAATTAAAATAGACGCTCGTAAGCGTCTATCACGCTCATCAGTAGAAATACAGGTTTCGCATTTACATCCAATCATTGGCACCCCAACAGAAGTGCCAGTGCCAAGGAAAGTTATTTTCATGGTTTATAGGTGTTGTTTTTTAGCAGATTTTGACATTTGGTTTACAACTGCAACATATTCCATTCTAAGACGACTCACCATATCATTAAGTATTTTTTCTTCTTCCTCTGTTAAATTCCCTTCAGTTTTTTCTTTTAAGGCTGAAAGCATTTCAATAAAATGACGTGCTGTTTCAATATCAACTCCTCTGCCCCCTAATTGAGGTGCTGCCCCTAAATGCATAATAGCATTTGTAGCTAGCATTTCTACTAGATTAGAAAACTCTGGTGATGGTGTAGCAGTACGGCTTAAAGTATTTTCTTCTGCTTGATTTATAGTCTTTGCAGCTTTATTTTCCTTGCTTTCTTTATTTTCTTCACTTGCTTTATTTTCTTTACTTTCAGTGGTTTGCTGAGTAGTGTCTGTTTCTGGTAGTGGTTGACGCAAACTCCCATCAGCATTAAACATTCTACGATCTTTTACAGTAACTTCTGTTTCTTGATTTTTGCTCATACAAGAAATGCCTTTCCTTATCCTTAATATATCTATTTAATATATATATTTAGCAACACAAATTATTTAGCAAATTAAGATTTCTAATCTAAATTAGCGCTATTATGCTAGCATTAAGCAGGTAAGAGTGACAACCAAACCTGCAAGAGTTGCTCTCAAAAACCTATTAGCATAACTTTAGATTATAGAAGAAATAAAGCCTTAAGCTAGCTCTTAACTTAAGGCTTTATTTTTTACTTAGTTATAAAGTTTTTGCTGACTTTTAACTAACGGACTCCTGCTGGTTGGTTAAACTGATTAGCACCTGCACCAGCAAAACCAATAATCGATGTTTGAGTACCTAAAACATCCTTGCTTTGAACACGGTTATTTCCAGTATCTCCAATAATTACCATACCATTAGCTGTTACAGTAACCCCTTCTGGTAAATTTACTGTCCCAAGGCTAAGACCAGCAGACATAAAAATTGACCAATTTGTTCCATCAAAGACTTGAATTCTATTATTAGCTGTATCTGCTACATAAACTCTGCCTAAGGCATTAACAAAGATACCACGAGGAGCATTCATTTTACCTATTGTTGCACCAGCAGTAGCATTAGCAAAAATACTCCATACCCCACCAACATTAACTTGAATACGGTTATTTAGAGTATCTGCTACATAGACATTTCCAGCAATATCAACTGCAAGGCCACGAGGTTGATTTACTTTTCCTACTTGGTTGCCTACAGTAGCGCCAGCAAAAATAGCAAAACTAGGTGTAGCACTTGAAGCATTTGTAACTACTTGAATACGATTATTTAGAGTATCTGCAATATAGAGTAAATCGCGAGGTTCATCATAAGCTACAGCCTGCGGCCCGTTAACAGTACCAACGGCTAAACCTGCACTAGCAATTACTTGCCAACTTGTACCACCATTTGTAGAGCGTTGAATACGATTATTCTTTGTGTCAGCAACAAAAATAATTGTATCAGCAAAATTAGAACTTACACCACGAGGCCCATTAAATTGTCCTACCCCAACTCCAACACCTAAACCTAAAACAGTCCAACTTACACCACCATTTGTAGAGCGTTGAATACGGTTATTATTTGCGTCAGCAGCATAAATAGTAAAATGCTCTAATACATCATCGTTAACTATTGTGCCAAGCCCTTGACTATCAGCAATTAAGCCATTAACAGCACTACTTAAGTTAACAAAGAAGGTCTCGTTTTGCTCTGTTGAGACATCCCCATTAATAGTTACTGAAACAGTTTGGCTAGTAACTCCAGGAGCAAAAACTAAACTACCACTATTAGAAACATAATCACTTCCTGCTATAGCTGTTCCATCTGCTGTAGCAAAATTAACCATTACAGTAAGACCACTAGCAGGAGTTAAATTAACAGTAAAGTTTGCTACTATAGTTCCACTGTTTCCTTCTGTAACTGTAATATCATTTATTGATAGACTTGCAGGATTATCATTGTCAGTAATTGTTAAAACAGCACTGCTAGGAGTACCTAGGGTTGCTCCTCCTGTTGGATTGCTTAAGCTCAAATTTA
>JACQZQ010000124.1 GCA_016213785.1 Acidobacteriota bacterium
AAGCGTTCTGGGGCTTGGTGGTATCAAATCAATGGTAATAAAATGTTGCTTTTGCGTTGTGCTTTTTGTAACGATACTTTTGACCAGCTTTTTACTCGTTATAAACTCATCAATAAATAGTTATAAACGGGTATTGCTCCCAAAGTAATGAGCAATACTAAAAACAACAAAATTGCACTTTTGATCATCCCTCTAGTAATAACCATTACTTCAATTCTTCTTTACTGGCAAGGTCGCTCGTTAATTTGCACTTGTGGGAAAGTTTTTTTGTGGGTAGGAGATATTTGGAGTTCTGATAATTCCCAGCATATATTTGATCCTTATAGTTTTACTCATTTATTACACGGTTTTTTATTTAGCTGGATATTAATTTTACTGGCTAAAAAGGTTCCATATAACTGGCAGATTGTTATTGTAGTCGTGCTAGAATCTTTATGGGAACTAGTTGAAAACTCGAATTTTGTCATAAATAGATATAGAGAAAATACTTTAGCTCTAGGCTATCAAGGTGATACTATAATAAATTCTATTAGTGATATTTTTGCTTGTAGTGTAGGTTTTATAATTGCTAAGTATTTAGGATTTAAGAAATCTTTTATTGTTTTTGTAATTATTGAACTTATTCTATTATTTTGGATTAGAGATAATCTAACCTTAAACATCATTATGTTAATTTATCCTATAAAAGAAATTAAACAATGGCAAATGGGTAAATAGTAAAAGAGAGGTCATTTTGAAAAGTATAAATTTCCAAAAAGTTTTTAATAAACATCTATACATAATTAGTTTTATTTTTTTATTTCTTCTTTGTTCAACAATAATGCCTTTAGAAAATAAGGCTAAGGCTTATTTTCCTCAAAATACAAACCGTATTTTTAATTATTCTATTGATAAGGAAAATCAAGATAATCAATCAAGGCTTGATGTTATAAAGAAGCCTTATATACAAAAAGAAAATTTTTTAGAGATAAATTTTGAGCCTTTGGAGTCTGAAGCTCTTTCTAATATAGAGCTTGAGCTACCAGATAAAGAGATTTACAAGGTTATTAAAACTTCCTTAGAAAAACGTTCTCAGAGTAATTATACTTGGCGAGGAAAAATATACGAAAATAATGACCCTGAACAAGCATTTGATGTTATTTTAACGGTTGTTGATGGTTTAATGACAGGGCTTATTTATACACCTAAGAAATCTGTATACCAAATAATTCCTATAGGTAAAGGCGTTCATAAAATAGTTTTACTAGATCACAATAAGTTTCCTGGTTGTTCTGGGCCAATAATTGCGCCTGAATTAGATGAAGAAACTAAAAATAGTCAACTTTCTTTACTACCAAATAACTCAATAGATTTTCCTCAAACTTATTTTCCTGTTGGCAGGGATGAGAACTCAAAGAATTCAGAAACAGAAATACCTGTAGAAGATGCTAGTAGCAGGATTGATGTTTTGGTTTTATATGCTACAGATGCTCTTAAAGAAGCAGGTGGAATGGCTCAAGCAAGAGCACATGCTCAAGGATCAGTAGATGCGGCTAATACGGCTTATGCTAATAGTAAAATCTCTACAAGGTTAAACTTAGTAGGAATTGAGGCATCAATTGTATTAGATAATTCAGACTATAATTCAATACTTAACTTTATTCGTACAGATGCTAAAGTTGCAGAAATGCGAAATACTACAAAGGCTGATATGGTTTCTATAATATTAAGTAGTGTTTCTTCTGCTTCGCTTTGTGGTTTAGGTTTTCTTAATTCTTCTAGTAACTCTGCTTTTTCGGTAGTAAAGTTTGATTGTGCAATAGGTAATTTAACTTTTGCTCATGAATTAGGTCATAATATGGGGTGTCAGCATAATCCAGAAAATGGCGGTAGTATAATGTCTGGATCATTTCCTTTTTCGTTTGGACATTTTCAAGTTAATCAATTTAGAACGGTAATGGGAACTTCTAGCCCAAATAACCCTTGTGGGGATTGCACTAGAGTTCCATTTTTCTCCAACCCTGAGGTTTCAACTCAAGGTCTTTCTACAGGTGTAGCAAATAAAAGAGACAATGCTCGTACAATTAATGAGAGAGCAAGTGTGCTGGCAAATTTTAGCCAAGCAGAAACAGCAAAATCGGTTACTCTTTCAGTTTTCCCAAGTACTCGTTTTATTACTCAAGGCGATACTGCAAGCTATACTATAGTCATAAACCGTACTGATTTTGGTCAAGCAATAACCGCATCATTATCTTGTGTAAATCCTAGTGATTGCCAATTAACATCAACCTTAAATAACGTTGCTATTTCAGCTAGTTCTTCTGTTTTTAGTTTTCTTACTAGAACAGAAAGTACAATTCCTCCAGGGACTTATCAATTAACTGTAAAAGCAACTGCTCCTGATATAACAATTCAAAACTCTAATAATTTCCTTTTAGTAGTAAGAGGGACACCTAATGTTAGTACAGCAAATTATTCAAAACCCCTATTAAAGATTTCTGGAGCTAATTTTGAAGAAGATGATAAAGTTATGATAAATGGGAAAGACTTAACTAGTCTGATATCGTCATTATCAAGCACTTCTATTTCCTTAAAAGGTAGTAAAAAGAAATTAAATCTATCTAGTGGAACTAATAGCGTGGTGATCCGTACTAGCGCAGGTAGAACTTCTAACACATTTAACTTTAACTTATAGTTTTTTAAGAATAAGGGCGACTAATTTAGTTGTCCTTATTAGTCTTATTAACCCTTACAAAATAAACTAATTAAAGGTTCTTATGAAATTAATTTGTAAAAAATGTGGATATGTAAAAGAGTCTGAGATTCACCTAGAAATATGCCCAATGTGTAAATCACCTATGCAAATAATTAAAAAACTATTGAAATTAAAAATTCTCAAAATAACTTAACTTTAGCTAATGCAAACACTTACTATCGTTTTCTTTCTTATCTTATTACTAAACTTAATTCCTGCTTTTAGTCCGCCTACTTGGATGGTTTTATCTTATGTCAGCGTTTTATATAAGCCTAATTGGTTATTATTAACAACTGTTGGGGCCATAAGTGCTACATTAGGTAGAGTTATACTAGCCAAATTGTCTCATATAATTGTCAGAAATAAAGTGCTTAGTCAAAATACTATAGAAAACCTTGATAATTTAAGCACAGAAATGAAGAAAAGAAAACCCCTTACTTGGAGCATATTTTTACTATATGCTTTTGGCCCATTGCCTTCAAATCAGTTATTTATCGCCTATGGGTTAACTGGGCTTAGTTTAAGGTTAATAGTCATTCCTTTTTTTATAGGTAGATTTGCTAGCTATGCATTTTGGATTCTTACAGCTTCACAAATATCTAATAAACTAGCAACAGAATCCTTTGATTTTAAGGGTATTTTTACAGGTTATTTTATTCTAGGCCAAATAGTTACACTATTATTAGTTTATATTTTTACTAAAATTGATTGGCAAAAGCTTTTTAGAGAAAAAAAATTTGGATTAATAAAAAAACACCCCAAATAAAAAATAAAGATTAAAAGCTGGCTTAAATTGATTTTAGAGATTAAAGTTATTTAATTTTTGCTTTAAAAGCAGAAAAGCCAGCTAAATAGCTGGTCTTTTCTAAACTTTTACCACTCTTTATTTGGTGGATACACTATTAAAGTGTAGTATGTTTTATTAAGTTGATGTATTTTTTGGTAATGTATTTCGCAAAATTATTTTGACTTTGGTTTATATTCAGTCAAATAGCTGATGTAATCTTCTTAAACATTAAAACTTAAGATGATTGGTTGTCAATGAGTGGAGAACCCAATGTAGCAGGGCTATCAGCTAAAACCCCCCTTTCGAGACCCCGCTAAGAATGTGTCAAAGCTAAACTAATTACCTTTAGACTGCCAGACCGCCATCTATTGACGACTTGTTTGTTCTCCAACAAAACAAGCTAATCTGGGGTTATAGGTTAAAAGTTATAGTAGCAATATTGTGTAACTACTTTATTTAGGTTTGCAATTTCTGTAAAGGCCTTACAGCTTTCTCGAAAGTCAGCCTCATAATAGATCAAATAGGTTTTAAAGTCACTAATTTTTTTCAAATTTCCCGGAAAAATTTTTGCTCTAACCAATTATTAAATCAATGAATTACCATTCAGTCATTTAATTAACTTTATTATTAAACTCTGCTATCAAAAACTGCTAGAATTATATGAAAATTTTGGGAACTGGTTTAATATTTTAGCGTCTAGAACTTAAAATAATCCAAATAAAAATCTATAGTTTGAGGCAATAATTTATGAGCGACCAACCTGATTTCAAAAGCGAGCTTCATCAAACCTACTCTAATAAAATTACTACACCTAATGATCTCCCCCCTTTACTAGAAAAAACTCCTAACCTAGAAAGCGCTTTTAATAATACTAATAACTTTTCACAAGAACAAACTATTGATAATAGTTATACTTATACTAAACAGACCTATCCGATGTCTCAAGCTGAACATCTTCAAGACCTTCAAAATACTCTTCAACCTCAAAAACCTTCTTTATGGACAATGGAAGGTATACAATTTACAGTTACTAACTGTAGTTTTACTGTATTTCTAAGCTCTATAGCAGCAACAATTATGCTCTATAGCTTTCCTGGTGTTAAAAGTAGTGAACTTATTACAGTTTTTTTAGGTCAAGCAATTGGAGGAATTTTAATAGGTATTGCTACTAGCTTAGTCCTTTGGCATAAATTAAAATCAGGCGAATCAATGTCTAGACCACTAGGTTTAAGTAATTTATTTAGTTCATTTGCAAATATTCCTATTGGTATTCTTATTGGTATTAGTTTATATGTTATATTTACAAATGACTTAATAAGTATAAGAGAATTTCTAACTGTTCCCCTTCGTATTCTAGAAATGTTTTATTGGGTGCCATTTGCCTTACTTCCTGCTGCAATAGCTTGTTGGGGTGCTCAAGTGTTTTTAGTAAATAAATATTTTGCTAATTCTTCATCTGGCATTAATCCAGCAATGGTTTCTAATTTACCTCCAACTAAATTTTCTGTAAAACGCTCAAACACTGCGGCTAGATGTGATATATGTCATCGTGATGATATGTTTGATATAAAACTTAGTTTTTGTCGTAGATGCCAACGTTACACAGTTTAATAACTTATAGTAATTTCAGATGGTTAGCTAGGCAATTATTTTTGCTAACCATCTATTAACACTATTAATATTTGACAGTAGTTACAGCCTATGAAAAGCTTCTTTTATGGAAGCAAAACAAATTGAATGGCAGATTCAACAACCTAACTATAGTCTTTCCTACAGTAATTTAACTAGAGAACCCACCATTGAACAAATTTCCTTTTACTATACAATTTATTACTTACTATCAGGCTCACTTGAAATATCTTTTAATAATATTTTTCAACTAATTGAAAAACAAAAAATCATTCTCCTCACTCCTACAAAACCTTACTTAATCCAAAATGGAAGAGGCATTTTATTTAGCATAAAAATAAAGCCTGATTTAATAAATGAATTAGCAACAAAACTCGCTATGGATTGGCGTGTGGGAGAAGTTTTTTTTGTAGAGCAAATAACCAATAGCAAAGAAATTAACAAAATCTGTCAACAGCTTATTTATGAGGCTACAAATCAATTAACTGGATACAAAATAGTTTTAGATACGCTAATAACTCAACTAACAGTAGAGTTATTAAGAAATTGGTTGAGAATCCGTCATAATCCTCAACTAGAACTCTCTCGTGTAGGATTGGTTGATCGTCGATTGCGTAGAGCAATTGAATATATGCATATAAACTATAATAAAGAGCTTATTTTATCAGAAATAGCCCAAGCAGCATTTTTAAGTGAGTATCATTTTGCACATTTATTTAAAAAACTTACAGGAATGACTCCTAATAATTACTTAATAGCAATAAGAATAGAGCAAGCTAAAAAATTTCTTATAGAAACAGATCAATCCATGGCAAACATAAGTTTATCTGTAGGCTATTCTAGTCAAAGCCATTTTACAAAGGTGTTTCGCGCCTACACTGGTCTAACACCTGCTAAATATCGAGAACGTCTATTAAATAAATAGATAAATAAATAGAAAATAAATGGAGAAACTAAGACTAATTCTTAGAAATTTCTATAGGCCAGTGATTAAAAGGCTTATCAAAGTGTATTCCTAATCTAATAATGTCATCATTATCTGGAAATAAGTAATCCCTATTAACAACTCTACCAATAACAGAGTCTGTTTCATTAATAATAACCTCTACTATTGTTCCTACAGGTAATAAAGACTCTGTAAATACTCCTACCCCACCTTCGCTAGTATCTGCGATTAAAGCATCTATTGCTTTAGCTTGTCTATCTTCTTGTTTATCTTTATCTAAAGGGCGGAGTTTGACAAAAAACCTTAGTAGATTACGAGTCGTTTGACGAGTTTTAGAAAGTGTAATCATAAGCCCTCCCTAAACTTACTTAATATTAGTACTTCTCAAGAAATATTTGATAGATTAAGCAAAATCTATACCTTGAAGTTCTCTCACTTAAAAAACCCTAAAGTTTTTTGAAGTGTGGGATTTTACGATCATAAGATGCAAGAAAGAATATTTATTTGTTTTTATTATATTGGATATTTTCTTAGTCTAGCGGGATTTTACGACCTTAGAATGACGAAAAATAAATTATCAAAAAACTCTAGTGGTACTAAAAACATTTAGGAGCAAATCTTTGTAATCTTTTAAGATCTGCTCCTAAATGTTTTCTATATTCTTTAAGTTTTAAGCTATTCTTTTTCACGAAATGCTAGTAAGTAAAGGGCTGGGCCTATAACTGGAAAAGCGACTACAGCAACTATTAACACTATTTTTTCGCCTAATGTGCGACGTTTGCTGTTAAGTATGTCAAAAATAGCAACTAGATAAAGTGCTGTAGTTATTAGGTAAAATAAACTCATAAAAAGGTACGCCTCCAAAAATCTAAGTTTTGCAGCTATTACGCTCTTATTAAAGGATCTGTTCCAAAAGCATTCTAGCTTATTAAAGGATTTCTGCAAATATTTTTATATTAAATATACCTAGACAAATCTCCTTGCAGGTTGATAATTTTATATTGGGTAAGTTTTGGTTTTTGTAATTTGCAATGGATTATTTAATCAATAAACTAATGTGTTTGAAAATTTAATTATAATCAAAACATTTTATCTTAAATGTAAGTTTAATTAACAAAAAACTATAGGAGCAATATATGAGTAAGTCAAAAAATAATTTAAATACAAAAGAACTTAAAGAGATAAGCTTAAAAATAGTTGAGTCTTATGGTTCTAAAGATCCATTTATAGAACAACTTAACCGCAGTCGCCTACCTTCTCGTGAAACAATAATTACAGTTCTAGCTTCAGTACAAGAACTAATTTTTCCTGGTTACTTTGGAATTCTTGGTCTAGATGAAAGCAATATTGCGGCAAGAACTTATAATTTAGTAAGCAGTTTATTTGAAGATATTTGTTCACAAATCAGTCTTTGTCTACGCTTAGAGGGTGAAAATAAAACATTTTCTGATTTACAAAATAGTGCTGAAAAACTTGCTATTACTTTTATAGAAGGCATTCCAAGACTTCGAGGAGATATGTCTTTAGATGTTGAAGCAGCTTATGTAGGCGACCCAGCAGCACATAGCTATGATGAGATAATTTTCTCTTATCCAGGTATATACTCAATAATGGTTTATCGAATTGCTAATTCCTTGGCTTTATTAGGGGTTCCGCTTATTCCACGTATTATGACTGAACATGCACATAACCTTACAGGTATTGATATTCATCCTAACGCAACAATTGGTAATAGTTTCTTTATAGACCATGGAACAGGTGTAGTTATTGGAGAAACTACTACTATTGGAAATAACGTAAAGATTTATCAAGGAGTAACCTTAGGCGCACTTTCACTTCCTACAACCTCAGAAGGCGTTTTAATTCGTGGAACTAAACGCCATCCAACAATAGAAGATAATGTTGTAATTTACTCTGGTGCAACAATCTTAGGTGGAGATACAGTAATTGGTAAAGGTTCAGTAATTGGTGGGAATGTTTGGCTTACTCACTCAGTACCGCCACATAGCAAAGTACTTATGGAAGACCCTAAAATCCGTATTAGACAATCAACAACTCTTAAAGCTATAACAGAATCAGATATTGAAAAACAGAGCTAGTTTATTCTCCTAATATAGCTTGAGAAATCTTAAAAGACTTATTCTCCATTATTTATGGTAATTAACTTACTTCAAAAACTTAACCAAGCTAAAGATAATCAAAAAGACCTCCTAGCAATTTCACTGGTAATTCTAGTAACTCTACTTTGTTTTGCTAATAGTTTATCTGGGGAATTTGTATTTGATGACTATATAGCTATAGTAGAACACCCAACAGTTAAATCTATTTCCAATATACCAAAACTATTTTTACAGGGCTATTTTGGAGATGAAAAATCAGCAGGACTTTATAGGCCATTAACTACATTATCCTACTGTCTTAATTTTGCGGTTAGTGGCTTAAACCCTTTTGGCTACCATCTAATAAATATTTTTATTCATATAGTTAATTGCTGTTTAATTTATGTATTAGCTCAAAATTATTCTATTACAAGATTTTCAGCTTTAATGTGTGCCTTATTTTTTGCCGTTCATCCTGTTCATTCTGAAGCAGTTGCAGCTATTTATGGTCGCCCTGAGCTTTTAGCAGCTATGTTTTTATTTATCGCTTGGATAGCATATAGAAAATCTAGCTTAACTAATTCTAAAAATTTCAGTATTTTTTGGTATATTTTTTCACTAGTAAGTTATTTATTATCATTACTTTCTAAAGAAAGTGGTATTGTTTTTGTTGGAATTTTATTTCTTGCTCAAATTTGCAAAGAAAATGATTGGAAAGAAAAACTTATACCTTCAAAAAAATTATTAGGCTACATTTTTGTTACTATTCCTTACTTAGCTATAAGAGTTTTAGTAACAAAAGCTCTAGGAATCCCTAAAGCAGGCCAAGTGTTAGGAAATGAACCTTTCTTAACTCGTCTCTACACAATGAGTTTAGGCTATATTGAGTATTTTAAGCTATTAGTTTGGCCTAAGAAACTTTACACAGAATACGACTATAGTATAATTGCTAAAATAACTAGCTTAGAGATTTCTGTTATTTTATCTTTAATTATCATTATAGTTATAATTGCTATAGGGATTTGGCAGATTAAACATAACCCAACTATTGCTTTTGCAATTTTGTTCTTTTTTATTACAACCAGTATAGTTTCAAATATATTTCTTCCAACAGGGATTTTGATTGCAGAAAGGACTATTTATCTAGGAGTAGGCACTATCTGTTTACTCTTAGCTACAATTCTTTACAAGCTTTATACTAAGGGGTGGCAAAAGCTTTCTATAATATTTTTTATAATATTGCTATCTTTAGCTATTACAAGAACTTACTTGCGTAATCTTGATTTTCAAAGTGATTTTACACTTTTTAATTCAATGGTAGAGCTTGTTCCAAATCACCCAAAAGGAAATTATGGTTTAGGTCTTTATTATGAGCATACAAACCAATTTGAGAAAGCAGCAGGTTATTTTAAGAAGGCGTTAGAGTTATCTCCTAGTTCTGCTTTAGTCCATGTAATCATAGGAAATTTCTATAATAAGCAAGGAAAAAATAATTTAGCAATGCCAATGTTTAAGAAAGCTATAGAACTTGATCCAAATAATGCAGAAGCACATAGTTTTTATGGAGCGGGGTTACTAGCACAAGGCAATTTATGTGAGGCTAAACTGCACCTTAGAAAAGCAATTAGTCTTGATAAAAATTTAGAAAAAGCCCATAACAATTTAGGTATTGTTTATGCTCAACTAGGTTTTTTTTCTCAGGCTAAAGAAGAGTTTGAAAGAGCAATTAACTTAAATTCAGAATATTTCCAAGCTAAGGAAAACTTAAATTTACTTATGGAAAAACCTAATCCTGAAGCTAAGCCTATTAATTGTCCTGAAGAAAGCAATTAATGCACTTTTTGAGGAAAAAACTTTCTTTATAGAATGGAAGTTAATGTTATTATTCTAAAACTAATATTTATTTTAGAATAATGGTTTATTTAGAAAATTAAACTTAATTATTTATTACATTGAAAGGATCAACTATGAGATTAAAAGCTGTGATTCTGGCAGCCTTACTTTGTACTAGTCCAGTTCTGGCACAACAAACCAAACCCACGCCTAATAAGCCTGCAACAAATACTCCTGCCACTAAAACCCAGGCTAAAAAGGCTACTCAGCCAGAAACAACACCTGAAAATAAAATTGATCCAGCACAAAAAAATGCAGCTTATCTTGAATTTTTACAAGCACAACAAAGTGAAGTAGAAAATAACTTTGTTAAGGCTGTAGAACAGTATAAAAAAGTCATTCAACTTGATCCTTCCGAACCAGAACCCCACGTTGCACTAGGTAACTTATACCTACAAAACCGTAACTTGCGAGATGCAGAAACAGAAGGGCGCGAAGCACTAAAACTTAGTAAAGATAGTATTGGAGCACATAGGCTACTTGGTAGAATACTTGCTAATGAAGGTCTTAGTGGTGCAGGAAATAAAGAAAAACTCCAAGAAGCAATAGTTGAATTTCTAGAAGTCGTTCGCTTAGATAAAAATGATGCTGAAGGTTGGAAATTTCTTAGTGCTCTTTACTCAAGTATTGGAGAAAGTGATAATGCATTAAAAGCTTATCAAAACCTAATTTCAACAGGTCTTGCAACATTTGCTGATTATTTTGAAATAGCTAGAATTTATCATAATAAAAATCAATATCGTGAAGCAGCACAAGCAGCACGTCAAGCTTTTGATCTAAGCGATAACAACCCACAAGCCGGGTTTTTACTAGCCGATTCCCTACTACGCTCAGGCCAAACCTCTGAAGCAATTGAAATCTTTCAATCTACTTTAAAAGAAACCCCTAATAGTGTAGGTCTAACTTTTGGCCTGTGCGAAGCTTTAGTTCGTGCTGGTCGCTATGAGGATGCAACTCAACTACTTAAGAAAATCCTAGATAATGATGCTAAAAACTTAAGAGCACTTAATTTACTTGCACAAGTACAAAGACTTAGTGGAAAACGTCAAGAAGCAATAGCAACACTTAAGAAAGCTCTAGAAGGACAAGATGTTTCTGATAGCCTAGAAGTCCAATTTGAGCTAGCAGAAACCTATGAAGAATTAGGCCAAATAGATAACGCTGTTGCTGCTTATGAAGAAGCCTTAGCATCACTTTCTAATCCTGATGGATCAATATCTGAATCAAGTAAGCGGAATGCTAGTATTGTAATGCGTGCAATTCTTAATGCTTATCGAAATGCAGGACAAAGAGATAAAGCATTACAAGTAGTTGATAGAATGCGTAAAGCTTTAGGCTCAACATCCACAATTGCTGATGAAACCTTAATTTCTGTTCTTTCTTCAGAAGGTAAATATAAGGAAGCCTTAGAGGCAGCAATAAAAGCAAGAAAACTGTTTCCTAAAGAAAGAACTTTGGCTTTCTTAGAAGCTCAAGCCCTTTCCCAACTTCATAAAGTTGACGAATCAATGGCAGTATTACAAAGCCTCTTTAATGGGACAGATGAAGATGTTGATGTCTATTATTCAATGGCTTTAGCAATGCTAGAAAATTTGCGATTTGACCAAGCAGAAGAAAATATACAAAAATGCCTTAGATATGATGAAAAAAATATAGGCTATCTAGTAACTCTTAGCTCAATTTATGATCGAGCTAAAAAATATAATGAGTCTGAAACAGTACTGCGTAAAGTTCTAAATATTGATCCTAGTAATGCTACAGCATTAAATAACTTAGGATATTTTTTAACTGAACGAAATGAGCGCTTAGAAGAAGCCTTAGAGCTTATCCAACGTGCCGTTAATATTGAACCTTCTAATGGTTCTTTTTTAGATAGTTTAGGTTGGGTTTACTTTAAGCTAGGAAAACTTGACTTAGCCCAAAAATACTTAGAAGAATCTGCTCTCCATGATCGCCGTAGTGCCGATGTACAAGAACATTTAGGAGATCTTTATTATAAACTAGGCCGTCTAGATGATGCCCGTAAACATTGGCAAAAAGCTATAGATTTTTCTATTAGTCAAGAAGATATTGCTCGTCTTAAAACTAAATTATCTGACCCTAAAAGTTCTGTTTCGACTAAGTAGTATTAAAACTAGCCCAAAGTTTTTGGGCTAGTTTTCTTGATTTTTCATTAAGCCACAATTCTAGGAATAGTTCTAGCACCCACTATGCATAACAACCTAAAAAAGCTGTTGTTAAGCCTTATAGCTACAGAGTCTCAACAAAATCTATTAGTAGTCTTAGCAATTGTACTAGTAACTAGCATTTGTTTTGCCAATGGTTTGCAAGGACAATTCCTTTATGACGATCATCTTTTAATTGAAAACCACGCTAGTATTAAATCACTATCAAGTACCCTTAAGCTTTTTCAAGAAAATGCTTGGGGTGTCGATAACCCACCAGGAAATTACCGTCCAGTTAATAATGTTACCTATGCTCTAAATTATGCAATTAATGGATTAAATACTTTTGGCTATCACCTAGTAAATCTATTAATTCATCTTATTAACTCTTTATTTATCTATTGGTTATGTAACTATTACTCTAAAAGAAAAATATTTGCATTGTTTTCTGCATTGCTTTTTGCAGCACATCCTGTGCATTCTGAAGCAGTTACAGCTATTTATGGTCGTCCTGAAATTCTAGCCTCTTTTTTCCTACTTGCAGCTTGGATTACTTATCTTAAATCTAAAAATCACCGTTATTTCTATATAATTTCCTTGTTAAGCTATTTCTTATCATTACTTTGTAAAGAAAGCGGAATAGTATTTATTGGTATTTTATGGCTAGGGCAAATTTGTACAGAAATTTCTTGGAAAGATAAATTGATTCCAGTTAAAAAACTTTGGGGATATTTGCTAGCAACAATCCCTTATATGGCAATGCGTATTGTAGTTACAAAATCCATAGGAGTTGATAAATCAGGGCAATTTTTTGGAGACGAGACTTTTTTTACCCGCCTTTACACAATGAGTTTAGGTTATCTTAAATACTTTGAAATATTAATATTTCCTACTAATCTTTGTGCAGATTATGACTATAATATTGTAGCTAAAGCAACTTCTTTAAGTCTTATAGTATTTTTAGCACTAATCTTAATTTTAGCAATTATTATTATTGGATTTTGGCAGATTAATAAAAATCCTATAGTAGCATTTTCTATACTTTTCTTTTTTGGGACTACAAGTGTTGTATCTAATATTATTTTTCCTACAGGAATGTTTATTGCTGAAAGAGTAATTTATCTCCCTTCTCTTTCAATATGTTTATTATTTGGAGCTTTGTTTTACTATTTTTATCAATTAGGGTGGAAAAAACTATCTATAGTATGTTTTCTAGTTATTTTATCTTTAGCTAGCTTAAGAACCTATTATAGAAATCAAGATTTTCAAGGAGATATTAGTTTTTTTAGTGCAATCTTAAAAGTTTCTCCTAAACACTTAAAAGCTACTTATGCGCTTGGGCAATCTTACGAAGCTATAGATCCTATAAAAGCTGAAGCTTACTATAAAAAAGCAATAGAAATAGCTCCTAATTTTTCTTCTGCTTATGCCTTACTTGCAACATTTTATTTTAATCAAGGTCGTGATAGCGAGGTTTTACCTTTGGTTAATAAAGCAATTTCTATAGCACCTAATTCAGATAATGCTCATAGAGTGTTAGCTAGATATCATAAGAAAAATAAAGATTATAAAAAATCTGCTGAATCTTTTCTTATAGCTATTAAAAATAGTCCGCCAAATGCGAAACTAGAGCAAGAGTTAGCAGTAGTTTTATCTAGTTTAGGAGAAAAAGATCAAGCTATAACCCATTTTAAGAAAGCCATAGAGCTAGATCCTTATTTTGCTGAGCCTCTAGTAAATTTAGCTAGAATTGCTCGTAAAGATGGTCAACTTCAACAAGCTAATGATTTACTAACACAGGCGCTTAAGATTGAACCTAATAACCCTGATGCTAATAATTTATGGGGAGCTAGACTACTTTCAGAAGGAAAATTATGTGAAGCTAAAACTTATTTAATTAAAGCAGTTACTTTTGATATAGATAAACAACTTGCTGAAGCCCATAGTAATTTAGGAGTGGCTTACGCTCAAATGAATCTTTACAACTTGGCTAGAAATCATTTTCAAATAGCATTAAAAATTAATCCTGATTATCTAGGAGCAAAACAAAACTTAGCCCTTTTAGATGAACAAGGACAACCAACAGCACCTGCTGTTAATTGTCCTTAAGAAAAGCTTTTTACTTATTAATTGTGCTACTTAGTCTTTTGACTGCTCCCGCTATCTTTAGCAACTACATAAAGTAAGCCTGCAAGTCCTGCAAAAATAATTAAAGCAATAATGTTATTTTCAGCTAAATGCCCAAGGATTTGAGGCCCAATAGCAATTGCTGAATCAACTTTTAGAACGGCCATAGAGGCATAAGCTAAACCTGCAATAGCTCCACCTGCAATTAAACCTGAGCTAAAGAGTACACCTTTACCTGTTTCTTCCTCAACAATGCTTTGATGTTCTTGTCCACCACCTTTGCGGCGCATTCTTTCAACCAATGCACGAACGCCACCACCAGCAAAAATAGTTGCAGAAGTAGAAAAGGGTAAATACATTCCTACAGCTACAGGTAAGGCTGCAACGCCCATCATTTCTAGGGTTAAAGAAATAAAAACACCAATTAAAATTAATGACCAAGGAAGGCGCTGAGTTAATACACCATCAACTAAAATACCCATTAAAGCTGCTTTTGGAGCAGGGTATTTAGTAATCTTAGAGTTAATTTCATAAACAGGCTTACCCGTTTCATCAACTAAAAGTCTAATTGGTTCTGTTGGGTTATTGGCTTGAGTAACACTTACTAGTGTGTACAGATTATCATCTAAGCCCCGAGAAGTCCCTATCTTTTTAATACTGGGGTCTGAGCCTTCTAAAAAGGTATTTGATGCTAGCTCAGCATTAGGCTTTACTAATTGTTGAACATCACCGCCTACACCAGGGTTAACAAAATAATGTAGCTTATTATCATCACCAACTAGATATTTACCTGGGCTAACTTTACCACCCTGACCATTATCATATTCAACAGGAAGGTTTAATACTTTATAGTTTTTTCCATCTTCTGGTTTAACAGAGCCATTCCAAACATCTCCTAATTTTTGTTCGGCTGGTATATTAAAGTTTGGATAATTAACTGGTAGGAGGTTAACAGCAGAATCATTGAAGAAGGTTAGAGTTAAACCTATGGCTAAGGCTGAAGTAGTAGCACCTACTAAAAGTCCTAATTGTTGATTACGAGGAGTAGCACCTACTAAAAAGCCTGTTTTAAGGTCTTGAGAAGTAGCACCAGCATTAGCAGCAGCAACACAAACTATTGCACCTACAGTTAAAGCAACTATTCTTTGTTCAGCACCAGCACGGCCTAAAAGTAAGAAAATCAAAGAAGTTAAGAGTAGTGTTGCAATAGTCATTCCTGAAATTGGATTTGATGATGCTCCAATTTGTCCTGTAATACGTGAGCTAACAGTTACAAATAAAAAGCCAAAAACTAAAATTAATAAAGCAGAAATTATGTCTACTTCAAGTTGAGGTAATATAAGTAAAGCAACTAGTAAGACAGTTATACCAATACCAACATATACTATAGGCATATCTTGCATAGTGCGTTCTCTGCTAGCATCATCTTTTATGCCGCGAAAATCATTAACACTAGCTTTTAATGCATTAACAATCGTTGGTAAAGCCTTAATTAGACTAACTAAACCGCCTGTAGCAACAGCACCAGCAGCAATATAGCGAACATATCGGTCTTGAATTTCTCCAGCGCTCATATCAGCAATTAGCTTGGCAGATTCTGGGAAAAGCGGAGTAGTCCAACCAGCACCAAAAAATTTGATCATTGGAATAGCAATCAAGGCTGCTAACATACCGCCAGCAATCATATGAGAAGCTACGCTTGGCCCAATTATGTACCCAACACCTAAGAGTTCTGGAGAAATTTCTGCGGCTACCCGAGTATTTTGATACCAAGTTAGAATCTTTGTAGGAACTTCATTCCAAAGTTTTGCCCCTACCATTAAAACCTTATAGAAGAAGGCTATACCAAATCCCATAAAAACGGTTTTAGCATCAGTACCGCCTTTTTCTCCAACTATTAATACTTCAGCACAGGCTGTGCCTTCTGGATAAGCAAGGTTGCCATGTTCTTTTACAATAAGCGATCGCCTAAGAGGAATCATTAATAACACCCCTAAACAACCACCACCTAGCGCAATCAATGTAGTTCTAGTTACATCTAAATCTAGCCCCAAAATTAGCAAAGCAGGTAAGGTAAAAACTACGCCTGCTGCAATTGACTCACCTGCTGAGCCTGTAGTTTGCACAATATTATTTTCTAAAATTGTTGCTCGTCCAAATAAACGCAATACTGTAATAGAAAGTACTGCAATAGGAACAGAAGCACTAACGGTCAAGCCTACTTTAAGGGCTAAATAAACCGATGATGCACCAAAAATAACACCAAATATTGCACCAAGCAGCAAAGCACGAGGAGTCATTTCCGCTATTACTTCTTTGGCACTAATATAGGGCTTAAACGCAACACTCTTCTCTAGGTCGCTTTTTTCTGTAGCCATTAATTTACTCCAAATAGAAAATTTAGATTTTAAGGATTTAAGGATTTTTATTGATAGACATTAAATAATCTATGTATTGGGGCAAGTGAGTCAAGAGGAAACTAAGAGAAAGTTTCCCTTTGCTTATTATATTCGATTATATGTTTATATATTTAATTATATTAGTTTTGCTTCCTAAGAACCTTTTAAGCGAAAATATTCTGTCTCATCTTGCTTTTCCATTATTAATCGTTCATCTACTACTGACATATCCAAATGCGCTTGAGCCTCAGAAACAGCCAAATAACGATGTACCCCTTCAGCATTAGGAAAAAGTAATCCAGAAATTTCCCAAGCTGTTGCACCCCGCTTAGGAAGTAGTGAAATTACTTTCATTTGCCTCTCTTGAGTTCGCATAACTAAACGGTGAAAATGCTCCCCATAATCAAGAATAGGATTCCCATGCCCTGAATGTATAAAAGTAGGCGCTATCTCTTTAATTCTTGCAACTGAGCAAAGATACTCTGAGAGCGAAGGAAAACGACGATGAGAATCTAGTGGGTCAACATGTAGCATTGGATTTGGGGAAATATGCTTAATGACTGTATCAGCAGCAATAAGCTCTCTATTACTTTCTCTTAATAAACATATACTTCCTGGAGTATGCCCTGGAGTATGAAGCACTTTTAAGGATCCATTCTCAAAAACTATATCTTCTCCATCCTTAACTGCATTAAAATAAATTTTATTTCCTGCTAATGGAGAAAACCTTAAGTACCCTTGCTCAAAACGCTCAATTATTTCTTTAGGAACACCAGCACGATTTAATAGTTTTTTATGTTCAGAATAATCTTGGTTATTAAGGACTTTTTTTTCCTCCCAAGAATGCATAAGTATTTCAGCCCCAGAGACCTCTTGAACTCGCCAAGCAAGCCCATAATGATCTTCATGTGCATGAGATACAATTATTCGCTTTATTTCCTCTAACCTAACACCTAATTTACTTAAACCATCTTGTAGAGCTATATAAGCTTCTTCAGTATTTGGGCCGACATCAATAAGAGTTAGTGGGTCATTACGTACTAAATAAACATTAACAGGACCAACATAAAATGGGGTAGGAACAATTATTTTATGAATTTGCATAAAGTTATGGAATAGTTAGCGATATATAGCGATGTGATGCAGTTTGTCTTCTATTTCTCTCAATAAACAAAACTAATGAATCACCTGATTTTAATTTATTTATCGCTTGTAGAAAATCCTCTTCCTTAAGTATAGCTTGCTTATTAACTTCCTTAATTATGTCTCCATCTTCTAAACCAGCATCATGTGCAACATTACCTATAACAACTGAGCGAACCACAACACCTTCTATATTTTTATTTGGTTGTTGGGCACGGATTTCTGCTATAGATGAAAGAGCAATTCCTATACGTTGAATTACATCTTTATCTAATTTTGAAAGTTTTGGCTTTCCTTCTTGGATTGGTTTTAATGGATTAGTAGTTGGCCTAGTTTGTCGCTCAATTAAAGTAACTGTAGCAGATTGAAGTAATCCATTACGTAGATATTTTAGTTTTGTAGGAGTATTTACCCTAGTAGAGACAATATATCTAACTAAATCACGATCATCTTTAACATTATGACCGTTAAACTCAACTATAACATCACCGCTTTTTAGACCTGCTTTAGCTGCTGGGCCATCGACTTCAGTAATATCATGAATTAATGCGCCAAGAGGTTCTTTTAAGCTATAAATTTGAGCAAACTGTGGAGTAACTTTGCTAGGATAAACTCCTAAATAGCCTCTAGAAACACGACCTTGGGTTATTAACTGGCTATAGACATCCATAAAAATTGATGCTGGAACAGCAAAACCAACACCCTCAAAATTACCTCTACGAGTAGCAATCTGAGAATTTATACCTATTACTTCTCCTGCTAAATTAACAAGTGGGCCTCCAGAATTTCCTGGATTAATTGCCGCATCTGTTTGTAAAAATTGCTGAAAATTTCGGTTTTGGTCTGTAATACGTTCTTTAGCGCTAATAATTCCTGCTGTTACGGTTTGTTCTAAACCAAAAGGACTACCAATAGCTAAAACCCAATCACCTACTGTAATACGTTCAGAATCCCCTATTTGGCTAGCCTTTAGAGCTTTACTAGAACTTACTTTAAGAACGGCTAAGTCTGTTTCTTCATCAAAACCGACTAAATTAGCTGTTAGTGTTGCTCCATCAGTAAATCTAGTCTTTATTTTATTAGCATCTTTTACCACATGGTAATTAGTTAAAATATACCCACTTGAGTCAATTACAAAACCAGATCCACTACTTTGGCTAAAAGCTATATCTCTTTCACCATCAAGATCAACTGTAGTAATATGGACTACGCTAGATTCTACTATTTGAGCAGCATTAGCAAAGGCAGTTGAAAGAGATAAAGGAGAGTTAGCTTCAGCGTTCATACGGATATTTGAAGGTATTTCCGGTGCTGCACCTGCACGTTTAACGACCAAAGAACCTATACCAATACCTGTTAGTAAAATAAAAACTAACCCAATAACAAGCCCTGGGCCTGTTAATCTGATAGTTACAACTTTTTCAGGAAAAAGTTCTTTAGAAACCTTATTAGATTTTTTAGAAAAAGACTGATTCTCTAAGTTTGGCTTAGTGTCTTGCATGTAAAGCCTCCACCCTAAATATTTTAGGTGAGTCCAAGAGTTAACTTTAAATTAAGTTATTAATAAACTGTTTAATGATTGATGATTATAGCAGAGCAAAAGAAAAATCGCTTCCTGAAAAATTTGTTTTAGCCTTTTCAAGCTATAAACTAGAGGGTTATTAAGCTAAGGATTAAGTTAATAAGTTTTAGCAAAAACTTATTGATTAAGTTTCTTTAGTAGTGGATCTAGATTCTTATCTAGAATTTGGATTGCAGAACGGATGCTTTGGATAACTTTTAAGAGTTCTGTTTTATCTAAAGTAATACTATTATTATTTATTTGAGAAACCGCTGAAAGGTGTTGAGCAACAATTTCTGCACCTAGTTTGTCTAGCCTTTTAGGATCAACTTTAGGGATCTGAATACTTTCATCATAATCTTCCATTAAAGGTTCTATAGGGATATCATCTAAAGTTCTTTCTACTGCTTCTATACTATAGCTTTTTGGAATAGGCTGAAAAAAATTAGCTAAACGCGATTGTTCAGCTAAAAAAAGTGCTCTAAATGTACTACGAATATCAATATTAAGTGCAACTATTTCAGTTAAAATAGCTGGTTGGAAAAGCAAATCTCCTAACCCACTTTTTAGTTTACGCAAACGTAAAAGTACTTGTTTTTCTATTAATTCTCTTAAAGACCTAACAGTTAATAATCTTTTTCTCTCAAATTCTAAAATTTCAATTGCGTCTCTTGCTTCATTAACAGGCATTGGTACTAAACCAAAACTTAAATATATTTTCTCTAGGCGTTCTCTTATAATAGGTAGCTGTGATAGAGAAACAGAAGCATGCTCTTGTTGTTTAATTAATAGTTGTCCCCACCAAGTAGCAATTAGGTCAATTTTATCCCTATCATTACTAGTTTTAATAGATTTACTTAAATAAAAAGAAAGGATTATTTCCAAAGTATTACTATCAGGAATAGTAACTTGTTCAAAATATTGGCGTAATGCGCTAGCAGAAAGATCAGAGTCAAATTTCTCTAAAGCTTGTCGCCAAAGAGAAAGTCTTGCAGCAATCTCTATTTCAAGCTCATTAAGATATTCGCCTTCCTTAAAGGTCAAAATATCATTTTCTAGACCATTAACATCAAACTCCAACTCATCTTGCAATTGATCACTTACTTGAGATAGAGAAGTGAAAAATTGATGAAGTGTAGAAAATAGTTGAAAGTCTTCTAAATGGCTGCGATAAGTCGTCATCCTTGCTAAAGTCTCAAATTTTTCTGACATATTTTTGCCTCAAACCATTATCTACACAAGTGTAAGAGAATATTAATTCTCTCGCAACTATAAAGATAGATTTATTAAAAATTTTAATAAATAAAAATCTATTACTTATTTTTCAATACTAATAGAAAAATTTATATGCTAAATTAACTAACTTAATAACTTATACTTTCTAATAAGGAGACGTGATGGTGGATACTGTTGATATGGCTGAAAAAAAATTCATTACTATAAATGATGTAAAAACTCACATAAAAACTGCTGGTAAAGGTCAGGCAATAGTCTTTCTTCATGGCATGGGACTTTCAGATCTTTGGCTAGATTTTCATCAAGAATTAGCAAAAGATTTTTTGCTTTATGCCCCTGATCATCCTGGATTTGGTTTAAGTGATAATCCTGAGTACTTTGACAGTATGGAAGATTTTATACTCCACTATGTCGATCTTTTCACTGCCTTAAATCTCAACTCAGTTACTCTAGTTGGTCATTCTCTTGGGGGTTGGATTGGAGCAGAAATAGCATCATTTTTTCCTCAATTAATAAAAAAACTGGTACTTATCTCTCCTAGTGGTTTACGTATTGCTAATAGCCCTATTGCTGATATATTTGCCCTCTCAGCCGAACAACTAGCAATGCTTTGTTTTAATGATATTAGTAAAGTTATGGTAGTAGCAGCCCAAAGAGATAGGTCTGATATGAAAAAACTATTTCTACAAGATTACCGTGAACGAACTATGGTAGCTAAATTAGCTTGGACTTTAGGCTATAGCCCTAAATTAGAGCGCCGTCTTCGTCGTATATCCTCGCCTACTCTAATAATTTGGGGTAAGGAAGATCAATTAATTTCTACTGCCTATGCACAAGCCTATAAAAATGCTATTAATGGTTCTAGCTTAGCAATAATAGATGATTGTGGACATGTGCCTATAGTAGAACAAACAGAACAAACCATTAATTTAATCAAAGAATTTATTATGAAGGAGCAAGGTTAATGTCTAAAAAAATGCAGTTCTATTATTTTCACTTAATGCCTTATCCTTATTTATCTGAAAATTTTCATCAGGAATATGAATCTACTTGGGTTACATTGCCTAATAGCCTCTATGATCCTGAAAAAGGGCATGAACTTTATAACCGCTATATAGATGAGTTAGTTAAAGCAGCAGAAATGGGTTGGGATGGAGTTTGTGTAAATGAACATCATCAAAATGCTTATGGGACAATGCCATCACCTAATATTATTGCAGCAATGCTAGTTCATAGAATAAAAACAGCTAAAATTGCAATTGTAGGTAATGCTTTGCCTCTACATGATGACCCTTTACGTGTCGCAGAAGAAATAGCTATGCTTGATGTAATTAGCGGAGGAAGAATTATTTCTGGCTTTGTTCGTGGTACAGGAATGGAGTATTTTTCCTATAATATTAACCCAGCTCATTCTCGTGAGCGTTTCTATGAAGCACATGATTTAATTATTCGTGCTTGGACTGAAAACGGCCCATTTAGATTTGAGGGTAAACATTATAATTATCGTTATGTTAACCCTTGGCCTAGACCTTTGCAAAAACCACATCCTCCTATTTGGCTTCCTGGAACAGGCAGTTTAGAAACCATTGAATTTGCAGCAGAAAAACGCTACCCATTTATGATGGTTTTTTCCCCTCAAAAATACCAGCGTAAAGCTTATGAAATGTATAGACGCTTAGCAGAGGAAAAATTCGGTTATGAAGCCCAACCAAGTCAACTTGCTTTTGCTATTCCTACTTTTGTAGCAGAAACAGACGCAATTGCCAGAAAAGAAGCTGAGCAACATATTTTGTGGCTCTTTCATAAAGGACTTCATACAACACTACAATTTTCTTTTCCACCTGGTTATGTTTCAGAAAAATCTTTAGCCTCAATCCTAGGCTCAGGTCTAAAACAGTTCTACCAACTTAGTTTTCAAGAATTAATTGATGAAGGCTATATTATTGTTGGTAGCCCTGCTACTGTTATTGAAAAACTTAGTGTTTATACTGAAGAAATGAAAGCTGGAATACTTATAGGTGGTGCACATTGTGGTGATATGCCTAAAGAATTAGTAGATAAAAATATGGAAATGTTTGCTAAGGAAGTTATTCCACATTTTCGTTAAAAGTAGGGAGTGACCTAAAAGTAGAGAGTGACACATAGGTCACTCTCTACTTTTTAATGAATTTAATAATACGGTTTGCCGCTTCTATGGCTTGTTCCTCTGTAACATATTTACCAAAACTAAACCTAACCGCTCCTAGTGCATCTTCTGCACTAAGTCCCATTGCAGAAAGCACGCTAGAGGCTTGGCGTGAAGTAGTATGACAAGCTGCACCTAAAGAAGCCGCTATATCTGTTGCAATTAAAAGCTCTTGCCCATCAAAGCCGCGAAAACTTAAATTTAATGTATTTGGCAGTCTCTCAGTAGGATGACCGTTTAAGATAACGTTTTCTAAAGAATTTGTTAAAAGTTTATGAAAAAGATCTCTATTTGCTTTGACTTTATTGATTATGTTTTCTCCTTTATTTTTTGCTATTTCACAAGCTTTTCCAAGCCCAACAGCACCTGCTACATTAACTGTACCTGCACGACGACCATTTTCATGTCCTGCACCTAACATATAAGGAGCTAAGTCTATTGCTTGACGAACAATTAAAGCTCCAACTCCTTTTGGGCCATAAAATTTATGTGCTGCAACTGTCATCATATCAATAGACATTTCTTGTATATCTATAGGCAACTTACTGATAGATTGTGCTGTATCTGTATGAAAATAAATACCTTTTTTACGAGCAACTTTGCCTATTTCTGAGATTGGTTGAATTGTCCCTACTTCATTATTTGCATGCATAATACTAATAAGTATAGTTTTATCAGTTATACTACGCTCTAGTAATGTTATATCTATTTGGCCTAGGCCATTAACAGGTAAAAAAGTAGTTTCAAACCCTTCTAATTCAAGTTCTTTACAACATTTAATAATTGATGGGTGTTCAATTTGTGATGTAATAATATGGTTGCCTAAACTATGACGACTACGTGCAACACCGCGAATTACAGAATTATTACTTTCTGTTCCTCCACCAGTAAAAATTACTTCACTTGGCAGGCAGTTAACTAATGCTGCTACTTGGTTTCGCGCTTCTTCTAAGCCTTTTCTAGCTGCTTGCCCAAAACTATGAAAGCTTATGCTATTAGCAAAATTATCAGTCAAATATGGAAGCATTGCTTCTAAGACTTCCTTATCTAAAGGAGAAGTTGCATTATAATCAAGGTAAATACTTGTCATTAATCATTGTCCTTAATAAATTTATCAGATATTTTTTTATTTTCGTAGTATAGTTTAAGCCACTCTGTTTCTAACAACAACCTTATCTAAGAAACTATTAAGGTTTCATTAAAATTTTATTAAGATTTATGGGAATAAATTAACATATTTCTTAAACTAGGTTATCATTTTGACTATATTTTCAATCCAGCTTACACAAAATAAAATCTATGGACAGTACTAAACCTAACAATAAACGCATTTTACTTTCAGAAGTGATTGTTTCAGATGAAGATCCAGTAATAGCTAGAGTAGCCTTAAAGCTTGGAGAGCAATTAGAGTGGGGAGAGTCAACTGGAGAAAAAAAAATAGCTTTTACTATAATTGGTCAAGCAACATTAGAGGCATTAAATAGAATTCTTCCGCGTCCTTTAGATGCTAAACTTGATTATGTTGAAGCAGTTGCAGCCCAAAGAGAAAATACCCCTCAAACAGCACTTTCTTTAATTCGCTTTCGTGAACCACAAAAAGAAATATTCTTAAATGGCAGTTGCCCTATAGGAAATTCTCCTTATCAGGCTGCGGCTAAATCAGTCCTTGATGCACTAAATCGTAAAATTGATATAGAGATACAGCGTGCTGCATTACGCGCACGTACTACAGGAGCTTTAGTAGCTACTAGCGATATGATGTCACTTACTAATACAGACATCTCTCAACAAAGTAATGCGTCTAGTAGTTTACCTAGTAGTTTACCTAGTAGTTTACCTAGCACAGAAAATCATAATAAACCTATTAATAAAGAAACTAATGTTGTAGAAGATGCACTTAATCTTGAACGGGCTTCTAATCTTTCTACCCAAGCTTATTCTTGTTCAATGAAAGGCAATTATGAGCAAGCAGCCTTTTACTATCAACAAGCCATAGAACTAGAAGAATCAAATGCTCGCTACCATTATGAACTTGGCCTTGTATTAAGCAAGTTACCTGATAACAAAAGAGAAGCGCGTATAGCATTAAAGCGTGCAGTAGAATTAAACCCAAGTGAAGTTACTTACACAAAAGAGTTAGATTATTTTGATAGAGGTGATCAACTAGCTCAACTACCTACACCTGAGAGTCAAATAGTTAGTGGTAAAACAGGGTCTTTAAGAGTTAAAGAAGAAGATAAGACTCCAATGCGAAAACCTGTTACTAATAAAGTTGTTGTAGCGGTTTTAGTTGTAATTTTATCTATAGCTGTAATACCAATTCTTATCTTCTTTATTAATAGTGAATTTAGTTCAAGCAGTGATGAGTTAATGGATCCAGAGCTTCCACCACCACTAAAGCTAGTTTATACTTGGCCTTCTGTTGAATCAGGTAAGACTATAAAACAAAAAACCGATGAAATAATAAAAAAAGAGGGTTTAGGAAGTAATAGTTCTTCTTTTTGGTCTGTTGATATAGATAAGACAGGAAAATTTATAGTGTCTTTTTCTTATGAAGGAAAAAATCAAAAGATACAAAAAGCTATTTGGAATGTGGATATGCCTAAAAGGGTTCTAATACCTACGAATGAAGGGGCTGAAACTATTAGCGGGAAAATCAAATAGCTTCAACCCTCTTTATTAAAAATCAATCTTAATCTAATTAAGAGGTTTTAGACCTTCTGCTATTGGGTTAGAAGTCCCTATACCAACATCTCCTAATCCTCCATATAAAACACCTTGATCAGAACTAATAAAAAAAGTACGAGACCCTGAACCTAAACGGCTTGTGGGATAAGCCACTGTTGGGTGAGCGTGAAAATAATACCTTGTAGCAGTTTGGGTTGAAGTATCGCTGGTAAATCCATTACTTGCGCCTACATCAGAAGGTTTATACATGTGGTATCTATACCCGTTTAATCTAGCATCAACATCATTTATACTTCTACCAAATCTATCATCTAAAAACCCATTAACAGCTAAACGGCCTAAAGTTAAAGCATATGAGTTATGTACAGAAAAATGCGATGTTTGGGCAGAATGTATACTGCGACAATTAGCTATTGCCCCTGCTTCATTAGCAGCGCGGCGGGATGCAATGAGGTTAGGTACTGCTATGGCTGAAATAATCCCTATTATTACAGTTACTACCAGTAATTCTATTAGAGAAAATCCTTTTTCCTTAAGTTTTTTTGGTGCAAAAGATTTTGTGATTTTTGTGCTTGATGTGTTGATTTTCATAAATTTAGCCCCCTAAACTTTATTATTTTTGAAATCCCCTCAAAACAACAAGCCCTTATTATTTTTTATCTTTTGGCAGATTTTAACATATATATTAAACAATAGTAGAAAAACTATTAACATCTTAACAAAAGATAAATAATTTTATTTCTAATAATCCGTCGGCTAGTTTTGCCCTAAGGCTTAAGCACATGTTAGACTTTCTGTTTTCTAATTTATCTAAAAATTTTTATTTTCTATTGTGAGGCAATAAATCAATGGCATGGTTTAAGCGCGAAAAAACAGGTACATTACCATCTCTGCCTTCTGAAGAAGAGCGTAAGGTAAAAACTGAAGGGTTATTTAGCAAATGTCCAGAATGTTCTCATACTTTGTTTAAGGCTAAATTAGAGGAAAATTTTTATGTCTGCCCTAAGTGTAATTATCATTTTCGTATTGATGCTCAACAGCGCTTAAGGCTAATTTTTGATAATGGTGAATACACTGAATTTGATCAAAATATTGCATCAACAGACCCTTTAAACTTTGTTGATACTAAACCTTATAAAGAGCGTTTGGCTAAAACTCAAGAATCTATAGGAGTTCTTGACGCTTTAATTTCTGCTAAAGGTAAAATTGGCGGCCATAATGTAATAGTTTGTGCAATGGTTTATGAATTTATTGGTGGGTCAATGGGTTCAGTAGTAGGAGAAAAAATTACTCGCGCAATTGAACTAGCTATAAAAGAGCATATAGGCTTAGTAATTGTTTCTGCCTCAGGTGGCGCAAGAATGATGGAAGGAGCATTATCTTTAATGCAAATGGCAAAAATTAGCGCAGCACTAGCTAATTTAGACCAAGCGGGATTACCTTATATTTCTATAATGACTGACCCAACCACAGGCGGGGTAACAGCTAGTTTTGCAATGCTTGGAGACTTAAATATTGCCGAACCTGGCGCATTAATTGGCTTTGCAGGCCCTCGTGTAATTGAACAAACTATTAGACAAAAATTACCTGCTGGGTTTCAACGCTCAGAATTTTTACTAAAACATGGTATGTTGGATGCTGTTATAGATCGTAAGAACTTACGAAGCTACCTTTGTCAATCATTAGATTTTATGATTAGCTAACCTAATGCCCTAACACATAGAAAATACAGATATATAAAAAACTGAATGGATTACCAAACAGCAATTGACTATCTTTATAGCTTAGGGCATGAAACTCTAGCAATGAAATTAGGGTTAGAAAATATTTCCTGTTTAATTAACAAAATGGGAAATCCTCACCAAACCTATTCAAGTATTCATGTTGCTGGGACTAATGGTAAAGGTTCTTTTTGTAAAATACTTGCAACAATTTTAGTTGAAAGCTCTATTTCCACAGCACTTTTTACATCTCCTCATTTAATGGATTTAACAGAACGTTTTCAATATAGCCTTAAACCAATCTCTATAAATGATTTCTGCCAAATTCTATCAGAAATTAAACTAACAATAGATAACTTACTTTCTGAGAAAAGTTTACTTGCTAGACCAACTTTCTTTGAACATGTCACAGCTATTGCATTAGAATACTTTCGTAAGTGCCAAGCTAGAGTTGCAGTTTTAGAAGTAGGCTTAGGCGGGCGACTTGACTCTACTAATATTGTTACCCCTATTTTAAGCGTGATTACAAGTATTGATTTTGACCATCAACAATATTTAGGTAATACCCTATCAAACATTGCTAGAGAAAAGGCTGGTATTCTCAAAAAAGGTGTTCCCGCTTTAATTGCACCACAACAAAAAGAGGTTAAAAAAGTTATAGAAGAAGTAGCTGAAAAAGTAGGAAGCCCTTTAATTTGGCTTGAGGATAAAGACATTTCTGCAACTTATGATAGAGATGGTTATTGGAAAATAAATTATCTTGACAAAGATTTAATTTTAGGGCTTCGTGGTAAACATCAAGTAATGACAGCTAAACTAGCTATTTGTGCAATAGAGCTATTAAATTCTCAAGGCTTTTCTATTACACTAGATAATATTACTAGTGGGTTAAAAAATACTAATTGGCCTGGGCGTTTAGAGTTACTTAATAATCAGCCTGATATACTTCTTGATGGAGCACATAACCCTCATGGAGTAGATGCACTAAGAGAATTTCTTAGTACTTGGTTGATAGAAAAACAATATCCCACTAAAGTTCTAATTTTTAGTACAATGCAAGATAAAGATTTTTCCTCTATGACAAAAAATCTTTTTCCATTATTTGACATAGTAGTTTTAGTTAATCGCAATGATCCCCGAGCAAAACAATTTAGCAAAATAGATGGAAATTTTTCTTTATTAAGTAAAGAAATAATAATTGCAGAAAATGTTGATAAAGCATTAAAAATAGCTAAAGAAAAGGCTAAAATTAATGGGCTAATAACCATTAGTGGATCGCTACACTTAATAGGAGAGGTTAAAAAACTCCTAAAAGAAAATTTTCAACCCTTTGAAGAGAAAATTTATGGCATATGAACTTCTAAAGCGTGAACTAAAATATAGCGGGCGTATTTTTGAATTTTCTATTGACCAAGTACTATTTCAATCTGGTGCCACTGTTGAATTAGAAGTAATTCATCATAGAGGCGGCGCGGCTGTAGTAGCGCTTACAGATGATAATCAAGTAGTGCTTGTTAAACAATATCGTCATCCTATGGGCGAGTATGTGCTAGAACTTCCAGCAGGAAAAATAGACCTAGGGCATACAGCTGAGCAAACAGCAATAAATGAGTTAGCACAAGAAGCAGGTTTTAAGGCGAAAAGCTTAAAGTTACTTACTACAAGCTACCCTGCTCCAGGCTATTCTGGTGAAAGGCTTTATATTTATCTAGCTGAAGGGTTAGAAATAGTAGAAAGACATCCTGATTTTGATGAAGAAATAGAAGTTATATATCTTCCCTTTAAAAAAGCGTGTGAAATGATCTTTACAGGCGAAATTAGAGACGCTAAAACAATTATTGGTTTATTAACTACTCTACACTTGCAAATAAGTGTTAAATAAAAGGTTATACTTAAATGACCATAGAATATCGTTGTTCTGAGTGTTCAAACCTTATAGCAGATGCTTTTTCATCTAAATGTCCAAGTTGCGGAAAAAACTTTATGCAAGAAAAGCCTATTGAACCTGAAAAGAAAACAATACACTTAAATCCTGATAACCCTGCTTGGGGCTTTGGTTCATCGTTAATAATTTGGCTACTTTCTGTAATATTAATTATTTTTGCTCAAGTCCCTGCTCTAGTTGCTTGGATGCTATGGCTAAAAGCCTCTGGTCAAACAATGCCGCCCTTTCTTGATATAGAAAAGCACCCAGAAATAGCTGTTTTTGGTGTAGCATCAACATTTTTATCTCATATAGTTACAGTAGCTATATGCTACCGTTTTATTACTAAAACTAGCAAAGGGAAATTTTTACCTGCATTAGGCTGGCATTGGCCTGAAAAATTTGGGCTATTAAAAACTATTGGACTAACATTTTTAACATTTTTTTGTTTTGCCATAATTGCTTCACTACTTCCAAATAAAGAAAACCAGATGCAAAAACTAATAGAATCTTCTATGGCTGCTCGTTTTAGCATTGGTTTTGTTGCAATAGTTGGCGCTCCTTTTGTAGAAGAAATAATTTATAGAGGCATTCTTTTTTCAGGTCTTTGTAGAGATTTTGGACACAAAGCAGCAATATTTGGAGTCTCTTTTTTATTTTTACTAGTACATATTCCTCAATATTGGGGTGCTTGGGGAGGAATTCTAGGTCTAGCTTTTTTAAGCACAGTCTTAACCTTAGTTCGTGCTTATAGCGGATCTTTACTACCTTGTTTTGTAATGCACTTAATATTTAACTCTGTCCAAGTAAGCTTGATTATTGCTCAAGGAATAGGCATATTACCTAAGGAGTCATAAAGTATTGGTGGAAAGAAATTTTTCTTTTAATTTACCAGTAAACCGAGAATTTGATGTAGTTGGTCTAGGGCTTAATGCAGTTGATCATATTATAACTGTGGCTGAGTATCCTCAGTTTAACAGTAAAACACGTCTTTTAAGCCATAGCCAACAACCTGGAGGCCAAGTAGCAAGCGCCTTAACTGCTCTAGCCCGCTTAGGAGCTAAAACTCGCTATATTGGTAAAGTTGGGGATGATCAAGCAGCTAGCTTACAACTCTCTCGACTAAAAACTGAAGGGATAGAACATAGTTATGTTAGGTCTATAAGCCAAACAACAAACCAAATTGCCTTTATTATTATTGATGCTAAAAGTGGGGAAAGAACTATAATTTGGGATAGAGATGAACGCTTAGCTTTTGAGGTAGAAGAAGTTGAAGAAACTGCAATTTCTTCAGGAAAAATCCTCCATATTGATGGTCATGACGTACAAGCCGATATTTGCGCGGCTAAATTTGCACATAGATCAGGTATGGCAGTAGTAATTGATGTTGATAACTTTTATCCTGAAGCAGATAAATTATTACCACATATAGATTTTTTGGTAACTTCTTCTGATTTTCCTTTTAGAGTTACTGGGATTAGGGATAATAAGCAGGCTTTAGCTAAACTTAAAGAAATTAGTGGAAGCTATTTTGTAGCTATGACTTTAGGCAAAGAAGGCGTAATGGCCTATCATGAAGGTGAATATTTAACCGTTCCAGGGTTTGAAATAGATTGCCGTGATACAACAGGAGCAGGAGATGCTTTTCACGGTGGATTTATTTATGGACTGCTTAAATCAATGAGTATTTTAGAAACTTTAAGATTTGCCAATGCAGTTGCAGCAATAAAATGTCAAAAACTTGGAGCACAAACAGGACTGCCAACTCTTGAAGAAGTAAAAAAATTTTTATCAGCCTAAAATTCTTTCTAAATAAAGCTAAGAGCTAAGAATTATAAGCTATCAAATTTTGCTTAAAGGAAATTTATGTCAACCGATCAATTTGATGAACTAGAAAACTTTGAAGAAATAGACATTAGCGAACTCTTACAAATACATCTTGCTATGCAAGCAGAACTAGGTGTTATATCAGAACTACTTGCAGATGTTTTAAGAAGCGGGCAAATGAATAAAGCTGAAATTATGCGATCACTTCATTCTATAGGCGATTTAAGTATAGAAGCAATGGATATTCTTGTTAATGAAGAAGAAAGCGATGAACCATTTCAAGGTTCAAATAATGGTAATTCTTCGCCAGATGTAAATTAGTCTTGAATAGGTTTTTATGGAAGTTACAAAATATTTACCAATTCTTGGAGCACTAATTACTACAGCTTTAGGTATTATGGGTTTAGTTTTACCTAATAGGGCTGCTAAATTTATTAGTCTAGAACCACAGGGACTAATAGGCTGGTCTGAAATTCGTGCAACTTATGGAGGCTTTTTTCTTCTACTTGGACTAAGTTGCCTATATTTACAAATGGATATAGTTTATTTTGTAGTTGGGCTTGCTTGGGTTGGAGCAGCAATAGGTCGTACGATTTCTGTAGTTTTTGATAAAAGTACCAGTGCAAAAAATTTTGGAGGTATTGCTTTTGAAAGCCTTATAGCAACAACATTACTTTGCTCTTATGTAAAAGCGCTATAAATATTGTTTCTTAATGGCTTTCAAATTTTAACTAGCTAAAACCTTTTTTAAATTATGCAAACAAATTGTCTTTTTATGTTTTTTTTACAAGTAGCAGAACCTAAGAGTGAAAGCTTTGTTTCATTCTTACTTAAAATGCTACTAGTTCTATTACTAGTATTTAGTAATGGTTTTTTTGTGGCTGCTGAATTTTCACTAGTAGGCGTGCGTAAGTCTAAAGTTTTATCCCTAGTAGAAGCGGGTAATAATCGTGCTAAAATTTTACTTAGAGTAATAAGCTCATTAGATGCGTATATTTCAGCTACACAACTTGGTATTACTCTTTCTAGTCTAGCGCTTGGTTGGGTAGGTGAAGAAGCTATAGCACATACACTTCAACCTATTTTTGAAAATATTCTACCTAGCGGTTATGTTGTTGCAGCCGCACATTCTGCTGCCATTCTAGTTGCATTTACTGTAATTACTTTTCTACATATAGTATTAGGAGAATTAGCACCTAAAACCCTTGCTTTAGAGCGTACAGAATCAGTAGCAATGCTTATTGCTTGGCCTATGGAGCTATTTTATAAAGTTTTTAAGGCTCCAATTTGGGTATTAAATAAGTCTGGTTCTTTAGTCTTACGTATAGTAGGCTTGCACTCTACAGCCGAACATGCAACAGCCTATACTAAAGAAGAACTTCGCCAATTAGTAGAAATGAGCCATAAAGGAGGCCATTTAGAAAATGAAGAAATGGAGATGGTCAATAACGTAATAGAGTTTTCTAATACAGTAGTTCGCCAAGTTATGACTCCAAGAGCAGAGGTTTGCGCCTTACTTGATAAAGCTACTATAGAAGAAATTTATAACTTATTTATAGAAAATAAGTTTTCCCGTCTACCTATCTACCGAGATAACCTAGATAATATTGCTGGAGTCTTAAACTTAAAAGATGTAGTCCCCTACTTTAGTAACCCAAAAGACTTTTCTCTAAGTAAGCTACTTAATAAGCCTTTTTATTTACCTGAAACAGTAACTTTAGAAGAAGCACTAAAACAAATGAGACGTGCTCGTGTGCACTTAGCTATTATCGTTGATGAACATGGTGGGACATTAGGTGTAGTAAGTCTTGAAGACTTATTAGAAGAAATCGTAGGAGAGATAGACGACGAATTTGACCAAGATACTGCTGAAACTATTGTAGGCAAAGAGTCTGGTGTATATGTAATTAAAGGTAATACTTCTATTAGAGATATTAATAAGAAAACCAAAATCAAACTCCCTGAAGAAGAAGGTTATACAACTCTAGCTGGTTTTCTTATGGATGAAGCAGGTAAAGTTCTCCAAAGTGGGCAAAAGCTTGAATATGAAGGGTTTCAATTTACGATTACTAAAACTGATCGCTTAAGAATTTTAGAAGTTTTGGTAGAAGATAATAGAAATAAAACTGAAGTAGGTTAATACATAACTTTTTTTATCTTAATAAAATTTTTCGATTAGGAGAAAATACCAATGAAATTTTATGGTATATTAATAATATTGATAGCTTCATTATTAGTTTGGCTACCAGGCAGCTATACTTTAACTAAAGCTCAAGTTGGGCATGATGAGAATTTAATTACTGCTGAGGATTTACTAGCAAAACTTAATAAAGGTGAAAAAGTTATAATTCTTGATGTTCGTTCTGAAGGGCAATATAAAAGTAGTTCTAAGCGTATTAAAGATGATATACGAGTTGAAGAAGCAAAAGAATTAGACGATAAAATGAAAAATATATCTAAAGACCTAGAAATTGTTACCTATTGCTCCTGTCCTGATGAATCAACTAGTAATTATTACGTTAGTTTATTAAAAGAACGTGGTTTTAAGAAAGCCTATGCGCTTAAAGGCGGTTATTTTGCCTGGTTAAGAATAGACGGGCCTATAGAGTTCAAAAAATAAAGGATAAAAAATGAAACAGTTAAAGGATCGTGTTGCATTAATTACTGGTGCAAGTTCTGGAATTGGAGAAGCTGTTGCTAAGTGTTTTGCTCAAGCTGGTGCAAAGGTTCTGCTCATTGGTCGTAATGAAAAGACTTTAGGAGTAGTTGTAGATTCAATAAATAAAGCAGATGGTCAAGCCTATCCAATCATTTCAGACCTATCTTCAAGTCAAGGCCCAAAACAAGCCGTAGAAAAAGCAGCAGCCCAGTTTGGTAAAATCGATATTTTAGTTAATGCTGCTGGAATTCTTAGTACAGGCAATATTACTAATACTTCAATGGCTGCTTGGGATGAAATGATGCAAATTAATTTACGTGTAGTTTTTGAAATGATGCAGCTTGTACTTCCCTTTATGAAAGCACCCGAGGGTAATATTGTAAATATTTCTAGTGTTACAGGACTACGTTCTTTCCCTGGAGTACTTGCATATTGTGTTAGCAAAGCCGCAGTTGATCAATTAACTCGTTGTGCAGCGCTTGAGCTTGCTGAGCAAAAAATTAGAGTTAATGCTGTTAATCCTGGGGTGGTCGTTACTGGGCTACATCTTCGTAGTGGAATGACAGAAGAAAACTATCAAGCATTTTTAGAACGTAGCAAAACAACTCACCCAATAGGGCGACCTGGAACGCCTGAAGAAGTAGCAGAACTTGTTTTATTTCTTGCTTCTGATCAAGCAAGTTGGATTACAGGAGCAACTTATGCTATTGATGGTGGCCGTGTTTTAACCTGTGCAAGATAATACCAAATATACATTAAAACAGCACAAGAGCAAATTCTTGTGCTATTTTAATCTTCTAGCAAATATTTTGTTAGTTTTTCTTAGATCGGAAAAATTTTTATGAAACTTTGATATCTTTTGGTATTAACTTTATAAATAAATTAATTAATAAGGAAGGGTTTATGGCAGATATCAAAATTAATGGTTCTGGATTAAATAACCTTCAACAAATAAACCAAGATAATAATCAGCTAGATAAATTAAATCGTAGCGGTAATTTTCAAGGCCAAACAGTTAACACAATCTCTCCTCCTTCAGAATCGCCTCTAACAGACGGGACACAAAATAGAGCTTTTAATGCATCCTTGGCTAAACCTCCTTTAGAATCGCCTTTTTCTAATACAGAATCAGAAAATATAGGTAAAGGATATCGCTTAAGTGAAGCGTCAAGCGCTACTTCTGCATCTCCAAGTAGCGAAGTTTTATTTGATTTTGCCACAGGAAAAAATAAAAGTGGCGCGATTAGTAAATATCTAGAACAAGATCCAGCCGCAAGTAAGGCTGTAGATACAGTTCGCCGAGCTAGTTTAGAAATAGGCTCTCCAGATAATTCCCCTAAACTTGATAACGCAAGTCAGTCTCGTTTAGGTGAGCTTGCTAGGAAAATTTTTATTACGTGAACTTCTCCATCACTACACTGGGCAAAATCTTATTTTGCCCTTATTTATTTTTATGAATATTGTTTTTAAGGTCGCTTTTTTTCTTTTACTAATTTTTACCTTCCTAAACTTTCCTAAAACCATTTTTTGCCAAAGTAATACAACTAAGGGTAGAGTCCAGTTAAGACTAGTTGATCAGGCTCTTTTTGATGCAGCTTATTTAGGGGATGAAAAACTTGCCAAAGAAGCCTTAGCAGCAGGAGCAAACCCTAATGCTAAAAATGATACTGGCTATACTCCATTAATATTTGCTGCTGATGCTAATCAAGATAATATAGTTAAGTTACTAATTCCTGCAAAAGCTGATATAAATGCTCAAGATGATAGTGGAAGAACTTCTTTAATGGTTGCGGCAATAAATAATAGCAATAAGGTTATAAAGCTTTTATTAGAGGCTAAAGCAGACACAAACTTAAAAGACCGTAGTGGAAGAACAGCCTTAATATATGCGGTTAATTCAGGTAATTCTCAGATAGCTAAAACCCTTATTTCAGCTAAAACTGATGTTGATGCTAGAGATAATCTTGACTCTACAGCTTTAATGTATGCAGTGGATTTTGGCGAAAGTAGTTTAGTTAAAATAGTCTTAAGTGCTAAACCTGATGTTAATGCTAAAGATAAAAATGGTCGTACTGCTCTATCTCGTGCAAAACAAAATGCTTATGGAAATATTATAAAATTACTTGAAGCCTCAGGAGCAAAATATTAGCTTAAGAAAAACTTTATTTAATTTCTAATCCTGGGCTTTTTAGTCCCTTTAAGAACAAACAGCCCAGGATTTTTAGAAAATTAAATTATTTTGCAAGTTCTATATAAGCAGCCATAGAAACTTTTTTGGTTACAGGGTCAGTAAGTGAGGCAAATTTTTCTTGTCCAATAGAAGACATAAGACCTTCTCTTGGAACAGATAGATGTAATTTACCATCTACTACAGGTTCTAAACTGCTATCTGGATCAGAAACCATTGCAATCCACTGTTTTGTTTCTTGACGAATACGTGCCCAATCACCTTCTGCTTTTTGATGTTCCGTAGTTAACTCACTTTGTAGAGCATTAAGAGTAGACTCATCATTTGTATCACTATCTGCGGCTTGCCAAATTCGACGCATATAGCTACGGAAACTGTCTAATCTATTCATTGAGTGAAATTCACCAACAAAACCACGATCAACAGCATTAAGAAAATTAAATTTCAAATCACCAAAAGCTTGTGTAAGCGGAGCAAAACTTTCATTATTTAACTCACTTGAGCCTGTAAGTAACTCTTGCCAACGCCAAGCGCTACCAGTAAATGGCATTGCACCAGTATATTGAGAAAGATAAAGTGCAGTATCAGTACTTACACCAGCACGAACAGCAAGTATTTGAGCAGCAGTTTCAACTAATTTTCTTTCAACTTCTTCTGGGACTACTATAGAAGTTTCTTCCTTACCTAGTTGTTCAAAATAAGGCAAGGTTAGCGCAATTTCTTGATCCGTCATATGAGAACAAATTTGACGCAACTGTGATTCTCTAGCTTCACTGGATTCAGCACGAATAACCTTATGTAATTCATTAGCATATTCTTCGCGCAGTCCTTCTATAGTCTCACTAGAAATCTCTTTTCCTTTTGAGCGCCCATAAGAAGCCGCAAGAAAATCCAGTTGTAACTTATCATCAAACATCCCTGGATTAGGAACAAGCTTTACTAGCCCTGAATTTAAGGCTGGGCCAAGTAAATATAAGAAATAAATCAGCTTATAAGTATCAATCTTAAATAGATCTGGGTTTTGTATAGGATTAAGCTTAGGCACTTTAGAGTAAGGATTATA
The DNA here is from genome assembly GCA_016213785.1 of Acidobacteriota bacterium. GTDB lineage: Bacteria > Acidobacteriota > Blastocatellia > Chloracidobacteriales > JADJPF01 > JADJPF01. Next base: position 36,975 of record JACQZQ010000124.1, read on the forward strand.
AAAGGGCACTATAACTAATAATTCATCTACATAAAGCCCCATTCTTGCAATATTATGACTAGTAAGCTGTGAATCTACATCCCCAACATAAAAAGCTCTTAGCTTTTCTCCTCTGGGAAGTAAACTTAATAAATCAGTATTTTGTGGGTAAAGTTCTGCAATTATTCTATAAAACCTTGCTACTTGCTCAGCAGAAATATTACGTTTAACATCTTTCCATCTAAAACCACGTTTTAGACCAAACACTTCTGCAACAGCATAAAGTAGTAATACATTGCGTTCCAACAAGTTACGCATTACAGGAGTAGCTCTTTGTTGAGCTTTTTCTTGTGAAGCATAATTTGTATCACCATGACATTTTTTATATTTTTTTCCGCTCCCACATGGACAAGGATCATTACGGCCAATTTTCCCTGGCATTAACTAATAAACCTCCTAAATTATTGCTATTTATTTCTAAGTTTTCTGAAATTATGAAAAAGAATAGCTCAAATCTTATAACAAAATCTTTGTGTGATTTACTCGTTTTTGCGGGATAAAAGGAAATCAGGAGGAAATTAGCAAGAAAATAGGTAGATTTAAGAACCTGACTAGCAGGTTCTTAAGTGTTAATCTCTACGACCATTTAAGATTCTAAGCAGTGCCATAAAAATGTTAAATGCATCTAGAAAAAGGTCTAAAGCGCCTGCTACATACTCATTTGTAGGATAACGGTGAATTATTTGTTGAGTGTCATAAAGCACATAACCAGAAAATAATATTAAAGTGGTTACAGCTATACCAAAAGAAAAAGCACTTGAAACTAGGAAAATATTTAATATCCCAGATAAAATCACCACAATTAAACCAACTGTTAGCATACCACTAAGAAAACTAAAATCTTTTTTAGTAACAAATGCATAAGTCGTTAAACCACCAAATATGCCTGTAGTCAAAATAGCAGCCTGCCAAATAGAGTTTGGGTTATTTACTGCAATAATAGCAAGTAGTGGTGAGATAAATATTCCTATTAAAGTAGTAAAAGCAAAAAGTGCCACTAAATTAACAACCGGAACTAGCCTAACAGCTTGAGCACCAATAATAGCCCCAATTAAAAGGAAAAATGCAATCCAACGATTTTCAATTACTGCAATCATTAGCGATGGAAAGCTAAAACCTACCCCTACACCAACACCTGAAAATAAAATACCTGCAAAAAATAATGCATATACTTTACGAACAAAACCCATTCTTTCACTAACAGTAGCATTTGCTGCTGTCATTTGTTGCATTTCATTATAAGGATCTTGGCCTGACCAACCTGTTTGCTGTTTTTGATCCTGAAAAAAACCACTCATATAGTACTCCTTTTTTTCTAACTTAATTTTTGTTTTTTAACTTATTTTAAGCTTTATTCCTTACATAATAGCCTATAAATTAATTTTATCAATTTATTTTTTGATCAAAACCTAGATTTTGAAAAGATTAAATAAAGGCCGTTATTTTTCATGAAAAAGATTCGCTTTACAGCTAAAATTGAGCTTGCAAATATTTAAGTTAATTTTTCTAATGGCTAATTAATTAAATGGCGACTTCTCTTAGGTTTGATCAAGGAACACTTGTTTTAGAAGGATTTACTAAACTACCATCCATAATAGAACCATACTTTTACTATGATGCTAGGATTGATGCTTATAGAGCTTCGGCTCATCATTACTACGAAATACTTAATAGAGTTAAAAACCTTATTACTACTAATAAAGCGCCTAGATATCGCCGCCCAAAACTTGAAATAGCACTTTCTTTAACAGCCTACCCTCATCAGCAAGAAGCACTAAATAGCTGGAAAGAGGCTAAAGGTCGTGGTGTTATTGTACTTCCAACAGGTGCAGGAAAAAGCCTTGTAGGAGTACTAGCAATCGCCTGGGCTGCTCGAAGTGCTCTAGTAGTTGTACCGACTCTAGATCTAATGCATCAATGGTATGCACTACTAAAAGCCAATTTTCCTGATGTTGAAATAGGCTTAATTGGTGGGGGCTACCATGAAGTTTGTGACTTAAGTGTAGCTACTTATGATTCTGCTGCTAGGCATATGGAGAGATTTGGAAATCAATTTGGGACATTAGTTTTTGATGAAGTTCATCATTTGCCTACTGAATTTTACCGGGTAATTGCAGAATTTTCTATTGCTCCTTTTAGACTTGGACTTACGGCTACACCTGAGCGTCTAGATTCACGCCATGAAGAGCTACCATCTTTAATTGGTTCAATGGTTTATCGTCGTGAAGCATTAGAGCTTGCAGGTGATGTTTTAGCACCTTTTCAAATTCGTAGACTCTATGTTGAACTCTCAGGGGCAGAACGCCAAGCTTACGAAAAAGCACTAGAGCTAAGAGATCTTTTTTTAAGGCAAAATAATATTTCCTTAAGAACTTTGGTTGGCTGGCAGCACTTTGTAATGCATTCTGCTCGTAGCCCTATAGGCCGTCAAGCAATGAAGGCACACCGCCAAGCACGCCGTCTTGCTCAGGCTGCACCAGCTAAATTACGTACGCTAGAAGCTATTCTTGCTCAACACCATTTAGAAAAAACTGTTATTTTTACCGAAGATAATGCAACAGCTTATGAAATATCTAAAACCTTTCTAATCCCTTGCATTACCCATCAAACACGTGTTAAAGAACGTCAACAAATTTTAGAGTTTTTTCGCTCTGGAACTTATCAGACTTTGGTAACGAGTAAAGTCCTTAATGAAGGTGTAGATGTTCCTGATGCATCAGTTGGAGTAATTCTTTCTGGTAGTTCGGTTAATAGAGAGTTTGTACAAAGACTGGGGAGAATTTTACGTAAATCTGAAGGAAAGCGAGCAATTTTATATGAAGTAGTGACACGTAATACTCAAGAAGAGCGTGCTGCACAGCGTCGAAGAGGAAATGTTTTAGCAAATTCTGATTTAGCAAGCTCTGATGAAGAAATTTTTATAGATTCTAAAGGTGTTAAAAGTAAAAACACTAAAGATAAAACTAATAATGATGAATTACCTTTATTTAATGTACTTGAAGATTCTAAGGAGAATACTTAAACTTGTTACCTTCTGATTTGCTACGCTATACAACAAAATCTGGACAAGCCTATCCCTTTTACTTAAAAGGAGATCGTGCTGGTTGGGCAGAAAAAGTCTTACAAGTTTTTTCCTCTCATATAGGACAAACACGAGGAGATTTAGATGAAGCGCTAAAAGCCCTAGAAGGTGATTCTCCTGATTATCAACTAGTTAGAGGTTTAGCTCATTTATTAGCAGAAGATGCAAATTTTTCTGTTACCTCCCCCATAGAGCCTGAAACTTTGCGTCGAGAAGCGTTTTTACTAGCTAAAGAACGAGGTCATACAACAAAACAAGTTGAAGAAACCTTTTCAGAACTTGCAGTTAAATATAATTTGCCTATAGAAACCATTCCTGATGCCCTTTACTCTGATTTACCAGAAAACCATATTTTGACCTCAGTACCAGAATTAACTCCAGAACAATTAGTTAATTTATATAATCTAGCTCAAGCTCAAGGGCTACTTTACTATGCTAAATGGCTAGTAGTAAATGCCTATAGAAATGTGCCTGGGGAATATCGCCGTTTATTTCATCGCTTAAAGCTTTTTGGGTTGATGTATACGGTAGAGGGCAATTTAGATGATGGATATAGAGTCCATGTTGATGGGCCAGCTAGTCTATTTCACCAAACCCGCCGTTATGGGGTAAAAATGGCTGCTTTTCTTCCAGCACTACTACAAATAACTCGTTGGGCTATGGAAGCAGAGCTTGAGATAAAAGGTAAAAAAGTAATTTATAGCCTTACATCAGAATCAGCCTTAAAATCTAATGCTGCTAAACCTCCTGTTTATGATAGTTTACTAGAAAGTTCCTTTGTTGAGCGCTGGATAAAAGAAGAAACTCATTGGGCATTAGAACGCGAGGTAGAGATAGTTGACTTAAAAGGGACTGTTTTTGTCCCTGATTTTGCTTTGCGTCATAAGGATGGTAGAGTAACTCATGTAGAAATCGTAGGATTTTGGCATCCTGATTACTTAAAACGTAAATTTGATAAAGCCCGCAAAGCAGGAATGAAAAACTTATTATTAGCTGTATCTGAACGACTTAATGTAACTAATGAGCATCTAGAGGGTATTCTTGGGCCTGTAATTTTTTTTAAGGGAAAACTTGAACCTAAAGCTGTTTTAGATGTAATAGAAAATCTTTGAAATATCCTAAGAATTTTAGGTTTACTCTTAAGGATTTTTAGGGACGGGGCTTTCTCGCTAAAGATTGGCAAAAAATTTGCTAGCAAGTAAAAATGCTTTGGACTAGTTCCCAGGATGGCTCCTGGGAACTACAAGATAATTACTTAATCACGCCTTGTTCTGTTCCTGTGGCATTAGTTCCATATATTCCCCACTTACCATTAGCAAGTCCATCATTTGTAATTTCATATTGAATTACCCCACATTTCTCACTTGCATTTGTTCCCCAAGCAACAGAAACTAAAGGCCCTGTTTTTAATCCAATACCTTCATATTGACTTCCAGCATTCCAAGAAAATTGATAAACAGGCCCTTGAGCAGTAACTTGTAGTGCTCCTTTATAAACACTTCCATTAAGATTTGTACCTTGTATTGTATAGCTACCTGTAATATCTTTACCTCCACCTTTAGCAAACTCTGAACCTAGAGCAGATTGACCAGCAACTGTCCAAATACCTTCTAAACCTTTACCTGGTGAATGACTATAAACTACCAAACTACAGCTTTTACCACCCCAAGTCGCAGTTAGAATACTAGCTGTAACAATACCTATTCCTTCATAAATACTACCACCAACATTCCACTTTAATGTAACACCTTCTATATCAGCATTTGGAGAATTAAGCTTTCTAGATCTAACCTCTAAAGTGCCTGAATAAGCAGATTTATCAAAATTAGTCCCTTTGATTGAAAGGGTTCTATTAAAATTTCTTTGCGGTTCGGGTTTAATTGCTGGGGTAGTTTGAAAAGTAAAAATTACTGCTACTAGTGCTAAAGCCAAAATATATAAACGTTTCATTTATTCCTCCCAAAATATAGAGTTAATTACAGGGGTCTATTAACTCAATGATTTGATTTTCCGAAAACTTAAAAATGGTTTACGAGGTTGCAGCTTGGACTATTATATACAAATGAAAACATTTAAATAAAAACAAAAGTAACTAATTTATTTTTAAAAGAGAAGTAACCCTATCAAGTTCATAACGTGAAGCAAATGCTTATTTGGTTTTCTGTTTGTATTTTGTCCATTTTAATATTTAACTTTTCCATATTCCTCGTCTATTTTGTTTATTCTTCTGCTAATTTCTTTCTTCGCTATGTATTACACATATTACGAAAATCAAACTATTAATTTTATCCAAAGTCTAGCGTTGAAGCGATTGACAGCAGTTTAAGATAAAAGGATACTACAAAACTTAAGGCATTGTCTTAATTTAATTTATCTTAGTTTTATCTTAAATTTAACTTATATTTTGGAGGATGTAATGGAAGCGTCTAAACAACAACTCACAGCTAAGGTTTATGACAAGATTTATATTAATGGCAAATGGGTAGAGTCAAGCGGAAAAGATTTTTTAGATGTAACTAATTCTACTAGCGAAGAAGTTATAGCTCGTGTTCCAAGTGGCACAGCAGAAGATGTAGCAGCCGCAGTAGCAGCTGCTAAAGCAGCATTTGAAGGCTGGTCAAACACTCCTAAAGAAGAACGTGCTAATTACTTAAGAGCAGTAGCAGAAAAGCTAGGAAATCGTGTTGAGGAGTTAGCAGAAATTATTTCCAAAGAAGTTGGTATGCCGCTTCAACTCTCTTCAATGGTTCAAGTCGGTATGCCAAGTATGAATTTAGGTTTTTATGCTGATCTCTTAAGCGGATATCAGTTTGAAGAACAAGTAGGAAATTCCCTAGTAGTGCGTGAGGCTGTTGGTGTAGTTGGCTGTATTACCCCTTGGAATTACCCTTTACACCAAGTTATTGCTAAAGTTGCCCCTGCTCTGGCTGCTGGCTGTACTGTAGTACTTAAGCCTAGCGAGGTAGCCCCAATTACAGCATTTATTTTAGCAGAACTCTTTGACGAAGCTGGGCTTCCTGCTGGTGTTTTTAATTTAGTTTGTGGGCTAGGTCATGTAGTAGGTGAAGCAATAGCCGCTCACCCTGATGTAGATATGGTTTCCTTTACTGGCTCAACCCGCGCAGGTAAACGAGTTAGCGAACTTGCTGCTCAAACTATAAAACGTGTATCTCTTGAACTTGGTGGTAAATCTGCTAACGTAATCCTAGATGATGCTAATTTTGAAAAAGCTGTTCGTAATGGTGTTAATAACTGTTACTTTAACTCAGGACAAACTTGTTCAGCATTAACTAGAATGCTTGTTCCTAAAGAGCGCCATGATGAAGCAGTCGTTATTGCTAAAAAGACTGCTGAAGCTTTTGCAGTAGGCGACCCATTAGCAGGCTCAGAACTTGGCCCACTAGTTTCAGAAACTCAACGTGACCGTGTACGTGGTTATATTAAAAAAGGTATTGAAGAAGGTGCAACTCTTGTAACAGGCGGTGCTGAAGCTCCTGAAGGACTGGAAAAAGGCTACTTTATCCGACCCACAGTTTTTGCTAATGTAAATAATAGTATGACAATTGCTAGAGAAGAAATTTTCGGCCCAGTGCTTTCCATAATCCCTTATGAAAATGAAGATGATGCTGTAAGGATTGCAAATGATACTATTTATGGTTTAGGGGGGGGAGTTTGGTCAAAAGATGTTGAGCGAGCTAAAAGAGTCGCTCGCCGTCTTCGCACAGGCCAAGTAGATATAAATGGTGGAGATTTTAACCCTCTAGCACCATTTGGTGGTTATAAACAATCTGGTAATGGCCGTGAATTAGGTAAATTTGGTTTTGAAGAATATCTTGAAATCAAATCAATGCAGCTATAAGTAGCTTATTTTCTTTTAGTTACTTTATATTGTTGGTTTTAATAAAATAGGGTTTGAATAAAGATTCAAACCCTATTTTTATTTCTAATAACTATCTCTATAGCTTTAGGTTCTTTAATTATTGTTTTTCGTATTTCAAATGGAATTAGTCGTCACTCTCTTCTATCTAATTTCCTAATTAAATTTTTCATTTTATATTACCATCAAGTTTGAAATTAAATTCTTGGAGGTTATTATGAAAAAAGGACTTATTGTTTCTACAATTATTTTTGCTCTAGCTATTAGCTTACTTTGTTTCTCTAGCGTATTTGCTCAGGGTAGTCAGCGTCAACGAACAGGCTCTTTTAGGAGCATATTACAAACGGTTTTTGCCATAGGTGATGAGCTTAGAGCTTTAGCTAAAGATGTAAATCTATCTGCTAGTCAAAAACAACAAATTAAAACTATTGTTCTTACAGCTAAACCACAAGCACAGCAGTTACATTCTCAACTAGAAACTAAGCGTAAAGAACTACGTAGCGCCTTATTGGAAATAAATCCAAACCAAACACAAATACAAGTTATAGGCCAAGACATTGCTAATATAAGCTCTCAAATGGTAACTTTTCGTATTCAAACAGCTTCACAAATCACTCAAGTATTAACACCAGAACAAAAAGACATTGCTCTTAAAGATTTAACTGAAATAGATCCATTAATTGATCAACTAAAAGAAGAAATTCAAGCTCTAGCAATAAATTCTCCATTGATGAAATAATTAAGTTACTGTAAAAATTAAATTCTCTTTACTTGTAAAGGAATTTAATTTTTACACCTTCTAATTTATGCCAGAACAAGTACTTATAAATACCCTACTACTACTTATTAGCTCGCTTTTTTGCGGCCTACTTTTTATTTTCTCGCTCTCTCAAACAGAAAAAACTCGCCAACATTTACCTTTAATTATTTTCCTAGGTGGTTTATCTATTTGGTATTTTTTACTAACAATAGGCCAGCTACCAATGCTAGAAATTTTTCCTAACAGACTAAGAAAAATCCCTGTATTTGGGCTAGCTAGACCTATTTTACTGCTTGTTTTTACAGCAATTGCACATTGTTATATTGTTGAAATAAGAAAACGGGGTGAGGTTATAAGCAAGTGGTTAAGCCCACCAAAATTATATATTTACAGTTTTATCGCTTTAAGTAAAATTCGTTGGTCGCTTGCCGATAGATTTAACCACCCTAAACTTGCAGCAATAGTTGCTTTATTTGGGTTGGGACTGCTTTTAGTAGTAATTTTTATTTGTTATCGCAAACTTAATAAATTTTCTATATTAAACAAACAAAATTCTAGTAGATTTGAGCAACTTTCTTGGCCTATTAGTTTTTTATTTTCTATAGTATTAATTTTAGGAGCTTTTTTTCATACCTTAAATGGAAATATATCTCCTAGCCTTTATGATAGCTATGCTCTTATTTCTGCGTTACCTCTAATTTTTTGGCTAATTTATTATCATACTCCTTATTTATTCTTTGATGTACTAGCAAAACGAGGAATACAAACAATATTTTTTGCAATAATTTTTGGATTTTATTATGGAGTTTTAGCATATTATTTAAAAGTATTTCCTGATAATTCTTTATTATTTTATTTATCACTAGGAATTATTTTTAGTCTGCCTACAGGCTTATTAACTCGTTTGCAGATTTTTCTGGATCGAACAATTGATATTCATCTTTTAGGACGAACCCCCTTTCAAGACTTGCTAATTGAGTTAAATTCTAAACTAGGAGCCTCAACAAACTTAGAAAATGCTATTCAAATAGCTTGCAATACAGCTAAACAAGCTCTTAAAGCTCAAAAGGTTAAATATTTTTCATTAGAAAAAGATGCAGTAGAAAACCCTAATCTTATAAATATTTCTGTAATTAATAATGAAGAAATTTTAGGAAGATTAGAGATAGAGCCAACTTCAGGAAATAGACGTTACTTAAGCGAAGATTTGAAATTTGCTAAACTTATTGCTAGTAACCTTGCTAGTACTATGGCACGTCTTAAACTCCAAAAAGAACAAGAAGAACGTAAAGTTATAGAACTTGAACTAATTAATACTGCTAATGCATTACGGTTAAAAGCATTACAAGCACAACTTAACCCACATTTTCTTTTTAATAGCATGAACTTAATTGCTAGCCTAGTTCGTAGCGCTCCAGATAGAGCACGTGCCGCAGTCCAATATTTATCAAGAGTCTACCGTTATGTACTAGATAGTTCTCGCCAAGACTTAGTTACGGTTGCAGATGAAATTAACTTTCTAAAAGCATATCTAGATATAGAACAACTTCGTTTTGAATCTCGCTTAAATGTTACTTTTGATTTATGTGCAAATTTAGAAAAGCATTTTATTCCCCCAATGCTACTTCAACCACTAGTGGAAAATGCTATTAAACATGGCTTAAGCCCCAAAATAGAAGGTGGTCTGTTACTAATTAAGATTTCTACTATAGATAATACTCTAGAGTTTATTATTAGCGATACTGGAGAGGGATTTGACCCAAGTAAGCCTCCAAAAGGTAGCGGTGTAGGTATATCAAACGTCCAACAACAATTAAACTTACGTTATCAGACTGAATTATTTGTAACTAGTACCCTTCAAATAGGTACAGAGATAAAATTTTCTCTACCTTTAGAAAAAATAAAAGTTAGGAGTTAACATTTATGCGAACATTGATAGTAGATGATGAGTCTCATTGTCGTTCAGAATTAAGACACTTACTTTTAGGTTTTCCACAAATAGAAGTTATTGGTGAAGCAATTAATGGGATTGATGCGCTAGAAAAATGTCGTAGCCTGTCACCAGAGTTAGTATTTTTGGATATTCAAATGCCTGGATTAAACGGTTTAGAGGTAGCGGCAGCACTAGAAGAATTACCACAGATTGTTTTTGTAACAGCTTATGATGAGCATGCGCTTAAAGCTTTTGAAGTAGGAGCAATTGATTATTTACTTAAACCTATTAGTGAAGAACGTCTAGAACAATGTATTAATAGATTAAATAGACAACGTATTACACTTACAACAAATAATTCAATGCCTGTTGAGCTAGAAACTGTACTTAAGACCTGGGCAGAGGCCAAACAGGAGTATTTAGCTAGAATTGTAGGGCGAAAGTCTCAAAGGATTTTTGTTTTACCTATTGAGCAAATTTATTGTTTTGAAATAGAAAGCCAGCTTTTACATGCAATTACGGAAAAAGAAAAGTTTTGGACAAATTATCAAATGAAGACATTGGAGTTACGTCTTGACCCAAAACAATTTGTACGAGTACATCGTGAAAGCATTGTAAATATTAATTTTATTCGTGAAATTGCACCAATTACTAAAGAACGCTATGAAATTACCTTACATAATAATTATAAAGTAGGCGTAAGTCGAAATTACTTACCACAGATTAAAGATATGTTGGAATGGGCTTAAATTACTTAGGAGTTTTGTACCTATCAACTTCTGTTACTGAGGCTCTCCTCATAGGCAAAATATTTTCTATCTAGCAATATCTCATAAAATTTTCGGAACCAAAAACCCCAAAAGGATACTAAAAATTTAAGATTTTGCTTTATTGCTTAATTAAGGAGAGTTTCTAGTTATGACAAATAAATTTAGAAAAGGAGTTTTTATTCTTATTGTAGGATTTTTAGCGCTCTTTTTATTTCGTCTAAGTTATGGCTATTTATCAACTACTGAGAATACTTTTATTGACACCATACAAAGTTCTATTGATAACACTTTTGAGTTTTCTAGAAAAAATTACGCTAGTGAAAAGTTTAAAGTAGACCGCAAATCTGACAATCAAAGCTATAACGTTGACCAAAAATATGAAAAAATCGCATCACTCTATACTAACACAGCAAACTTTGATCAAGATGAAAAGAAAGTTAGAGAAACCATTACTCAATTTAAGGCTCTAGTCCAATTTGAGCAAAATTATGGACTAAAAGGTTCTCGTCGCTTAAATCTTGCTATAGGAGTTGCCCCAGAATCATTTGATGCCTTTGTTGAAGAAATCAAAAAAGTTGGAACTATTTCCTCAATACATATCAATAAAACTGATAAAACTAATGAATATAAAGACTTAAATGCTAAAAGAGTTTCTTTAGAAAAAGCTCGTGAGTCTTTAATTGCTCTTAAAAACAAAGGTGGTGCAGTTAATGAGTTAATTAATTTAGAAGATCGTATTCTTGCTATAGAAACAGAAATTCAATCAACAGGCATTAGATTAGGTGAATATGACCTAGAAAATGAATTTTGTACTGTAAAATTTGGCCTAGAAGAAAACCAATCTGTTAAAAAAGAAATCTCCCTCTCACACCGTATTAAAGTAGCGCTAGAATGGACAATTAAATATTATCTACTACTATTAGCTATTTGCTTTGTTGGTAGCTTATCTATCTTAATAGGGGTTACTTTGCTGGAAAAACTAAACGTTGTTTCTAGTCTAATAGCTAAAAAACAAGATTAAACATTTTGACCCTTAACTTTAATCCAATTGAAAAATAGGTAGCGGTAGCTGCCTATTTTTTTGTCTTCTAAATAATTTATAAGTTGGTGGCAGGATTTTTAACAAATTCCATCTATAACATTTTGTAACACCTTTTTAATCAACAATATTCCACTGAGTTTAACCTTAAAAGGAGAATTAATAATGGTATTTAATAAAATATTTATTATGGGAAAAGTAGGTAGAGATCCTCAATTAAAACTTACTGATGAAGGCGAGCACATTTGTTATTTAGCAGTTTCAACGGAAGAAACCATAAAAGAGCAAAATGTTATAACTTGGTATCAAGTAATTTTACTAGGCAATCAAGCAAAAAAAGCTAAAATAAGTTTAAGTAAGGGTAGCAATGTTTTTGTAGAAGGCCGTTTGCGCCTACAACAAATGAAAGATAAACAGGGCAACCCTCATAATGTTTTAGAAATTTCTGCAAAGAATTTCTACTCTCTAAACTCCTTATAAATCTTCTGTCAAATCCTTAATCTCTATTAAGCCCAGTAAACTCAATAAGTTAGTACTGGGCTTATATTTTTTATTTCTTAGGCAAATAAGCCTTGATTTTTCTTACTGTTAAAAAGATACTTAAATTTCTAGAAAAAATTAAGGCAAAATATGTCTAACAATAACGAAAAATTAATTGAATTAATAGGCTCAGTTAAACGAATTACCTTTCATAACCCTAGTAATGGCTGGTCGGTTTTGCGCTTAAATGTAAAAGGCTCACTAGATGAAGTTACAGTAACAGGAAGTTTTAGCGCAATTACTCCAGGGGAAAATCTTACTGTCTCTGGTTTCTGGATCAATGATACTACTTACGGTTTTCAGTTCAAGGCTATTTCTTATCAGATATCTCGCCCAGCAACTCTTGTTGGAATTGAAAAATATCTTGGCTCAGGTTTAATTAAAGGAGTTGGGCCTGTTACAGCGCGTCGTATTGTGCAAAAATTTGGGCTAGATACTCTAGATATTATTGAAGCTGACCCTGACCGCTTAAAAGAAGTTTATGGAATATCTGCTTTTCGCATAACACGAATTAAAAATGCTTGGGTAGAACAAAAAGAAATCCGTAATATTATGACTTTTCTTACCTCTCATAATGTTTCTTCTCATTTTGCAGTAAAAATATTTAAGCAGTATGGAAAGGACACAATAAAGACTATTGAAACTAACCCGTATCAACTAGCTCGTGATATTTATGGGATTGGTTTTAAGAGTGCAGACAAAATTGCTCTAAATCTAGGGTTAGCTCGCGATTCTCAAGCACGACTTCGTGCAGGAATTTCACATGTACTTTATGAGGCTACAGAAGATGGTCACTGTTTTTTACCAAAAGTAGAACTACTAGAGCGTGCAACTACTACTTTAGAAGTTCCTGATGAAGCGCTTTTTATTCCTTTAATTGAAGTAATGACAGTAGATAAAGAACTCTATAAAGTTGAAGTTCCTATAACTAAAGAAGCTATATATGTAGGCCCACTTTTCTTATCTGAACGCGCAACAGCAATGCGCCTACTAAACTTTAATCACCCTATAGCAATTGACCTTAAGCGTGTAGATAAGTGGCTAACACGCTTTTGTGAAAAAGAAAGTTTTACTCTCTCAGAAGAACAAAAAGAATCAATAATTAAAGTTGTAAGTAGTGGAGTTAGTGTTATAACAGGTGGGCCAGGATGCGGAAAAACTACTACTGTAAGAGCATTAGTTAAACTCTTGCAAGCAATGGGAAAAAAAGTTCTACTAGCATCACCCACAGGCCGTGCAGCCCAACGTTTAGGAGAAGTAACAGGTCGTGAAGCTAAAACCATTCATAGGCTTTTAGAATTTGACCCAACTACTTTTTCTTTTAAGCATGACACAGAAAACCCTCTTGAAGGCGATGTGTTTATCATTGATGAATCATCTATGATAGATATTTTACTTGCCAATAGTTTACTTAAAGCAATTCCTAGTGATGCACAAATTTGTTTTGTTGGTGATGCTGATCAATTGCCTTCTGTAGGGCCAGGTCAGTTTCTTCAAGATGTAATTGAGTCAAATGTAATTCCAGTAGCACGTTTAACACAAGTCTTTCGCCAAGCGGCAGCAAGCAATATAATTTCCTATGCTCATAAAATTAATCAAGCTCAAATGCCCGAATTTGCACGCCCTGGTAGCTCTATATCAGACTGTTACTTAGTAGAAGAAACAGATCCAGAAAAAATAAATGCTTTAGTTATAAAAATTGTTACACAATCTATTCCAAAAAAATTTCAGATTCATTCCCAACAGATTCAAGTACTTGCACCAATGAAGCGAGGAAGCCTAGGTACAACAAACCTAAATATTATGCTTCAAGAAGCAATAAATCCTGCAAGTGATGAAAAAACAGAAGTTAAATGGGGAATTACTACTTATCGGATTGGGGATCGTGTTATTCAGCAAGTTAACAACTATCAATTAGAAGTATTTAATGGTGATATAGGTCATATTAAAAGTATTGATTTAGAAGACCGTCAGCTAGAAGTAAGTTTTAACGACAAAACTATTACTTATGATTTTTCTGATATACATGAATTATCCCTAGCTTATGCAATATCGGTTCATCGTTCTCAAGGGAGTGAATACCCTGCAATAGTAATGCCAATACATTTTCAGCATTGGAATTTGCTTAATCGTTCAATTGTCTATACTGGGCTAACTAGAGCTAAAAAACTTGCTATTTTAATTGGTCAAACTGGAGCAATAAAAAAAGCAATTAAGCAAAATTCCTCTGAGCGTTATACTAATTTAGCAGAAACTTTAAGAGTAGGTAAAACCGGAGTTGGAATTGGCAAATTATGGTAAGTTTTTTTAATAAACACAAATTTCTTCTATCGTTTCTTATACTTACATCAAAAAAATAACCCAACCTATGTTGGGCTATTTTTATCTATACTATTTCTTTAAGTTATTTTTAGAAGTTATTTTTAGTGGTGGCTTTCTTTTGAATGTTCACCTTTTCCTGCTTTTTTACCTAATTCCTCTACTTTTCCCTCTAAATCAATTATTGCCAACTCAACATCTAATTGTGGATATTTCTTTTGAATAGTATCAGCTAGTGCATTCATTTGCTCTAGGTGAACTTTATTTTCTTTAGCACGGTCTTTTTCTAACCCTTCTTGTTTTAGAAATACTCTATATGCTCCGCAATCTCTATGATCAAGAATAATTACTTTATGAATATTATGTAACTTAATAGCTACATCAACATGTTCTATAAAAGTTTGCCCCCAAGAAGGATAAACAGTGTTAGTTGCGCCTAAAGATGCTCCTGCTAAAACTATGTGATCGTATTTGTCTCTAAGTCCTTTACTAGACATATAAGCTTCAGTTTCATTAACTACACGATAATCTATGCAGCTAAGTAATAAAGCTTCAGTGCTACCATAAACAGCCGCTTTAGTAGCAGGTATGTTTGAAACGGAGACGCTTGCAAGCAAAGCTAAACCTAAGAAAGCAGATCTAAAGTGTTTTCTTAATGCGCTAAAATTCATAGATTTTCTCCTTGACTATTTTTAATTTTAGTGAGTATTTTTTGGGTAGTGTAGAGAGTATTGAACAACAAAACTTCAACAAAAGAAACAAGAAGTTTTAAGAATCCCGGAAAACTTCTTACCCATATACCAACCCACTTAGTTTATAGATTATCTATCGTAAAACCTTTACTCCTTCAGGTGCTACAAACTCAAACCTACTATCGTCTACTAGAGAATTTTCCTTAAAGTTTGAAAGAATAAAATCTGACCTACCATCATTAGCATTAATTAAAACTATTCTACTTAACCTAATGGCTTTAGGCTCTATCTCAACAAATAATCTTTTTAACGTATTACTAATGCGCTTAGGCACAAGTTCTAGAACTATATTACCAGCTACTATTGGGGATTCTACTGTTGAAATTTCTACAGACTTAAAATCTTTTTGTAAATTACGTCGCCCTAATAAAAATACAAAAGGAGCGCGAGGATCATCTGTTTCTTTTAGTTCTGCAACAGTAACTTCTTTTTCTAGAGGTAAATAAAAATAAACGGTTTTATCATTAACAATAAAGATTTTTTCTTCTGGCTCGCGATAATCCCAACGCATTTTTCCTGGGCGTTTTAATTGTAATGTACCTTGTTCTTGAAGTTTACGACCTGCACGATCTCGGTAAATTTGTGTAAAGTCTGCGACTAATCCTTTCATATTACCATAACGTGCTTCTAATCCAACAATTAGCTTCTTTGTCATTTCATTTTCAGCTTGGCTAGGTAAAATAACTAGCATCAATAAAATAATTGTAAAAACTAACTTAAAAACTAACTTAAAAATATTATGTGTCATATTAGAAAAGCATCCTTTAATAAAATCTCTTTGTTCTAGTTGATAAAACTAGCTAACATTAGCATAAGCTTAGATTCTCGGAGAATGATTTATGAAGCCTACTCGTCCAAAAATTGGTTTAGCACTTTCTGGTGGTGCTGCTAGAGGTATTGCTCATATTGGAGCATTAAAAGTACTTGAAGAGCATGACTTTCCTATAGACTTTATCGCTGGTACAAGTATGGGGTCAATTGTTGCTGGTGCTTATGCTTCAGGAATGAAAATTGGGCTACTAGAAGAAATCGCATTAAGTATTCGCTGGCGTGATGCTAGTAAAGTGTCTTTTTCTAAATTAGCAATAATGTCTATTAACCCTCTAGAAGAAATGTTGCGTCGTATTATGCCAATAAGTGATTTTGCTAAGATGCGTATTCCCTTAGCAATAGTTACTGCTGATGTTCAAACAGGTCAAGCAGTAGTTTTTACTAAAGGCGATGCAGTAAAAGCAATTAGAATTAGTTGTAGTGTACCAGGCTTTTTTGCTCCTTCTATTGATGAACAAGGCAGAATGCTTGTTGATGGTGGAATTGTCCAAAACTTGCCTGTAGACGCTGTTTTAGCTCTAGGTGCAGAAAAAGTTATTGGCATAGATGTTAATTCAGGGATTGAAATGCCTTCACATCCTGCTAATATTTTCCAACTCTTAATGCAATCCTATATGATAATTGGTCGAGGCTCAGCGGCTTTTCAAGCAAGCCATGCTGACTTAATAGTCGAACCTAAAACAGGCCGAATAAGAGTTGATGAACTAGAAAAAGCAAAAGAATTAATAGCAGCAGGAGAAGCAGCAATGCTTAAAGCTTTACCCACTGCAAAAGCTCTATTAGAAAACTGTTGAAGATAATTTTGCTGTGCAATATAACCATAGACTAACATTCTAGGGATTTTTCTTTAACTAAAGGCTGTAATATTTTTAGGACAAAAGCCTTTTAATTAGTGTATACTGTCGTTTTCAGATCCCTAGTTTTCTACTTTATTCTCATTAATTTTTAGTAAGCAATCAAAACACTTAAATTTTTAACAAACAAAGGCGGAAATTTATGCAATGGTTCAATGATTTGAAAATATCATCAAAACTTTTATTTGGATTTAGCTTTGTAGTACTACTAGTAGTAGCACTTGGGACATTTTCTATTTGGCAACTTAAACAAGTAAATGATAAATCTACAGAAATTGCAGATAATTGGCTACCTTCAGTAATACGTGTTAGTGATATGAATACCAATACTTCTGACTTTCGTATTGCAGAACTCCAACATGTTTCATCTTTAACCCAAGAAGAAATGTCTGGTTATGAGAAAAATATGAAAGAAGTTGAGAATAAATTTAATGAAAATGACCAAGCCTATGACAAACTAATTTCTTCTGATAAAGAAAGAGATATTTACAAGGTTTTTAAGTCAAAATGGGAATCTTACCTAGTAGAACATGATAAAATATTAGAACTCTCTAGACAAAATAAAAATGATGAGGCTAAAGCCCTATTAAGAGGTAAATCACAAACATTATTTGATGAAGCTAGTGCTAAATTAATTGAGTTAGTTGAGCTAAACAAAAAAGGCGGTGTTGATGCTAGTGCAGAAGGTGATGTACTCTATTATTACGCACGAATCCTAGTTATTGCTGCCTTACTTGCTACAATAATATTATCAATTTTAATAGCTTTATTTATTTCTAGTGTTATTGCCAAACCAATAATTGAAGCCGTAGAAACAGCAGAAAAGCTATCTCATGGTGAATTACCAACTGAGATGAAAATTAATTCTAGAGATGAAATAGGTCGTTTGGTTGAAGCAATGAATAATATGACAGGCTACTTAAGAGAGATGGCTACCACTGCTAGCACTATTGCAGAAGGAGATCTTTCTAAGAATGTTGAACCTAAATCAAGTAGGGATGTTTTTGGTAATGCATTTAAGAGAATGTTAGAAAGCTTACGCTCAATGGCTGGAGTTGCTGAAAAAATCGCAGGTGGTGACTTAAATGTTAATGTTCGCCCTCAATCAGCCCAAGATGCTTTTGGTAATGCTTTTAAGGGAATGGTTGACAATTTACGTACAATGGCTAGTGTAGCTGATAGTATCGCAAAAGGTAATTTAACCGTACAAGTCCAACCACAATCAGCAGCAGATGTATTTGGTAATACATTTAAGATGATGCTTGATAGCCTACGTACCATTATTAGAGAGTTAAGAGAAAATGCCCAAACCCTTAGTAGTTCAGCAGAAGAACTAGTAGCAGTATCAACAAATCAAAGTGCAGTAATAACAGAACAAGCAAGCTCAATCCAAGAAATATCAACAACCCTTGATGAAATAAGAGCAACAGTTGAACAAGCAAGCGATAAAGCAAAATCAGTAGCACATGTTTCAGAACAATCTTTAGAAATCTCTAAAGCTGGACAACAAGAACTAGAACAAGTAGTAGGAGCAATGAGTAAGATAAAAGACCAAGTAGAAACAATAGCAGAAAACATCTTAGACCTAAGCGAAAAGACAATCCAAATAGGAGAAATAACCTCATCAGTAAACGATATAGCAGAACAATCAAAC
>JACQZQ010000014.1 GCA_016213785.1 Acidobacteriota bacterium
GAATCTTCTTTTTCTTTGATTGAACGCATGTTGCCCAAAAGCATTCATGCTGTCACTTCTAAAGGCTTTGAGCTTAAGTGCGCTCTTTTTGTCTTAGCTCTTTCTTTTAACTTTTTTGCTTAGGTCGCAACTTGGACTATAATATTCTTCCATAATTTTTCCTTTTTTGATTAATTATAAGCCTAAATAAACTTTAATATGTTGGTTAGCTATATATTGTTCGATTAATTTTAATCTTATCTAGCTATATATTGTTCGATTAATTTTAATCTTATCTATCTTATCTATCTATCTTATCTATTAAACTACCATAGAAACTACTATAGAAACTACACTATAATTCTTAGAAAAATCAAGGATATTTTTGTTTACAGAAGTTTTGTAAAAATTCTATTTGTTTATTTGAACCATTCTAGATTCTATATTGTTAAACCCATAAATAAATCCGCCAAAAATTTTAATTAATATCTTTATAAAGAGGTAGTTATGTATCTCTTCTTGCTTGAAGTGTGTCTTAAAATAAAAATGCTAAGAACTCTGCTTTATACGCTAGGGCTAGTTCTTATGCTAATTTTACTTAATACTATTACTTCTGCTCAAGGTCTTAATTTTCCTTTAGGCAACCCTACTGGAACGGGTGGAGCGGGTAATGCTAGAACAGATTCAGATAATTTTTTTATGAGGAATAATTTAGCCGGTTTAACAGAAATTCCTCTTAATGATGAAGAAGAAAATACTGGAATTAAAACAAAGGCAGATAAAGGTGTTTGGCGCTTTAATGGGGAATTAAGGGCATTAGTTTTTAAGCATACTAGACAGTATACTTATGATGGCAATTACCCTATATTTGCAAATACTTCACTTACCCCAAACTTTGCTGGTGAAATGACTTATACATCAGCTAATCACCGCTTTGGTTTTGGGATAGGCACTTATCAAATAATTAATCATAGTAGTCGGCTTAAGCTTAATGAGCCTTATCCAAATGATGTTATAAACACTTATGATACAAAAATTAACTCATCAGATATATCAGTAGGTGGTGCTATAAGGCTACATAAAAAATTATCTGTTGGTGCTGCATTTATTTTTGGCCGAGCTTTTATTAATTTTGAAGAACCAAACTATGGGTTTTTACAAAAGCTTAATGCTGATGGTTTTGGAGCACCAGGTTTAAGCGTAAGCTTGCATTATCGACCTACAAGCTTTCTTAGTTTTGGGGCTAATTATAAAAGTAAGAGAAAATATGCTTTATCTGGTGATGTAAAGGAAAGCACAGGCAAATTTTCTTTTCGACCTCCAATAGAAAAAATGAAAGTGGAAACAGAGCTTGAAACTCCTACAATTGCCGAAGCAGGGCTTGAAATTAAACCCTTTCGTAAATTGCTTATAGCCGCAGATTTTAGATTTTATGACTATACTGACACACTCCAATACCCCTTTTATCTAAAAAAACCTGATGGGAGTAGTGCCTTTGTTTATTTTGGCCCACAATACCTTTTTGCTTTAGATGTTCATTCATTTCATATTGGTGGAAAGTATTCTTTAAGTAATAAGACTAGTATTCAATTTGGTGTTAGTACTAATTCCAACACAACTAATTTTCTTAGACGAGATATAAGAGATTTGGGAGTGGTTTTTTCTGGTGCACTAAGTCGGCGTGTTGGTAATCAATGGGTAACTGCTGGTTTTGGCTTGCTTCCTGGGCGCACTCGTACAGAGTACTCTTTTTTAGATAACTCTAAGGATAGAGGCTTTCTTTTTAGTCTTGGCATAAGAATGAAACAATAACTTAACTTAAGGAGAAAAAATGAGAGAAAATATTATGAAAAAGCTTCTATTTATAGTATTAGCTATTATTACTAATTACTTGTTTATTAGTCTAACTCAAGAGACAAGTGCTACTTCTAGTATTTCTAAAGACTTAACTACTGTTTCAAGGAAAGTTAATCAATCACAGTCACTTGAGTTTTCTTCTTTAGGGTGTAATGTTTCTGTAAGGGTGGGGAGTCTTTTTGCTGGAGAAACAAACTATGTTGTAGCTTCAAATTTCCCTGATAGTAATGGGGAATGTAATCCTAAAAAGTCAAACCCTGGAATTATCCAAGTTTTTAGACCTAATTTAGAGAGTGTGACTATAGAGTTACCTAAAAATGCAAGTAGTAGAATAAAATTAGTTGATGTTACTGATCTTAATAATGATGGGATTGATGAAATAATTGCAGTTAATGATATTTTTGACGTAAATGAAAATAATTTAGCTGCATTTTTTATTTATAGTATTTCTAAACCTAAAGAGCCATTAGTATTTTTAACTGCTAGATATAAAAGGCTTTCAGGCCAAGAATACATGTCAGAACACTTAAGTGTAAATCATATAAAGATTTATGAGCTAACTAATCAGAATAAAGTAGTAACAGTAGCTACTGATATTGCTGGAACAAACTATGATGGGATCGTGCATTTTTATCAGCTAGATAAAAACAATGTAGTTAAAGACAACCCTCAAATACTTCTAAGTCCTTGTAAAGAAGAAACTTTGGAATGTAGAATTAAAAATGATGCAATGGCTTTTCCTATGATTGCTGTTGATGATATTGATGGAGACGGATTTAAGGAAGTAGTGGTATCTCCTAAGTCAAAAGTATTGGTTTTTAAGGGAGAAGGTAAAGATCAAAAAGAAATAGGTCAAGCTCTTTATTTTACACAATTTGTTGATCCTCAAGGAAATGTTAGTAGTTATAATGTTTTTAAAGATTATGATGGAGAAAAAGGCTCAATTGGTTATAGATATGGGCAAATAGAAATAGTTCCTGATCTAGATAATGATGGAATTAAAGATTTAATTTCTTTAGCTGATGCAATACCTCAAGAAAGTTACCAAAAAAATGAACCAGCTTACACAATTTTACAAGCATTTAAGTTACAATCGCCTAGAAATGCTATAGGAGGGTTTCTTAAGTCTTTAGGGCCTCTTACATCTCCTAGTACAAGCCCTAGTTTTACAGGTATTACAGTAGAAGGTGCTAATCGTTTTACAAATAGCATAGAAGGCGATCCTCCCGTAGGATGTACCCTAAATAGCGTTAAAGATATTGATGGAGATGGAAATATTGATGTAGTAATTTCTGGCTATCAACCTACTAGCAACTCTACTTATCAATTAGCTAAGCCTTTTGTTGATATATATAGGTTTAATGCTTCTACTGGATGGAAAAAAATTAAACGTTTTAAGGGTATTTGTTTAGATGTAGCTAGCTTAGATAATAGTGCTGATAAGAAAGCTTTACCAGACATTATTATCTGGAACAAAGTCGCTAGCTCCATTGATATTTGGCGCTGGAATAGAGAAACAAAGAAATTTGCTTTACTTGGAGAGATTTTAGCTAGAAGTTGGCCTTTTTTACAAGATTCTAGTAATTTTGCTCTTTCAAATAGCTATGGTGATTATGAAAAACATGGCTCGAGTAGTAATTTTCATAGCCTAATAATTATTGATTTACCAAAAGTAGGAAAAACTTTAATACAAAATGAGAAGTTAACTTTTGGTAATTGTGGTTCAATAAAAGGGTGGAATACAAATAATGGTAAACTTAACCAAGTGCTTAGTATGGAAGCATTACCGGGTAAAATAATGACTTTAAGCGATAAGTCAGACTCTAGAAATTCTACAGATAATTCTGAGATTATTTTCAATATTTTTAAAAACTGTAGTAATCCCTCAGGAGTCATTAAGCCTTATATTTATAAAGAAGACTCATTTTTACTTACGCCTAAGTTTTAATTAATTAGTTGATGAAGTAGATTTGTTATAAAAATTTTAATTAAGTAACCTAGCTTTAATGGCTAGGTTTTAATTTTTTAAAGGTTTTAATATGTGATTGTTCCTACAAGAAGCTAGGAACAAAAGCTTGAGTAAAGGGTGAGTTTCTCTTATCCTATTGCATTGTCAAACAAGTTCCACTAAATCTTTTAAGGATTCAATCAAAATTTTCCTTTTGGATAAGGGAAAGAAGACCTACTTTCTCTGGATAATGGCTTATGGATATATACAAATTAATCGAGTGGGTAGTTAAAATAGGAATAGTTTTTCTTATTTTTATGCATGCACTAGCCTATATAGTGCTTTTGGAAAGACGACTTTTGGGCTTTATTCAAATGCGTTTAGGCCCAAATCGTGTAGGGCCTTTTGGGCTACTTCAACCTTTAGCCGATGGAATAAAGTTTTTCTTTAAGGAAGAAATTATTCCTCGTGATGCTGATCGCACTCTTTATATAATTGCTCCAGTGGTTGCGCTTGTTCCTGCCTTGACCACAATTGCCGTAATCCCTTTTGGAGATACTGTAAACCTATTTGGCCGTCAGATAGAGCTTTCTATTACTAGAGTAGACATTAGTATGCTAGTAATTCTAGCTCTTACTAGTATGGGTGTTTATGGAATAGTCCTAGCGGGTTGGTCTTCAAATAACAAGTATTCTCTTATGGGGGGCTTAAGATCTTCTGCTCAAATGATTAGCTATGAGCTTAGTTTAAGTTTAGCCATTGTTGGTGTTGTAATCTTTAGCGGATCTTTAGATTTAGTACAAATTGCAAAAGAACAAATGGGCACATGGGGAGGGATTATTCCTAAATGGAATATCTTTACTCAACCAATAGGTTTTACCCTTTTTCTTATTTCAGTAATTGCAGAAACTAACCGCGTACCCTTTGACTTACCAGAAGCAGAAACAGAATTAGTTGCAGGTTTTCATACAGAGTATAGCTCTATGAAGTTTGCTATCTTCTTTATTGCAGAATATGCAAATATGGTGACAGCCTCAGCTATGGCTACACTGCTTTTCTTAGGCGGGTGGCATGGCCCCTATGTTGAAAAGTTTCCTTTACTTGGGCCAGTCTACTTTACTATGAAAATTCTATTTTTCCTTGTCCTCTACATTTGGTTACGTGGAACTTTACCTCGTTTTAGATATGATCAGCTAATGAAATTTGGCTGGAAGTTTATGATTCCAGTTGCTTTAGCTAATGTAGTATTAGTAGCAGCATTAGCCTTATTCTTATATTAGTCTGGGGATCTTGATTTATGATGGAACAAGCTTTTTTCCTCATTTTAGCTACTCTAGCAGTCGGTGCAGCGCTAAGCGTTATTATTCAGCGTAGCCCACTCTATAGCGCTTTTTCTCTTATTGGGGTCTTTGCCTGTTTAGCAGGAACCTACATTATGTTAAAAGCACAATTCTTAGGCGCTATCCAAATGATTGTTTATGCTGGCGCAATTATGGTGCTTTTTGTTTTTGTAATTATGTTGCTAAATATTCGTAAAGAGGAAACTGCTTTAGATAAATATCGCTACCTATGGCTTTTATCTATACCATTTGCAGCTACTTTAATTGTAGAAGTGCTTTACACTATACTTAAAGTTACTAGTGATTTTACTAGCTTACCTGAAATGGCAAAAAGACCAGAGGTTGGAGACAGTCAGTCTATTGGATATGGTCTATATACTGGCTATTTAATGCCATTTGAATTGACTTCTATATTAATTTTACTAGCTATTGTTGGTTCAGTAATTCTTGCTCGTCGAGAAAAAGACTAAGGGAGATTTTTATGGTACCACTTTCTTGGTATTTAGCATTAAGTGCTGTGCTTTTTACTATTGGGGCAGTTGGGGTATTTGTTAAAAGGAATGTTATATCTATTTTTATGTGTATTGAATTAATGCTCAATGCTGTAAATTTAACCCTAATAGCTTTTTCTTCTTTTTATAGAGAAGTTTCTGGACAGCTTTTTGTTTTTATTGTAATGACTGTTGCTGCTGCTGAAGCAGGTGTAGGTCTAGCTTTAGTTATTGCTGTCTTTCGTAACCGTGAGTCACTTAATACTGATGATATAAACTTATTAAAGCTTTAGAAATTAGGCTGGAGATAGAGGCACTATAAAATGTTAAGAGTAATCATTTTTGCACCACTAATTGGCGCTATCATATTAGGATTATTTGGTAAAAAAATGTCAGAGCGTCTAATTGCTGCAATTGCTTGTTCCTCAATAGCGGTTTCTGCCATAGCAGCGTTTGCAGCCTTTCTAGAGCTAGTTGGCAAATCACCAGATCCCGATGGAATACGTAGAGTAACCGATACGCTTTTTACTTGGATTAGTGTAGGAACATTTAGAGCCGACTTTGCTTTTATGATGGATCCTCTTTCAGGCGTCATGATTTTATTTGTTACCGGTGTAGGGCTACTTATTCATATATTTGCTACTGCTTATATGAGCGGTGAAGATAGTTATTATAGATTCTTTACTTACTTGAATCTATTTATGTTTATGATGATAGTCCTAGTCTTAGGCGATAACTTCCTTATGATGTTTGTTGGTTGGGAAGGTGTAGGTCTTTGTTCTTACTTACTAATTGGTTATTACTTCTTAAGAGATTATGCTGGAGATGCTGCTAAGAAAGCTTTTATTGTTAATCGTATTGGTGATTTTGGATTTGCTTTAGGCGTAATGCTAATTTTCTATCACTTTAGTAGCATTAGTTTTATTGATAAACCAGGAATAGCTAGTGTTTTTACTCAAGCAGCTAATAAACCTGTAGAAGCTCTTTCAACAAGTGCTTTATTTGCTGGAGGTTTAACAACAATAGGTATTCTTTTGTTTATTGGGGCTTGTGGTAAAAGTGCTCAAATCCCTTTATTTGTTTGGCTTCCAGATGCAATGGCTGGCCCAACTCCAGTATCTGCATTAATTCACGCTGCTACAATGGTTACAGCAGGCGTTTATATGATTGTTCGCTCAAATGTGCTCTTTAGTAAAGCTCCAATGGCGCTTACTATTGTTGCAATTGTTGGTGCTTTAACAGCCTTTTTTGCCGCTACAATTGGCATTTCGCAGTGGAATATCAAAAAAGTTTTGGCCTATTCAACAGTTTCTCAGCTTGGCTATATGTTTTTAGCTTGTGGAGCAGGTGCTTTTGCTCCTGCATTCTTCCACGTAGTTACTCACGCTTTCTTTAAGGCTTTATTATTTCTTGGCTCAGGTAGCGTTATACACGCAATGCACCATGATGAAGATATGCGCAATATGGGTGGGCTAAGCAAATATCTAAAAATCACCTTTTTTACAATGGGAGCAGGCACTCTAGCTATAGCAGGATTCCCCCTTTTATCAGGTTTCTTTAGTAAAGATGAAATTCTTTGGAAAGTAAGAAGTTCTACAGTCTTACCAGGTAGCTTAGGCACAGTTCTTTGGCTTTTAGGAATGGTAACTGCTGCAATTACAGCAATTTATATGACTCGTATGATGGTTATAACTTTTTTTGGTGAAGAACGCTTTAGAAATAAAAAACACGACGATCATGCACACGGGCATGGTGCTGATAATCAGGGGCATGATGACCATCATGGTGCTGATAATCATGGACATGGTGCAACCCCACATGAATCACCATTAGCAATGACCTTACCTTTAATTATCCTAGCTATCCTTTCAATTGTTGGAGGTTTTGTAGGTGTTCCTGAAGGTTTAGCTGAGAAATTTGTCCCTCATTCATTACAGGGTATTACTCATAGTTTTTATGCTTTTTTAGCTCCAGTAATAACTAATCCTGTTATACCTGGAAATGGTGGTGAAGCTATAGCCGCAGACCATAGTGCAGAACTAGTTTCTACTATTCTTTCTTCTATTGTTGCTTTAGTTGCTATTGGTATTGGTTACGCAGTATTTAAGGGTAAACCAATGCTTCAAATGCCAAGCGTATTAGAGAATAAATACTATATTGATGAGATATATGACGCAGTAATAGTTAATCCATTAAAGTTTATTTCTACCTATGGACTTTGGAAATTTTTTGATGTGGTAGTTATAGATGGAACTATTAATGGGCTTGCAAAACTTGTAACTCTTATAGGTGTAGGTTTTCGTCAATTGCAGCCAGGAATAACTCGTTTATATGCAGCCTTTATTTTTGGAGGCGCAATATTTGCTATAGGCTGGTTCTTCTTAACAATTATTAGGCGATAGATGATAAATACTAACTTCGGAAAAACTTATGAATGCATTTAAACCTTATATTCTTAACGCGCTAGTTTTTCTTCCCCTACTTGGCACGATCATAATGCTTATGTATGACCAAATTGTAGGTAAAAATGAAGAAAGCTTACGTCGTATAGCTTTGTTTTTTTCCACCTTAACTTTTATTGCTTCACTTCCTTTAATTTGGTGGACAGGTGATCCAGCTTTATCAGTCAATGTGCCTTGGGTAGAAAACCTAGGAATTAACTATCATTTAGAAGTAGATGGTTTAAGTTTATGGCTAGTGCTTTTAACCACTATGTTAATGCCTATAGCTATCCTTTCAGGCTGGACATCAGTTCATGATAAGGTGCGCGAATATTTGGCTTTTATGCTAGTGCTAGAAACAGGCATGATAGGCGTGTTTTTAGCTATGGATATGATACTTTTCTATCTATTTTGGGAAGTTATGCTTGTTCCTATGTACTTCCTAATAGGTGTTTGGGGCGGTGAGCGGCGCATTTATGCTGCTATTAAATTTGTTCTTTATACGATGGTAGGAAGTTTGCTAATGCTTGTAGCTATAATTGCTCTCTACCTTCTACATGGTGATGCTCAAGTTGGTGGAAAGGCTACTTTTGATATTGTTACAATTACTAAAAATTTAGCAGATAGTAATTTTCTTAGCTTTAATCAACAATACTGGATGTTTTTAGCTTTTGGGTTAGCTTTTGCTATTAAAGTCCCACTTTTTCCTTTTCATACTTGGCTTCCAGATGCCCACGTAGAAGCACCAACCGCAGGCTCAGTAATTCTAGCTGGTGTTTTACTTAAAATGGGTACATATGGTTTTATGCGTTTTAACCTGCCTATGTTTCCAGAAGCAGCACACCATTTTGCTGTACCTATAATGGTTTTAGCTGTAATAGGAATTATTTATGGTGCTTTGGTTGCAATGGTTCAACCAGATATGAAGAAACTAATTGCTTATTCTTCTGTTAGTCACCTTGGTTTTGTAATGTTAGGGATGTTTGCTTTTACTGATATGGGGATGCAAGGCTCTTTAT
This sequence comes from Acidobacteriota bacterium, assembly GCA_016213785.1. Classification (GTDB taxonomy): domain Bacteria; phylum Acidobacteriota; class Blastocatellia; order Chloracidobacteriales; family JADJPF01; genus JADJPF01. Next base: position 9,076 of record JACQZQ010000014.1, read on the forward strand.
ATCAAATGCTTAACCATGGGGTTTCATCAGGAGCATTATTTTTAGTTGTAGGGATTATTTATGAGCGTCGTCATACTCGCCAAATTTCTGAATTTGGAGGGCTTGCCACTCCGATGCCAGTTTTTTCTACATTGTTTTTGATTATTGCCTTTAGTTCTATTGGGCTACCACTCTTAAATGGTTTTGTTGGTGAATTTTTAATTTTGATAGGCACTTTTAATTCTACTTATTCTAGAGCTTTTGCAGCTTTTGCTACTACAGGTGTAATACTTTCAGCTGTCTATATGCTTTGGATGGTACAAAGAGTTGTATTTGGTGAGATTACCAGCGAGAAGAACCGTAATTTACCAGATCTAAATTTACGAGAAAAATTTGTTTTAGTGCCATTAGTTATACTAATTATTTTTATGGGTGTATACCCAAGCTTTTTCCTTAACCGAACTGCCGAACAAGTTAAGCAAATTCGTACGGTTGTAGAGAAAAATAAACCAAGTAATCCAGTAGCTGATAACTTAAAGTAAAATATAGAGAGAGCTTATGCAATCATTGAATCTTAACTATTATTATGTGCTACCACATATAATTCTTTCTATAACAGGCATTATGTCTTTGCTCTTTGGTGCTTTTAATAAACAAGCTCACCGTGATTTAGTGTTTATTAATAGTGCTGGACTTATTACAGCAGGCGTGTCTACTTATCGCCTTTGGAATTTAGTCTCAAGTAATGCTAAAGACGGGCCATTAACGGCATTTAGTGGAATGGTTGTTCTAGACCATATGAGTTTAGCTTTTATCTTTATCTTTCTAATTGTTGCTTTTCTTTCTACTTTGCTTTCCTTAAACTTTTTAGAAGATGAAGATCAATCACCAGAAGAATTTAATTCGCTCTTACTATTTGCTACTGTAGGAATGATGTTAATGGCTTCTGCTGGTGATATGGTGATGGTATTTCTTGGTTTAGAAATAGCTTCAATTGCTACTTATGTACTAGCAGGATATCGCAAAACAGATTTAAGATCTAACGAATCTGCTCTTAAATATTTTATTTTAGGATCTTTTTCAACAGCCTTTTTACTTTATGGAATGGCTTTAGTTTATGGTGCTACAGGTTCAACAAACCTAGAAACTATTAGTAATGCTATTAAATCAGGCAATAATGCTATTACAGCCCAACCTATGGTAATGGAACTGCTTTATGTTGGAGCAGGAATGTTACTTGTAGGTTTTGGTTTTAAGATTTCAACAGCCCCTTTCCATGTTTGGACTCCTGATGTTTATCAAGGTGCACCAACCTCTGTAACTGCTTTTATGGCTACAGGCCCTAAAGCTGCTGCGTTTGTAGCATTCTTACGTATTTTTGTATTTACTTTTGCTGCTAGCTATTCTTTTCAACTACATACAACCTGGGTTAACTTACTACAGGTTTTAGCTATATTAACTATGATAATAGGTAATATAGTTGCGCTCTCACAAACGGATATTAAAAGAGTTTTAGCCTATTCTTCTATTGCACATGCTGGTTATGCATTAATTGGTTTTTTAGCTGATGATTGGATATCAGTTGCTTTTTATATGCTTACTTATTCTATAATGAATATAGGAGCTTTTGCTGTAGTATCTGTAATGGCTGGTAAGGGAGATGAAAAAACTGAGCTAGAAAATTGGGCAGGAATGGGATTTAAGTCTCTAGGGCTTTCAATTGCTTTACTAGTCTTTATGCTTAGTATGGCTGGGATGCCTTTAACAGGCGGATTTATGGGTAAGTTCTTCATCTTTAAGACAGCCTGGGATAAAGGTTTTCACATAATAGTTATTGTTGCTGTCCTTAATAGTGCTATTTCGGTTTATTACTATTTACGACCAATGGTAATGCTATTTTTTAGGGATGAGAATGAAACTAACCCTACACCTCTTATGTCTTGGACAACTTATGTAACAATTTTACTTGCTTTAGCAGGTACATTTTATTTAGGAATAATGCCAGGGCGTTTATTTTCTCTATTAGAAGTAGCTAAAGATGTTTTAGTAAAATAAATAACTAGGGCAGATTTATAAAGTCTGCCCTAGTTATTTATTTTTAAGTAAACCCAAAAGATCTACTAATTATTCCTTCTTATTTTTCTTTTCTCTAAACCAAGTATGGACAAGCCCCATAACCATATGTAGTAGAATAATAAAAAGCCCCCAAATAAGTTCAGGAGAAAATATATTACTAGTTGATGACATTTCTTCGCTAAGGCTTGGGCAGGCTAAAATAGAACTACTTAAGGTTAAAATAATAGTGAAAGTAAGAAGTGTTTTACTGATAAAACTTAGTTTCATAAATCCCTCCAAAAATCCTTCCAAACTACTCAATTTTTATTAATCATAAATTCTCTAACATATCTTTAGCTACTTTTTTATCACGAGTATCTTCTTTTTCATGATGGGGAGAAAGAGGTGCTTTAATAACCCATTGAAGGTGTTCACGAGCCTTTTCTTTATTTTTTAAGGATGTATAGACATCAGCTATGTAAATATGATTTAAGTAAAATTTTGGCCCATGTTTTAATGCTTTTAGCAGAAAATCTAGGGCTTTTTTATTATCTCCTCTTGAGATAGGCCAAGAAGGAAGTTGATTATAAAGTCTACCTAACACTCTTAATGGAGCGCCATAAAAATAGCTTTCATCAATTTCTAGAGCTTTGCGAGTATGTTTTTCAATAGGGTCAACTAAGCGCACTGCTTGCAGCATACCTTTTTCTCTACCAACTAAACCATAATTTACAGCTAACCAAAAATTAGATTCTAAAGAATCTTCATTAACCTCAACGCCTTTTTCCCCATACTCAACGCCTTTTTCATAAATCTCAAGTCGGTCTATAGCCTTAGGGTCTTCTCCTTGCCAATAACAAATCTGTGATAATAAACCATATGCCCAATCGCAATCAGGATTTTTTGTAAGTAATTTTAATAGTATTGTTTCAGATTCTTTTAGGTTAGAAGCTTTTTCTTCTCTAAGGTTAATAAGTTTTAGTGCCTCGTCATGAGTTTTTTGATTTTTCATAAGTTTTTTATCCTAAAAATAGCTTAATCCATTTCATAGTTATTGGTGCTAAAAATATTGCTACAGTAACAGAAAGAAATAGCCAAATAAGATTAAATATAATACTACCTATAGACTTCATCTCTAAAATAGATAGCCCAAAAACAGTGCCAGAAAAAACAATTCCTATGATAAAGAAAAATACAGTAAGAAACAAAGTCATAGCTACTTTTATTCCTAGCGTTATTTTTTCTAGCTCAGGTGCCAAGACTCTTTCAGGAGTTTTTCCTATAGGATTGCCATCCATATCTATTAAGTTAGAATTACAATGATGACAATGATGGGCATCATCTTGTAGTAATTTTTTGCAAGAAGGACACTTTTTCATCATGATTTAACGCCCTATTAATTTAGGAATAAGAGACAATTTAATCAATGGTTTTTGTTCTTAGATGGATTTATTGTTTAATTTTGTTTAGCTATTTTAGACTATAGTGCATTAAAGGGCTAGTATTAATATCATTTTCTGTTTTAATAAAAACTTTGTGTTACCTAAGTTTATAGTGTAACAATTAGTGACATAAACTGATACTACAAATTTATAATTTATTGATTATATAGTAAGTTTAAGAAAGAATGTTACTAAAATATACATGGCTTTAGAATATTCTTATTTCTTTTATTAAATATTAAAAACTTTTCAAAAGTAACAGAAAGTAAAAGAAAGAAAAGGAAAGAAGGCTAAAATTAATAGGCTAAATTTTTAAATCAAGGGTTTTAAAAAAGGATTATTATAGACTTTTTAAGTTAACTTATTGATTATCAAAGAAATAGGATTTAGATAAAACTTAAGCCAGGTTTTTAAAAAGATTTAAGAATAGGGTTAACAACAAGGAATTTAATTAAGCTATGGCATAGAGATTGCTCTAAGGAAAATTAGCCAGGACCTCCTCAAGTTTTTCCCACCGTTTTGAGGTTGGTACAGGTGATAAGCGCATCCTACTAATGCCTGAACTAAGTATGAGACTTAAGTTTCGGGCTATTTTTTTGCCTAAAAGAAAAATTAAGGATTATTTATCTTCTAAGAAAGTTTCTAAGAGTTTATCTAAATCTGCATCTTGGATTTCTTCAGTATCTTGGGTTTTTTCATTATTTTGTTGAGCTTTAGGTTTTTTTGATTTTTGATTTTTAGCAGGTTTTTTCTTTATCGGCTCAACATCATCCATTGTTAATGATGTACGCTTTTTCTTTTCAATAGTAATAGGGTTTATAAAAACTAAGGGAGAGTTTGATAAAGGGTCTTTAGATGCACTTTCAATAAATAAGCTACTATCAGAATTACTCTTAAGGTAGCCTTCTTTATTTTCTAAATTCGTTGGTTCTTGTTCTTTACTATCAGCTAGTTTAATTAGTTTAGAAAAAGCAATTCTTAATTCTTCCGTGTTTCTTAGATTAGCACTAGAAATAATTAAAAGTTCTTTTTGAAAGCTTTCAGGTTTAAATGTTACATCACAAGAATTTCTAAAAAATCTTTGAACACAGTTTCCCAAACTATCTTTACAACCTACAGTAATTACCATAGTACTACCTTTAGCAAATGCAGTGATTTTTGTAGGCTCAAGGTCTGTTAAAAAGACTTCTTCACGCGAAGCAGTACAAGAGGAATTTATTTGATATTGCTTATATAAAGTTAATTTACCTCTACTATTTATACTAATGCGATTAACTTCTGTATATTTGCTACTATTTTGAGCCGGATAGCTAGCAAGAGTGTTATTAATAATTTGTAACTGTTCTTCTAAAAGACTGTTTTGATTAGGATTAGGGTTTTGAGCGTTAATAGTAGATAGATTAAGCAAAAATATTGAGAATAGTAAGCTTATTAATAACGGTAAATTTTTTTTTCCTTGGCTAACTACTAAGCTACTAAAACTATTAAAATTACTCATAATGACATCCTTAATATTACTTTAGGGGTTTAGTATGAATATCTGAGGTTGATAGAATTTTTTCTGCATTATTTGAATTTCTAGTTGTAATAACAGTTTTATTATCAGTTATATCCGTAAATGAGTCAGGGCTATTAGAACGGTAAATGGATAGAGCTATTGTTAGGGCAGTAAAATCACCTCGGAGTTTTTCAAAAATATCACGTAAGGGTTGCGTTCCATCAAATAATTCAACTACTTCTAATTCTTTTTCTTCAGCAATTATTATTTCAGGTAACTCTAGTTTTAATGAAGTCGAAAGGCTAGGAAAATTACTTATAATAGCTTTTTCCTCATCATAGAAATTTAATATATGTGTTATTAGTTGATAAGAAGTAACCTCTACTACTTTTTCAGAACAAGGTATATCAGGTCTAAAATGCATCGTTCCATCACTCCAAAACATTACTCTGTAAAGTACTCCTAAGGGAGCAAGTTTATTTAGTTTAGCATTTACTATAATTCCGCCAACTAAAAAAATATTAGCTGTTTCAATACCTGATTTAATAGTTAAATTTCCTGTTTTACCAGATTTTTCTAGTTCTTGCAGCAGAGTAAGAAAAGAAACTTTATTTAGATTTTCTACTATTTGAGTATAGTGTTTATTTTGTAATAAAAGTCTTTTTATACGTGTAGCTAAGTTATCTATATCTATAGGTTTAATCCAATAATCATCTACTCCTTCATTAAAAGCGGCATCAATTTCAACATCTTTTTTATTACTGCTAAGGCAAATATATGTAGTGTCTTTCATTAGGGGTATTTTTTGAAGCTGCCAATATAGATCACTTCCACTAGAATCAGGAAGTTCCATATCAAAAATTATCATAGTAGGCCATAGACTCTTAGATAGGAGTAAGGCTTGTTCTGCTTTAGTAAGAATTCTAACCTGACAGCCTAATTTGCAAATAGCTTGAGCTATTTGAGCGCTAGTTTCTTGATTTGAGTCAACAATAAAAACAACTTGAGAGCAAAGATCTGTTTTTACTTGAGGGCGGCGCCGTCTCCAACTACGGCGAGAATCATCACTAGATACAGGCCAAAGATCAGAAATCAAATGAAAGAGTTGTTGGCGATAATCAATTTCACCTTCCGTAGGCAGGATTTCTGCTACTTTGCAGGCTTCTGTAATAAGTTCTTTAGATAGGTAATATTTTGTTAACCAGTAACATTGCTTATAAGCTAACTCAAATAGTTCTTGTTGACAAAAAATATCTGCTAGTTTTGTTGCAATGGAAACTCGACTTTCTATGTCTACAATACTATAGATTTTCCAATAAATACTCACTGCTTTATCTAAGTTGCCAAATTGGTAAGAGAGGTCTGCTGCATTAAAAAATGCTTCTATTGCTTCTAAAACATAGCCTGTTTGTTGATAGATTTCAGCTATTTTTTCATACTGAGAAAAATCTTTAGGGTTTTTAATTATTGCTTTTTGAGCTTTATTTAAATCATAAGTATTTGATTGATCATTACTTTTAGAACTAAAATTTCTTTGGACAGCAAGAAGTTCAGCTTTAGCTGTAATAGGAGTGTATTTATTAATATTACGGCGTGCAAAATCTATAAGTATTGAAGATAGCTCATTTGCCATTTCTTGGACTGATTTAGGGCGATTACAAGGCTTTTTATCCAAAGCGCTTATAATTAAGTTTTCTAGTTTGGCAGGCATTTCATTAATAAGTTTACTTGGAGGGGTAGGAGGGTTTTTAATATGGGCTTCAATAACTTCTAACGGATCATCACCTTGACAGGGAAGAGAACCGGTAAACATTTCATATAAAAGCACTCCTAGGCTATATATATCAGAACGTTCATCAATATCTTCACCTAAACAAACTTCTGGAGACATATAACTAAAAGTACCTACTAACATATTAGGTGAAGTTAGTCTTCGTTGTCTGCCTTCTTCAGAACGCATTTTTACTAAACCAAAATCAACGACTTTCATTATGCTATTATTTAAAAGACCTTCAAACATAATATTTTCTGGTTTAATATCTCTATGCATTACCCCAAAAGCATGTGCTGTAGAAAGAGCTTCACAAATTTGACGGGCTATTTCAACCCCAAATTCTAAACCACAAATAGGCCATCGCTTCATAAAATGCTTAAGATGAAAGCCTTTAATAAATTCCATTACTAAAAAAGCATAGCCGTTATTTGAAAACCCAAAATCATGTATTGAAACAATATTAGGGTGTTTTAATTTAGCAATAGCTAGGGCTTCACGTTCAAAACGCTCTCTAGCATTATTATTAGCAGTAAAATTAGGGCTAAGCACTTTAATCGCTACACTTCGTTGTAGGATTATTTGATTAGCCTCATAAACTGTTCCCATTCCTCCTTCCCCTAAGCGTCTGTAAAATATATATTTATCATCTAATACTAGATCACCTTTAAGAGTAAACTCTAAAGTGTTACCATCAATGGGGCAAAGAGTAACATTATCACCATAGCATTTATTACAGGTCAGACATTCTTTCATCAATTTTCGGCAAATAAACCGCAGACTAAAATCTACGGTTTATTTGCCGCCTCCAATGGAAAAAAGATAAAAGAGGAAGAAAAATTCTTCCTAGAAAACTAGTGAACTACTCCACAAATTTCTACTTAGGATAACTCCTTTGTAGGTAATATTTGCCTCGACAAAGTTATTAGTCTATACATTTAGTAAGTGCTATCACTATATCCTTGTAGTTGTTTAAGCTACTAGTTACAGAAGCTCTAAACTATCTAATTCCAAGATATATCTTGAAACTCTGCTAATAATGTAGATTAGTAGCATTTCTGGTACTAATCTTGGTCTGGTCACGCAAATTTGTTGGCTTTTACTCCAACAAGTTTTGGCTTAAAGGCCAAGGTAGGTGACTCTAGTTCCCTAGTTTAGTTTTGTGATTTATTTAACGAGGATATAATTGTGTGAGATAAATCTTTTTAACATAATCTTATTTAAGAAACAAGCTTTTAGCTGTTTATGAATAGTACTAAATAAGAAAATTTTTTAATAAATAGATAAATGATATTTACTATGTAAGGAACGGTAAGGATGCTTATTGCAGATCGTTTTGAAATAGAAAAAGAGCTTGGCCGTGGTGGAATAGGTGTTGTTTATAAAGCTATTGATAGAAAAGGAAATAACCGACCTGTAGTAGTTAAAATACTGATGGAACAAAAAGATGATGGAACAAGAGATTGGGTAGAAAGACATTTCTTAAAAGAAGCCAAGGCCTTAAAACTTATTAATCATCCTGGAGTTGTTCAGTTAATAGATGTAGGAAAAACTTCTGATGATAAAGCCTTTTTTGCTATGGAGTATGTAAACGGTTATGATTTGCGTTCGCAAATAGACCCTAAAAAAGGCTTAATAGGTGATTATGAACGAGTAGCTAGAATTATGAATGAGCTTTGTGATGCTATTAGCGCAGCACATGAAAAGGGAATTTATCATCGTGACTTAAAACCTGAAAATGTTATGTTACAAAAACCTAAAACATTTGCTGATGATGAACAGGTTAAAGTAATTGATTTTGGTATTGCTACAGTAAAAGAGTCTTTTGATGAGAAAACAAAAACTACTCAACTACTTGCAGGAAGTATTCACTATATGGCACCAGAACAGTTAGAAAATCGCCCTTCTGCAAGTAGTGATATTTATTCTCTCGGAGCCATTGCTTATGAGCTAGTTACAGGGCGACCTCCATTTATGCCAGAAGCACAAAGTTATGTTGTTGCAATAGTTCAGTTAATGCAAATGCAAAAAGATGGCGTAAGAATAAAACCAAAAGATTTACGTCCAAGTTTACCAGAACAAGCACAGGTAATAATTCTTAAGGCACTTGCCTTTAACCCTGAGGATCGCTATAAGGTGGCAAGAAATTTTGGCAATGATTTAGCAAAAGCTTTAACAAATGATTGGGATGATGAAGATAGAGCTACTACATTTATAAAAGAAACAAATGAAATAAGAAAACAACAAACCTATATTACTGAAAAATCTTTTGAAAAAGAAAAGACATTAATAGAAATCCCAGTAACTAAAGTAATAGATGAGGCTAAAGTATCTAATATTAGCTCAAATGACACCAAAACCTTTTCCTCTTCCTCCGAAACTCTTGAGCCTATTGTTAGAAAAAATATTACCGAAGTTCAATTTTCTGGAGAAGATACAAAAAACACTCTTATAAAGCATACAAGTACTGAAAATACTGAAAATACTGAAAATACTGAAAATACTAATTCCAACGCTAACAAAATTGAGAAACAATTAGAAATTTTATCAGATAAAGTAAAAGAAAATACTAAAGGGCAAAACTCAGCAATAAATAAGCTATTTATATTAGGAATAGTAATTATTAGTATTTTAACTTTTTTAGCTTCTTATAAAGTCTTTTTTAATCAAGAAAATAAAGCAATTATTACAAATAATAATACCCCTCTCATAAATACTAGCACTAAAGAGAAAACTCTATCATATTGGATGCTTTGGTCTCCAAGTGATAAAAAAACACAACCGCCAATTAGGTTAACAGATGAGATCAATGAGGATGTGTTTTTTAAGGAAAATGATGTAATAGAATTTTTTATAAATAGCCCTGGAGATGGTTATTTATACATAATCCATGAAGGAGAAGAATTAGGTGAAAAAGGTAATTATACTATTCTTTTTCCTTCTCCAAATAACTCAAATACAAAAGTAGCACTTAGTGAACTAATTTCTAAGAAAGTAATAACTTCTGGTAGAGATAAAGTGGAAAAAGTTTGGATGATTTGGACAAGTAAGCAGATTTTGGGGCTAGAACAAGCTTTTATTCAGTGGAAAGGAAAAGATGATTTAAGTGAAATAAAGGACGAGAAACAGGAACTAGCCTTAAAGGAATTATTAAATAAAAGTCCTATGCTAGAAGGTATTACTATAGAAAAAGATGAAGTAAATAAAAAGATGAAAGTTATAAGTAGTAAAGATCCATTGATCTATTATTTTATTTTAAGAAGAAAATAGTAAGTTTTAGTATTAAGCTTAAAGCCCAGTATTTACTGGGCTTTAAGCTGCTTAATTAAACGCCTAAATGTTTTTTTACCATAGCATTAACTACTTTACCATCAACAGTTTTACCAGCAAATTTACCCATAACAACTTTCATTACATTACCAATATCTTTAGGGCTTTTTGCTCCAACTTCATCGATAGTCTTTAGTACTGCGGTTTCGATTTCTGACTCACTAAGAGCAGCAGGTAAATAAGCCTCAATAACTTTAATTTCATTAAGTTCTTTATCTGCTAGATCTTGGCGATTGCCTTTTACATATTGATCTGCTGCATCACGTCGCTGTTTTACAAGAGTACTTAAGGTTTTAATTGCTTCAGCGTCGCTAGGCGGATGTCCTAGATCAATTTCTTGATTTTTCAGTGCTGATTTCACCATTCTTAACGTATCTAGGCGAAATTGTTCTTTTGCTTTCATTGCTTGGGTTAAATCTTTAACGATTTGTTCCATTAACGACATTACTTTACTCCTAAGAGAATTATCTTGATTTATTTACTTTATTTTCTTTATCTACCAACAAATTATTGCCAAACAAACCTTACAAAATTTACTTAAAAAATGTTATGTTTTTTGTAATTATATAGAACTAAAATAGCTAAGTCCAATTTATCAAGACTAGCTTAAGCTTAACTTTATAAAAAGTTTTCTTAACTGTTTTTATAATTTGAGTTTAGAAATAAATTATAAAGTTGATTCCAAGCGTGTTATTTAGAAAATACTGCTTGCTTTTAATTAAAACAATTTTTATACTAACAAGCTTGCTTATAGAAAAAGTGGGCTTTTTGCAAGCCCATTTTTTTTTACAGTTATTATTTTAGGCCTAGAATAGCTAAATTATTAAAATGTCAAAAACAATTGATCCTAAATTATATTCAGTAATAGAACGAGTTGTTACTGCTGAAGGCTTAGAACTAGTCCATTGTGAGTTTTCTGGAACTGGTAAGTATACTGTACTTCGAATCTATATAGATAAGCCCGAAGGCGTAACTCATAAGGATTGTAGCTATATTAGTACCCAATTAGGTATGGTGCTTGATGTTGAGGATTTAATATCCCATCAATATCTTTTAGAAGTATCATCTCCTGGAGTAGATCGAGGTTTATATAAAAAAAGCGATTATACTCGTTTTGCTGGACAAAATATTAAGTTAAAACTACAGCAAGCACTTAATGGTAGAAAGGTTTTTCGGGGACGTTTAGAGGGACTTGAAGAAGAAAAAATAAAATTAACAGATGAAAAAGAAACTCACTTAATTCCTTATGAATTAATTGCATCAGCTAATATTGTAACAAATTTAGATGAGCTTTTTCGTCGTGCTAAATCACAGGAAATAAAATTAAGTGAAATGCAATAAAATGTTAGGTAATTTACAAGTATTTCTTAAATTTACTATAGAGTAACTTTTAGGGGGAAAGAAACTAATGGCGGTTAGTCTTTTGGCAGAAACGATTGATCAACTCAGTCGCGAAAAAAATATTGATCCAGACATAATTGTTAGCGCGATGGAAGATGCAGTCGTGATGGCCTCTCGTAAACAATTTAGAACTAAAGAAGATCTACATGCTCTTTATAATCGTGACAGCGGACTAATAGAACTCTATGCTGTTAAAAGAGTTGTATCTCAAGTTGTTAATCCAGACCTAGAAATTGGTATGAATGAAGCTCTTGAAGAAGTTGGAGAAGAAGTAGAAATAGGTGATGAACTTCAATTTCCTAGACCTGTAGAAGATTTAGGTAGAATAGCTGCACAGACTGCAAAACAAATTATTTTTCAAAAAGTTCGAGAAGCAGAACGTAATAATGTTTACGAAGAATATATTGGTAAAAAAACAGATCTAGTTAATGGATTTATGAAACGTTATGAACGTGGTAACATCATTGTTGATTTAGGAAAAATTGAGGCCATTTTGCCAAGAGCAGAACAATCACCTGTAGAAAATTTTTCTCAAGGAGAACGAATTAGAGTTGTTATTCATGACGTTACTAAAGAATCAAAAGGCCCTCAAGTAATAGTTTCAAGAGCTAGTGCAGAACTACTTAAGAGATTATTTGAAATGGAAGTGCCAGAAATATATGACGGTACTGTTACTATAAAAGCTGCTGTTAGAGAACCAGGTGATAGAGCTAAAATAGCTGTTTCTTCTACAGATCCTGATGTTGATCCTGTAGGAGCATGTGTGGGAATGAAAGGCTCAAGAGTTCAAGCCATAATTCGCGAACTAAGAGGAGAAAAAATAGATATTATTCAATGGTCTCCTGATCCAGCAATTTTTGCTGCTAATGCACTTTCTCCTGCAAAAGTAAGTAAAGTACAAGTAACAGATTTTCAGAACCAACAACTAGAAGTAATGGTTGAAGAGTCCCAACTAAGTCTTGCTATAGGTAAAAGAGGACAAAATGTCCGCTTAGCTGCTAAACTAGTTGGATGGCATATTGATATTCGTAGCGAAGCTGAAATGAAACGAGAGGTTGCTATACAAATTGAAGCTCTTATGTCTTCTGCTACAGTACCATTAAATGCAATTGAAGGTATTGATCCAGTTCACTCTGCTAAACTAAAAGAAGTAGGTATTGAAACCTTAGAACAGTTAGCAAATTGCTCTTCTGATGATATAGCTACTTCCTTAGATGTTAGTTTGGATGAAGCTAACTCATTACTAGACTTTGCTCATCAAATCATTAATGCAAAGTCAGAAAAAAATATTGATAACTTAAATCAATCTGTAGCATCAAATTTAGAAAGTAGTAAAACAGAATAATTTTGATGTCTAATTATTTAAATTAACTTTAGAATTAATCTTAAGGTTTAGATCTGAAGTGGGTTATACTGATTGAAGGGAGAATGAATGTCAAAAGTTAGAATTTATGATTTAGCTAAAGAGCTAAAACTCGATAACAAGAAGGTGATCGAGGAAGTAAGACGTTTTGGATATGACGTTAGCGTGCCTTCTAATTCCGTACCCCCTGATATTGCAGAGAAAGTGAAAAGTAAGTACTTTCCACAGAAAGCTCAAGTTGTAGAAAGGCGAGTAAAATTAGTTAAGCATCGTGCTGATGAAATACTATTAGACCAAACTAGTCAAACTCCTGAAACAATTAATGTTAATACTTCACAAGTACTATCTTCTCAACCTCAATTAGTCAAAAAAATTGTGGGAATAATAAAATCTGAGCCAGCTATTTTAAGTGACTCTGTTAATACTAGTGCTCCTGTTAAATCTGCTCCTGCAACAATTAAAGTAATACCAAAGACTGATGTTTCTACTTCAGTTACACCATCACACACAAACCAATTTCAAAACAAAACTTCTGTAAGTTCTGCGGCTACTGCTCTAACTCGTGAAAACCGCGAACTAGAAGAATCTGTCAAACAAAGAATCGTGAAAATAGAAGCACCAAAAGCAGAAGAATCCGTAGAGATTGTAAAAAATGTTACTTCAGTAGATTCTATCGACCAAGTAGAACCTTCTCTACCTACAGAATTAGTAAAAGTAGAAAATTTACAAGAACCTGTCTCTAGTAATGTTGAAGCTGTCTCTACTGTTTCAGAAACAAGTAAAGTAGAGTTAGTAACACTAGAAGTAAAACAACAAGAGGCTAAAGAAGAAACGGCTCCTAAAGTGGAAGAGAAACAAGATTTAGTTCCTTCTAAAGTGGAAACTAAACCAGAACCTACTCCTAAAATAGAAGCTAAACCAGAGATCAGTAAACCAGAAGTTAAAGCTACGCCTCCGCCTCCTGTTAGAACAGAGATCAAACCCATTATAGTAGACAAACGTAATATTGCTCCTAATACACAAGCTAATGTTGTTAAACCAAAAGCTGTTGAATCTAATAATGTAAGCAATAATACAGTAAATAGAACACAGGTAATTCCACTATCTCCAATACCTTCTACTAATACTACTAACCAAAATTTTAATAGAAGACCTGGTGGTGATCAAAATCGCAATCGTCCTAATCAACAATTTGGAAATCGTAATAACCAAAACAACCAGCAACGCCCTAATCAACAAGGTGGACACTTTAGACAAGGTGGACAACCTTTTAATCAGCAAAATTTCCAAAATAACCAAAACAGAACACAGGAAGGTTTTTCCCAAAATCAGTTTAATCAACAAAGAAACCAATTTAACCAAGGAAATCAAGCTAATCAATCAAGCCAAGGAAATCAGGCTAATCAAGGAAATCAAGCTAATCAGGGGCAAAGAAATTTCTCTAAACCAATCGCCCAAGCTCTTAATAGAGTTACTGCTAAACCTGAAACAAATGAATTTGTTGATGCACAACGCACTACTTATATTCCTCCCCCAGATTCTAGAAAGAAAACACGGCGTACTCCTCCTGTTAATAATCGACCTGTTCATAATAAAAAAGAAGAACGAGAACTTAGAGAAAAATTACCAAATTTTCAACCCCCTCCAACTACTAGCATAGTACCTAAACCCGTAGTTATAGTACCTAAAGAGTTAAAACCTATTAAGTTAGTTGAAGGAACAACAGTTAAAGAATTTGCAGAAAAATTAGAAGTTAAACCAAAAGATGTTGTAGCTCTTTTACTTAGTAAAGGGGTTATGGCTACTATAAACCAAACTCTTAATTCTGAAGTTGTTAAAGAGATAGGTAAAGATTTTGGCTATGAAGTCTCTTTTGTTGATTTTGAAGAAATGACAACAGAAACAGAGTTTGAAGAAGGGTCTGATAGAGGGGAAGAACTAGAGACTCGTGCACCTGTTGTTACTGTAATGGGTCACGTTGATCATGGTAAAACTAGTTTGCTAGACGCTATACGTAAAACACGAGTTGCAGAAGGTGAAGCAGGTGGAATTACTCAACATATTGGAGCTTATAGTGTTTATGTTAATGACCCTGATGACTCTTCTAAAAAACGAAGAGTTGTTTTCCTAGATACACCAGGCCACGAAGCTTTTACTATGATGAGAGCTAGAGGTGCTAAAGTAACAGACGTTGTAGTTCTAGTAGTTGCTGCTGATGATGGAGTTATGCCCCAAACCGTTGAAGCTATTGAACACGCAAAAGCAGCAGGTGTTCAAATAGTAGTAGCAATTAATAAAATTGATAAGCCTCAAGCCCAACCAGATAGAGTAAAACAAGCGTTATCAGATTATGGCCTAGTGTGGGATGGCTGGGGCGGCGATACAGTAATGGTAGAAGTTTCTGCTAAACATAGAATTAACCTTAATGGTTTACTAGAAATGATTCTGCTTTCTGCTGATATTTTAGACTTAAAAGGTGATGCTAAACGCCTTGGCTCAGGTGTTGTGTTAGAAGCTAAATTAGATAAGGGTCGTGGGTCTGTTGCAACTGTACTGGTTCAAACAGGAACTCTTAGAGTTGGAGATCCTGTTATTGCAGGAATGTTTTTTGGCCGTGTGCGTGCAATGTTTGATGAAACTGGAAAACCAGTTCAAACGGCTGGCCCTGTTACACCTGTAGAAGTTCTTGGACTCCAAGGGGTTCCATCGGCAGGCGATCAGTTCCAGGCTGTTAATGATATTGCTAAAGCACAACAAATTACTATGCTTCGGCAGTCAAAGAAACGTATGCTAGAACTTTCACGTAGTTCAGCACAAAAACTAGAAGATCTATTTAATGCTGTTCAAGCAGGCAAACTAAAAGAACTGCTTGTTATTCTTAAAGCTGACGTTCAAGGTTCAGTAGAAGTGTTAAAAGATACTCTACAAAAACTCTCTACAGAGAAAATAAAAGTACGGGTTATTCGTAGTGGTGTAGGTGCAATTACTGAATCTGATGTTCTTTTAGCTAGTGCTAGCAACGACATGGCACATACAGCAGTAATTATAGGTTTTAATGTTCGCCCAGAACAACGAGCAGAAGAAATTGCTCGTACAGAAAAGGTTGATATTCGTCAACATTCTATAATATATAAGGTTGAAGAAGAAATCCGTAATGCTATGATAGGTATGCTAGAGGCTACCCTTAAGGAAGTTCCTTTAGGCAAAGCAGAAATACGCCAAATTATTAAAATTCCTAAATATGGCAATATTGCTGGTGTAATGGTAACAGAAGGTATTGTTAAGCGTACTGGTAAAGTTAGATTAATACGGGATAGTGTGTTAATCCATGAAGGTCAAATTTCCAGTTTGCGTCGTTTTAAGGATGATGTTTCAGAGGTAAAACAAGGGTTTGAATGTGGTATTGGAGTAGATAAATATCCAGATATAAAGATAGGAGATATTCTAGAAGTCTATACTACAGAAAAAGTTACCCCAACAGAGCTTTAACCTAAATATTTTAAATATACTTAAGTTAAATTCTTAAAGGTAAAATTACATCATTAGGAGTAATTTGATGTCTTGGAACCGTACAGAACGTTTAACTGAAACTGTTAGACAAGAAATCAGTGGAATTATTGAATATGAGCTAGTTGATGAGCGTATTGGCGAACCTAAAGTTACTGAAGTAAAAGTAAGTTCAGATTTACGTAATGCTACTGTATATGTAGATATAGATGGAGGCACTGAGCAAATAAAAGAATCGCTTAATGCTCTTCGTCATGCAGCAGGTTTTATTCGTCACCAATTATCTTTACGTATACAACTAAAACGTGTACCAGAGCTTTTTTTTCAATATGATGATAGTAGAAAAAAAGCTGCACGTATTGAACAACTGTTAGGAGAGGAGATAGAAAAGGAGCAAAACTTGTAATTTTGCTCCTTTTCTTTTATAGATGTTAAGTCAAGTTGTTGAGCTTATTGAATCTAAACGCCGCTTTTGTATCACTTCTCATATTCGCCCAGATGGAGATAGTCTTGGATCTTCTTTAGCCCTTTATTGGACGTTGAAAAACTTAGATAAAGATGTTGATGTAATAATGAGGGATAATGTTCCGCATTCTTATCGTGAACTTCCTGGTGCTGATGAGGTGATTAAGTCTCCCAAAGTGCCTGATGGCTATGATGCTGCTTTTGTAATAGAGTGTAGCGATATAGATCGACCTGGTTTAATAGATTTAGATAAACAATTTGTTGTTAATATTGACCATCATAGTACTACAGCTTTATTTGGGCATATAAATTGGATTGATGCTACAGCTTCAGCTGTAGGAGAAATGATTTATAATCTTTGTAAAGCTTTAGGAGTGGCTGTTAATCAACAAATTGCTGAATGTGTCTATACTGCTTTACTTACTGATACAGGCTCTTTTCATTTTTCTAATACTACTGAGCGTACTTTTAAGATTGCCTCAGAACTTGTTCGACGTGGTGTAAAACCTGCACAAATTTCTCAAGCCCTCTTTTATTCTTACCCTTTTAGTAAAATTAAAGTCTTAGGAATGGTTTTATCTAGCTTAAAACGCGATGAGACAGGTAGAATCGCTTTAATGAATGTTACTCAAGATACTCTAGCACAGGCAAATGCTTCAGAAGAAGATTTAGATGGTATTGTTAACTATCCTCTAGCTGTAGAAGAAATAGAAGTGGTGGGATTTTTTAAGGAAATATCTCCAGGTGTTTATCGTACCAGCTTACGCTCAAAAGGTAATGCAAATGTAGCCCGTGTTACAGAAAAATTTGGAGGTGGCGGACATCGCAATGCTGCTGGATGTACAATTAAAGGGAATTTACCAGAAATAGAAAATCAAGTGGTTGAGTATTTACAAGAGGCTTTAGGTATTGTGCCTATTAGCACTATTTCAGATGCTTTATAGATTTAGATGAAATTTGGTAAATAAAAAAGGGGCTTAAAATGCCCCTTTTTTACTTAGATATTGTTAATTTTATTTAGAGTCAGTAGTTTTATTTATTTCTTTAGTTTTTTTGCGGCTACCTCCATTTTCTACATTATTTGAAATTTCAATTCCTAGTTTTTGACGAGTATCTTTATTAAGATGACCTGTTGGGTTAAGACCAACTTCTTGTTGATAAGCTTTAATAGCGGCTTTTGTTGTAGAATCTATTGTTCCCGTTATACTTCCTTTATATAACCCTTTTGCTTTTAGTATTTCTTGGGCTTTTTCAATATTAGCGGGTAAATATTCAGCACGAACTTTAGTAGTTTGGGTTTGTGTCGTTTGAGAGTTATTAACTTGGCTTACTTTATCTTGAGCAAAAGAACTTGTACATAGAGCAATTAAAATAACGAAAGTAGACAAAATAGATTTAATACTTGTTTGCATAATAATTTTCCTCCAAAACATTAAATGTTGATTTATTTAGGTTTAGTTTAATTAAAAAAACAGGTATTTGTTATAGCTCTTGATTAAAGCTATAAATATTAACCAAATGTTTTAATAAGATTTAGTAATTAAAATTAAAGAATTTAAGAGATTGTTGGGTGATTAGTAGAGCGCATTTAGTAACACGCCCTACTAAAAAGAGATAGATTAAAAGAAGTTAGTAGAAGTAGAAAGCCTTTATTCTATAGTAACAGGTAGGAAAGTAATTCCTGTTCCCTTACGTTCGACTTGTAGAATAACTGTATCACCTGGACTGACAGATTTCATTGCATTTGTTAGATCTGTTACAGATTTAATAGTTTGGCGATTAATTTGATGTATAACATCACCTTTTCTTAAACCTATTTCTGCTGCTGGGCCTCCTGGTGTTACTTGATCTACTACAACACCACTCTTGATTTTTAGCTCGGCTGCTTGCTCTGCATTTAGAGTAGATGCAGATAAACCTAATTTGCCGCTACTTTCTTTTTCTTCTGGTAGATTTTCTTCCAGGTCGTCTAAGTTTGGATTTGCTCCTATTTTACGTTCTGCTGTTTCAACTATAGCGCTTTGAGTTTTTCCATCACGGATAAATTTAACTTCAACCTTTTTGCCTACAGCGGTTCGAGCAACAGTGTTAGTTAATTCATGTTGGTTTTTTACAGATGTGCCATCAAAGCTAATAATTAAATCACCACTTTGTATTCCAGCTTTTGCTGCTGGAGTATTAGGCTGAACATCATTTACTAAAGCTCCTTCAGTAGTATTTAATCCTAGACCTTTAGCTTTTTCAGGAGTGACTTCTGTTATTGTTACACCAAGATAACCACGAGTAACTTTACCATTTTTAACTATCTGTTCGTAAACATTTCTTACTAAGTTAGATGGAATAGCAAAACCAATACCTTGATTACCACCAGATTCGGAAAAGATCATTGTATTAATACCAATAACTTGACCTTTCATATTTACTAGTGGCCCACCAGAATTTCCAGGGTTAATAGAAGCATCTGTTTGGATAAATTCATTGTAGGTACTACCTACATAACGACCTTTAGCGCTTACAATACCCGCTGTAATAGTTTGCTCTAGGCCAAATGGAGATCCTATAGCTACTACCCAATCACCTTGCTCCATCCCATCTGAATCACCTAAACTTGCATAAGGTAAATTATTAGTATCAATTTTAACTACAGCTAAGTCGGTAAGCTCATCCTTACCTATAACTTTACCTTTAAGTTTTGTTCCATCAACAAGTTTTACTTCTATGCTATCAGCTTTGCCAACTACGTGATTATTAGTAAGTATATAACCATCTTGAGTTACCAATACACCAGAGCCATTTCCACGTTGTTTAAATGGTTGAGGAGATTGACCTGGAAAGTCAAACTCAAACCCAGGAATTTTAGGCATTCCTTCTGCCATCCCTTTTACCTTTTGAACTGTACTAATATTAACTACAGTAGGCTTCATTACTTTAGCAATTTCACGAAAAGTATTAGAAAGAGCCGATGGAGAAACTACTTGTTCTGGCAAAGTAATTTCTTTTGGAGGGGGTAGTGTTCCAAGAGTTGATCCCCCACTTAGAGTTGTGGGGGCTTTGTTTCCATAAACTTTTACTACTATGTGTGAAAATGAAAAAATTAATGCTAGTGTAATAATTAATGCTCCACTAGCAGCCCAAACAACTTTCCCTTTAGGTTTCATAAAACTAAACTCCTATAAATTGATTTTTGTTAAAAACAAAAACTGTAAATTATTACTTCATTTAAACTATTAAACTACTTAAGTTAATTGATAGAAAGAAGCTCACTAATGGTTGCCTATAACTAGCAACCAAGCTCTTAAATATTCCTAGTTACTTAATTAGTGTTCCAATACGATTCCAACGGGTTCTAGTAAATAGATCAACTAATAAATACCCAGAAGTGGTTTTCCCAAGCCCATCTTTAGAAGCATCTAATGAGTAATAAACTACCCATGCACGGCCAACTATGTTTTGCCTAGGGACTGTTCCCCAGTAACGGCTATCTTGGCTATTATCACGGTTATCTCCCATAGCAAAATAATGATCAGGGGGAATTTGAAAAGGAGCTTCTATAGCAAACTTTTGTCCTGCTAAGCTTTTTTCCATAACAGCTTCCGCAGGGTCATATTCATAAGAATAATAGGCTTTATAACTAGCTCCTAGAGGAGCTTCTTTAACATTTACAACCTCTAGCGGTGCATATGGATCTCCTAAAGGTTGATCAGCCAAAACGTATTGCTCGGCTAGCTCTTTTCCATTAATAAAAATACTATTACCTTTCATTTCAATAGTCTCACCAGGTAGTCCAATAACTCGTTTAACATAATTTGTTGTAGGATCATTAGGGTACTTAAAGACTATCACATCACCTCTTTTAATAGGACGGTGTGGGGTAAATTTATCTAGCATTAAACCATCTTGACCAAAAATAAACTTATTAACTAATAAATGATCGCCTACTAAAATAGTATTAAGCATTGAACCTGTAGGGACTTTTACAGCTTGTACAACAAATGTCATACCAAAAAGCGCCATAATTACTGTTACTAGAGCAGATTCAAAGGTATCTCTAAAAAAACCTTTTTTAGATTCTTGAGCTTGTATGGGAGGTGTAGTAGAAAGATTATTAGGATTAGGTAAAGAGTCATTAGGATAGCTAGTTTCTAATGATTTTTCCTCAGAAAATGACATAAGGTTAAATCCTTGTATTTACAAAGTTATATTACTATTAATAAGTCTTAGTTTAGTCAATGCCTCACGGGCGGCTTCTTGATGAGCAATCTTTATTGCTGTTCCTTTGCCTGTTGCCACACATTCTTGTCCAATACGTAGTTCTATTTGAAAGATTCTTTCATGCTCTGGGCCAAATGTATCTACCACAACGTATTCAGGCGTTGGTAAGTTCAATGCTTGTAGATACTCTTGGAGAGCCGATTTATAATCTGTTGCAGAAAGATCGGAAACATTGAGTTTTTTAAGATCATGGTAGAGTTCCCTACGAATAAAGCTATTAGCAACTACAAGCCCACCATCTAGAAAAATTGCTGCAATAATAGCCTCATAAGCATCTGCTAATAAGGTTTTTTTTGAGCGTCCACCTGTTTTTTCCTCTCCTCTATTTAGACGTAAGAATTGACCAAGACCTAAAGCCTCTGCTCGACGTGCTAGAGTACGTGCACTAACTAAATAAGCTTTGATCTTTGAAAGTTTTCCCTCATCTAGAGTAGGGAAAAGCTCAAAAATCCAGAGACTAACTATAAAACCTAAGACAGAATCGCCTAGAAATTCTAGTGCCTCATTATGCTTAATGTTTTGGTTATGATGTTCATTAGCAAATGACCGATGAGTAACGGCCCGCTCCAATAAAACAGGAGTTTGAAATTGATAAGATATTCGTTTTTCTAAATCTGTTAAAGCTGCTTTAAGATGCTTTTCCATTATAAAAGCAAAATTGTAAAATTTAATTAAAGTTCTATTAATTTATAAACACAACTTAAGTTTAATATGCTCTAGTATTTAAATCAATAAGACTAAAATAAAAAACCAGCACTTATAGCGCTGGTTTTTTACCTTCTTAAGAAGAGAAAACTAATTTGTTCCCCCTGGGCTAGCGTTAGCCGTAGGACATTCAGTCTTAAATTTACCTAGAAACTCTGTTAATCCATCTAGTTTCTCTTCATGACGGAATTTCCAGAAGAGTTCTACAGCTCCTTGAACACCAGCACGCAATTTTTCATAGGTTTTAGCTTTACTCTCAGATACACCTAGTGTTTTTGCATAGTATTCTATCATTGAATCAACAACACCATTTATTTTATCCAAAAGCTCTTTGCCTCTATCTCCTGTTTTATCAGCTTCTGCTAAAGCTTCATACTCTTTACTTAAAGCATCATACTTGCCTTTATAAAGTTCTGCAACAAAATAATATGTAACAGGATCAGAGCAATCTTGAGAAATAGACTCTTTAAAAACATTTAAAGCATCGTCATCTTTTTTGCTAGCTTTCCAAGTATAGAGGCCAACTGTTTGATATAAACTTGCCAAAACAGCAGGTTTTTTCTTGTCCCATTCAGGTACATTTACTGGTGCTTTACCAGATTTAATTACATCAATAGCTTTCTTCAAAACTGTTTGACCTATATCTGCATTAGGGGTATCAGGTTTTTTAGCAGAGCGAGAAAGCGGATCAAGGAAGGCTAAAAGATAATTGACTTCTAGATCAGGAACAGTTGTAACAACTTCTTCAGAGTAAATCTTAAAGGCTGTATCTATTTTTTCAGCCTTTATTTCTGTTTGAAATCTATTTCCAATATTTGCTCCTAGAAGTTCTTTAAAGAATTTAACATATTGGCTTTTTGGATAAACTCCTAAAGCTTCTTTGATCATAGTTTGCTGCTTAGCAAAGTCTTTTTCTGCTCTAGCTGCATTATAGGCATCATAAGCTTTTTTCTCACTAGCTGCATCAGGCTTATCATCTTGTACTCTTAGATTTAAGTCTGTGGGCGAGATTAAAAGACTGGGTTTGGCAAAGGCCACATTGTTAAAATTTTGGGATAAGGCTATTGACCCCATAAGGCATGTTGCTAGTAGGGTGCTTAACTTCTTCATTGAAATTTTCTCCTCCTAAGACTAAACTGGGCTTTTATAGTTTATATAAATATTTGGGATTAAAGTAAAATCTAAATTCTAGATAGACTAGTACAACTTACTTACGCTTTTTGTAAAGAGGTAGACTTGGCAAACTCAATACTATCAAATATTTTGTAAAACATTTATTTTGATAACGAAATTTAAAAATCAGTTGCTCAGAAATATGCGGACAAATTAGCTTTTTAAGCTTGAAATTTTCCATAGTTTACAACATCAATATATTTTGTCAAGTTTGTGTATTTGCTAGATAAATATTTATTAAAACATATTAGTTTAATTCTTAGGAATAATTGTTCTTAAGAGAAATTAATTAGTTGCTATATCTAGGAGCTTATAGTTATGACTAATGAAATTGTCTTTGTTGGAATTGCACCTCATCCCCCTTTACTAGTTCCTGAAATAGGGAGAGAAAGAATCCATCAGGTACAATCTTCCGTTGATGCACTTAAGGATTTTTCTAGACGTATGATAGAAACTAACCCCGATACAGTAGTTATTATTTCTCCTCATTCACCAGGAAATCCATATCAATTTGGTGCATTTGCTAGTAAAAAACTAGTAGGGGATTTTCGTCAGTTTGGTGCTAAGGGAATATCACTAGCTTTTCCAAATGATAAAGATCTTTTAGAAAGACTAAAACTAATAACTAACAAAGAGCAAATTCCATTTGATTTATTTGATAATGATTACCCTCTAGATCATGGGGTGCTTGTTCCTATGTATTATCTTTATAAAGCAGGTTGGCAAGGGCAAATTTTAGCTTTAAGCTTTACTTCCTTGTCAGTTTCAGAGCATATTGAGTTTGGTAAAGCTTGTAGAGAAGCTGCAAAGAACTTGGGTAGAAAAATTGCTTTTATTGCAAGTGCTGACCTAAGTCATTATCTTTCTCATCAAGGCCCTTATCCTTTTGAACCTGATGCCCATTTATTTGATGAAGCAGTATGTAAAGCCATAGAAAAAAAAGATTTAATGGCAATTGTAAATATTGACCAAAACTTGCGTAAAAAAGCTGGAGAATGTGGCTATCGCTCAATTTTAGTTGCTATAGCTGTAGCATCTGATAAAGATATATTACCTGAGCTACTTTCCTATGAGTGCCCTTTTGGGGTAGGTTATATGACCGCCATTATAAAAGAGCAAAAAAGATTATAAAGGAGCTATAAATGATCCCTAGCTTTAGCAAAGAATTAAGCCCAGATGCTTTAGCAAAGCTTGCTCTAGAGGCTTTTCTAAAACAAAGAGTAATAATAGATGTGCCTACAGATTTACCAGATTTTTTAAGAGTTAGGGCGGGGTGTTTTGTTTCTATAAAAACAAGTCAAGGCTCTTTGCGGGGCTGTATTGGGACTATACAACCAAGTAGTGAAAATGTCGCAGCAGAAATAATACGTAATGTAATTAAAGCAGCAACCGAAGACTACCGTTTTAATCCTGTAGAAGAAGATGAGCTTGAGAACTTAGTTTATTCTGTTGATATTCTTTCACCTCTAGAGCCAATAGAAAATCTAGAAAATCATAATGTAGAAGTTTATGGTTTAATGATAGAAACAGACCAAGGTAGGAGAGGGGTTCTTTTGCCTGCCTTGCCCGGTATTGATACGCCTGAAATCCAATTAAAGGCATTAAAAAATAAAATTGGTATTTTTCCAGATACTGCTGTAAAGATGAGCCGCTTTTCTGTTGATAGATATGGGCAAAAGTAGCTTTTTCCCATAAAAATAATAGAGTCAAAAGGGCTTGACTCCATTTTTGCCTTTTGATAGCTTGTTATGTCATTTTCACTTAAATTCACTTAAAAATTTAGGGAATGATAAAGAATCAAAAAATATAAATTAGGCAAACCTACCTATTAACCTTTTATAATACTTAGAGGAGATAACACATGTCATTCGAAGCGCTAGGAATGATTGAAACTAAAGGTTTTGTTGGTGCAGTTGAAGCAGCAGATGCAATGGTAAAAGCTGCTAATGTTGTATTAATTGGAAAAGAATATATTGGAGCTGGATATGTTACAGTATTTGTTCGTGGCGATGTTGGTGCAGTAAAAGCTGCAACCGATGCTGGTGCAGCAGCAGCACGCCGCGTAGGTGAGTTAATAAGCGTTCATGTCATTCCTCGTCCACATTCAGAATTAGAAAAAGTCTTGGCGGATAATGGAATGAGCTTGGAAAAAGCATTAGCAAGTGGTGAGAAAAAAGCACTTCCTCCTTCTAAAGAAAAATAAGCAATTAATAAACTTTGGTTTCTTGTTTAGGGAGCAATAATGCCAATCGACAAAGATTTAACCTCTGTACAGCAAGCACGAGATTTAGTTGCTGCTGCTCATTCTGCACAAAAGATTTATGCTACTTTTAGTCAGGAGCGTATTGATTCTATTGTTGAAGCAGCGGCTTTAGCTGCTTTAACAGAGAAAGATCGTTTGGGGCAAATAGCTGTAACAGAAACAGGCTATGGTGTTGCAAAAGATAAAGCAGAAAAAAATCGTTTTGCCGCAGAAGATGTACATAGCTTTTTTCGTAACTTAAAGACTGTTGGGGTTATTAATGAAACAGATAATTTAATAGAAATTGCTGATCCTCGCGGTGTAGTCGCAGCAATTATTCCTTCTACTAACCCTACTTCTACAGCTATTTTTAAGATTTTAATTTCTCTTAAATCCCGTAATGGGGTTGTTCTTAGCCCTCATCCATCAGCAGCACAATGTATTAATGAAACTACCCAAATTATGCGTGCTGCTGCTGAAAAAACTGGCGCTCCTGCTGGTTTAATAGGCTGTTTAGCTATTTCTACTCTTCAAGGAACAGAAGAGCTAATGAAGCATAAGCTTACCTCAGTCATACTAGCTACAGGCGGTATCGGGCTAGTAAAAGCTGCCTATAGTTCTGGTAAGCCCGCTTTTGGTGTAGGGCCTGGAAATGTCCCTGTTTTAGTCGAACGCTCTAGTGAAGTAAGTAAAGCTGTAGCAGATATTTTGGCTGGCAAAACCTTTGATTATGGAACAATCTGTGCCTCTGAACAGGCAATAGTTGTAGAAAATATTATAGCCAGTAAAGTAAAAGCAGAGTTTATTTCTCAAGGTGCACATTTTTGCAACCAAGATGAAATTGCTAAGCTAGAAAAGCTTGTAGTGCTGCCTACTAGAGGACTTAACCCTAAAATAGTAGGAAAATCTCCTCAAGTCTTAGCAGAAATGGCAGGATTTACTGTTTCTTCAGATATAAGAGTTCTAATCGTCGAGTTAAAAGGCGTAGGGCGTGATTACCCTCTTTCTATGGAAAAACTCTCTCCTATACTAGCTTATTATACTGTTGAGACTTGGCAAGAAGGCAGTAATCTTTGTCAAGAAATCCTTCGCTATGGTGGCATGGGTCATACTATTGGTATTCATTCACAAAATAGAGATGTTATCCGCCAGTTTGGTATAGCACAACCAGCCTCACGCATTATTGTTAATTCTCCTACTACACATGGTGCAATAGGTTTAACTACAAATCTTCCTCCTAGTATGACATTAGGCTGTGGTAGTTGGGGAGGCAATGTTACCTCAGATAATATTTCACCTATTCATTTAATGGATATTAAGAGGGTAGCTTTTGAAACTCGTTCTATTACTAGAAAAAATTCTTCTCCAGAAGTTGCAAAGTCTGTGATTGTAAATACAGATTTGGCTAAACGTATTGCTCTTGAAGTCATTGAACAAACCCACTTACGTAACTTAATGGTTCAATCTGCTGTAAACTCTGCTAAAATAACTCCTAATCCAAGCTTAGCAAATCCAACAAGTTCAACAAACCCAACCGAACCTGTACCTCTTAGTGATGCTTTGATAGCTCAATTAGTAGATAAATTTTTAGTAGAACGTAAAAAAACTAAGCCAAATAGTATTGCTGTAGCAAAAGTTTTGGAAAATATTAAAACTAATAAGCCTGAGCAGGTCAAAGAGCCGCAAGCTAAAGAAGAGAAAACTAAAGATGTCCCAGCAAGTGCTAAGGAAAATCTTAAGCAAGACGTATCTTCAAGCCCATCAGCAAAAGTAAAAGATTTTACAGATAAAAAGACTCCAGATAGTCCAGCCCCTCGCCCACAAGACTTTGTTTGTGAAGATGATGTAAAACAAGCTTTGCGAGAAAACAAAAAAATTTATATTAGTAAAAAAACGATCCTTACCCCTTCTGCTAGGGATTTAGGAGAGGCTAACGAAATTTTTGCCCAAGTTTAGTGAGGCAATCTAAAACTATTTATTTTATCGCTACTTGTCTATTGTATTACCTACAAAGGTTTGCTTAAAGCAATAATAAACTTTTGTAGGTTAATTTGCTTGTTTACCTCAAGATTTGTAAATGAAATAGAGCAAGGAACAATATGGAAAATAAAGAAAAAGAATTAAAAAAGCCTGTATTAAATGATACAGCAATACCAACAGACCTAGAAGATTTAGCAGAAGAAGAGGTAGCACAAGCATTTGAAGACTTAAAGGTTGGTGCTGGCGGAGGTGGCGCTCCTCATAGCATTATGCCTGATCCTAAAATGGAAGCCGAAATTAAAGAAATGTTTCAAGAAATTGTTTCTCAATACATTACTCCTATCGGCAAATCAATTAAATCCATTGCTAATGGGGATATCTCAGAAAGAAACTTAGATATTTGTATTGGCGCATTAAAACCACTAATCCTAGCCTGCGAAGAAATACACTACAACGATATTTATGATGTTCTAAAATCTATGGAACAGCCTTTGATCTCTTATAGAGAAGGCAAAAAAAGATTACTTTCAAAAAAAGATTTACGCAATATTGCTACAGACTACAAAGAATTAACTCGTCTAATTTCTCGTAGTGTTGGTAGTGATATGGTAGAAACTTCCCCCACGGGCACAGTAAGAATTGCTACAGTAAATACTGGCGTAGTAATTAATAAGTCTCCTGAAGATTTGCAAATTGCAGATGCACTTGCTTATTTTGATGATGTAGAGCATAAAGATATTCAAAAACTTTATGCAGGAGGATTAATTAAATTAGGGCTTCTCTCTCAAGCTACTGCTCAGGAAATCTCTGAATCTACAGGGATTGATATTCCTAGTGCAGAAAAATTAAAAGAATGTGCTCTTAAAGCATTAGAAAGTATTTCAGCTAAAAAATCTATTTCTATAAAAAATATTTCTCTTAATGAAAAACCTGTGTCCTCTCCCCACAATAATCCTTCTGAAGAGCCTTTTAGCTTTGATGAAAATAACGAAGATAACGAAGAAGATAACGAAGAAGATAACGAAGAAGATGATGATGAGAAAGAGGTTTTATATAGCAAACCCTCTAAACAAGGTAAAGAAAGATGGCTTTTAGCTTTAGAGGCTATAATCACAGAAAGCAATAATTATCTTCAATCTACTAATACCCTAATAAATGAGCTTGAAAGAACCCATAGAGCATTAGTTAGAGTTAGGGTTGCAAAAGAAAGATTTAAAGGAGAAGTAGAATTTTATCAAGACGATCTTCTAGAAATGATGCAGACTGACGAATACTTAAGTCAGAAAGTAGGAAATCCCGTTAATGCTCAACGTCAATTACTTAAACATTTGCAAAGAGTTATTGATACTCTAAATTCTGCTATGAATAAAACTGATAACCTTTACTCTCAAATGGATGAAGTAATGGGAGATTTGCAAGATCTAGAAGCACAATTTATTGCTTTAAGGCGGCGTAGAAATACTATAAAAAACTCTTTAGCACGTCGTTATCGTAATGAACAAAATAACGAATCACAAAATGAGTTAGATGAGCCTAAAAAATAATCTAGGAAATATCTTAAAAAACTTGAAAATGAAATAAAATTAACTAAATAATAAGGCAAAAATATGGCATTAAATAGCGAAGAAGCAATTTATAAAATTACTCGTGCTGTTTATGATCGAGTAGGCGATAAACTGGAACGTCCTTTAGTAGAAGCTTTAGTAACAGACATTTTTACTGCCTTAAAACCAGCTTTTGATATAGCAGAAAAACCTCTTCCTAAATTAGACCTACCTAATCAAAAACAAGTAAATCCTGCTATTACA
Organism: Acidobacteriota bacterium; assembly: GCA_016213785.1. Taxonomy (GTDB): domain Bacteria; phylum Acidobacteriota; class Blastocatellia; order Chloracidobacteriales; family JADJPF01; genus JADJPF01. Next base: position 38,067 of record JACQZQ010000014.1, read on the forward strand.
ACACAACGATATATAATTTCTGTTTTTGGCCTAGACCAACCAGGGATAGTTGGAACTGTGGCAACTCTGTTAGGTGATTCTAATTGTAGTATTATTGATATGAATCAAACCGTTGTCCAAGGTAAATTTGCTATGATTATGATTGTTGACGCTACTCGTTCTACTCAAGATATGGGATACTTAAGGGAAACTTTTAGAACTATAGGAGAACGCTTAGGCGTAAGAATTTACATACAACGAGAAGATATTTTTCAAGCAATGCATCGTGTCTAACTTACTTAAAAAAATGGAGGTAATATTATGGACATTTTTGCTTGGATTGCTGCTGAAAGAATCGAAGAAGGCATAAGAGAAGGAAAATTTAGAAATCTGCTAGGTGAGGGTAAACCTCTAGATCTTAACGATGATGACCATATAGCTCCAGAAATGCGCTTAGCTTTTCGTATTATGAAAAATGCTGGTGTTACACCAGTAGAAGTTTCACTAAGAAAAGAAATAGATAATTTAAGAAAAGAAATAAAAAATACTCATTCCAAAGAACAACGCGCAAAACTTGAACGTGAACTTCGTTGTATGACTCTTAGAATGTCTTTAATGATGGAAAGAAAATAAAATTAGGCAAAATTAGGCAAAATTAGGCAAAATCAATTAACATCTAGTCTCAATTAACCTTTATTTTAATCTACTGTAATTTAACTTATAAGTTATAACTCTATCCTACTGTAATTAAAATCCTAACTTTATGAAATTTTGGGAACCTTTAAGCTTTTATCGCGTCTGCTAGAAGGAACTTACATTGCTAGAAAATAAATATCTATTTATCATTAAAAACGATTGAAACTTATAATTTAAATTTTAAGGAGATTGTTTTTATGTCAAATTTAATTGTTGGTCGCCCTCAAGCAACAGAACACGCCCCATATTATAGTTTATATATTGATCGTATTACAGATGATGATATTTTAGATGTTTTAGAAAAACAAATTGCCTCAACTCTTTTTACAATAAGTGTTGCCGAAGAAAAAAATATTACTCAACCCTATGCTGAAGGTAAATGGAGTGTAAAAGAATTAATAGGCCATCTTAATGATACAGAAAGAGTTATGTCTTACCGTGCCTTACGTTTTGCTCGTAATGATAAAACCCCATTAAGTGGTTTTGAACAAGATGATTTTATCCCCACAGGAAGATTTAATGAACGCTCGCTTTCAGACCTAAAAGAAGAATTTGAAAATATCCGCCGCTCTACCCTAGCACTTTTTAAGCACCTTGATAAAGAAGCTTGGCTTAGAAGTGGTCTAGCTAATAATAATGAAATTTCTGTAAGAGCCTTAGCCTATGTTATGGCTGGACATGTAAGCCATCATATAAGTATTTTAGAGTCTCGCTACTTAAACCTAAAATAAGTAATTTGAAGGAGTTACTTTGATGAGAAAACAAGTATTTTTATTTATATTTTTTATTTTATCTGTAGTCTTAGTTAATGCACAAATTGAAAATGATGATGTTGGCGCACGAGGCAGTTTTTTAAGTACACGCCCTTTAGCTGAAAAATCTAATAATTCAACTGAAAAGCCTACAAAAAATACAAATAATAGCTCAAAAAATAATATTAAAAATACTGCTGTAAGCAAAAATAAACCAACACTAGGCTTAGGTTATAGTATTTACTTAAAAGGAAAAAACGATGAAGCTGTTAGAGTTAATTCTTTGCGCGAGTTTCAAGCAGGAGACGCAATTAGAATAGTGGTTGAGCCAAATATTGAAGGCTACTTTTATGTTTTTCATACAGAAAATGATAGTAATCCTACTATGATTTTTCCAGACGCTCGGCTAAAACGAGGTGATAATAGAGTTCAAGCACATGTGCCGTATGAAATCCCATCTAGTGATAACCCTGATGTCAACCTACAATGGTTTGTGTTTGATGAAAAAAGTGCAACAGAAAAGCTTTATTTAGTTTTATCTAAAGCCCCCATAAGTAAAATACCTAGCAACGAAGAACTGGTACGCTATTGTCAAGAAAATCAGAATAATTGCCCTTGGAAACCTAGTGATAATTTATGGCAAGAGTTAAAATCATTAAGCACTTCTCTTAAAGTAAGTAAAAACAGTAGCGATCAAGGTCAAGCTCAAAGCCAAGTAGAAAAAAGGTCAATAAAAGAAGTAACTCCTTTAGGAAAAAATTCTTCCACCCCAACAGTTATTTATATGCAACGTTCATTTGAGTCAGATAAACTTGTTACCCAAATAAACTTAATACATAAATAAAATAGTTGGTAGACAAGTAATTTTGTGACAGGAGTGGAATTTGATTTTACCAAAAACTAAGTAAAACATCTTCTGCGGCTGCTTAAGATGTTTTCTCTAATTTTTGCTATAGTTTTTTTGGCTTATCCAATGCTGACTCTTAAACGAAGTAAAGCAAGAATAAGAAACACGACTTTGAAAGCTAAAAAGAAAAGCTTAATAAAAAAGCTTAAGCAGGAACTAAAGGTTGTAAAACGTGATAAATATCGTGGCCTTTTTTGAAGGCGAAGTATCAGAAGATTGAACCAAAAACTGTGCTATGCAACTCAAACGAAAGTGGTGAGTAACCATTTCCTTCTTACACAACTTAGCCGACTCAAACCCTGTTACTTGCTTACTAAACTCGTGAAAAATTTCAGAAGCCCATCCATTTGTAGCCATTATTTTAAGATACTCTAGCTTTTGTACTAAATTAATTGCTTATGGGAACTTCTGCCTAGCTAACTACGAGAGGCAAGATTTTTATGCTATTATATTGGGTTTAATTTTCTTTCCTAAAATAATAAATATCTTAAAATCTTAAATTCAATGGTGGTAGTAAAAAATGAGTTTTGCAAAAGCCGTAACAGAAGCAGGCTTGCCAGCCGTAGCAACTACAATAGAAAAAGCACAAAATTATTTGTTATCTAAACAATATCCTGAGGGCTATTGGTGGGCTGAGTTAGAAGCTAATGTTACACTAACGGCTGAATATGTAATGTTACACACTATTTTAGGAACAGCTGCCAATCGCCCCTTACATAAGATTGAACGCTATTTACTTAAGCAACAGTGTAAACATGGAGGTTGGGAACTTTTTTGGGGTGATGGAGGGGAACTTAGCACAACGGTTGAGGCTTATTTTGCTCTTAAATTATTAGGTATTTCACCAGATCGCCCTGAAATGAAAGCAGCACGAGAATTTATTTTAGCTCGTGGTGGAGTTACTAAAACTAGAATTTTTACTAAACTCCATTTAGCACTTTTTGGTGCTTATGATTGGAAAGGAATTCCAACCTTACCTCCTTGGATAATGCTACTACCTAATTGGTCGCCATTTACTATCTATGAAATGGCTAGTTGGGCGCGTAGCAGCACAGTACCATTACTTTTAGTTTGTGATAAAAAGCCTATTTGGTCTGCACCTAATGGTGATGTTGATGAACTTTACGTAGGTGGACGCAAAAATGCAGACCTTTCTCTTCCTTCAGGCGATACCACAATAGGAAAACTCTTTATTCAAATAGATAAACTCTTAAAATTTTGTGAACAGGTTGGTTTTGTTCCTGGCCGTGCTAAAGCCTTAGAAGTAGCTGAGAGATGGATAATTGAACACCAAGAAACTAGTGGTGATTGGGCTGGAATTATCCCTGCAATGCTAAACTCTCTCTTAGGCTTATTTACTATAGGTTATAGCCCAGATAACCCAATAATGGTAAAAGGGCTAAAGTGTATTGATGATTTTGGTATTGAGACAGATGAGGAGTTTCATCTGCAACCCTGTATTTCTCCTGTTTGGGATACAGCATTAACAGCTATAGCACTTTGTGATAGCGGACTACCTGCTAATCATCCAGCACTTGTTAAAGCTGGTGAGTGGTTAATTTCTAAGTTAATTTTACGTTCTGGAGATTGGGCAATAAAAAATAAAACTGGTAAACCAGGAGGTTGGGCATTTGAGTTTTATAATGATTATTACCCTGATGTAGATGATACAGCAGTAGTAATTATGGCATTAGAAAAAGTGCAACTTCCTGATGAAGCCAAAAAGCGTGAAGTTATGAATTTAACAACTCGTTGGGTTTTAAGTATGCAATGTAAACGTGGAGGTTGGGCAGCTTTTGATATTGATAATGATCTAGATTTGCTTAATCAGATTCCTTATGGTGACTTAAAAGCAATGATTGATCCTAATACCTCAGACCTTACAGGGCGAGTACTTGAAATGTTAGGCCGTACTCGTTATAAAACAGACCCAGCCGTTATTAATAGAGCAATTAATTTTTTAAAAACGGAGCAAGAACCTGAAGGTTGTTGGTTTGGCCGTTGGGGAGTAAATTATATTTATGGTACAAGTATTGTATTAAATGGGCTTGTAGCAATAGGAATTGATAATCGTGAAGCCTACCTTATGCGAGCAACTCAATGGCTTAATTCCATACAAAATGAAGATGGTGGATGGGGTGAAACTTGTAACTCTTATGTTGACCGTAAATTAATGGGTCAAGGAACTAGCACACCATCACAAACAGCTTGGTCACTCTTAGGCTTAATTGCAGGCGGCGAAGGGCGTTCTGAGTGTGCTCGACGTGGCATAGAATTTTTAGTAAGTAAACAAAACCCTGATGGAAGTTGGCCTGAAGAAGAATTTACTGGAACAGGTTTTCCTGGACATTTTTATATTAACTATCATTTTTACCGTAATCACTTTCCTTTAACAGCATTAGGGAGATACCTCCACCATGCTTGAGATTTTAAGATTACTTTTTGGAACAGTATTATTACGCCCCTATGTATTTACTTTTTTTGCTGCTTATCTTTTTTTAGCCATTACTGCTATTGGTTGGCGGCGAACTACTCTATTTACAGTAGTTGCTTTTGTTATTGCTTTTTTATGTGAATATAGCTCTATTCATAATGGCTTTCCATTTGGACTTTACTACTATATTGAAACTACTTATAGCCAAGAATTATGGATTGCTGGAGTTCCTTTTATGGACTCACTTTCTTTTACATTCCTTTCTTTTGTAAGCTATCAAATGGCAATTCTATTACGCTCATCCTTGATTGTACGGCGTAATGACATACAGGTAGTTTTAACTAAGCAACTTGCAAATTCTTGGGTAACAAGTATCTTAGCTGGTATTTTAATGATGTATTTAGATATTGTTATTGACCCAGTAGCTTTACAAGGAGATAAATGGTTTTTAGGTAAAATCTATTATTATCCTAATGGTGGGTCTTATTTTGGAATTACAATAGCAAATTTCTTAGGTTGGTGGTTTGTTTGCACAGCAATACTAAGAATTTATATTTTTTTAGAAAAATACATAAGTAAACAAGAAGCCACACTTTATTATCCTTTTAAGGGGCTTTTTCCAGCGGGCTTATATTTTGGAATTTTAGGTTTTAATTTAACAATGACGTTTTTAATTAAAGAAATTACAATGGGTTGGGCAAGCACTTTTATTTGTTTTCTTTTAGCCTTACTCTTAACTCAGCACATTTCTGCCTGTAGGCGTTTTAATCCTACTCCATCCTTAAAAGAGCATAAAAAAGACTATCCTAATAGTTCACTAGCAAAAGCCTACCCTAAATTATAAAACCCCAAACTATCCATTTTAGGTAAACCTCCAGTTTGAATCATTAGTATCTACACTAAAAGGGATCAGCGGATTGGGTATTGGAAGATTGTTACAAGAATCTCTTTTTCTCGACTCTTCCAATTCTAAGGAGTTTAGAATTTGCCAACAAAGCCACTTTGTCACAAGCTCACGAAATAAAAAATCCACTAGAAACAAAAAAGTATGTCGTAATTTTTTTTGCTTTTACGCATTTAGAAAATGTAAAGCGAAATTAGAAATAACCTTTTACAAAAAAGTTTATTTGAAAATATATACAAAAATTAGTTTAGACAAATTTAGATATCTATCTGAAAGAAAAAGGGCAAAACCCTGAGAGAATTTCACGATATTAACTGAGTTGGTGTTGGTGTAAAAGAGTTTATAAGCCTCTATAACATCCTGATTTAATGGGTTTTATTTTTCTTGATCAGCTTTTTTGACTCACTGCCACTGAGTTTATATTTCTAGAAGTAAAAAAAGAGCCTTTTGATTATTAAATCTTGCTCTTATTAATGAAGCGATATTTATGACCGAAAGGTTCACCAGCTATGTATTTATAAAATAATTGCACATAATAAGGAGTTTTTATGGATAGTACTGAGTTTACACAAATTAAATGCTGGCAACATCTTGGTGATAATTCTGCCGATGTTGTGACAGATGCAATTTTCGTTGGTGATCAATCAACGCTTATGACCTTTAATATTAATCAAACACCCCTTGCTAGTGAACGCCCTCTATTTTTTATAGAATTATTGCGCTATGGTAATTCTACACCTATAGTCAAACTCAATGGTAGTTCAATAAACGCACCTATGAACAATGTTGGGGTTTCAGGAGCTTGGGAAGTATGGATGATTAGAGACGATACAGTTAATCTCAACAAAGGCGCTAATACAATTCAGATTTTTAGGCAACCAGGCACTGATGACTTCGTAGTTGGTAATATAGTAGTTTTCTCTAAAATATCGAATGAAGCTAAATCCTCAGGTTGGAAGAATATTGCCGCTAATAAATGGGCAAATATTGCTGGTGCAGGAAGTAGTGATTATACTGCTCCACAAGATTTAGATCGTCTTGCTGTAAATGGCTGGTGGGGTCCTCAAGGCTCTATTTATTCAGAGCATTCTATCATTGCTATGTATGTTGATGATGGAAAAGGCGCACGCCAACTTCCTTTCCGTCGTAAGGTCACTGGTGGTGGTAAATCAGGTGTACTTGAGTTTCGCTATGTTTTTGCAACTAATCCAAACTTTGCCCAATGGTATGATCCTATTGTTGCATTGGTTGAAGGAACTTGGGATAGAGATGGTTATATTAAAAACACCTACTTACCTTCTCTTAAGTGGCGTGCAGCTGCTATACCAGCACTTTAATTAAATCTATCCTTTACTGTCAACTGAATACTAAAATAAACAAGTAAGTATTTGAACTTTCCCCACCTCAAAACCCTCTGAAGGGTTTTGAGGGGCTTAAATCAAAAAGGAGAGAACTAACTCTGAAAATGACCTGGACATTATTTTGATCAATCTTACAAGAGAACGAATAAGATCACGTTTAACAAGCCAATCAGAATTTTCCAGGCCACCTTTAACTCTAACAACAGAATCTTCCAAATGGGCTATCCTCCTACAATCCCAATATTATCAAATAATATAATTAGGGTATCTTACTATAGTCAAATTGTTTGACAATAACTAAATTTGCGCCCAGAGTTGGAATAATGCAAAATCAAAAATCTACTTCTATATTACTTTGTTGAGCTTGGTCAACAATCCCAATAATTTGTGTCCAGATAGTAGGTTTATAGTCACTTTTATCTTCTTGGGTGATCTGCATGATGGCATAGTTTTGGTAGAATCTGCTTAGGTATTGATCAAAGTCAGGTTCTTTTAGCCTAATAGCTATAATAAATTTGTTATTACCTAGAGTGATTGGAGGAGTAACAATTTGTAGATTAGCTTGTATACTAGTAGAAGAGAGGGTTCTAGGGCTATCAAAATCAACTTGGTATATTCTTAATGCTACAGCCATATAATTATTCCTTATATAATGTTTAGATTAAACTTGCTACTAATATGTAAGGCGATAATTATCGTCATAATACGACAGATATTTTTGTAAAAAAAATAATATTAATCGGCATATCTACCTAATTAGATGTTAAATTAATTTGCATCCTTAGATTGAGATTGAGATTGATAAGTGCGATGAGAATCAACAGAAGTTAAAGCATTCTCCAGAGCGTATTTAACAAGGGAAGAAATCTTATGACGGTTAAGTTTTAGCATTATTTTTGCTCTATGTCCTTCTACAGTTCTCTTTGATACATTAAGAAAATCTGCTATTTCTTCATTAGAATAACCATCTGCAAGAAAAGAAAGTATTTGCCTTTCCCTATCAGTTAAATCTATTTTTGTTTTGTTTTTTTTCATTAAAGTAGCTCCTAGATATATAATGTATTATTTAATTAACTTGATTAATATAGTATAAGGAAAATAATAATCAATGTAACCTTATAGAGGCAACAAAACCTTATGCTCATGCGCAAAACCATTTTAATCTGAAATCATAGCAGTAGTTTTCAGGGCTGTTTAAAAGTCTGTAAGTGAAAGAAAAAAAAGAGTAGTCTCACCAAAACAGAAAAATAAAAAGAGGTGAGACTATGAAAGAACTAGTAGAGATACTAACAGAAGTAGAAGATATCCGCAAAGCAAGAGGGAAAAAATATGAGCTAGTAGCAGTACTAGCAATGGCAATAGTAGCAATAATGTGTGGGTGCAAAAGCTATAGTGCAATAGCGGAGTGGGGAAGAAATTACAGAGGAGAAATCACAAAAGCGTTAGGGTTTAGAAGAAAAAAGACACCATGTAAAGCAACCCTTTATAGAATATTTAAGAATATTAAAGTGGAAGAAGTAGAAGAAAAAATAGATATAGAAAACACAGTAATAACAATGGATGCACTAAATACACAAAAACAAACGGTAGCACTCCACTTAATCGGGGCCGGTTGAAAAAGTATAGATTTGGGGCTAATTGCCAATACGGGTTCAACGAAGAATCAATAACTTACAACCAGCTTTATCCTTAAAATATAGTCGATTTTTCCAGCTTTTATCACGGC
>JACQZQ010000125.1 GCA_016213785.1 Acidobacteriota bacterium
ACATTTCCAAATATATTCCTTCTGGCTTAGATTATAGCTTTGAGTCTCAACCTAAAGCACCATCCTTATTATACTAGTCGTTTTTCCAACACAAAAAACTCACACTTTCTCCAAATATTTTTCCGGCTTTTAGTTGTAACTCCCAGGTTATTATGATAACTACTAGCTAGTATTAAAGATGAGCTTTATTTTCAAATTTACCCTCTTCTAGTAATTGCTTTAGTTTAGTATCATAAGCCAAATCCTGTTTAACAAAAAAAGCAGAGATTAAGTTAGCAGCATCACCTTTAGTAATGTCTTGATTATGATTGATTTGAAATTTATCAAGTAGAGCTAATTGTTTGTCAGTAGCAGGATCTTTACGCCAACTAGCATCAGCATCTACTAAAATAGAAGCATTAAGGTTACGTACATAATCTTGAGCAACACCTTGAGCGTAATCTAGGCTTAAGTGTTCCCCTAGCAAGTTTTTATTTTTATCAATGTCTTGAACTATTGCTAGAAAGTGTCCACAAGATTGTTTTAGTAAGAAAATGGTTTGTTTACTTAATGATAATGCATAGCAGCTATCATTTAACTTTAGCCAATTAAATCTTATTTGTCTTGGCTCTTTAGTAACATTTTGATAAGTAGGTTTAGGATTGTAAGTATAAGTAGGCTGTTGATTAGTTTTGTCTTTAAGCCCTTGTAAAAGCTTTTGTTTTTCCTCTGCTAAAAATTTAATTCTAGCTTTTTCTTTTTCTCTTTCTTCTCCAACAACAGCTAAGAGAGGCTTTTGTTTAAGTCTTTCTATCGGTAATCCAAATAGATTAGGTAATGTCATTAGATTGTGTTTTTTAGATACACCAACAATATCAATTATAAGGCAGTCTTTCTTTCCAGGATGAAGCCTAGTTCCCCTGCCTAACATCTGTAAGTAAAAAGGTTTACTTTTAGTAGGGCGAGCAAATAATATGCAATCTACTGAGCTTTCATCAAATCCTTCTGTAAGAATTAAACAATTAACAACTACCTGGGTCTGCCCATTTCTTAAACGAGCTATAATAGCTTTTCTGTCTAAGTCAGGAAGTTTTCCATCAATAGCTTCGCACCTAATTTTGTGTTTTTGGAAAAGTTCAGCAGTTTGATGAGCAAGTGCAACACCAGGAACAAAAATAATAGTTTTTCTATCACTAGCATACTTTTTCCAAGCATCAAAGGTGTGCTTAGGAAGTTCACTATCGCTAAGAGCTTTAATTAATTGCGACTCGATAAAATCACCAGATCTAATACCAATCTTATCTAAATCAATATCTAAATTAACACTTTGCCAAGTAAGATCAGATAAATATTGCTCCTCTATCATTTCTAACAGATTACGATGATATACTATTTGCTGGAAAACATTATGAAGGCCAACACGGTCGCCTCGCTCAGGAGTGGCAGTAACTCCAAGAGTTAAAGGGGCATCTTTTCTAGCAAAAGAACCAAGAGCCTTAAGAACTTTTCTATAGCTATTAGCAGCAGAATGATGAGCTTCGTCTACAATAATAGTAGAAAAAGAACCTAAATAAGAAAGAAGTGATTTCCTAGCTAATGTTTGGATAGAAGCAACAACTATTTGATTGTCTATTTCATTACGCTGCGCTTTAACTACTCCGATGCTAGCAGAAGGAATTACCATTTTGATTTTTTCTACGGCTTGTTCTATTAGTTCATCTCTGTGAGCAAGTACAAGGCTACGGCCTTTTATTAGTCGTCGATTTATTAGATGTGCAAATACTATGGTTTTTCCAGTTCCTGTTGGAAGTGCTATTAGTATTCTACTTTTACCTTTTTCATATGCTTTTTCTATTTTTGCTAATGCTTCTTCCTGATATGGACGAGTTGAGAGTTTTGGTTTTAAGCTTATAGTATCCTCAGTAATTATAGAGGAATTAGTATTATTGGATAGAGATGTAGTAATTTCAATGTTGTTGGAAGTAGATGTCCCTATTCTTGATATTATCCAGTCAAGTCTATTTGTTTTAAGCTCTTTAACCATAATGTTTAACACTTTCTACATTGGTCATATTATATATTTAATACTTATTATATATCTTATACGTATGATCTATATAATCTAGATAAAATATATAAAACATTTGATATATTTTATATGTCTGATAGGTTCTGTTGCTTTTTATTTTTTATTGGTACACGGCCAGGTTTGAGTTTTACAATAGTAGTAGCAAGCTTAGAAAGCTCTAAATCAGTCATTTTTGATAAGGCTTGTAACCCAACTCTAACAGTTTCACTCTTGCTTAAAATATTACCTGTTGAAGCAATTCTTTTTCTCAAATTTTCCAATAGTTCATAATCAAAATCAGGCATGGTGTAATTTTCTTTTACTACTTTAATAACATTGTTTTCTAAATTAATCTCTTGTTTTTCTATTGGTTGAGTTTTTATATTCAATTGTGGCGCTTCTTTATGTTTAGTTTTATTAGTCAAGACATTTTCCGCTTGCTCAATACGTTTTTTTAACTCTGAGCCAGCATCCTTGATAGTGCTAGTTAACTGAGATTTTAAACTTTTACTAGACATTATTGTTTCCCTCCAGATTTACTAGTTTTGGTGTTTTTAGTAGGCTTATTAGCTAAAACTTTTTCAACAAGAATACCTATTATTTCATTGGTTAGAGCCTCTATTTCCGAAATAGCATCTTTAGCTTTTTTTCCAAACTGATGGACGCTTTGACCAAAAGCAGCAGATTGGCGATAAATAGTTCTTTGCCGTAAATAGGTTTTACAAACATCTAAGCCAAATTCTGGTAAGACATCTATAGAATCTTTTGCTAATGTAGTATTAGGCTGGCATTGGTTTATAATAAGCCTAGCCTGTAGATTTTCATTAATAGTTTTAGCAGCTTCTATTGCTTGTTTGATTTGAACAGTAGCCCACAAATCATAGGGAGAAGGAATTACAGGGATTAATGCTAAATCTGCTATAAGTAATGCAGATTGTGTTACTTGAGCTTCAGCCGCAGGTGGAGTATCTATTATTATAAAATCATATTTATCCATAAATTTTGAGACTTCTCTGTGTACCTTACTATTGGCTGCCCCCATACCTACCACAGCAGCAGGAAAAGGGTTTTCGTCTGTCGCAGCAGCAGCACACCTAGTAGCTGTTGCTTGAGGATCTGCATCAATAACTAATACAGATTGATTTCTTCTTGCCAGACTTCCAGCTAGTTGCATGCTTACAGTTGTTTTTCCAGAGCCACCTTTTTGATTTACTATTGCTATTACCTTTGTAGTCATATTAATTTCCTTTTTCATATATATGATACATACTATATAACTAATATATCTGAATAACAATATAATGATTATATATATAATCATTATATTATATATGGTATAGATAATATAATTCAAATATACTATACATATACTATATCTGAAAATTATTATATATATGATATTGCTCATATTTATAGTATAGATAATACATATAATATGGTTAAAATGTTGTGTTTTAAAAATAGAGATTTAAGACTATTTTAAATTGTGAGGTAGCACTCCACTTAATCGGGGCCGGTTGAAAAAATATAGATTTGGGGCTAATTGCCAATATGGGTTCAACGAAGAATCAATAACTTACAGCCAGCTTTATCCTTAAAATATAGTCGATTTTTCCAGCTTTTATCACGGCCCCGATTAAGTGGAGTGCTACCAATTGTGAAGATGTGATGGTTTTCTTTTGATAGGTTTGTTGCAAAAAAGTTATTTTAGTGAAATGATATTGTTATATCTATAATATAATCTATAGTTTAGGCTAGTTTAATCATAATACTTATAGTATAAGAGTTAATGTAAATAGCCAGCGAAGTAATAGCTAACAAATAAAATTGTTAGCTATCCTTGTACAACAACAAAATAAAATAGTACAAGGATAATCCTTTTTTTATTAAGGTCTTCATTAATGTAAAAATCCTCTAATTCTAGAGCTAGTTTAATTAAAGGCTTGAATTTCAAGCCTTTTTTCTTTTATCCTTAAGTCTTTTTTTATAGATATAATTTCCTTATCCATTAAACAGAGTAATATTTAGTAAAGCAGAGTTGCATTAAATCTACAACTATTTGGGTTTGTTCTTCTGATGAAGTATTGATTTCAACCTTAACTAGGTCTTTTGAGAATTTTGAGATTTTAGAAATAGTGAGTTGATATTCTTTTAGAGCAAATCTGAAATCTTGCCAATCCTCAGGTTGTTGGTCTTCTACTGGTAAAGCTAAAGTTATCATTCTAAGGTAATATTATGAAGGTAATAATTAAAACTAATCAATTTTAATTTTGATTAAATCAATAGGTAAAACAGTGTATAAGTTCTAACAACATAATGTCAACTTTCTAAAGGATAGTTTACTAGTTACTAAGAAGTAACTCTAGGTATTGACTAAGATTAATTTCAGTAATAATCTAGACTTATGGCAAAGAAGAAAACAAATAAACCATCAT
>JACQZQ010000131.1 GCA_016213785.1 Acidobacteriota bacterium
TGAAAATGCTTTTTGGCGTTCTGCTGATGCTTTTGCTAATAGGCCTGCTTTTTGCCATTCATTAGATTTACGTGATGCATCTAGGTTTCTTTTTAATTCTCCTAATGTTGCATTATAGATTTGACGATAGGCATTATTTATCTTTTCTAAGCAAGAAAATCCTTTGGAACTTGCTTCTAATTCAAATTCTGCTACAAATGATGGGGTTTTAGCTTTTACTGTTTTATTCTGTTTCGCCATATTTCTACCTGATTACTTTTGCTAGCATTATACCACTAGAGCTATACTATTTCTACTATTTTTTGCTTTCTACTAAAGATTTTTATAATAAGGTAGCGATTCATCTCTCCACTTATTTTGCTCCCGCAACATTGAACTGGGAGGCTTTCTCTCTTCTTTTTCGGTAAAACAGATAGTAGATAAGAGCAAAAAAATTATCAAGCTGTTCAAAGCTATTCCAAGCTTTTTCAAGCAGTTTTATCCTTTTTTACCCTTTTAACCTATATCTAGTAGCTCTAGAGGTTATTTTTAAGCCTTAGTAGAAAGTATTTTATATTAAGCAATAAATGGTTCTATTAGCCCTTAGATTCTTTAGACTTATATATTGCCATTGCTTTAGCCATAAAGCCTCCTACATCATCAGTCCAAGGACGTTGAAAAGTATTAGGCCAATTTGCTTGATCGGCATAAAGATTTTTTAAGCTTTTTTCTATTCCACTATCGCCTTGAGTAAATTGATAAATTAAATCTGCCCAACGTTTTGCTAAATCTTGAGCTTTTGGGCTAGCTGGATCTTCATTAATAGATTCTGCTACATCCTTCATCAAATTTGCCCAATCCTCTTGAGCTTTAGCAAGAACTTCAGGTGTTCCACGTTTAGCAAGCTCATCTAATTGTTCTTGTGTATAATATTTTTTTACCCATTCCATATTGTTTTGCATATTGATTACCTCGATTATTTTTTTAAATGATTCCCAGTCAATTTTATTACTGGTTTTAATAAAGTTTTCAGCCTGATCAATGGCTTCAATAGCCATATCTAATTGTTTACGTTTTTCTTTAATTGCCTCTCGTTGAAGGCGAAACAGCATTAAGATATCAAGAGAGTTTTGAGTAAAAAGCTCTTTAATTTGTTTTAAGGAAAAGCCTAAAAATTTTAGAGTTGTTATTTGTTGCAACCTAATAAGTTCTTCTTCTCCATAAAGCCTATAACCAGATTTTGTATAAGATTTAGGCTTAAGTAAGTCTAAATGGTCATAATGGTGAAGTGTACGAACACTAACCCCAAGACGTTTTGCAAATACTTGTGTTTGGTATAGTTTAGTGCTTTTTGTTTTCATAGCTATCTCCTAACAGTTTTATAATAAAGCCTGACGTAACGTTAGGTGCAAGAGATTTTTACCTAAAATTTAACGTTCTTAAAAACTTTAATAAAAAGTAAAAGGGCGGCTTTTGCCGCCCTTTTTAACTCTTTTATTTAGAATATTTTAAATTATTTTAATAATAAATCTTATAAATTAGCCATCATATTTTGTTGTTTTGCTGTCATATTTTGTTTAAGCGTTTCTAAGGATTTTTTAGAAACTGCCCTAAGGGTTTCTAGTACTCCTTGGCCTTTATCTGCCACTGCTTCAATAACTGGTTCATCTTTAATAATAAGTTCTTTTTTCATTTCATCTACACTACAAACATTAGGCAAATCTCTTTTATTTAATTGAAGTACATAGGGTAATTGATAGAGGTTTAGTCCATAGGATTGTAAATTATGTTGGAGGTTCCAGAAGGATTCGATATTAGCATCACGCCGATCAATTTGACTATCTGCAACAAAAACTACACCATCGACTACGTTCAATCCTCTAAGTATAGTTTTTCGTGTAACTTCATAGAAAAGCTGACCAGGAACAGTATAGAGATTAAATTTTGTCTTAAAATCATCAACTAAATCAAATTCTAAAGCTAAGTAATCAAAAAACATAGTACGATCAGTTTGAGTAGCTAAATTTATCAGGTGTCCACGAGATTTATTTACGGCATATTGATGCAAATAATAAAGGTTTGTTGTTTTACCACCTTGACTTGGGCCATAGTAGATAAAATTACATGTCATTATACGCGCTTCATAATCTATGATTGGCACTGACAACCTCCCTTTTGCTTGCTATGCTGATGGTACTTCTGCCAATCTTCGTACTTTTGGCAAACCTGTTCTACTTTAGATAAAAGGTGTGCCATATACTAACCTGTCAAAGCTTAGAAGTAAAGGTTTTGATCGATTTTTTAATAAGGAAACTATTTATTTCTTACCATTGACTTTTGGAAAGGATAATCTTTTTTTACTAAAAAGAAAACCTAGAAAATCTACTAGGTTTTCTTATAGAATGATTAAACAAAACTTTTACTTTTTAGAAAGCTTTTAGAAGGCTTCTTGGGTGTGTTTAATAACTTTACCTTCCATCATATAGATAACCATTTCACAAATATTAGTAGCATAATCAGCCATACGTTCTAAATGTTTAATGACAAAAAGCAGTTCAGAACCTCGCTTTACGGTGGTTGGGTCTTTTTGCATAACTTCAAGGAGTTCATCATAAATTAAATGAAAAAGATCATCTACTTGGTCATCTCTTCTAATTGTTAGACGGGCAAGATTAACATCGCCTGTTATTAAAGCCTGAAGACTATCACGAAACATCTCTCTAGTAATTGTGCCCATCTTAGGTAAGTCAACATAAGGTTTAAGTGGAGGTTCATTATTAATTACTCTAATATGTTTAGCAATATTTACAGCATGATCAGCAACACGCTCAATAATTCCTGCTGTATGAAGACAAGTAATAGTAAACCGCAGATCTCCTGCGGCAGGTTGGCGTAAAACCATAACATCTGTAGCTAGTTTATCAATCTCATTTTCTAAGACATCAATTTTATCATCAGCAGTAATAACATTTTCAGAGAGTTCTGTATTGCGTTCAACTAAGGCTTTTACTACTTGCTCAATAGCATCTTGGGTTAATATACCCATTAAATTAATTTTTTCTTTTAGTTTATTTAAGTCCGCTTCAATAATACGCATTTAAGCCCCCTAGATTTTTAACCAAATCGCCCAGTAATATAGTCTTCGGTCTTCTTTTCTTTTGGATAAGTAAAGATTTTTTCTGTCTCATCAAATTCAATTAATTGTCCTAGTAAAAAGAAGGCTGTGTAATCAGAAACTCGGCTAGCCTGCTGCATATTATGAGTAACAATAATTACAGTATATTTTTCTCGTAGCTCAACTATTAATTCCTCAATTTTTTCTGTTGCAATTGGATCAAGTGCTGAACAAGGCTCATCCATTAAAATTACTTCTGGCATAACAGCCAAAGTACGTGCAATACATAAACGTTGTTGTTGTCCTCCAGATAAAGCTAAAGCTGAATCATTAAGTCTATCTTTTACTTCATCCCAAAGAGCAGCTTGTTTAAGTGCTTGTTCTACCATTTGTTGTAGCTCAGTACGCGAATTAGCTAGCTTGTTTATTTTAATACCATAAACAATATTATCAAAGATAGATTTAGGAAATGGTGTAGATTTCTGAAATACCATTCCTACTCTACGACGTAAATCTACAACATCAACATTAGGAGCATAAATATTTTGATTATTAAGTAGAATTTTTCCTTCAACACGAGCAGATACAATTATGTCATTCATCCTATTTAATGTACGCAAAAAAGTAGACTTTCCACAGCCAGAAGGCCCAATAAATGCAGTAACGGATTTTTCAGGAATTTTTAAGTTAATAGAGTAAAGAGCTTGCTTTTCACCATAAAAGAAATTTAAGTTTTCTGCCTCAACTTCTACCTTTAAGTTTTTTGCTTCTTCTTTGTTTTCTTTAGACTCTTTAACTTCTTTAACTTCTTTAACTTCTTTAGACTCGAGAGAGGTATTTTCCATATTTCTATTTTTAACTAACATAAAAATCTTAAGTAATTAGTTATTCTTTAGTGCGAAAAAAGAATCGCACTGATAGGTTAATTAACAAAATAAATATTACAAGAGAAAAAGTTGCTGCCCAAGCTTGACGATGCCAATCATCATAAGGTGAAACTGCATAAGAATATATTTGTACTGGCAAAGAAGCCATAGGTCTATCTAAAACAGTGACTAAAAATCTATTTCCTAATGCAGTAAAAAGCAGTGGGGCTGTCTCACCAGCAATTCTAGCAATTGCTAAAAGCACACCACTAATTATTGAACTACGGGCTGAGAGTACAACTATTTCTAAAACTACACGCCAATAAGGAGCGCCTAGGGCAAGTGCAGCTTCTCTAAGTGTCTGAGGAACTAATCTAAGTGCTTCCTCAGTAGCTCTAACAACTGTTGGAATCATAATAATGGCTAAAGCTAGAGCACCAGCAATAGCAGAAAATCGTTTCATAGGCAATACTACAATGGTATAAACAAAGATTCCTATAACTATTGAAGGGACACCAGCTAAAACATCTACTAGAAATCTTACTATAGTCGCTAAAAATCCTTTACCAAACTCTGATAAATAAATAGCGGCTCCAATACTAATTGGAATAGAGATTAAAGCAGCAAGCGTAACCATTATAATTGAGCCAACAATAGCATTTACCATTCCTCCGCCATCTTCACCAACTGGTTTTGGTAATTTGGTAAAGAAATCTAAATTAATGGCTAAGACTCCATTAGCAAATATATAGATTATTATCAAAGCAAGTATTGATAAAACTAAAACTGTGCTAAGAGAGCAAATAGTAAATACAAATTTATCGATTAGCTTTCGCATAAGGTTTTTAAGACTTTAAGACTTTAAGACTTTAAGATTTTAAGGTTTAAGATTTTAGGATTTTAGGATTTTTTGCCTTTAGATATTTGGCGAATAAGAAGTTGTGCAAAGGCTTGAACAATAAAAGTTATAATAAATAATAAAATTGCTATTTCTATCAAAGCATGCAAGTAAAGATCATAAGTTGCTTCAGTAAACTCATTAGCAATTACACTAGCCATAGTGTAAGAAGGTGCAAGAAGTGATAGAGAAATCTCTGGACGATTACCTATTACCATTGTTACAGCCATTGTTTCACCTAATGCTCGACCTAATCCTAAAATAATTCCCCCAATAATTCCCGAACGTGCATTAAGTAAAACAATCTGTGTGGCTTCCCAACGTGTTGCACCTAGAGCAAGAGCCGCTTCACGCTGCGAAGGTAGGACTGAATTTAGAGAATTAACAGAAATAGCAGTAATAATTGGCACAATCATTACTGCTAAAATCATTCCTGAAGTTAAGAGTCCAATACCATAAGAAGGCCCCTTAAATAATGGTAAAAAGCCCAGCCCTTTTTCTAAAACAGGGTTTATATAGTTGCGCATAAAAGGAACTAAAACAAAAATTCCCCAAAGCCCATAAGCAACACTAGGAATTGCTGCTAAGAGTTCAACTAAGGTTAATACTATTGGGCGTAATTTATAAGGACATTCTTCAGTTAGAAAAATTGCTACTCCTAAACTAATAGGTATTGCAATAATTAAAGCTGTTATTGAACTAACTAAAGTGCCATAAACAAAAGGGAGCGCACCAAAAAGTTCTTTTACAGGATCCCAAGTAGAGGAAAACACAAAGCTTAATCCAAAACGGCTTAAACTTAATCGACTGTTATAAATCATAGAAGCTACTAAAGCTATTACTAATGTAAATAAAAAGAGAGCTAATGATTTTGTAAGAGTATGAAAAGCTTTATCTGCGCTAGGACTCATTAACCATCGTTTTTTTCTTGGGGCTAAAATTAAATTATCTGTTTTAGTGGCTTCTTGTAAATTTTCCATAAACCTTTTTAGAACCTGTAATTAATATCTAACTGTATGCGTTTAGAAATACGGTTTTCAACTCCCCTCAATACATTAAAACGCTCTGTAAAGAAAAGATTGCCTTTAACAAAAATATTTTTGCTTAAGGTATAACCCATAGAAACACGGCTACTTCTACTATTTGTAGCTAGAAAATCGCTATAAGCAA
>JACQZQ010000129.1 GCA_016213785.1 Acidobacteriota bacterium
AACCTAGGCTTACGATAACGAGTCTTTCTACTACGTCTACCTCGTCTTACACCACGACGGTTATCTAAGCTAGCGTTTATTGCTTGCCCTCTATGCTCTACCAGAGCAGCAAATACTACTTGTGCTGTCGCTTGGTTAACTATAGCTAGTCCTGTTTTCTTACTTC
The DNA here is from genome assembly GCA_016213785.1 of Acidobacteriota bacterium. Taxonomy (GTDB): domain Bacteria; phylum Acidobacteriota; class Blastocatellia; order Chloracidobacteriales; family JADJPF01; genus JADJPF01. The sequence continues at coordinate 167 of JACQZQ010000129.1, forward strand.
CTGGGTCTAGCTTTACTTGATATGGTTGTAACTGAGGGTCTGCTACAACTCGTTTTAGTATTATTGTGAATGGAAATTGGCGATAAACTGCCGCTTGTCCTGCTTTTAACAACCTGCGAGCTTGTCCAGGGTGGCACATATCTAATGCTTGTTTATTTGTGTCTAGTACAAATACTTTTGACATAGTAAAGTTTACCTCACATTTCTGTGGTTATGTGTGCCTCGAGAAGGTTATTTGTCAGCATATTTACTAGGCACTACTTTTATACCCTTACAGTTGTTTAACCTAGTAATTCTAGTGCATGGGACTGGCTCGCATCCCAAGGTAGGTCTTTTAACTTTACAAATAACGTAGCTACTTTTCAGTAACTTACTCCGCTCAACTGGGCTTAATGCTTTCACATCAAGCCAGCCTCTTTAGTGGCTGGTAGTTGACAAATTATATTTAGATAAAATTATGTGTTTTGTCAAACATTGATTAAATCTAAAAAGAGTACCGCACTGCTATTTGTAAAATTCTAGCAGGAAGCGATGTAGCAACCGAGGATCCAAAACTAGGTGCTTCTAAAACCCTTACAGGAATAGCAAAATGTGTGCGATTAAATAAATTAAATGCTTCTAGGCGTAGCTTTAAGTTTGTTTCTTTAATAATAAATTTTCTCTCAAGCGCTAAATCTAAAGAAGCTATGCCTGCTCCTCTAAAAGTATTACGTCCAACCCCTCCATTTTGAGGGTTTGAAATAATTGGCCTTGCTAGTAGATTAATAAAGCTTGTTCCTTGAGCAAGATTAATTCTAGAACGACCTTTATCAGATAAAATAAGCCCTTGGAGAGTGTTTAAGCGATCTGTGCGATTGCCATCTAGGTTTATATCTAGACTGGTGTTAACCGTAAAGGGCTGTCCAGTTTGTAAGGTAAGAATAGTTGAAAGCTGAAAGTTTTTTAAGAGTTTTATCTTAGATGGGATTTCATATTGCCCTGCAAAAGTAAATCTATGGCGAACATCAAAATTAGCATTACCTCGTTCGGCTTTTAATCCTTCTTTTCGGCCTATTTCATCTTGGGCAAAAATAGGGCTTCCAGAAATATCAAAAAGGTCTGAAACATCATCAATTGCATGTGAATAGCTATAAGCTAGTTGAAAACCAAAACCACCATTAAACCGCCTTAAAAAAGAGGCTTGTAAGGATTGAAAATCTGACTTGGCAGAGTTATCAAAAATGCTAATTGCTCCTAATCCAGTAATTGGCCTTTGAGTATTTCTAAGTAAGGAAAGTAGAGTTCCGACATTACCAGCACTAACTATAGTTAGCGGAATAAATTGGCCTCCATTAGGGCTGCGAAACCTAAGTAAATCATCTCCTTTTGTACCAACATAAGCAAGTGAAACTATATAACGATCAGCAAAAGTACGCTCAAGCGAAACAGAATATTGATGAACATAAGGAGTTTTTAATTCTTTACTAGGCAAAGTAAAAGCTAGGGCAAATGGGCTATTTAATGCAAAAAGTGACCCCAAAACTGAACCAAGTTGATTTGTTGTCCCATTAAGAGTGTTAGTAGTATTAGGACTAATTAAAAATTGTTGACCACTTCCTGGAAAACTAAAAAACACAAAAGCAGGATTAGCAACTAAAATAGTGTTTTGAATATTTGTAATACCAAAATTAACTGGTGCAAATTGAGGAAATAAGTTTCTAGATTGACTAACTATATTACCTAGTATTTGATCATAAAAAAGTCCATAACCTGCGCGCAAAGAAGTGCGTCCATCGCCTGTTAAATCCCAAGCAATTCCAATTCTTGGAGCTAGATTGTTTTTATCAAGTGAGTAAATTTTATTTCTCCCAGCAAAAAATCTAGCTTGTGCATCAAAAGTAGCAAAAAAAGATGACTGGGCAAAACCATTAGCAAAACCTACGGGTAAGTTGTTTCTATCTTGTTTAAGTGCTCGCTCAATTTTTCCTGTAGCATCTGTAGGGACAGTATTAACCTCATAACGTAAACCAAAATTTAGGTTTAACCTTTTACTAACTTGCAAATTATCGTGTAAAAAAAAGTTTGCTTCTAAAAACCTAAGCGCAATAGTTGAGTCAGGAGTTATAGCCAAGGCTTGAGAAATGTCTGAAGGAGCACCAAGAGCAGCAAAGTCTGCTCCTGAATTAAAAGATACTATTCCTCGTCTAGCGTCTACAAAAGTGTTTGAGCTAAAAGTAAGCTGTGCTCTATAGCCACGATCTAAAAAGCTATTAAGCTGGACTCGACGAATATCAGTACCAAATTTTATAGTATTTCTGCTAGTAGAAGTAATAAAACTATCTGCAAATTGAAAAGTATTATTAGCTCTTCCTTGAGGAAAAGTTAAAGTATCAACCCCTATTGGACTAAATGGAGAAAGATTTAATCTACCTATAGGGCCGCTACGACCATCTGCACGACCATCTGAATTAATATCCATTATTGGATTAGTTTGAAAAATAAATGGGCTTCCTAGAACTTCTTTAAAGCTTAATGAAGTTCTACCATAAGAAAATCTAATTTGATTAGAAATATTTTGGCTAAGTTCTGTATTAAGTGTTAATGCCAGGTTTTGAGTACGAGTTTTAGCATCAAGGCTTGAATTTATCGCCTCTGCAACCGCAGGTATACGGCTATCATCATCAGTAAAGTTATAGCGAATAGTAAAAGTGCTATTTTTTCCAAATAAGCCCAATTGATTATCAATTCTTAGAGAAAAAACGGTTCCCTGCCCACTTGCATCAACAATTTTAGAGAAAGTGTTGTTTCCATAAGCCCCACCAGGATTATTGGCTAAAGGGTAGAGAGCTAATACATCTTGTCCTAGTAAACTAACTGAGTCTATAAAATCTTGGGCATTTCTAAAGGCTTGATTGCGTTCTAGCACAGTAGGAACGGCAAAATCTAGTTGTTGATTGCGCTTAAGGTCTTGATGTTCAAATGCAGCAAAAAAAGCAAGTCTATTTTTTATTATTGGTAGACCCAAATTTCCCCCAAATTGATTTCGAGTAAAAGCATTTTTGCTATCCTGAGTTCCACCTAAAAATTTTGTCTCAAAAAAATCTCTTGCATTAAGAGAAGAGTCTGTAAAAAAGTTATAAAACTCACCATGAAGCTTGCTTTCACCAGTACGAGAGACTACATTTACTTGGCCTGCGGTGTTTCGGCCTGCCTCAGCATCAGCAAGTAAAGTAGTAATTTGAAACTCTGTAATACTTTCAATTGTTTGAGGACTTGTAGAAGTAAAGCCTTGACGACGTATTCCTATATCTTGATCATTATTATCCGACCCATCAATAGTAAAATTATTATTTCTAGCACGTTGACCATTAACAGAAAATTGGCCTGCGCTACCTACGCCTGCGCCGATGCCTGGGCCGTTACTGCCTGAGTTTTGAGGTGCTGGAACTACACCTGGAATAAGCAAAGCAAACCTATCAAAACTACGTATACCAGGAATAGGTAAAGCAGTAAGAAATTCACTAGTAGCACTGCCTCTTAAGGTTGGGTCTGCAATATTTGCTTGTAGGAAAATATTTTGTGGGAGGTTAGCAGTTTGAGGTAAATTAGTTATTTGAGGTGAAGCAATTGGAGTTAACACAATTGGAGGGGGCTTAATTATTTTCTCTCTATTAACTTCCACTAGGAATTGAGGAAGCGAATTAGGTAAATAGCCATCGGCTTGAGCAGTAATATCATAAGTACCTGCTGGAAGAAAATCTATTCTATAAGTACCATCTGTACTTGTACGTCGTCCATAGCTAAAACCATTTGCAAGATTAATAACTTTTACTAGCACCCCTGGGATGGGTTGAAGTTGTTCATTTATAACCATTCCAACTAAAGTGCCTGTTGTAGTTTGTGAAGTGACAGGAAGAAAATATTTCTTAGAGTTTATAATAGCTTTGCAAGGTATTGGCAATAAAAATAAAAGGATTAAAGCCAAAGAGATTTTATAAGTTCTCATAATTGTTATTTTTTTAGATTAAATAGTAGCTTAAAATTTTTATTAAAATAAAACTACTAAAAGTACTATAAAATATTTAATAATTAGACTCAAAATTTATTTTAACTTTTTGGCGATTAACTATCATGAGTGAACAGCGTAAAACCTTAGTTTTTGAAAATCTCCCTTTGGGAATAACTTCTTCAGAACTTCAAGATCTATTAGTCCCGCTTGGAAAAGTAAGTTGGGCTTATATAAAAGCACCTGAAGATGGTAGGCATAATCATACAGGCTATGTTGAAATGGATACAGAAAAAGAGGCTACTAAAGTTATAGTTAAATGGAATGGTTTGGAGTTAAAAAACCATGTTGTTAGGGTTAAGTTTGTCCCTTCAAACTTTGATCGTTCATCAATGGGAGAACCTTGGCGAAATGCTAAACCACCTTCTTTAAGTAACGCTAGTGGAAAAGCTAAATTAGTTAAAGAAAAACGTTCTGAAAATGATACTGACAGGTTAATGGCAACATCCTCTTTAACTCGTAGTGAAAGCAGTCCAAACAAAACAGTTCAATATAGTAGGAGAGACTTAATAGAATTTAAGCCTGGTTTAGATAGAAATTCTAACTATGATGATTTTCCTAGTCAAGAACCTAGTCAAGAACTCAGTCAAGAACTCAGTCAAGAACTCAGTCAAGAGACTAAAACATTATCTGCTTTATCCTCTCAAGTAAAAGTTAAAACACAAGAGACTAAAAAAACACTTAAGAGTTTTACTGGTCTTATGGTTATTTTTGTTTTGCTAGCTTTAGCAGGCTTAAGTTATGCTATTTACTTTTTCTGGAGCAAAACATAAAACTCTAGTACAGGAGCAGATTTTATAATGATCAAAATGTATAATGCTGAAAGTAGGGAGCTTATAGGAATTATCAATGAAGAACAACTAGAGCTTTTATTTGATCAGCTAGAAGAAGAGAGTAGTAAAAGTGATAGTTATTATATAGATACTCACACTATTGAATATCTAACTGATTTTGGGGCTGATGAAGAGCTAATAGAATTACTTAAGAAAGGATTAGGCGATGATGATGGAATTGAAATATATATCAAAGAAGAATCGCTTATAAAATAAAACTTGCAATTTAATGTATTAGAAAGGGTTTAATTATTTTCCAGCCAAGTATTGGCAACGGGATCTAAATTAGTCCTTTCTGGTAAATAAATTCCGTCCTCTTTATCTGGACGAACATATTTAGCAAGAAAATCTACAGTTACTCGTCTTTCTGTTGAGCTTGAATTAATAAGCTCATTGCGCTCAACACGCCAAACTGCACCCTCTACAGGATCAAGCGCACCATGAAAACCAAATGGATTAAGTATTTTCATAGCATCTTCAATACTCAAGGAAGTGCCTTGATGTAAAAGTTTTGGGCTAATAAACTCACCTAAGGAGATACGGTTAATAAATTCATTATAAGGTGTTCTAGTACTTCCTATCATTAAATCAAAAACTACTAAAGGTTCGTGTGGTAGGTTATAACGAGTGCCGTGTGCTTGAATTAGCCATTCTCCACAAAGACGTTCACCTTCTTTAAGAACAGCTTTAAATCTAGATTGATTTTTTATTACCCAGGTTTCAAAGAGGTGGTGTTGTTTAAAGGGTGAGGTGTTGGCTAAGTAACCTGCTCTAGTTAGGGCAAGGGGTTTTCCTTCAACAAGTGCTACGGCCACATTTGAGCCATCTAATTTTTCTTGAACAATTATTTTGTCATGGCGGTCGCGAGCTTTTTCTGTAGCAATACGTTTTTGGCCTTCATGACACTTATGATCTGCTGGCCCCATACGGCTTCCAGGCAAATGAGCAATATGACCATAGCTTTTAATTTTTAATGGCTTATAAGATACCATCAAAATAATAACTAGCCCTAGAAAATAATTTTATTTACTTAATAAATAAAGCTTTTAAAACTTAATATTAATTAGGTAAGTCTGCGGCTAGTCTAAATCCTAATCTTTCATTTTTATAGTCATTAGGTTGCCAAACACGACTAACAGAACTAAGATACTCTTTTTTCTTAGTTTGATAGTTTCCACCTCTAATAACTTTACAACCTGCATCTGATTCTTTAAGTTGATATCTAGTATTTTGATATGGTTTAAAATCTGAGTTAGTCCATTCTGCAACGTTACCAGACATACCAATAACTCCAAATGGGCTACGATCTCCAGATAGTTGGGGGTTATTTACTGCTTTTGCTGCTGCTCCACTGTTATCACCAAAAATAGTTTTATTAGCGTCCCATTCTTCGCCCCAAGGATAAAATCTATTATCTGTTCCTCTAGCAGCATATTCCCATTCTGCTTCTGTAGGCATACGAAAACGCATCCCTGATACAGAAGAAAGCCAGGCGCAATAAGCGTTAGCTTCATCCCAAGTAATATTACTTACAGGAAAATCATCTTGTCCTGTTGGGTATTCTGTGCCCGTCCAACCTAGAGGACTAGGCCGATTAGTGGCTCTAATATACTCTCTATATTCTCTATTTGTTACTTCATATCTACCTATTACAAAAGCTGGAACTTTAACCGAATGAGCAGGAGTTGCATCGTCAGCAGCACCTTTATCAGCCCCCATCATAAACGTTCCCATTGGTAATGTTACCATCTGCAATTTTTCTATCCAAGCCTTTGGATTATTACTAGTATTTACTGGGGTATCGTTTCCTCCATCAGGTCTATTAAAAAAGAAAAAGTAGATAGTTAAGCCTACAACTAAAGCAAATAAAGCTCCTCCAACTATAACTATAAGTCGTTTTACACCATCAGGTTTTACTTCTATTAGAGATTCTTGGCCTTGAACCATATTAGGACTAGAACTAACAAAAGGTGAAATAGACCTATTACCATTTTGTGGCCTATTTATTGAGTTAGGAACCTTTGACGGCCCACGACTAGGATCTAATGAGTAATCACCGCTATAATCTAATGCACCTGAAGTGCTACCAATATTTGGTAAATTACTATCAACAGGCATCTTTAGAGGAGCAGTTGCACCTGAATATGAAGCAGCACCTACAACTGGTTGAGTAGATTTAGGTATATTAGATTTTCCTAAAGCGCTCATTGAATCACCCGTTGGGCGTACTACAACAGGAGTTGTGTCGGATCTAGTAGGAATATGTTGTTGATGAAGGGCTTCTTCTAATTGATCAGCTAATTGCGCTGCTGATTGTGGTCGATCCTCTCGTTTTTTTGCTAATGTACGTAAAACGACAGCTTCTAGGGCAGGAGAAATATCATCTTTTAATTCTCTTAGCGGCCTAGGTAAAGCATGAATATGTTTAAGGATTAAAGCCATAGGTGTAGTGGCCTTAAAGGGCAAATCGCCTGTAAGCATTTCATATACAATCACACCTAAGCTATATAAATCAGAGCGAATATCAAGCTCTTGACCTTCGGCTTGTTCAGGAGACATATATTGAGGAGTACCAACCACCATACCTTGTTGGGTAAGATTAACTGGCCCTTCAGTAGCTACTTTTAGTTTAGCAATAGAGAAGTCTAAAACTTTTATTTGTTCGTTAGGTGTACCACAATCAAGAATTACTATATTATCTGGTTTTAGATCGCGGTGAATAATATTTTTAATATGCGCAGCCTCAACAGCAGCACAAACTTGTTTAATTACATTTATAGCCCTATCTGGGGCCATATATTTATCCGTTTCTAAAATCTTACGTAAGCTAACTCCCTCTAGAAACTCCATTACTAAATAAACTGTTTTATCACCAGTTACTCCAAAATCCATTACATGAATTGCATTAGGGTGATTAACAGTTATTGCTGCTCTAGCTTCTCTTCTAAATCTTTCTACAGTAGTTTGGTCAGATACTAAATGAGGGTGTAAGATTTTTACTGCCACCATTGTATCCATGTGAACATGTTTAGCTTTATAAACGTTGCCCATTCCACCTTGACCAATTTTAGATTCAACACAATACTTGCCATCTAAAACCATGCCAAGAAATTTATCTACTTCTGTTGCAACTTCTGGAGAGTCTAACTTTTTTCCATCAAAAGGACAGAAAGTAGTCTGTTCCTGAAACTCTCGCCCACATGAAGAACACTTTTTCATGATTTGATCCCAGATTGAGGATTTAATTTATTACAATTTAGGTAATATTCCTAAAATATTTAACGATAAGCCCGAAACTATGTATTTATAAATTTGTGGAATATAGAATAAAAATATTTTTTTGATTTGTAAAATTATTATTTAAAATTTATTAAACAAGAAAAAAGACAGCAAATAAAATTATAGCTTAAGCAATCTGTCTCAACAACAATTTAATCAAAATATACGCACCATTTCGCCTAAAAACCTCCGTTAGAATATTTATTAAGCAATATTTTATTTTGTTTTTAGTACTATATTTATTACTATAATTACTATTAGCTTTTATCTTACAACTAGATAAAGGCTTATGTTTATTTAGCCCCGAATTTCTTTAGCAAACCATTCAAGCATTTCTGAGCTTACTTTATAAGAACGAAAGTATTGTTGTTCTAGCTCTTCAGTGCGAAATCTATCTAAATCACTGTTTTCTAAAAAGTCATCTCTTAGCTGTCGATCTCGATTATTTACAATTTGAGGTAGTAAATCATTTAAGTAAAGATACTCTTCTCTTAAAGCAAATATCGCTGTAGCAAAAAGATCTGAGTTAATTAAATCATTTATTAAGCCTTGTTTTTGCAACTTACCGCTTATTTCTTTTCTTAAAGCTTCTTGTTCAACCTTAGTTAAAGGTTCTTTATAAATATCACGTACAGATTCACGTAAATGACCATCTATCAAACGTCTAAGTCTTGCTTCAGAATTAATTTTTTCTATAGCCTTAATTATTTCACTAGGCATCACTTCGCCAATAATAATTTCTTGCAAGCTATTTTTAAGTCTAGACAAACGCTCCTGCCCATATCTATTAAGGTATTGACGTGCTATATTACGAAAGATTAACTCATCAAAAAAACCTATTTTAATATTATCAATAACATCTTGGGTACGAGCTAAAAGATATAATTGCTCTTCTATTAATTTATAGTCATCAATAAAAGCAACACTGTTAATAATCTCATAGGCAGATTGGAAGCGTTCTAGATGAGCAACAATAATACTAAAAAGCTGTGCTTTTTCCCCACCATAGCCTTTTCCTAGCTCCATTAATATATCGTCAAATTTTGCATAATGTTGCAAAAGCGCTTTTGCTCTGGCCTGAAGCAGTTGTCTTAAATCAGATTCGGTTAGTTGGTTGGTACTACTGTCTGAAAGTAAATTTTTAACATGCTCTTGCATCTCAGAAACAAAATCTGGTAATACAACATTTTCAGCCTGATGATTAAGCATTTGTTCTAGATTATCAAAAAGCTGTGCTGGAATTTGTTGGCATGAGGCTAAGGTTCTTATGCGATTACGTTTAAATAAAAGCGTTTCTTCGTTAGGTTTGCGGGAATATAGAGCTAAAACTTCTTTATAATTATTAACTAAACTTACATTGTCTGGATGCTTTTGAATTACATCTAGCTCTAGGCGAGTTCTCTCACTTTGACTGAGTTTATATTGCTTAGCAAGTATTTCTAGGCTTTCTCTATTTTCCGATAGGTTTGATTTTCTTTTCTGATAAATATCAGAAAACTTATTATAGTAATCTAGCGCATAGCGATCTATAAGTTTAATAATAAAAACAGTCCAACGAGAAATACCTATTTCTTGATAAAGTTTTTTAGCAATTAAAAATCCATCTAGATCGCTTGATAGATCAACTCGCTTTAATATTTTCCCAGTAAAACGTAGGAGAGTTTCTTGAACGGTTTTTCCATCTCCTTGAATATCCCCAGCAATAAAGAAATAATAATTGGCAAAAGCATGCCCTTCTTCAAAAATCCGGCTAATTGTATCTTGGCCTGTTGTATTATTAGTAAAAATTATTCTCTCTCCACGCTCATCATACTTTGCCCCATACATAACTAAACGATTGTGTATATCAGGCTTTAAGACATCTTTAATAGGTAAGTCCATCCCCAACATATATTCACAAAATGTCCCACCATTACCTTGATGGTAAATACGATCTGAGTAAATAATGATTTCATTACCACTTAAAAAAAATCTATCATTTGTCCCTCGATTATCTTTACCTTGTTCATAAAAAAAATGTGTATAGACTCCAGGGCCAACTATATTAGTAAAATACTCGTAGCGTTCATTACTAGCAATAACATATCCATGTAAGCGAATATCTTGAATCATAATTAATCAAAAGTCTCTGTAAAAAGGTCTTCAAAAGCAAGCTGTTGTCCTAGTTTACTTGTAAGTGGAGTGGTATTAGTATTGGTATTAGTATTTGAGGAATTATTTTGTTGTGTAGCAAGAGCATTACGAACATCACGTAGATTAAATCTAATAAGTCTTGAAGTAACCATAACAGCGGGTATACGCCCTTGTCGTCTTAGGCGATGTACTGTTGAAAGGCTTATTTGCAAAACATCTGCAAGTTGGCGGGCAGTGAGAAAATCTTTTTGTTTATTCTGATTTTGTTCACTCATAAAATGCCACCTATTTTTTTTCAGGTATTAAGGAAAAAGCTAAATTTCTTGCTTCTCCTAAATTTACTTCTATTTTCTTTGACTCAGTGATATATCCTTTTGCTGAAGCAGTTAAAAGATATTCTCCTGTATTTGGTAATCTAAAAGCAAATTCTCCTGATTGATTTGTAGTATATTGTTTAATAAATTTCTTTCTATTATTACTATTAATAGCTTCTACTAAGACTAAAGCATTAGGAAAAGAAAAACCTCTTTCTGTAAAAACCGTTCCTCTGACTAAAGCAAATGCTTCTGCTAAAACTAACTCAACATTTGTTTTCTTACCGCTCTCTGACTCAGAAGATAGTCTAGCAGATTGATAGCCATCAGCCTCAACAGATATAGTATATTCTTTTAGCTCAATAGAAAGGCTGAACTCACCTTTATTATTTGTTGTAGTCGTTGCAATTACTTTTCCTGTTTCCTCTATCTGAACTTTAGCACCGCTAATGGCTTTTCCATTTTCATTTTTTATCTTACCTTGTATCTTAGTTAACTCTACTGCAAGTGGAAAACTTACTCCAAATACAAGTAAAAAACTTAGTAAAAAAAATATTTTTCCACTAAAACCCTTAAAACCCATATTAAATTTAATCCTTTACTAAAGCTAATTTAATCAAGAGTAACACGGTTAAAGAAAAAAATGATATTAAAAATTTGTCTTTTAATTGAAGGGCTACTATAAAATTAGTAACCTGCTGAACGCGCATCTGCACCACGAGAATCGCTACCACCTAACCTAAAATTTGTTTGTGGATCTATCATAACCCCTTGAGCATTACCAATATAGCCAGCTTTACTAGAAAAAATATGTCCTTTATTTTTCAGTAAATCAACTAGGTCTAAAGAAAACCCATAAGGCTCAAAAACTACTATATCTGGCAGCCATTGATGATGAAAACGGGGAGCATCTATTGCTTGTTGGACGTTCATATTATGATCTATTACATTTAAGATAACTTGAAGAACTGTATTAATTATAGTTGGGCCTCCTGGGCTACCAATAACTAAAAATAACTTTCCATCTTTTAAGACAATTGTAGGTGTCATAGAAGAAAGAGGTCTTTTTCCAGCAGTTATTGAATTAGCATCACCTTGGATTAAGCCATAATCATTAGGTACTCCTATTTTAGCTGTAAAATCATCCATTTCATTATTTAATAAAAACCCTGCTCCTGTTACAGTTGCTCCACTTCCATAACTACCATTTAACGTATAGGTATTAGCCACTGCATTACCCATAGAATCTACTATAGAAAAATGTGTTGTAGAATCTGATTCATAGCTAAATGCTTGACCTGGCTTTATTTCTTGGCTTTGAGTAGCTTTATTTAGATTGATAGATTTACTAATTTGGCTAGCATAGTTTTTTGAAATTAAGCCTTTAATAGGAACTTTAACAAAACCAGGATCACCTAGAAATTCTGCTCTATCAGCAAAAGCCCTTCGCATTGTTTCTATAATTAAATGATTTCTTTGAGAAGAATTAAAACCCAAAGATTTTAAGTCATACTGTTCTAAGATATTTAGCATTTCAATTAAAGCTATTCCTCCTGAACTAGGCGGAGGCATAGTAATTATCTCATATCCTCTATAATCCCCTCTTAATGCTTCACGAACAACAGGTTTATAGCCTTTTAGATCTTCTAAGGTGATAATACCACCATGTTTTTTCATATCCTTAACAATAAGTTGTGCAGTAGTCCCTTGATAAAACTCATCTGGGCCTTCTTTTTGTAAACGCTCTAAGGTTTGAGCTAATTCTGGCTGTTTTAGGATTTCTCCTACTTTGTAATAATTTCCATCTCTAAGAAAAATCCGTTTACTTTCTGGAAATTTACTTAATAGCTCTCTTGGGCCTGAAACTCCACGAGGAAATCTATCAACTAAATCAGTATTAGTGCTAAGTGTATGAGCTAGCCAATAGCTTACTGGAAAACCGTCTTTTGCTAGTCTATAAGCAGGTTCAACTAGATCTTGCCATTTCATTGTTCCATATTTTTCTAAAGCTAATTTTAGACCTGCAACTGTACCAGGAATACCTACAGCTAAATACCCTATGCTAGAGGAACTAGGAATTACTTTCCCTTCCCTATCTAAATACATATCACGACTAGCTTTTGCTGGAGCAGTTTCTCTATAATCAATGGCCGTAGTTTTGCCATCAGCCATTCTAATTAGCATAAACCCACCACCACCTAAGTTACCTGCCGTAGGGTAAGTAACGGCTAAAGCTAAAGCAACAGCAATGGCAGCATCAACGGCATTTCCGCCTTTTTTAAGGATTTCTACTCCTACCTCTGAAGCAATACGATCAGATGAACTAACCACACCATTTTTAGCATAAACAGGGTATAAAGATGCAGCTTGAGGTTTAGAGTAAGGTATATAACTTATAAAATAAAATATAAGCAAAAATATAAGAAAAAATGCTCTATTTCTAAAAAACATATAATCCTCAAAATATTAAATATATAAGCAAAAGAAAAAAGACAAAGGAAAATCCTTTGTCTTTTTCTTAAAACTTTCTTTTTGGGCTAGCTTATTGTAGTTCGATATTATCGCCAATAAAAACTTCACTACCTTGATTACGAGTAATTATAGCTACTGCGGTATTACCTTCTACACGGGTGACTACTAATTCACCTACAATGGTTCTAGGCAATGTTTTATTGGGATATTCTTTACGTAATTTCTCTTTTTGAATACTAGGATGTTCTATTGAAAGACTACTACCCCTATAGCGATCACTTCCGCCCTCAGTCTTCTTAAATGAAACTTCATCATCACGGAATTTTTGTATTAACTCGCTACCATTTTCACGAAAGATAGTAAAATAGTCTCCAACTTTTACACCAGCCTTTTGACCAACATCTAAAAGAACTACATCAGAAATAGTTAAAAATTCTCTTGTTCCTTTAGCTCCAACTATTTGTCCTTTAGTTTTATCATTGGCAGGAGCCACTGGATCTATAGGTGCATAAGCTTTAAGTTCTGGTAATTGAGGCTTTTCATATTTAACCAAGGCATCGCCAAAACGAACTTCTGAGCAAGCTTCAGTAACTTCTACAGTAGCAGTTTTATCTTGAACACCAATAACTTTAACAAACCCTATTTCTTCAGTAAAATAGCCTAGTAATTCGCCTCGTCTAGTAAAAGTTTTTACATTCTTAAAAGGGTGATAAAATGGGCCTCTAGGGCGTATAACTTGATAAGTATCACCTACTTGTATACCATCAGCACGACCTTTATTTATAAAAGTACGCATTCCATTGGTATAAATAGATCTTTCTGCTTCTCTTTCGCTGCCGATTATACGCATATCATAGTTGATTTTAGTGTCGCTAATAAAACCTGCACAATAAACTCTATCGCCATTAGCAATTGGAATTGGTCTACGTTCACCTTCTTGAGCAGAAACTAAATTCCCTGATGTTGAAATAATAAGAGTTAGTGCTAAACTTGAAAAAAGTATTGCGTTTTTTAACTTACGCATTAGAGTAGCCTCCATTAAAGAGATTTTATTTATTAAAGAGAAGTAGCGTTTTTAAAGCGTTTTTTAATTTGATTATTGAAAGAAAATTTCTGAAACCTAATGGCAAAACTAACAAACTTAAAGCCTTGAGTCAATAAGAAATTTCTTACTTAGAGCTTTAAGCAACTAGACTAAAACCTATCAAATAAACCTTAACTTAAAATATAGCTTATAAACTAGTTAGGATTCTTACAATAAGCTGAAAAGAATTGTTTTCCTTTAATAATTAAAATAACATTGCTCTTTTAATTAAATCAAGTTTCTATACTCCAAACTTAATTGATCTTAATTACTCATAGGAGCTTTCATACATAATGCATAAAATTACTTTAATCCCTGGAGATGGTATAGGGCCAGAGGTTACTAATGCTACGGTACGTGTTATTGAAGCAAGTGGAATAAAAGTTCAGTGGGAAAGCTTTTTAATAGGTGCTGCGGCAATTGCTGAATATGGCGATCCTTTGCCACAGGCTTTAATTGAATCTGTTAAAAATAACCAAATTGCATTAAAAGGCCCTGTAGGAACACCCATTGGTGGCGGTTTTGCAAGTGTAAATGTTGGACTACGTAAGAAACTAGATTTATATGCTAATCTACGCCCTGTCAAAAATTTACCTAGTATAAAAACTCGTTTTGATAATGTTGATCTAGTTATTGTTAGAGAAAATACTGAAGACTTATACTCAGGCTTAGAACATGAAGTTGTTCCAGGAGTAGTAGAAAGCTTAAAAATTATTACAGAAAAAGCTAGTCATCGTATTGCTCGTTTTGCTTATGAATATGCACGTAAAAATGGACGTAAACGTGTTACAGCTATTCACAAAGCTAATATTATGAAACTCTCTGATGGCCTATTTCTTAAGTGTGTTCGTGATATAGCAAAAGATTATCCTGAAATCGAGAGCGATGACAAAATAGTAGACAATGCTTGTATGCAACTAGTAATCCATCCTGAAAAATATGATGTGCTTCTACTTGAAAACCTTTATGGAGATATAGTTTCAGACCTTGGAGCAGGATTAGTAGGAGGGCTTGGTGTAGTCCCTGGAGCTAATATTGGCGAAGAGGTTGCAATATTTGAAGCAGTCCATGGCTCAGCACCAGATATTGCAGGTAAAAATGTTGCTAATCCTACTGCATTATTACAAACTGCTATTTTAATGCTTAAGTATATTAATGAGACAGAAGCAGCTGAACGTATTAGTAAAGCAATTAATAATGTTTTATTAGAAGGAAAAGTTCGTACTCCTGATTTAGGTGGCACATCCAACACTACAGAATTTACTTATGCAATTATCGAAAAATTAGGCTAAAAATTTTTATTTCAACTAGAAGTTATTAAAATTATTAAAGTTAGTTAGGTTTTATTTGAAAGGATCGACTAAAGGAAAATGAGAATTGAGTTAGAGCTTAAAGCATTAGAAGAAATTAAAGCAGATACTTTAATAGTACCTATTTTTAAAGAAGACAGTCTTGAAGAAGGATTGCTGCAAAAGATTAATGAATATAGTGGCGGTGGACTGTCACTACTTTTAGAAACAGAAGAACTAAAAACTAAGAAAAAAGAAATTAATTATCTTTATGCTACAAAAGAATCTCCAACACCACGTTTAATTTTGGTAGGAGCAGGGGAAGCAAGTAAAACTACCCCTCATTTATTTGGTCAACTTGCTGCTACTGCTGTGCGTTTTATGGTTAGTAAAAAATTAACTAGTGGCGTAATGCTAGTAAGAAACCTAAATAACTTAGATTTAGCTCTAACTGCTCGTCATATTACAGAATGCTCTTTACTTGCACCTCACGAACAAAATAAATATCAAAAGAAAGAAGAAAATGATGTTCAGATAGAACAACTTAGCATCTCTTTTCATAATAGCCCAGTAGAAAATAGTCTTATTAAAGAAGCTATATCTCGTGGTAGAGCAGTAGCAGAGGCAGCTAATTTTGCTCGGGATTTAACTTTAGAACCAGGTAATAAACTTACTCCCAAGGAGTTTGCCCGTCGCGCAACAGAAATGGGAATTGCCTTAGGCTTAGAAGCTCAAGCAATTGACGAAGAAGAGCTTAAAAAAATGGGAATGGGGGCACTTCTAGCCGTTTCTCAAGGCTCAGAAGAACCTGCACAATTAATTGTACTTCGTTATCGTGGAACTAAATCAAATGATAGCCAACCTATTGCACTTGTAGGTAAAGGTATTACATTTGACTCAGGAGGAATTTCTATAAAACCCCGCGAAGGTATGTGGGAAATGAAAAATGATATGGCTGGTGGAGCTACAGTCATAGCGACTCTTTGCGCTATTGCCAACCTTAAACCAGAAATCGATGTTATAGGAGTTGTAGCAGCATCAGAAAACCTTCCATCAGGAAAAGCTTATAAACCTGGAGATGTAATAAAGACTTACTCAGGAAAAAACATTGAAATTATTGATACAGATGCCGAAGGGCGAGTAGTTTTAGCTGACGCACTACATTATGCAGTAGAGCAAAAGCCATCTTGTATAATTGACCTGGCAACCCTAACCGGCGCATGTATCATCGCTTTAGGTAATCATCGTGCTGCAATGATTGGTACAGATGAAAATTTAATGAAAGAAATCCGTCAAGCAAGTGAACAAGCAGGTGAAAAGCTTTGGCCTTTACCTCTTAATAAAGATTACCAAGATATGATTAAAAGCGATATAGCTGACATTAAAAACCTAGGAGGCCGTTATGCAGGAGCAATTACGGCTGCTGCTTTTCTACGTGCATTTGTTGGTGATACTCCTTGGACACATCTTGATATTGCTGGAACTGCTTGGTTAGAAGAAAATCAGCCAGAAATGGCTAAAGGCCCAACAGGTTATGGGGTTCGTACTTTAGTAGAGTTTATTCTCTGCCGCGCAAAAAAATAAATTTAGGTCGAAAGGGTAGCCTTATGAAAAGAAGAATTTTTTTAATAACATTAATAGCAAGTCTAGTTAGTTTATTTATAATGCCAACCGCTTATATGCAATCTCGCAAAGCTCCTAACTTTAGCTTTGCCGATCTTACTGGTAAACAACTCTCTTTAGGTTCCTTAAAAGGCAAAGTAGTTTTAGTTGATCAATGGGCTACTTGGTGTGGGCCTTGCAAAAAAGAAATACCTGCTTTTGCTGAACTACAAAAAAAACACGCTGATAAACTAGTCATAATTGGGATTTCCTATGATGATGATCAAAGCACTTTAGACGCTTTTTTAAGAAAAGACCAAGTAGGTCAAAAAATAAATTATCCTATAGTCTTTGGCTCAAACTTAAAACAACAACCTTTTGGACATCCTGAAGCTTTACCAACTCTCTTTGTAATCGATAAAAAAGGTACTATTCGCAAAGAACATGTTGGTTTTATGCCTGCTGAAGAATTAAATTCCTTAGTAGAAAAATTATTGGTAGAAAATTAATTTTTCAACCTCTTTTATTATTTTATAGTTTAACTAAGTAAAAGCCCTGTGATTCAGGGCTTTTATTTTATTAACTAAAGGTGTTTTTCTAAAATGGAGCAATTAAAAAAATTTCTAGATTGTTTAAATAGTCAATTAGGTACAACAAATCAAACCATAGAAAAAAAGCGATTATTTCTTTATTGTTTGATTATTTTTTTGATTGCCCTATCAGTAAAATCACTCTATTGGCATGATTATGCAAGCGCTTCTGTAAATAACTTAAATGCCTTAGCTTATGACACAGAAGCAGAAAGGATTTTAGAAGGTAAAGGAATTTTATTTCCTAGCCAAGAACCTCGTCCAGGTGATGCAAGGCTATTAGTCCACCCTCCAGGTTACTCTATTTTAGTAGCAATTTCTTTTACTTTATTTGGAAATTCTTTATTACCTTTGACTGCTATTCATCAAATCTTTGACTCACTTGCTATAATCATTATTTTCTTGATTAGTTTAGAGTTATTACCTATGGGCATTGCTATTATTGGAGCTTTTCTAGCTATTTTCTCACCACATTTTATTTATTATAGCTTAAATGTTTCGCCTGAATCCCCATCTAATTTATTACTTTTATTAGCTGCTTTTTTTCTAATAAAAACCATTAAAAACTTCCAATTAAAATATGTAATTTTTGCAGGTTTATTAATAGGTTTATCCTGTTGGCTAAGACCAAATGCATTAATGTTAGCTCCTTTTTTATCAATTGCCCTTTTGCCTTTTTTGGCTGCTAAAGACCGTCTTCGCTATTTAGTAACATTAATTGCAATTACCATAGTCGTAATTTTACCTATAACAATTCGTAATTTTATTCTGTTTAAGCAGTTTATTCCTATTTCCATAGGCGTAGGAGCAAATTTACTTGAAGGAATAGCTGATTATGATTTAGAAAATAAATTTGGTTTTCCTCTTGATGATCAAGCCGTAGCACAGGCTGATGTAAAAATTTATAATCGTCCTGATTATGCTGGAAATCAATGGTCGCCAGATGGCTTAATGAGAGAGAAAAACCGTGTTAAAAGGGCTACAGATGCAATTAAAAGTGACCCTATTTGGTTTTTTACAGTAATACTTAAACGAGTAGGTTTTATGCTTAGCTATAATGATAAAGGCGCTACTCGTTGGCCTCTTAGCACTGCAATTGTGCCTATTCTTCTAGCAGAACCTAGTTTTGGTCATTCAATAGATAATTTAGATAAAGAGGGAAAAATTGTTTGGTCAACTACCCCATTAAATTTAGCTAAGGAAGGAAAAACTCTTACAACTCAAGCTAAAGTTTCTCTAGAAAACGAAAATACCGAGTTAGTAATTATTGGAGATGAGTCTAATTATGGAGAGCAATTTCTTAGCCCAACAATTTCTGTTAAAGCTAACACAGACTATGTTCTTAGCCTAAAAATCCTTCAACAAGGCCAATCAGCAATAAAAATAACTAGCCCTGATCAGCGTAATATTATTGCAACTCAAATTATTCGCAACTCAAAAACTACTATTGATGATACAAATAATATTACAAAAATCCCTTTTGCTAGCGGACTTAGGAATGAAGTAAAAATTATTTTAAGTAATGATGGGACAAGTTCACCGAAAACAACCATTAAACAAATAGAGCTAAAACAACTAGGTGCAACACCTTATACTTGGACTAAACCCTTTAGGACAATAATTCGAGCTATACAAAAAAATATTTATAACACTAAACAAATGTTGCCTTTATTATTTTTAGGAACATTTTTGCTAATTTTAGCCAAGAGAAAGCAAATCTTAATTTTATTATTAGCTATCCCTATTTATTATTTTTGTTTTCAATCTATTTTACATACAGAATATCGTTATATTTATTTAATACATTATTTCTTATTTTTAATATCAAGCGTAAGTATTTATTTAATAGCTAAAATCTTAAAAATTATTTTTCTAACTCTTAAAGATAAAATCTATCTTAAGAAATTTTTATGATTTTAATCTTCTTTATGTTCTTCGCCATCATAATGTAAGATCTTGCTATCATCGTCGTTTACAGTTTCTAAATGTACGGTTCTGCCCCAAAGTTGTTGAACATATTCTAAAACCTTGCGAGCGTATTTAAGATCTAATTCTACGCCTTCATAACGATGATTAAGATAGAGTTCTCGATTACCATTATAATCATCATCTGTTACTTCAATGTATGGACAACCAAAATTTGTCATATTAGCAACTAGAGTATCTCTAACTTTTTCCCATTTTTTCTCTGAAATTGTCCATTCATCATCTTGAAGTTCAAAAACAAAAAGATCTAATTCTTCACAAAGCTCTCTAGTTAAATAGTTGCGTAAAAAGGAAATATCATTATCTAATTCTCTAACTTCAAAAATCTTTGCCCTTCCTTCACCGCCCTTTCTACCAAAAACTCTTTTTTCTTCTTCTGTAGGGCTATCCCAACGTTTTTCTATATCTTCAAAAATCTTATAACCTAAATAATATGGATTAAGTTGATTTTTATGAGGAGAGACTACTGAAGAATGAAGGTTAGCAAATTCTATATGTTCATCATCTGAAAGGTCTAGTTCACGCATAATTCTAGCATGCCAAAATGATGCCCATCCTTCATTCATAATTTTAGTTTGCATTTGAGGAACAAAATATTCCATTTCTTGATGAATCATTGACATAATATCACGTTGCCAAGGTTCAAGAGTTGGAGAGTTTTTCATTATAAAATAAAGTAAATCTTTTTCTGGAAGCAGTGGATTTTTCTCTCTTTTTTTATCTTTTTTTCCTTTGTCTTTATTTTTCTCCTTATTTTTTTCATCTATTTTAGCTTTTGCTTGTTGTTCTAAGTTAAATAAATCATCATAGCGTCCTGGTTTAGCAGATTTATTATTTCCTTTATTTGTTTTTTCATCTTCATACTTTTTAATAAAGAAATTAGGATCAATGTGTTCTTCAATAGAGAGCACTGCATCAAGAAAATGTTCTACGGTTTTTCGGCCATACTGAAATTCATACTCAGAAATTCTTTGAGAATGTGCTGATACTTCATCAATCATTCGACGATTAGTTTTTGAAAAATAGGCATTGTTTTTAAAGAAATCTGCATGTCCAAGTACATGAGCAATAACTAGTTTATTTTGTAGTAGTGAGTTTGTTTCTAATAAAAAAGCATAAGAAGGGTTTGTATTAATTACTACTTCATAGATTTTAGAGAGGCCAAAATCATACATTGTTTTCATTTTGTGGTAGGCTTTTCCAAAAGTCCAATGAGAGTAGCGCCCTGGTAAAGCATATGATCCTACCTCATACATTACAGTCGCAGGCACAATTTCAAAGCGTACAGGAAAAGGATCTAAGCCATTATAAAGGGCTATTTCCCAGATTTTTTCTAATGCTTCTTCCAATGCTTTTACTTCTCGATCAACCATAAGGCACTACCTCCTAAAGCTCTCTCACTATTAGACTTTTTCACCACGTTTCCCAAAAAATTCTTTTAATGCTGGATAAACATCTTCTTTATCATCTATACGAACACCTATAAAACGATCCTTATTTTTTAGATGATCTTTATAAAGAGAAAGTAATGCACCACTAGAACGACGATAACTAGAAGCACCTTCTTCGCCTATCTCTCCATACCCAAATAGGTTACAAGTTTTTATTAATTCATCAGCTAGCCTTACAGCCTCATCATTATCAGAATAATAGTTATCACCATCAGAGAAATGGAATGGATAAATATTCCAATCTTTAGGAGGAAAACGTTCCTTTATAATTTCTAAAGCTAGTTTATAAGCAGAACTTACAACCGTTCCACCTGACTCGCCCTGAGTAAAAAATTGTTCTTCATTAACTTCTTTTGCTTCTGTATGATGACTAATAAAAACTATTTTGACGTTATCGTATTTGGTTTTTAAGAACCTTACCATCCAAAAATAAAAGCTACGAGCAATATATTTCTTAAATTCTCCCATACTACCGGAAACATCCATCATTGATATTACTACAGCATTTGACTCGTAGCGAATATCCTCTTCCCAAGTCTTAAAACGAAGGTCTTCTTTTTTGAAATTACCAATTTTAGCCGATCCAGCTTCGCGAGCATTACGACGAATATTTTCTAGAATTGAGCGGCGTTTATCTAGATTAGACATTACTCCAGAACGACGAATTTCTGTAAACTTAGTAGTTTTTGCAGGGACTTCTTGTTTAGCCTTTTCTTTTAAGTAAGGAAGGCTTAAATCTTCAAAAATAAGTGCTGCGATTTCATCAATATCTACTTCTGTTTCATAAAAATCTTGTCCACTGTTATTTCCTGCCTGACCTTTTCCTTGACCTTGGCCTTGTTTGCTGCCTTCACGGGCTATAACATCGCCTACTTTGCTATTGCCATCACCTTGACCGACTTGTTTCTTTTTTTGATGATCATAGCGAAACTTATATTCATCAAGTGAGCGCATAGGGACTTTTACAGTCTTTTTCCCATCTGAAAGAATTATTGACTCATTAGAAACAATTGAGCCTAAATTTTTCTTAATAGCATCTCGAACACGCTCTTTATGACGCTCTTGATCGATAATCCCTTTGCGCTGTAAGCTCCAATCATTTCTTTGTACACTCATAAACCACCTCTAAATTTACCTATCTTGGAAAACTTTTAATTATTATTTAATATTTTTCTTTACTACAAAAATCAAGAATTAATTTACAAGTATCATGTGGTAATTCTTCTTGAGGCAAATGACCACAATTAGGAATAACAATAAACTGAGATCTAGCAATAGCAAAATGAATTTCTGCACCCCATTCTACGGGCAATGCCCAATCTTGTTCTCCCCAAATTATTAAAGTTGGAAAGTTAATTAAATTCATTTCTTCAGCAATCCATTCTAATTGCCATTGACGTAGCGTAGTAATAGCAGCCATTTGACAATTAGCTGTTGTAAGGGGTCTTAAATAAGCATTATATCTTTCTGATGTAACTAGAGATTTATCATAAAACATTTTATTCATAAAATAGCGTAATAAATTAGTGGAGCCAACTAGTAAAGGTGCTATTAAATCAGAACCTCCGCTATTTATCATCCAATTAATATTTTTTAAGAATCGTCTTGAAATAGCAGCATTATTATGAGCAGGAGCAATTAAAACTAGTTTTTTAACTCTATCAGGATGTTTTAAGGCACAAGCCATTGAAATTGCACCACCATAAGAATTTCCTACAAGTGTAGCTTGTTTAATTCCTAAACTATCCATAAAACGAATTATTATATTAATTTGATCTTTGATGTTATAGCGTAAATCAGGGGGTTTTTCACTAAAGCCAAAGCCTTTAAGATCTAAGGCAATTACTCTATAACCTGCTTCTACTAAAGGAGTAAAACAATCTTTCCAAGTATAAGTTGAAGAACAAAATCCATGTAATAAAATTACCACTTCGCTGTTTCTATTAATAAATTGCTCTTGATAGTGAATTCTTATTCCATCAACAACCCGAAAATTGCTAGTAGTAGGATGTGGAAGGACATGAACATGGTCAAGCCATCTTAAATCCTTTGGACGGCGTATATGTTGTTGAGCAGTAAAACCTACAGCAGCAACACCCATTAGAGCAGCAACTACACTAGAATATTTTGTCAACTGCCTAACATTTTCTGGAAAAATTTGCCTTTTTGGTACTCTCATAAGCCATTCTCCAACAAAATCTAACCTTTTAAGCAAAATTTTAGGCCCGCCTTTGTATCTAACAAATGCGGACCTAAAACTATACTGTTTAAAACCTATCTCTTAGCGTGATAATAATGTGCCAACATAACTTAACAGTTCGTTAGCGCAAGAAGTACAGTAACCATGTTCTCTCTCTAATCTTCCTATCACTTCATTAATACGCTTGAGTTGATCAGGATCTGGTGTTTTAACAGAAGTAGTAATTTTTACAACATCTTTTAAGTCCGCAAAAATTTTCTTTTCTATAGCTTCTTTTAAGCGTTCGTGTGTGTTGTACTCAAAGGCTTTTCCTTTACGTGCATAAGAGGAAATTCTAATTAATATTTCTTGTCTAAAAGTATTTTTAGCATTTTCAGAAATACCAATTTGTTCCTCAATTGAGCGCATTAGTTTTTCATCTGGATCAAGTTCTTCTTCTGTAATTGGGTCTTTGAGTTTTTCCTTATTGCAATAGGCTTCTACATTATCTAGATAGTTATTACATAAGGATTTCGCCATTTCTTCAAATGAGTAAACAAAAGCTCTTTGTACTTCAACTTTTGCTAACTCATCATATTCTTTACGGGCAACTGAGATAAGATTCATATAGCGCTCTCTTTCCTCAGCATTAATGCCTGTATGTTGCTCAAATCCGTCTTTAATGGCTCTTAGTGAGTCAATTGGATTAATACACTTAACCCCATCTTTAACTAAAGCACCTGAAAGACGGTTAATAATATAGCGAGGACTAATTCCGTCCATTCCTTCGCGTTGTGCTTCTTCGTGAAGTTCTCTAACATCCTTAGTCTTAAAGCCGTCAATATCCTCACCATCATAGAGTTTCATTTTCTTAACTATATCAACATTTGCGCGTTTAGGTGTTTCTAACCTAGTCATTACTGCAAACATTGCGGCTACTTTTAGGGTGTTAGGGGCAATATGAACATTTTTTAGAACACTAGATTGTTCTAAAAGTTTTCTATAAATTCTTTCTTCTTCCGAGATTTTTAGATTATAAGGCACTTTAATCATAATAATACGGTCTTGAAGTGCTTCACTCTTTTTATTGCCTACAAAGCTTCTATATTCATTTTCATTTGTATGAGAGGCTATTACTTCATCAGCATAAATCATTGCAAAACGGCCTGTTTTAATAGATTGTTCTTGTGAAAGAGTAAGTAGTGAATAAAGGAATTTTTCATCTACCTTTAACATTTCTACAAATTCCATTAAACCACGATTTGCAATATTTAATTCTCCATCAAAGCGATATGCTCTTGGGTCAGATTCAACTCCAATTTCACCAATGGTAGAAAGGTCTATAGAGCCTGTTAATTCCGTAATATCTTGAGATTTTGGATCAGATGGAGCAAAAGTTCCTATTCCAATACGATCTTTTTCTGAAAAAACGATTCGTTTAACTAACATGTCCTCGTGTCGGCCATTATAAACATGTTCAAGGTTATATCTACATTGTGGACATAAATCACCTTCAATATAGATTCCATAGCGTTTTTCTATTTCAGATCTTAGGATTTCTGGAACTAAATGTAGTGGCTCTTCTTGCATTGGACAGTCTTTGATCGCATAAACAGCGCCTTTTTCCGTAGCTGTCCAAGCCTCTAAGCCTCGCTTAAGTAAAGCGACTATTGTGCTTTTACCACCACCAACAGGCCCCATAAGTAGTAAAATACGTTTTCTAACTTCTAGGCGCTGAGCAGCAGACTTAAAGTATTCTACTAAACGGGTAATGGGTTCTTCGATTCCGTATAAATCTTTACTAAAAAAGTTATAACGTGCTATTTCGTCGCGAGCGCCTTCGTTAGTGCGTTCTACGCCATGGCTTAAGATCATTTCGCAGACTCTAGCGTGTGAAAGTTGTGCTAGATTTGGATTAGCTGACACAAGTTCAAAGTAATCTCGAAATGTGCCTTCCCAATGTAATTGTTCTCTTTCTCGACGATGCGACTGTAAAAGTTTAGCAATGTCGAACTTGTCCTCATCCCTCTGTGTCATGGCTACCACCTTTTTTTACACTAGTTAAATAAAATTTTTATTAACTAGTAACAACTAAATGTTTAAACCCTTAAATGGCTGTCTACAACTATATGAAAAAACTACTTAAAATGCTTTTTTGGACAAATTGAGTATACCATATACTGCAACACCATTAATAGATTGGAAATAAAGTTTTACTTTCATTTATTATTTCTAACCTTTTTAGAAAAAGAAGTTAACCGAATTAGTCATTATTAATCAATTATTAATCATATTAATCAATTAATAAAATTCTTGGTTGGATTTTTCTTTTTCCATCTTCTTCAACCATTTGTGCCATAGCAATTAATTTTTCTTCACTGTCTAAAAGCCCTATCCAAGCGCCTATAACCCAATCTCTTAATTCAGTAAATAGATTTGCATTCTGTGCTTTCCCATTACGTATATTAGGGATTTCTTCTAGTGGTAATTTCACTTTTGGTAAATCTCTTATTAATTGCGCAGGTGTTAAAATAGGGAGTTTTTGTTTGTCACCGCTATAGATTTCGCTTATTTCTTCTAATGTTTTAGCTTCTGACAATAAAAATTTTCCTACAGATGTTCTACGCAAGGAAATTAAATGAGCACCATAGCCTAATCTATTACCTAGATCCTCTGCTAAAGTTCTTATATAAGTGCCAGCAGAGCATTTAACTCTTATAGCTATATCGCAAGTTCCATCAGGATTAAAATGTAAATTCTCTCCTGTTAACATCATTAACTCCAAATTATAAATAAAAATTTTTACTGCTTTTCGTTCAACTTCTTGCCCTTTGCGGGCTAGATGGTGAAGTGTTTCACCACCAATTTTTTTAGCTGAAAACATTGGCGGAATTTGCTCTTGTTCTCCTAAAAACTCTAGAAAAACTTTATCCAAATCAACATCCTTCAAACCATAAGATGTCATAATAGGGCTATTAGGTTTTCCAGTATAATCTTGTGTATTTGTAGAAAAACCAAATCTAATCACTGCTTCGTACTCTTTTTCCTCACTAGTAAGAAATTGTACTAGCCTAGTTGCTTTTCCTAGACAAATTAACAAAAGCCCTGTAGCAAAAGGATCTAATGTTCCAGTATGGCCTATACGTTGTTGCTTAAGTAAATATCTTAGTTTGCCAACAACATCATGTGAAGTAATGCCAGCAGGTTTATCTACGAGTATTGCACCTATAAAGTTATTTTTTTCTTTCATAATTTTCTTTTGAGTTTTGCTAATTAAAAATAGCAGAAAAATAGAAATGTGGGGAATATCGGAAAATACTTAGTTAAAGCCATTTTTTTTGGCTTTATAAAACAAAACTAAATAAATATATGAAAATAGACGACTTAAGAAGAGTTGTAAATTTTTATAAATTTTAAGAAGCCCGTTCAATAAAAAACTTAGCTATTTCTTCTAAAGCCCAAGAGGGTTTTGATAAAGATTGTACAGCTTCAATTGCTGATTTTGCTAGCTCATTAGCACGTTTTCTTGATTCTTCTATACCATGTAATGCTACATAGGTAGCTTTTTGTACATTGGCATCTTTACCAGCAGTTTTACCTAATTGTTCGCTAGTAGCCAAGACATCTAGTAGGTCATCTGTTATTTGAAAAGCTAGACCAGCCATATTTCCATATTTAGTTATAAGCTCTAGCTCATCAGGGTTAGCGCCCCCCATAATTGCTCCTACTCTTACACTAGCAGTAATTAAGGCTCCTGTTTTTGCGCTATGAATATAGTCTAGGGTTTCTGCACTAACTGGTTTGCCTTCAGAAAGGATATCTACAGCTTGGCCTCCAATAAGCGCATTTACTGTACCAGCAGCACTAGCAATTTCAGTAATAATTTCTATTTTATTTAATTGTTTATCAGACGGAACCGAAAGTTTAGCTACAACTTCAAAAGCTCTAGTAAGAAGTGCATCACCAGCTAAAATAGCCATAGCTTCACCAAAAACTTTATGGCAAGTTGGTCTTCCTCGTCTTAGGTCATCGTTATCCATAGCTGGTAAATCATCATGGATTAAGGAATAGGTATGAATCATTTCTATTGCACTGGCAATAGGATAAAGTAGTTCTGGAACAACAGAAAAAGCTTCTCCAGCAGCAACAACTAAAATGGGTCTTAAGCGTTTACCACCAGCAAACATACTATAACGCATTGCTTTATGAATTTCTGAAGGGGTGGTTTCTTCTGATGGTAATAGTTTATCTAGCCAGCGATCTACTTCTTGTCCGCGATCGCGTAAATACTCTTCTAATGTCATGGAAAAAGCCTCGAAGTTGTTAATAGATCTGATTTTACCAAGCTAAGCGGCTGCGTCGAGCAATTAAATTAGCAAGCTCTAAGCCATCTTGATAATCCTCAATGGAAAAAACAATTGTGCTATTATTGCGACTCCTAACTACATAAACAAGGTCTGTTAGCAGGCGAGTACGACTGCGGAAGGCTTTTAGCTCAGTAACCTCATCCCAACGAATTGCTATTGATCGTAATATCCCTTGGTAATGAATACCTTCAGCACTAGCAGTAATATTAATACGAGAGCAACTCCAGCCCATAATTACTAAAAATAGTCCTATTAGCCCTGATGGAACAGTCCAAATCAAGATTTGTTTAACAAGTAGAACTATTGATGCGATTAATAAAAGCCCACCTAATGCAAATAAGACATACTTAAAGCGGTTGCGAAAAGGAAATTCTCTTTCCTCTATTAACATTCTAGAAGTAGAGTTTTTACTATTAGAGATATAATCAGGAGTAGGTTTTTCTGAAGAAGTTATTACATCTCCCATAGTAGGAGAAATGGCTAAAGGCGCAATTCTTGGATTAGAAGCTTCTTTTAGTCTAACTGGGACTGATTTAGGTGGAGGGGGAATAAATGGCTCTACTAAAGGAGAATCTTTTACAGTAATAGGAACTTCTTGAGCAATAAAATCAAAACGAAGTTTTGGCCCTCCTATACCAAATTCAACAACATCGCCATTAACTAACTTAACTTGATCTATTCGTCTTCCACTTACATAAGTACCATTAGTAGATTTTAAGTCTTTTAAGATAAGATTTTTTCCATCTTGTATTACTTCAGCATGTCTAGTAGAAGCTCTAGTATCATTAGCAGCAAGCCGTACATTTGAATTAGGTGCCCGACCAATAGATATAGGAAACGAGCTAAAAACTTCCCGCTCATTTTGTTTTAAGCCAGAAAGGTGTGTCAAAGTAAGTTGCACACTAATCATTTTCTTTATCAAATGAGGTTGTTAATATAGTTCCATCTTGCCCTTTAACTAATAATTCAACTTTGCGTTCAGCATCATTGAGTTGTTGTTGACAATAACGCGAAAGGTGTATACCGCGTTCAAAAAGTTCTAGTGCATGTTGGAGAGGTAGATCGCCTGTTTCCATTTCAGTAACAATTTTTTCTAGTTCAGCTAAAGAACCCTCGAAGGTTTGTGTCATTATATTCCTCTTTAAATAATGGCAAAATTTTTAATATTGTACCTTGAAAAATAATGATTAGCACCTAGATATTTTGTTTATTTAATTACCCCTCGTTCAGAAGACTCTATAAATTTTATTAAGTAATCTATCTCTGAAACAGCACCTAACTCTTCTTTAATCTTTTCTAAGGCTTGAGAAGTGTTTAGTTTAGAAGTCAGTAACAACTTAAAGGCATGTCCAATTTGTTTTAATAACTCATCAGAAAAACCTCGGCGTTTTAAGCCAATAGTATTTGGCCCATAACACTTAGCATGATTACCAACTGAACGAGCATAGGGAAGAGCATTTTTTACTACTACAGAATAAGCACCTATAAAAGCATGTTTACCAATTCTACAAAATTGATGGATCCCGCTATAAGCGCCTATAGTAACACAGTCATCTACAATTACATGACCTGCTAAGGATGCTCCATTAGCAAAAATTACTTGATCCCCAACAATACAATCATGAGCAATATGAGACTGGGCCATAAAAAAATTATCATTACCTACACGAGTTATTCCACCACCACCAAGAGTTCCTCGATGAACTGTAACAAACTCACGAAAGACATTTCTTTCTCCAACTATAAGCTTAGTATATTCCCCCTTAAATTTTAAATCTTGAGGAATCTGACCTAAGCAAGCATAGGGAAAAAGTCTTGTAGCGCGGCCTATTTCACAAGGGCCATCAACACAAGCATGAGCACCTATCTCTATATCATCATGTAGTATTACATCATCGCCGATAATGGCATAAGGCCCAATATTTACTGTATTTGCGATTTCTGCTTTAGGGCTAACTATCGCACTAGGATGTATTGGCAAAGTAAAACCTCCTAATATTATTAAACCTTAACAATAAATAGGTTAATACCTTTTATAATTATTTAGTTAGTTTTTTTAGTTAATTGATTTATATCTAGTGGTTTAGATTCAAGTGAGTTACGCTCCACAATAATAGAGCTTACTTCGGCTTCTGCAACTAATTTGCCTTCTACATAAGCCTCACCCCAAAGTCTACATAGTCTACTTTTTAGTTTTAGGAGAGTCATTTTTATTCTTAAAGTATCTCCTGGAACTACTGGACGACGGAATTTTGCTTTATCAATTCCAGTAAAAAGCATTATTTTTGTTTGAGGATCATCTATTGTACCTAAGAGAACCAATCCTCCAGCTTGAGCCATTGCTTCAATAATTAATACACCTGGCATAACAGGAGCACCTGGAAAATGTCCTTGGAAAAAGGGTTCGTTAAAAGTGACATTTTTTATTGCTGTAATACTTTTACCTGGCTCAAACTCTACTACTCGATCAATAAGAAGAAAAGGATAACGGTGCGGTAATATTTGTTGAATTTGTGTTGAGTCTAATATTATTTCCATAAGTACCTTTGGTAAGTTTACTAAACAGTGATAACTTTTAAGCCACAATAAGATCTAATTAAATCTTATTGTGGCTTAATAGCTTAAAATTTAGAGTGTTTATTTGCTATTTCTTTGCTGGCTCAGGAGGTGCGCTAGCGACAGGATTTAGCTTGTTATATTCCTTAATAAAGTCTTCTGTAACGTTTATTGCAGGATTCATAAAGACCAGACCGCCTTGAGCAGCAGCAGGAAGGTCAAAAATAACAATTATTTGGCGTTGGCTAGCATAGCCTTCTAAGAACTTAGAAAGTTTTTCTTGTACTGGGCCTAGAACTTGTTCAGAACGCTTTTGTATATCTTGTTGATAGTCTTCTTTATCGCGGTCAAACTCTTTTTTAAGTCCATTAAATTGTTCTAGTTTTTGGCTATAGACTTCTGGTTTAATATTTCCACCAGAAGCTTTTAACTCTTCATCTAGTTTAACTAGTTGATTTTGTATGTCTTCTATTTTTTTGCGGCGTGGTTGAAATTCAGCTTCAAGTTTATCTATTTGCTTTTTCATTTCTCCAATTCCTTCAGAAAAAGCACGAGAGTCAATAACAGCAACTTTACCTTCAGAGAGTGGAGCTATTGCACCACCACCACTACCACCAGATTTATTAGATTGTGCAGTAGATTTTACTGCCGATCCTTGAGCAAAAATACTTACTGTAAATGTGAGTAAGATTAAAGTAGTTAATAAAAACTTTTTTAACATAGCACCTCTTAAGAATAAATAAGAATAAAATTTATTTTAAAATCCCACTTAAAACTAAACAATATTATTTCTTTACTGCTGGTTCAGGTGGAGCGCCTGCTGAGTTTTGCTTGTTGTATTCTTTAATAAAATCTTCTGTAATATTTGTCCCAGGATTAAGAAATACAAGTCCTGATTGTGCAGCGGGGGCAAGATCAAAAACTACTACAATATCTCGTGAAGCAGCATAACTTTCTAAGAACTTTAGTACTTTATCGCGTATTGGGCCTAGTGCAACTTCAGAGCGTTTTTGATAATCTTGTTGGAAATCTTCGCGTTTACGTTCAAAATCTCTTTTTGTTGTTTGGAGTTTATCTGCTTTTTGTTGTTGAAGTCTAAGGTCTTTTTCTTTCTTTATATCATCATCTAAAGCAACTAGTTGTTGTTGGAGTCCTTCTAGTTCCTTAAATCTTGGTTGAAAATCAACTTCAAGCTTATCTAGCTGCTTTTTCATCTCTCCAATTCCATCACCAAAAGCACGAGAATCTATTATAGCAACTTTACCTGTGGGTATTGCTCCACTACCTTGAGCAGTACTTTTAACAGCAGAGCCTTGGGCATAAGTCATTACTGTCAAAGCAAAAATCATTAACATAACCGCAAATAGACGCTTAAACATAAATCTTATTAAAAACTCCCTTTCTAATTTGTGTTATTTGGATTTACTTACTTTGTACTTTGTTTAATGTGATTTTAGTAGGCAATACAGGCAAGCAAGTAAATAGCCATTATAACCAAGTGACATTTCTAGCGCAACCTAAGCAAAAAGGAAAAATCTTTATATTTCTTTTTATTCGCTTATTTAGGCTAAAAAGAGCTTAGTTTTCTAACCATAACTATAACTAAATAATACCTAAACTTATTGCCGTTGGATAATCAATTAAACCTGTTGGACGCAATTGATTATCATTTTGATAACTTATTATAGCTCGTTTTACTGATGGGCTAATTCGCCCGTTTGCTACTGAGCGTAAATAACCTAGTTCTTGTAATTTTACTTGTGCTGCATAAATAGTTCTTGAATCAGAAAATATTTTCTCCTGCTCTTCTTCAGTAAATTTACTTTTAGATTTACTAACAGAAATTGCATTAGGGATTCTTAAAGGTTGAGTAAGTAAAAGTCCAAACTCTGTACCAGGTTCTACTAATGCCTCTTGACCATTTGTAAGCAGTACCCCTAGTATACCTGCGCCTGCTCCAATAGCGGCACCAATACCTGCACCCTTTCCACCTCCAGCAATAGCACCTATTACAGCACCTCCAGCAGCACCTCCTCCAATAAAGACGACTGATCGTTTGCTAGAAGATGTTTCTACATGACCTTCCTTATCAATTTTAGTATTCTGTTCTTTACTTAAGCCACTTAAATCGCCAACAACATTTACCGATCGATTAGAAGGGAGTATTAAACGATCAAAATTTATTCCTATTGTCCCAGATTTATTACCTTTACGCGCTTTTTCAACAGAAATAACTCTACCTTCTACCCTACAACCAGCAGGCAAAACCGATAACTGATCAACTTTTACATCCTCAAAAAGTCTAGCCTCAAATTTATCTCCAACCCTAGCTGTTGCAGAGGTTAACCGAGTTTCCATTTTTAGTTTTAATATTGTGTCAGGAAAAATTACTATCTCTTGCTTATTAACAGAAATTTTATTAGAAGTATTTGCAGTAGAATTTCTAGATTTTGAGTTATTTGGCTCAGTTTCAATAGGAGTTGGAGGTGTGTCTGAATTATTTCTAGCTTGGCTACTATTATCAGTACTACGCTCATCATAGCCTTTATAATCAGGGTTTTGGACACTAGTTAAACTACTATCACAAGCACAAGGAACTTCAATTTCTCCTATATCTGAGCTTTGATCTCCAACTACAGCCCATTGTCCGCTTGTAGGAGCACATTTGCTAATAAAAGAAAAACCAAAAACCTTATCGCCTTTTGTTGAGCTATCACCATTAGGTGTAATTTGATAACTAGGAATAAATTGCAGTCCCCAAAGCTTAGTTTTCCCTATTGCAGGCTCAAAGAAACTTCCCCCAGAATTTAGTTGCCAGCCATCAGATTGTAAATTTTTTACCAAATGATATGCCCCTTCTCCACAAGGAAAAATAATCTCAAACCGATTAACCAAATCATAACTTAATTTTCCATAGTCTAACTGCTCCAAAGTATAGTTATAAAGATAACCATCCTTACCACCATTTACTAAAACACTTACCTTAAAACGAAAAGATGATCGCTCATTACTAGTAGGATTTTTACGTGATAGTTTTGGTCTTTCTTGAGCAAAGATTAAAAAATTATTGGATAGGATAAACGATAGTAGGGTAAGTACACTAAGTATTAAGTTTTTAGCACTTAATTTAGATTTTAATAAAGGGGCTTGAGACATTCTTTTCTCCTCAAACTAACCAGGTTTGTAATATAAGTTTATTGGTTTATCGCTTAAATAGATTGGCAATGTAGAGTCTTGTAGTCTTAGACGAACACTTGTTAAAAAGCGTTGGCTAAGCAAGAAAAAAGCATTATTTCTAAAACTTATTTCTAAAACTACTTGCCTACTAAAAACTCATAGAAAACCTTTGTTAGCTGTGCAAACTCTTGACAACTTAATGTTTCTGCACGTCTTTGAGGATCAATTAATGCTGAATTTAGTAGCTTGCTTATTTCATCGCTTGATAGTTTTGGGTTTATTAGATCAGCAGAAGACTTTAAGTTATTTAATATAGTCTTACGTCTTTGAGAAAAAGCACCTTGCAGAATTTTTACTAGCATTTCATCATCTACAACCTCAGCAATTGGTTCTTTGTAAACATCTAAATGTAAAATAGCAGAATCTACTTTAGGAATAGGTCGAAATGAGCCTGGTTTTACTAAAAAAAGTATTCTTGTTTTAGCATAAAGCTGTGCTATTACAGAAAGTATTCCATAGTCTTTACTTCCTGGAGGATTTGCAATTCTTTCAGCAACTTCTCTTTGAAGCATTAAGGTCATATCTTGAACTATATGACGTACTTTTATTAACTTAGTTAATATTGCTGTAGAAATATAGTAGGGTAAATTTGCGACTACACGAATTTTTTTATTTAACTCAGGGTGTAAATTTAGTTGATCACTTATTAAATATTCAATACTTACATCAAGAATATCTTCATGCACAACACTTAAGTTTTTTTCAGAGAATTTATTTTTTAGTTCTTCTGATAGCTCATCATCTAGTTCAACAGCAACAACTAATCCTGCTTGTTTTATAAGTATTTCCGTTAATGCACCATGTCCTGGGCCTATTTCTAAAATAAGTTCGTTATTTTTTGGTGAGACACTACTAACAATACGAGAAATTATATTGTGATCAATAAGGAAATTTTGCCCTAAACTCTTTTTAGCTTTCAAAATATTCTTTCTAATTTTAACCTATTAGTTTTCTAGAGTTACTTTACTTACTAGTTTTGGATAGCCTGTTACTTGAATATCTTGTTGATGTCTAGTGATTTCAATATTTTCTAATTCTACAGCTTGATCTAGAGTAGAAAACCCTTCCCCACCAACGGCAGAAATTGCACGACTTCCGCCTATTAGTTTAGGGGCAATAAAAAACGTGGCTTTATCAAATAGCTTTTCAGTAAGAAATTGCCCTGTAATATTTGCACCACCTTCAACAATTAAGCTAGTGATTTTTCTACGGGTTAGCTCTGCTAACATTCCTGAAAGTGAGACTTGCCCATCAATTCCTGCCTCAAAAATAACTTGTGCTCCTCTAGCTTCATATTCTTTTACTCTAGCTTGAAGGGCTAATATTCCTCCATGTGCTTTTGATGCAGCCATTTCATCTGCAAAAATTAGTACTGGGTTAATATCTGCTGTAGTAAGTATTTTTGCTGTTAGTGGAGTGCTTAGCCGTCCATCAACTATTACCCTAATTAAAGCACGATGTCGTCTAGCTTCAATACGTAGGGTTAATTCTGGGTCGTCATCTACTATAGTTCCTGCACCAGCTAAAATTGCATCATATTCAGCACGAAGTAGTTGTGAGGCTTGTCTAGAAGCTTCGCTTGTAATCCATTTTGAATGTCTAGTATGTGTAGCAATTTTTCCATCAAGAGTCATTGCAGTTTTTAGTAAAACAAAAGGGCGATTATTAGTAATAAATGTAATAAATTTTTCATTAAGTAATTTAGCTTCTTTTTCACATACCCCTACAACTACTTCTATTCCATTAAGTTGTAAAATATGCAAGCCTTTACCACCAACTAAGGGATTAGGATCTGTAATAGCAACTACGACCTTATGTACTCCACTACGTAAAATAGCGTCAGTACAAGGAGGAGTACGCCCATGATGGCAACATGGCTCAAGGTTTACATAAAGCGTAGCACCTATAGCAAGACTACCAGCTTCTCTAAGCGCATTTATTTCAGCATGATCAAGGGTTTCATAACGGTGATAACCCCGCCCAAGCACTACATCGCTTTTAACTACTAGTGCACCTACCATTGGATTAGGGCTTACTTGTCCTTGCCCTTTAGCAGCAAGTTTTAAGACTTGTTGCATATATTTAACATCATCCATAAATTACCCTTTTGTTTTAAGTTTTTGTTAATGTTCTTTTTACTATAGCTGGAATCCCTATGGCTAGAGAATTTTCTGGAATATCTTTTGTAACAACTGATCCTGCGCCAGTCATAGAACCCTGTCCAACACGTACAGGAGCCACAAGCATTGTATCACTACCTATTTTTACATTATCATCAATAATTGTTGCATGCTTATTTTTACCATCATAGTTACAAGTAATAGTACCAGCACCAATATTTACACTAGCGCCTATAGTAGCGTCACCTAAATAAGACAAGTGCATTGCTTTAGTATGTTGCCCTATTCTAGATTTTTTAACCTCTACAAAATTACCTATTGTAGAACCATTTTCTAAATGAGTTCCCATTCTTAAATGGGCAAATGGCCCAACTGTAGTTTGGTCAGCTAAAAACGAATCTGCTATTAAAGAATAATCCCTAATAAATACATTGTTAGCTAAATGTGAATTTATTAAGTGAGCGCCTGTACTAATAGTACAATTTGCTCCTATAGTTGTTTCCCCTTCAATAATTGTATTTGGATAAATTACCGTATCCATACCTATTTTTACATCAAGGTCAATAAAAGTACTTGCAGGGTCAATAAGTGTAACTCCTTCTAACATCAAGCTTTCTAGCTTAGTCGTCCTCATTCTATGTTCAGCGCTAGCTAATTCAATACGATTGTTAATACCTAATACTTCTTCTGGATTCATATGCTGATAAACAGCAACTTTTTTATTTTGGCTACTAATTGCTGATAAAACATCTGTCAAATAATACTCACCTTGAGCATTGTTAGGAGAAATTCTCTCTAGTGCAGAAAATAAGGCTTGAGATTCAAAACAATAAATTCCTGAGTTAATTTCATCTATTTCTAGTTCTTTAGCATTAGCATCACGGTGTTCAACAATATGGCTAAAGTTATTTTCTTCATTGCGAATAATACGACCATAACCTGCTGGGTTAGCTACCTTAGTAGATAGCACAGTAGCCGTAACATTAAGTTCTTTATGATTGCTAAATAAGGATTTTAAGGTGTTACTAGTAATTAGCGGAACATCTCCAGATAAGACCAAAATAGGAGTACTATCTTTAGCTAAAAGCTCTTTAGCCATCATTACAGCATGTCCTGTTCCTTTTTGTTCAATTTGTGAGACAAATTCTGGTGGAGTAGGTCTAGAGTTATTGTGTTCTTCTTTTTTTGATAATTTGTTGTGAAAATGTTTTAGCACTTGTTCAACATCGCTTGCTTGATGTCCAACAATAAAAACAACACGTTTGGGGCTTAAACCTAAAGCTGCTTGGTAGACGTGGTTAATTAAGGGCTGACCAACCAGTTTATGAAGCACTTTAGCTTTTTGTGACTTCATACGTGTACCTAGCCCTGCGGCCATTATTAAAATATTCAAATCCATAGTTTTATTAGCATTTCCTAAATTATTTTTTGATAAAGTTTTTAGTGGGAAAGATTTTATAGCTCTAGGAAAAAAAAGTTAACCTTACAATCCGATTTAATACATTCTTAAAAAAGCACAATCGTTAATTTGCCTATTAATTCTAGCTTCTGCCTGTTTAAGAAAAGAAACTTAAAAGCTATTCTAAGCCTAAGAGGATAAGAATCTAGTTTGTTTATACGCAAACTAGATTCTTATCCTCATTGCTGCATAATAAAAAAAGCTGTTATCATTACTGTTTTTATAAGTTTACTCATTCTAACTACTTAGGTAAATTTTTATATCTAAAACAGGAATTTTATGGAAAAAGAAATATTTGATGCATTAACTTTTGATGACATATTGCTTAAACCTGCCTATAGCGAAGTTTTACCAGCAGAAACAGACACTACAACTAAATTTACTCGTAATATCACACTTCATATTCCTATTGTTAGCTCGGCAATGGATACTGTAACAGAAGGGTCTTTAGCAATTGCTCTAGCCCAACAAGGAGGAATAGGCGTAGTTCATCGTAATCTTTCAATAGAGGCTCAAAGAGATGAAGTCGATAAAGTAAAGCGTTCTGAAAGTGGAATGATAGTTGACCCTGTTACTATGTTTCCTGAACAAAAAATTTCTGAAGCATTAAAAGTAATGGCACGATATAGAATTTCAGGCGTTCCCGTTGTGAATGAAGAGAAAAAACTTGTTGGTATACTTACTAACCGCGATCTTCGCTTTGAAAATAGGCATGATTTGCCAATCTCAGAAGTTATGAGAAAAGAAAACCTTATAACTGTAAGCGTTGGAACAACTTTACAAGAAGCTCGTGGTATCTTGCAAAAACACCGAGTAGAAAAATTATTAGTAGTTGATGATGAATATCACTTAAAGGGTTTGATTACTGTAAAGGATATACAAAAAGCTATTAAATATCCTTTAGCAACCAAAGATAGCTTAGGACGACTTAGAGTTGCTGCCGCAGTTGGAGCAACTGGTGATTTTTTTGAGCGGGCACAAGAATTAATTGCGGCTCGTGTTGATGCAATTGTTGTAGATACAGCACATGGACATTCTAAACGTGTACTTGAAGCTGTACATAAAATTAAACAAAGCTATCCAACAATTGATTTAGTAGCTGGTAATATTGCTACATTTGAAGCAACTAAAGACTTAATAGCAGCAGGAGTTGATGCAATTAAAGTAGGAATTGGGCCAGGAAGTATTTGTACTACTAGAGTAGTTACTGGTTGCGGCGTTCCACAAATTAGCGCAGTTATGGAATGTGCTAAAGCAACACGTCTTTCAGGAGTTCCAATAATTGCAGATGGTGGAATTAAGTTCTCTGGCGATATAACAAAAGCTATTGCCGCAGGTGCAGATACAGCAATGATAGGCTCTCTCTTTGCTGGTACAGATGAAAGTCCTGGAGAAATAATTTTACTTCAAGGCCGTAGCTTTAAGTCTTATCGTGGAATGGGTTCACTTGGGGCAATGAAGGAAGGAAGCCGTGACCGCTATGCCCAAGAAAATGAAATAGAAGCTAAACTTGTCCCTGAAGGTATTGAAGGCCGTGTTCCTTATAAAGGCTCAATTGCTGCAATGGTTACACAACTTGTAGGGGGGTTAAGAGCAGGTATGGGTTATTGTGGTTGTGCCACCATTAAAGAACTACAAGAAAATTCTAAGTTTATTAGAATTACAAGTGCAGGATTAAAAGAAAGCCATGTTCATGATGTGATAATTACTAAAGAAGCGCCTAATTACCGTTTAGATCAATAACTTAATCTAAAAAATACAAAAAGAGGGTAGCAGTTTTACCTACTACTCTCTCTACAGACACAAGCTCATTTTAATCGAGCCTAAACTACTCCTTAAAATAGCAAAAATATTGCTTTGCTTCTAGTCTTTATAAAAAAAAGATATTTCTAACGAGTTTCACCTTAAAGTGATAGCCTTACTTCTATAAGTTAAATAATTATATATACTTACTTAATTTACGGTTTGTAGCATTTAAGGTGGCTCTAGCTACATTAAATTTTGCTTCTTCTTCAATATGCAAAGCTTCTATTTGAGCCATTGATGAGCCTGAAACAAAATTTTCTTCTTCTTTTTCAATAGTTTCTATCACAACTAAAAAAACTACTTGGTTAATATTTGCTAATACTAAAGTCTTAAAATCAACTAACTTTATTAAAATACTTTGGCTTTGGCCTAGGCTATGTAAAAGCCCATTAAGAGCTTGTATTGTTACATGTGCTACAGAGCGTAAGAGGTGATGTTGTTGGCTAGAAGAAATTACCTTACTAATTTGGGTAAGATTTTTATAACCTATTATTACTTCTATTTCTACTTCATCTTCTCCATACTTTTTTACCCAAATGCTATTAAGCACTACACGATTTTCCTTCATTGGCAATGACCTTCTTTTAAGAAATTATCCCTGCTATTTTCACTTAGTCGCTAACTCAAAATATATCAATAAGAGAAGCATTATTACAAATAAATATATTATTTAGTTCGGTTATAAAAAAATGGCTCTAAATGAGTAGCGAGATTTTAACTAAGAAATTAAATGAAAAAAATATTTTTCCATTTAAAATTAATTAAATATTAACAAAATATTATAAAGGTAGGAATAAGCTAGTTCTAGCCTTATGTTTACTTAATAGCGTGATTTTGCAACTAAATAAAGATTAAGTATAAAAAATTATAACTAAAAATCAAAAACTAAATTTTATTTAGGTCTTAGTTGTAAAGAGCATATAGATTCCGCTAGTTGCAAACAGTAGGTTTGGCCCCCAGGCAGAAAGCATTGGAGGAAGCAGTTCATAACGACCTAGTTGATTAAAGAGTTCAAGTGACCCCCAAAAAGCTATTGCAATAAAAATACTTACCCCTACACCTGCAAGTGCTCCTCGTTTACCAATAGCAAAGGCAAAAGGAATACCCATTAATGCCATAACTAAACAAGTAAAAGGGTTAGCAATTTTTGTATGTAGTGCAATTTGTAGGCTTAAGATATCAACTCCACTTTCCCCAAGATCTTTAATTTGTGCAAGAAGTTGTTCAATACTCATTTTACTTGATTCTGGAGTTTGCTGCTTAAAATATTCAGGTGTTTCACCTAACTTAAGCTTCATATCTCTAATACGTTCAATAGATTTTACTGAACCCTCTTCATAAGTACGAATAAAACCACCATTTAAGACCCATTCTTGTGTATTAGTATCCCAAGAGGCTTCTTTAGAAGATATACGACGAAGCAGACTCCCGCTCTCTGTATCAAGCTCATAAATTGAAAGACCAGCAAATTTATTAAGCTTAGTATCAAAATATTGGAAATTAATTAAACGGTTGTCTTTTGCTAAAAACCATTTGCGACGATTTTGATAAAAGGTTTGTGCTTGTAATTGTCCACCTTTAATTACATAACGTAAGTATTCTTGACGACGGTTAGCAAAAGGCAATACATATTCTTGGGAAACAAATAAAAAGCCTCCAGCAATTAATGAGTATAAAAGCACTGGCAAGGCTAAACGATAAAGGCTCTGTCCGCTAGCGTTAAGTGCAACTAATTGGCTAGATTTACCAAATAACCCAAAAGTTACTAGCACTGCAACTAGTACAGAAAAAGGTGCCGCATAATGAAAAATTTGCGGGGTTAAAAATAATAAATAATTGGCTACAGTAATAAACCCTATTTTGTTTTCAACAATATTATTAGTTAATTCAAAAAGTGTAAATACTAGAAAAACACTGGTTAAGCCTAAAAGCACTACCAGAAAATGTCTAAGCATATCACTTAAAATCATTCTATCAATAATACGAGGAAAGCCAAAAGTAACTTTATTAGAATTTGTTTTTCTACCCTCTGTTTGAAAAAGCTTTTCTACCCTTTTTAAGACTGGATAAAAACTCTCAACAATACCTATAACTCTATCTCTTACCCATTGGTAACGAGCAAGCATTAATAAACCAAAAATAGAGAGCGAAATATTAGCTATCCATACACCAATAAAAGCAGGAACAACCCCTTGTCTAGCAATATCTTCACCTAAAATAAAAAGTAAATAGTAAGATAGTGTTACCCCAATACCAATTATTAAGCCTGAAGAACGCCCCCCTCTAGAAACTACCATCCCTAAAGCAACACCTGTAAGAGCAAAAACTAAACATGCCATTGGTAAAGCAAAACGCTTATGTTTTTCCACACTTAATAATAATTGCTGCTTTCTATCTGTTGGGATGGAAGAGCGGAAAAGCTCTGGTAGGGTTTGTGCCTCTGGCCCTTCGCTCAATACATTTATCTCACTTCTAGCTTTTGTTTCGGCTTGGGTATTAATTCCAGCTTGATTATCAGATGCAGTGGTTTTATTTGATGATAGATTTAATCTTAAAGAAGTATTAGTAAAAGAGTAAGTAGCGGCTTTTTCTTGGTCTTTGCGTTTAAGTTGATAGCCTTCATAAATATAGCCATTATAGAGTTGTAGTTCTGAAAGCTCTAAACTCTCGCCTATTTGAAGTGCGCCTTCACGAGCAATTAAAATTTTAGGTTCAGTGTCAGCACCTTCTTGAATAGCAACAAAAACCTGTTTCCATTTAGCTTGTTCTCTATCAATATCGCGAATAAAAATAAGTTTTCCTGGAATACTTTCTTCAAAAACCCCTGGTTTAACTTGATCTGTTAGCCCTTTAAGCAAAAGTTGAGAATGTGTTTTCTTAAGTACATTAAGGGATTTCATTGCATGAGGAAGTAGATAAGCAGTGTTATAAGCAGTAAAACCACTAACAAATATGGCTAAAAGCAGTACAGGTAGTAGTAAGCGCCAGCGCCCTAAACCTCCTGCGCGTAGAACAACTAGTTCGCTATCACTAGCCATCCGCCCAAGACCCATTAAAATACCTAATAATAAAGAGATGGGTAGAGTAAAAACTAGAATACTTGGAAGAAGTGAAATGACTAAGGCAAGTAAAGGACGACTACTTAGCCCACGTCTAGAAAAGATTACAAATAGCTCAGAAAAGCGATTAGCCTCATGAACAAAGATTATTGCTGTAAGCAATAATAAACTAAGGAAGAAATAAGGTAATATTTCTTTAATTATGTAACGATCAATAATGCGGAACATAGCCAACCTAACCCCAAAAGTGCTGTAGAGTTTAACACAGTGTTTAAGACTGAACTATTTATTTGAACAGTTATTTTGGAAAAAAGTTTGGTATGTTTAAAATTTAAAGAAAATAATAAACAAATTCTTAGGTTTTTGTTTTAGCTCTAGGACTTTGTCTAGAAAGCAGATAATCAACAATCCGATTAGTAGAATCTAGTGTTGCCCGAGCAACGCCATAATATAGGTCTTTATCGGTACATACACAACAACCAGTTAATTCTAACTTACGTAAATCAACATACATATCTACTATTACTACTAATAAATTATCGCTAAGAAAAGCAGGATTCATTTTCAAGGCTTTACGCAGATAAACGTCTACAGGGATAGGAAGAGCCTCTTTAAGTGCCTCAACAGTTGCTTTAGCAAGAGAGTCTATTTGTGCTTGCTCGTTATCATCAGTAAATTGTGTTATACCAAGATAGTTTTTTTCTTGAAAGCGAAGTTTTACAGCGGCTTCATATCCACCTTCTTCGCGTTCAATAATTTCTGCATCTAAAAGCTTTAATCTGCGTACAGCCATAATAATGTCTTCCCTGTATAAAATTTATTTTTAATATTTTTAGGCTGTTTATTTTTCTAGTAATACAGCTTGAACTTGTTCTAATACCCAATCAATTTGCTCGCGAGTGATGACTAAAGGAGGAGCAAAGCGAATTACTTGCTCGTGAGTTTCTTTTGCAAGAATTCCTCGTTTGCTTAAAGCTTCACAAAATGGACGTGCTGGGCCAGATTCTTTATTAATCTCTAAACCAATAAGTAAACCCTTTCCTCTAACTTCTTTAACATGTGGACTATCAATATTTCGTAATTTAGTTAAAAAATATTCTCCTAGCTCGTTAGCATGTTCTGGTAAATGTTCATTAACAAGCACTTCTAAAGCAGCTTTACCACAAGCACAAGCTAGGGGGTTGCCTCCAAAAGTACTTCCATGATCGCCTGGACGAAAGAGATCCATAATTTCTTTACTTGCTAAAATCCCTGAAACAGGGTAAAGACCTCCGCCTAAAGCCTTTCCAACAACTAAAATATCAGGTTTTACACCTTCATGTTCACAAGCAAACATTTTTCCCGTACGGCCTAAACCTGTTTGGATTTCATCGGCAATAAGTAAAACTCTGTTTTCGCTACAAATACGCCTAGCTTCGCTAAGAAAACCTGTTTGTGGGAGTAATATCCCTCCCTCGCCTTGAATTGGTTCAAAAAGAAAAGCTACAGTATTTTCATTAATTTGAGCAGCTAATGCATCAGCATCACCATATTTAATTGTAACAAAGCCTGGTGTAAAGGGGCCAAAATCCTCTTTATATTGTTCTTCAGAAGAAAACCCGACTATTGTAGTAGTCCTACCATGAAAATTATTTTCACA
The DNA here is from genome assembly GCA_016213785.1 of Acidobacteriota bacterium. GTDB lineage: Bacteria > Acidobacteriota > Blastocatellia > Chloracidobacteriales > JADJPF01 > JADJPF01. Next base: position 43,667 of record JACQZQ010000129.1, read on the forward strand.
AACAATGATTTCTGCTTTTTCCTTAGCAACACCTTTTACACGATAGCCCCATTTTCTAGCTGCTTTAATCGCAGTTTCAACGGCTTCTGCACCGCTATTCATTAATAAAGCTTTGTCCATTTGTGAAACTTCACAAAGAAGTTTCATAAAACTACCCATCTGGTCATTATGAAAAGCACGAGAAGTTAGAGTAACTCTATCAAGTTGCTCTTTCATTGCTTGAACTATCTTTGGGTGGCGGTGTCCTTGATTAAGGGCTGAGTAGCTACTAAGCATATCCAAGTAGCGATTTCCTTCTATATCCCAAACCCAAACACCTTCGGCTTTTGAAATTACAACCGGTAGTGGGTGGTAGTTATGAGCACCATATTGTTCGGCTAATTCAATGTGTAACATAAACGTCCTTTAATTCTAAATAAGCAAAAGACATAGCTTTGCCTTATTTATTTAGATTTTTTGAAACCTTTGTGATTTTAATAAGGAGTTAGAGATCTAGCCCTAACTGTTAAAACTCTTTGAAACCTTTGTGGATTTGATGGGGGTTAGAGGCATAGTTCTAACCCTACAAAGCTTTTTCTAAAATTTTATTGTAATAATCTAAATAGAGCGGCATGATTTTTTCTGTTGAAAAATTTTCTATTGCAATTTGCCTAGCAAACTGCCCCATTTTGCGTTGAAGGTTATCACTAGATAAAATTTTAATTGCATATTTAGCCATTCCTTCAATATCACCTACTTCGGCTAAATAACCGCTTTCCCCATCTGCAACAACTTCTGGGAGTCCTCCAACATTGCTAGCAATAACAGGAACTTCACAAGCCATTGCTTCAAGGGCTGAAAGCCCAAATGACTCTGTTTCACTTGTTAAAAGCAAAAGATCAGCAACAGATAAATAATCAACTATACCTGGTTGTTTTCCTACAAAACAAATATTTTTACTAACACCCATTTGACGCGCTAACCATTCGCCTTGAGCCTTTTCTGGCCCATCTCCAACCATTATAAGACGCGCTTTTACTTTATTTTGAATTGCTGCAAAAATACGAATACAGTCTGTAATTCGTTTAACAGGCCGGAAATTTGAAACATGGACTACAAGTTTTTCTCCATTTGGAGCAAGTTTATTACGTAACTGTTCATTTTGACGACGGTAATAATAATTAGGGTCTATAAAGTTAGGGATTACAGAAATTTTATCACACCCTATATCAAATACTTGGCAAGTTTCTTTAAGAAGATATGAAGAAACGGCTGTAACACCATCTGATTTTAATATCCCAAACCTAGTAATTGGTAAGTATGAACGGTCAGCACCTACAAGAGTAATATCTGTACCATGTAGAGTTGTTACAATAGGAAGGTAGCTTAAGTCATTATTAAGTTCACGTGCTAGAAAAGCGCTAATGGAATGAGGGATAGCATAATGAACATGTAATAAGTCTAGTTTTACTTCAGTAGCAACTTCGCTCATTTTTACAGCTAAAGCAAGGTCATAGGGCGGGTATTCAAATAAGGGGTAATGCGTAGGCTCTACTTCATGAAAAAGAATATTTTCGCCTAATTCTGTTAGTCTAGTAGGTAGAGCAGAGCAAATAAAATGGACTGTATGGCCTCGTTTAGCAAGCTCTCGACCTAGTTCTGATCCAACTATGCCACTACCGCCATAAGTTGAGTAACAAGTAATACCAATATTTAATCCCACTATTATAGTTCCTCATCTAAGTCTAGAAAGTAGTCTGGTTCTACTAACTCAAAATATTCATCGAAAGTTTCTATCGTTCGTGGAAAATCAACATCATATTCACGGCAAGCAAATTCTAAGAAGCGCTCTTTAACTTGGATTGTATCATCGGGTGATACATCTTGACCAAATCCCCCTTGAGTAATAGCAATTAAAAGGCGTTCTAGTTGTGGTTCATCCATCTCTATCACTAAAGGGTTTTTATTTGTTTTAAGCAAGTTAAAAAAAGACTCTCGCCAAGTAATTAGGTAATAGCTTTTTTCCATTGGTGCCATAATCTTCATTTTACATGCCATAAGCAAACATAGAAAGCTATCTTAGTTGATGATAAAGAGTAACTCTATTAGAATGTTTTGCACTTAAAATATTTTTCGAGGAAATAGAATGCCAGATCGCTTGCTTATTATTGGCGGAAATGCTGCTGGAATGACAGCAGCAACTTGGGCACGTCGTCAAAACTCTAGTGCAGAAATCATTGTAGTCGAAAAAACCCCTTTTATTAGCTACTCTGAATGTGGCATTCCTTATGTCTTTAGCGGTCAAATCAATAGCTTAGATACCCTTATTCGTTATCAGCCTCAGGAACTCTTAGAAAAATATCAGATCAAAGTATTAATTCAAAATACTGTGGAGTCGCTTAATTTATCCTCTCAATTTGCTGAAGTAAAAAACCTAGCTGAGAATAAAATATCAAAGATTAATTTTGATTACTTAGTGATAGCTACTGGAGCAAAAGCTAAAGTGCCAAATATTGAAGGGCTAAATTTAGCAGGAGTTTTTACTTTAAGACATATGCCAGAAGCTAAAGCCATAGATGAATACTTAAAGAAAAATAAACCTCGTAATGCAGTAATTTTAGGTGCTGGTTATATAGGTTTAGAAATGGCTGAAGCACTAAGAGCCTGCTCAATAGATGTAACTATAATAGAAAGTTCAAAAAAATTACTTGGAAATTTTGATGGGCAGTTAAAAGCTCAGATTATAAATGAATTAAATAAACAAAAAGTAAAGCTCTTATTAGATGAAACAATACATGGAATTTTAGGTAGCCAAAAAGTTGAATATGTAAGCGCTTCTTCTGGTGTAATTAATACAGACCTAGTAATAATTGCTATAGGAATTAGCCCTGAAGTTTCACTAGCACGCTCAAGTAATATCCGTTTAGGTGCAAGTGGTGCAATAGCTGTAAAAGAAACGCTCCAAACCAATTTTCCTAATGTTTATGCTGCTGGAGATTGTGCAGAAGTAAATCATATAGTTTTAGATAAACCCTATTATTTTCCATTAGGGACAACAGCTAATAAACAAGGCCGTGTAGCAGGAATTAATATAGCAGGTGGAAGAGCAAAATTTACGGGAATCGTTGGAACTCAAGCGGTAAAGGTCTTTGATTTAGAAATTGCAACTACAGGGCTATCTATTGATGAAGCTAAGGCGGCTGGTTTCTGGGTTAAGGAACTTTCATCGCATTCAGTTTCTCGTGCTGGTTATTATCCAGGTAGTGAGCCTATCTTTACATCTTTACTCTATGATGAACGGACAGGAAAAGTTTTAGGCGGACAAATGATAGGTTATGAAGGTGTGGCTAAACGTATTGATGTTATTGCAACAGCACTGTTTAACAAAATGAAGGTAGAAGACTTACTACAACTAGATTTAAGTTATGCTCCGCCATTTGCTCCTGTTTGGGATCCAATTCTTTATACTGTGCGAAAATTAAAATAAAAGCCTTGGTCAAAAATATGAAAAAGCTACTTATAATCCCTGGAATTTTAATTACATTGTTTAGTTCTTTTTTTGTTTTTGCGGCAATAGGAGATTTAATCACTGGAGATAAACAAGGAACTGGTACAGGTGTCTTATTAGGTCTTCTAGTTTTTTTCTTAGGCACTGCTTTTTCAGGCATACTACTAGCGCGTTATGGTCTGGGTAAAAAGAAAAGTAATTTATCTGAATTTGACCAAGAACAACGTGTACTGGCTTTAGCAAAAACAACTGGAGGCAAGCTTACTGTAGCAGATGTGGCACTTCATTGCAGATTAACTATTGATGAAAGCAAAGATATTTTAGATAAAATTGCTGCTCAAGGTGTAGCTGAGATGCAATTTACCAATGATGGCAATTTTTTTTATTTATTTCCTAGCTTTTTAATAAACTCTGAAGCTAACCAACCACTTAGACAGATACCCTTAAATTCAACAAGTTATCAACATAGGGAACGAGAGCGAGAATAAACTAACTACAAACTACTAAGTTACTGTCTCATTGCCATTACAACATCATAAGCCATCATTGCAGCACCAATCACTCCTGCATCATTACCAAGTCCCCCTGTAACAATCTTACAGTCTGCTAGCAATGGGTCAAAACAGTATTTTGTGGCTGATTCGCCAATAGCATTTAATAGAAATTCACCAGCAGCCATAACAGGGCCACCTAAAACCACTAGCTCTAGATTAAGTAAGTTAACTACATTAGCAATAGTTAGTCCTAAATAATCAGCAGTCTCTAATAAAATAGTTCTAGCAAATTTATCACCTTTGCAAGCAGCTTCTACAATATCTTCACAAGTTAATCTGTTTTTCATTTTAGGAGCTAGTAAAGACTCAGTAAAACAAGGATCTATAAAAAGCTGTTCTCTGGTTCGTCTTACAATATTTGGGCCTGAGGCAATGGTTTCTAAACAGCCCTGAGAGCCACAGCTACAATCAAGAGGCTCTCCGCCTACTTTCATATGCCCAAATTCACCAGCAAAACCTCTTGAACCATGTTGTAGTTGGCCGTTTAAGACAAGTCCCCCACCAATACCTGTACCTAAATAAATGTAAATAATATTATTTAAGTTTAGAGCGGCTCCACAGCGCCACTCACCATAAGTTGCTGCATTTGCATCATTATCAATAATTACAGGTAATGAGACGGCTTGAACAAGTTCATGGTGAATATTTATAAAAGAAACATCAGGTAAATTAGGTAAGACTTTAACTTGTTGGGATTGATAATCAACTAGCCCAGATACGGCTAGACCAATAGCAGCTATTGGTAAGGGGGCACTTGAACGCATTTCCTTAACTAAATTTATAAGTTTATCAACTAAAGCACGCCCGTTAATTAGTTCTGTAGGAGTGCGGTCTTGTCTTATTATATTTCCTGAAGTATCTACCATAGCTATACGGGTAGATCGACCTAGATCAACGCCTATATATAAAACATTATCCATAATTATGCCTAAGCCCTTTTTATTTTTCTATTTTTTTTGGATTTGTTTTTTGAATATGTTTTATAGCCCAAAAAGCTTTTGCTCTAACACCTTCATCCTCATCCTTGCGCAAGCGGTCTTCTAGAGCAGGCAGTGCTTGAGAGTCTGTAAGTTCTCCTAAAGCTTGAGCAGAGGCAAATCTTATATTAGCATCTGGCCTAGATAATGCTTCTAGAAGTTCTGGACAAGCACGCGTATCTTTTAAGTGCCCTAGGGCTAATGCAGCTTCGCTTGCAAGCAAACTTGAATCGCTAATAAGTGCTTCTAAGAGCATTGGAACAAGTTCCACGCTACCTAAACGCCCAGCAGCAGCAGCAGCAAATCTAGCAGTATCAAAATCATAAGTCCGCATTGATTTTTCTAGCTCTAGCTGTACAGCAGAGGTTGCAGCACGACCAAATCTAGAAAGAGCTTTAACACAAGCTGATTTTACTTGAGGGCTTTTATCTTTTAAGCTTTGTGCTATTGCCTCTATTGCTTGTAAATCAGCCGAATATTTAAGCTTAGAAATAGCATCTATTCTAATTTCCTCATTTGGGTCTTGTAGTAACTCAAAAGGATTGCCTTTTTCTTTTAATTGAAGAACTAGAGTTTGACAAATACTATTATGTGTAACTGAATTATCACTGCTAAGCTCTGTGTCTACTTTCTTTGACCAAACAATTATTCCTGTATTTGTATCAAAAAGCTGTGCCATAACATAAAGCTTATCTTCTAAGGAAAGAAAGCTAGTCACAAGTATTGCATCTACACCTAGCTCATGGCCTACTTCTGTTGGGTTAAATTCTTTATTATGATATTTAGCAACTTGGCTAGAAGGCCGTACAGATAAAGACTTAAACTTAGTAAATTCCTCAATTAATGTCTCTTGCAGTTCTAGTCCCCAACTTTCATCATAAGCACCGCTAATTCTTTTAGATGGCATAATGGCTAAAGTCTTGTGTTGACCAGCAATCCAAGGAAAATCATCTAAAAGAGATTGGCTTGTTTCAGCCTCCATATTAGCAGGAGAATCTACAGTTGATTTAATATTAAACTCATATTTTTGTGTAACAGCTTCAGAATAATTAATATCTTTAGATAAAGAAGGCTCTTTTGCGCTACTAGTATTACTAGGAAGAGATACGCCTAATAAGCCGCCTGGCGTAGTAGGAACAGCATTTGGTTTAGGTGTTTTACGAAGTGATTTAGGTAATAATCTCTCTAGCCAACTTAATCTAACCCTTTCAACAGGAGCAAAAGGCTTAATAATTCCATCAGGAACATCTTTACTAGAAGAAGCTTCTGAACCAATATATTTTAAGTCTGCAATCATTTCAGGCATTGATTGATAACGCTTTTCAGCATCTTTAGCCATTGCTCTTTCTAACACTTCTTGAAAGCCTGATAAAATGCCTGAGTTTATTTCTGGGACTGGCCTAGGAGTTTCATTACAAACAGCTTTAACAATTTCCATAGGGTTTTTACCATTAAAAGCTTTTAGCCCTGTTGCCATTTCATAAAGTACAGTCCCAAAGGAAAAAATATCACTTCGTCTATCAATACGATCACGCCGAGATTGCTCTGGTGACATATAGGCAGGCGTTCCAGGGGTTTCTATTATCCCCATCATATCTAACTGACGAGTTAAAGAATTTTTTTCATAAATATTTTTTGCTAAACCAAAATCTAGTACTTTAGCCTGACCTCGGGGTGTAATCATTATATTTTGCGGTTTAATATCTCTATGTACAATTCCGTGATCATGGGCTGAAGAAAGAGCATCAGCTATTTGTAGTGCAACAGAAATTAAAGTGTTATTTCCAAGCGGTTGACCATTAATAGTCTGTTTTAGGGTTTGACCTTCAATATATTGCATTACAATAAAAAACTGGCTATCAGCCTCTTTAATTTCATAGATCATACAAATATTAGGGTGGTCAAGAACCGAAGCTAGGCGGGCTTCACGTGAAAAGCGTTTTCGAGCAGTATCATTTGTAAGTAAGTCACTAGAAAGCAGTTTTAGCACTACAGTTCTATCTAACTGTTCATCCTGAGCTTTATAGACTTGCCCCATACCGCCTTTACCTAGCTCTTCTTGAATCTTATATTGAGCAATAGTTTTTCCTATCATCAAACACCGCCCTAAATAAAGTTATTAAGTTATACTGAATTTTTGTTGAAGAGAAATATAGAGATATTGATAATGCTTTATTTTATGCTGAATTAATAGAAAAACAACTAAAGTTACTATAGAAAAAGCTTTATTTTACTAATTTTTCATATTTATATCTTATTAAAGGTTTTTCTCTTAATGCTTCGTAAAATAGCTTATTAGATTCACCTATAGTTTTTTCTTTTTCTAAACCTGTTCTAAAATTAGTAGTTAGTGAAAGCAAAGCAGCTTTTAACATCTTTGCTTCTAATAATTTAGGATTAAGTGTAATCGCTTTTTCCACCTTAGAAATAGCTTTTATTGTTATTGGCTCTAACTCTAGAAAATTTAATTTAGATTGTGAGATTTTCCAATCAATTAAATAGTAATAATATTCTGCCATTTTTAAGTTATTTTCTGCACTCTCTGGATTTAATTCTATAGCTTTTTTTAAGTTTATCTCTGTATTATTAAAATAATCTTGTGGAGAGAGTTTTTTTGCTATTGAATTGCGTGCTGAAAGTAACTCTGTTTCAGCAAGTCTTAAGTATAATTCTGTATTATTTTGGTTAAGTCTAATACCTTCTTCTAGAGTTTTTCTTGTTTGATTTAGCTCTTCACTAGCATCTCTACCTTGATTAATAGCAAATTCGCTACCAACAAGCAAAGCTTCTCCAAAGAAACGATAGCCATCAGCAAATGGGCCTAAGGAAAGTCCTTTTTCAAAATTTTCTTTAGCTAGTTTTACTGAGTCACTTGGGTCTTTTCCTTCGGCTAGTTCATATCTAGCCCTTGTCCTATAGCTAATTCCAGCATTAGTATGAGGAAAAGCCTGATTAGCATTTATTGTTATAGCTTTTTTATAACTCTCTATTGCTCTATCTAACCAAATATTAGGGTTTGAGCCACATAAAAGCTCATATTCTCCTCGTATTTCATAAGCATTACCTAGGCCATTATAATAGAACATATTTTCTGGATTAATCTTTATAGCTTCTTGATAATTTTTTATAGATAAGTCTAATGAATTAACAGCATCAATGCCTTTGCTCATTTCATAACGAGCTATTCCCCAATAAGCATCGCCTAGATTTTTATAAATAAGATCATAAAGTACACTCATCTGAAGTGCGCTATTAAAAGCAGCTATAGCTTTTTCAAAAGTAGGTCGAGCATCTAAACCCTTGCCAAGTTCGTAAAGCCCTTTTCTATAGTAAGATGCACCTATATAATTATAAGGAACTCCTGCTAAGCCTTTATCTACAATTAAATTAGCTGCCCTTTCAGATTCAACAAATTTGGCTGCCTTTTCACCTGCTTCAATTGATTTATCAAGTTCTAAAGGCTCAAGCCCAACCCTTATTTGATATTGGCCTAAAATATTATAAGCAATAGCTTTATTAATATAAGCTATTTTACTCTCTGGATTAACAATTAATGCCTGATCACAGGCTTTTAATGCTGCTTTAGCCGACTCCTCAGGAGATTTACTTTTTTCAAATAATGAAGTCATTAAATTTATATTTCGATTAGCTTCTAGCTCATATAAACTTCCATCACTACGACCTATATCGACTGCCTGGTCATAAGCTTTTTTAGCCCAGTCAAACTCATTTATTGCTTTTTCATAATCACCTGTTCTAAGGCTTTTTGCTCCTAATTCTTTATAGACTTTGCTTTCTAATTTTTTGGCTTCATAAAGCCAAGGTGACTGATTAAAAGCTTGACTAGTTTTTTCTAAAGCTCTTGTGTGCTCATCTAGATAAAAAGCTATAAGCGCTTCAATATAAAGCCTATCACTACTTACTTGAGTACTAAAAGCTAGGTAATTTAAAGCAGGGTCTCTATATAGTTTTTTAAGCTCAATAAGCTGTTTATCTTGAGCCTGTTTATCAGGTATAAACCTAAGCTGTTCTCTTAGGTATTGATATAGCTCGCCTTTTGCATAGCCTAAAGAATAAGCTGTATCAGTTGTCTTATAATCGCTCTCCCAAGCTTTTTCTAAGTACCAATTAGCTTTTTCATAGTCTTGTAAAGTAAGATAACCCCTTCCTATAGAATAATAAGCAGGCCCTTTAGCAGGACTTGTAGAAGTTTTTAGTTTTTCTTGAAGAGATTTAATACGCTCTTCTATTAAAATTCTTGCTGCTTTATTGTCGTGAATGGGTAAAGTGCTAGAATAATGCCAAATTTTTTCTATTTCCTTTACTTCCTGTCCAAAAACCTTTTCTGCTCTTTCTCTTTGACTAGTTGCCCAAATTGTATAAAGTCCTGTTGTTATTGAGCTAATTACTAAAATAAAAGCTATGCTTAATAATGTTACTTTTAATTTATGTTTTTTAACTAATTTCTTAAGCCGATAGATTTTTGAAGGTCTAGCATTTATTGGTTCTCCATCTAAATAAAGACCTATATCTTCTGCTAAAGCTTTTGCTGATTGATAGCGTTCTTTAGGATCTTTTTCTAAACATTTTAATACTATTATTTCTATATCTTCTGGAATAGAATCATTTAATTCTCGTAATTTAATAGGAGGTTCATCGCTAATTTTCATTACTATTTCAAAATAGTTTTTTGCCCTAAAAGGCGGAACCCCTGTTAAAAGCTCATATAAAGTAGCACCCATGCTATAGACATCACTACGACGGTCTAAAAGATTTATTTTCCCTTTTGCTTGTTCTGGAGACATATAAGAAGGTGTTCCAAGTATTGCACCCGCAGCAGTTGTTCCTGCCTCTCCAACCTCACGAGCTAAACCAAAATCAAGTATATAAGGCCATAAACCCTGTTCATCACTTCTTTCAATTAATATATTTGAAGGTTTAATATCTCTATGAATAAGCCCTTGTTTATGAGCTACATGTAAAGCTTCGGAGATTTCTTTAATAATCTTAAGCTTTTGTTCTAAACTTAGTTCCTCTTTAGCTCTATCTAGAGAAATCCCTTTAATATACTGCATGGAAATATAAGGTCTATTAAAGTACTCACCTATTTCATAGATTTTACAAATATGCGCATGCTCAATTCTAGCTTGAAGCCTAGCTTCTCTAATAAAGCGCTCTACTAAGTCTTGATCTTTAGTATTTATAACAAATTTTAATGCAACAGTTCGATTTAGCTTTGGATCAATACCCCTAAATACACGTCCCATACCTCCAATACCTATTAATTTAAGATGTTTATATTTATCCCAATTAATAAGATCTCTTTCCTCCACATCACTATCTTCTGAAAATAAAGATGTAGCTGAAAACCTATTTGTAGGCTGAGCTTCGGCTTGATTAGCAGTCCTTCTTGCACTTTCATCAATTTTTAATGTTGTATCTTCTGAAAGAACTTTCCTTAGTGTGAAAATCTTACTTGCCTCATCTGATAGGGCAGGTTGAATTAATGTGGTTTTTCCAGAGGGTTCATCCTTATCATAATTTAATTCATCATAATCTAAAGGCTCAAATTCACTTATTTCTATAATCTCATCATTAATACTTGTACTTGTACTTGTACTTGTACTAAAGGTAATTTCTTTATTTGAATCAGATATAATTTCTTTAGAAATCAAAGATAAGGTTTTTTCATCTATTAACCCAGCTTGAATAAGTTGGGCAAGTTGAAAGCCCCACTTTAAGCATTCTTTAGAATCTGGATCTAGCTTAAGTGTAAAGTTTTGAAAGCAGTCTTCTTCCAGTAATAAACCTTTTTCAATAGCTTTTTTAATAATACGGTTCTCTTGGTCTTGTGTCATATCTATAACTTATGTTTTGCTATCTAAATAAGTTTTTTGCTTAATATTTTTGCTATAGCAAAAATTATTCTAACCTATTGCACTTGGCTTAGCTAAATATTATATTGCAATACTTTCTAACATATTAAATCTTTTACTTTCTTATCTTCTTAAGTCAAAAAATTCTGGAGGTAGCCTAAAATCAAAAACCCTTTAATTTTAGGCTAAAACGGTATGAAAGAATATATTATTATTAATCACTTAATTGGATCAAAATCTGGTCAAGTAGAAGGGTTTTTAATCAGCAATTTTTCAGAAATCACTATTGGCCGCTCTTCTTCATCAACGCTTAAGTTTGATAAGCAAAAAGATTCTATGGTATCAACCCACCAAGCTAAAATCCTTATTTCTACAACTAAACCCTATCAGTTTTCTTTGCTTGATCTTAATAGTCGTAACGGAACTTTTCTTAATAAACGTAGAGCTATTGGAGCAGTCACACTTAAAGTAGGCGATATTATACAAGCAGGTTTAGATGGCCCAGCCTTTGAATTTGACTTAAACCCTCGCCCTAGCGCTCTTTCAAGCCATATACCCAGCATAGGCACTATTAAACGCCTTGTTCTAGAACATATAGCTGGTTCAAAAACAGGTCAATTAGAATTTATTTCACTAAATGATTTCCGAGAGCTAATTATAGGTCGCGGTGAAACTTCTATGATTAAATATGATATTTATCAAGATTATATGCTCTCAAGAGAACACGCTAAAATAACCGTAGACTCTAAAAACCCTCAAAAATTTACCATTACTGATTTAGATAGCCGCAATGGAACTTTTCTTAATAAGGCTAAATTACTTGGCTCAGCACCATTAAATTTTGGGGATATAGTTCAGTTTGGTGTAGAAGGCCCTGCCTTTAGATTTGATCTTCAATAAATTAGGAGGAAAAATGAGATTAAAAAATAAAGTTGCTCTAGTTACTGGTGGAGGTTCAGGTATAGGGAGAGAAATCTCTATGCTTTTTGCAAAAGAAGGTGCTTACGTAGGTATAAATGATATTGTTTCTGAATCAATTGAAAAAACTATTCAAGATATGGGTGAACTTGGCTCTCAAGCCTTAGCCCTAAGTGCAGATGTTTCTGATAGCAGCCAAGTACAAAAAATGTTTGCTAACCTAATAGCAAAATATGGAACCATCGATATATTAGTAAATAATGCAGGTATTGGCGAAGTCAGTAATAATAAAGAAACCTCTCTAAATCAAGTTATGGAAGCCCAGTTAGGAGAAATGTTTCAAGGTAAAATAAAAACCCATTGGGCAGTAACTGAAAACTTATCAGATGCAGATTGGGATAAAATGCTTCGTGTTCACCTTTATGGTACTTTTTATTGTACTAGAGAAGCGCTAAAAATTATGTCTAAGAAAAACTATGGTCGTATTATAAATATGGCCTCTGTTGCCGCAACCCTTGGATTAGAAACTTCTCCACATTATTCAGCAGCTAAAGCAGGTATTTTAGGTCTAACTCGTGCTGTTTCCAGAGAAGTTGGCTCAAGGTCAATTACAGTAAATGCAATTGCTCCTGGGCTTATAGAAACCCCTATGACAGATGTAATCTCGCCAATGGTAAAACAAGCTTGGGTAATGGGAACACCTATTAAAAGAGCAGGAAAACCTTATGAAGTGGCAACAGCTGCGCTTTTTTTAGCCAGCGATGAAAGTAGCTTTTTTACTGGTCAAATCCTTAGTCCTAGTGGTGGAAGTTGGATGCCATAAGCTTTTCTTCATATCTCCTAACCTTGGAAGAGCTATTGATAAAAATAATAAAAATAGCCTCTCAAGGTTGGGATTATGCTAGCTCTAAGAGTTTAGCAAAACTTTTTGATCTGTTTTTCTCTTTTTGATCTTTAATTTTTCTCCTTACCAATGTGTTTTTTCCTTTTGATCTCTAATTTTGCTCTTTACCGATCTGTTTTCTCCATTTTGATCTCTAAAAGCAGATCCCTCTAAAAACCATTTACCCTAACTAACCTATTTTATAAAGAAAAACTTAGCATAAAAGAGTTTTTTTGTTTGTTAAAAATCGCTTTTTTTGATATTTAAAAACAAGCAAAAAAATTTATTAATAACTATTCTCACCATTAAATAGTTATTCGGCTTTTCAAATAAATAATCCTTGCCAAAATGTTAAATATGTTTGGAGTTAAAAATTATGAGAACAATCACTAAAGAAGGAAAGTTGCGTTCTGCTCGCTTTATTCTTCCAGCACGAACTTATACAGTCTTTGAACTAATGAATATAACTGGAATGACCCGTCAACAAGTTAGCTACTGGTCAAAGCTAGGTATTGTTACCCCTGGTATTTCCCAGCAATCTGAAAGTACTGGCCCAGGCTATAAGTCTCTTTATGCTGTTACTGATGTAATAGAAGGTTTAATAGTATCAGAACTTAGACGCTCTGGTTTTTCCTTACAAGCAATCCGTAAAGTAGTTGCAAGGCTTAAAGCCGAAGGGATTGAGCTTTATGAATCAGCCCCTTTTCTACTTACTGATGGTCGCTCTGTTTATTATGCCTATAGCGATAAAGAGGTAGTAGACCTACTTCGTGCTCATCGCCAGCAACTCCTACTTTTATCTCTAGAAGAACAACTAGGAAAAGTGCCAGATATTCGCAAAGCAGCTTAATTAGTACTAAACACTTGCTTTATTTTAAGGAGAAACCCGTATGTCCACCGTTATTGCTATTGCTAACCAAAAAGGTGGTGTTGGTAAGACTACTACGGCTGTAAATCTTGCCTCTTTTCTAGCTCAACCGCAATCAAATAAAAAAACTGCTCGAGTATTGGTAGTTGACTGTGATCCTCAAGGTCATATAGGTCGTTCTTTTGCTATTGATTCTAATGCTTTAGAAAAAACCCTTTACTCTGCTCTATTAGGGCGATGTGAGCCTGTTGAAGCTATCAGAGAAGTCCGTGCTAATCTTGATATTTTGCCAGCAAACCGTGAATTAGCAATTGGTGAAATTGAACTACGTGAAGTAATTAACCGTGAGCGTCGCCTTCGCCAAATGCTTTCTAAACTCTCAGTCTATGACTATATAATTATTGACTGTCCCCCAGGATTAAACCTCTTAACCATTAATGCCTTAGCTGCGGCTCAAATTGTACTAATACCTGTTTCTACTTGGCTTGCACTAACTGGTATTGGAGATTTAGCCGAAGTACTAGCAGAACTTGTCCGTGAATTTAACTTAAATGTTACTATTTATGCAGTACAAACATTTTTCCGCTCAGGTGTTAGAGAGTCAGAATCTCTTAGAGAACGCTTAAAATCAGATTTTGGAAGTAATCTACTTAATTCAACAATAAATCTTAATACGGCAATTTCTACAGCTACAGCAGAAGGCCGCCCAATTATTGACTATCCAAATACGGCAGGCTATGTAGATTATGCTCGCCTAGCCAAGGAGGTCGCTACACGTGTCGCAAAAGAAGACAAAGCCTCGCGTAAAATCCGCAAAGGCTGAAGTACAAATAACAGAAAATGCTCCTGGACCTCAATCAACCATTCGTAGTACTCCTGCTACGCGTGCTTTGCGCTTTCTTTTAGGAAAAGACCCTTTTTCTGATACTGGTGAGCTAGATCAAGAAATTGCCTTAGAGTCTTCTGATCAAACTGAAAACCTGATCTCTACTGAAAATGATCAAGCTTCTAGCCTGATCTCTACCGTGATCAACCCGATCTCTACTGCGATCAACCCGATCTCTACCGTGATCGAAGCACCAAAAAATGATCTACCCTTGATCGAAAACCCTCGATCTGACTCTGAGATCAACATGATCGGCAGCCCTAGTAGAGCTAGCTCAAATATAGATGGCTCTCAGAGCCAGCTCACAAAACAATCTTCTACTTCTGAAAAGCTCACACAGAGCCAGCTAAATCTGAGCCAGCTCACACAGAGCCAGCTCTTAGCGAGCCACCAAGAAAATTTACCTATTTCCCTAGAACCTCTAACTCTTCCTAAAAATGATTTAATTATTGAAATACCCCTGCCATCGCGAGCAACTCCTTTAGGTAAAAAAGAAGCTTCTCCAATCACACTTAATTGGCGAGCAATTGAACATACTAGAATCCCACAAGTTGTTTTTGATGAAATACTTCCTCAACTTCCTCCAATGGCACAAACTCCTTATTTACAATTACTACGTCTAACTCTAGGGTTTCAACGTAGTAGCTGCCATATTAGTTTAGAGTCTTGGGCAGCACGTTGTAACCAATCTCTTGCATCCATCAAGCGTCAAGCTGCTATTTTGCAACAAAGAGGGCTTCTTAAAAAGGAAAGCGTAGTTTTTGGAGGCTCAGCACGTGGTTCATATTTTTGCCCTGTAATTCCAGGGGTACTTAATGATGATTCTATTACTCCTAAAAAAGTATCTGTAGAGGGTAAAGAAAAACCTAGCCAGCTCACACAGAGCCGGCTCTCAGCAAGCCAGCTCTCACAGAGCCAGCTCCCACAGAACTACATGAAAGAGATCGATCATGATCATGAAAATAAAATAGATCATCATGAAAGAGAGGTGATGATGATTTATCAAGATTTAACCGGAAACCAACCAACCCTTGCAGATCTTACAGCATATCGTAAAATCTCTTACTTAGGAGCAGAAGCAGTAATTTTTTATATGAGACAAGTTTTTGAAAGAAGTATTGAGCCTATAGGCTCCTTTGCTTACTTTACCAAAGCCGTAGAAAAAGCGACCCAAGAGCAACAACGCTCACGTGCTGCCCAAAAACGTAACCTAGAAAAAATCGTTGAACGTATCCGCCAAAGCCGTATTGGCTCACGTATATCAGTTTCAGAGATGGTAGAAGAAATTAAACGGGCTTGTATTCGGGAGAATGTAAGTTACAATAACGATTTAGTTAATGAAATATTAAACCTTCCCTAACTCTCTTAAAACCAATAGGATTTTTATGGATAAGAAAAGTGATGATTTCAAGAACCAATTTTTTACCAATCTGTTAAAAGAATATAATCAAGTTCCAGGATATGAATCAGCTTATGAAAAATGCCCAGAGTGTGAGAGGCTCGTTCCACGTTCAGAGATAGAAGCTTTTGTAGGCATTTGTGGATGGTGCCGAGGTTATTACTTAAAAGAAGAATTAAGATTTGATAGATAAAACAAAATTAAAAATGCCAAGAACCTTCAAAAAAACCTTTTTATATAGTTCAACCCTTTTTTCTTAAACTTGTCGGCTAAAATCGCCTTCTATAACTTTATAGAGGGTGTTCTAAAGAATGATTACAAGCAAAAAATTATCGACCATTCACCATAACGCTTAAAAGAAACAAAACAGTGCTTAAAATAATAAGGAAAGAAACAAAGTTTACCAATAAACTAACCTTCATTTTGCTTTTAGATAGCTCTATTTTAGCCTCATCCAAATCAGTTGATTTGTAAAAAGCCACTAGACCAGAAATAATTCCTATTATAGATAAAACAAAACCAATAAGCACAATTACGGGTATAGGACTTATCGTGTTTGCCTTTATAAGCAAAACTGATAAAACAATTGATGAAAATGAAAGAGTTCCTAAAATGGAGCTAGTTTTAGTTAGTTTAAGAAACTGGTCTTTTTTTAACTCTTCAAATGGATAAGCTCTATTAGGGTTATCTAGGTTTAGCTGTGAGTATTTATTGGACGACTTTTCCATAACACCTCCAACACTAGCTAGCTTAAGGTTCTAAAAATTAAAAAAATTAGAAAACTCAAAATAAACTTTTCTATAAAGATTTTGCTCCGCCTAATAAGATGTTTTTCGGTCTAGCACCTTTAAGCACCTCTGTTTGAGGGTCAAGCTGAAGAAATTTAGCTCCCGAAGCCTTACAGCCATCAGAAAAAGTTGTTAGTTGAGTAGGAGCAATCATTGCTACCCCATAACCTCTCATACGGGAAAATTCTATAAATCCTCGGGCTAGTTCCATAGAACTAAAAATAGGAACAGTTAACCCTTCTGAAGTATCAAAAGCATAAACTGCTTCTCCAAGATCTCGTTTAATATAATAAAAAATTTGGCTTCCAATTAGATTTGGATTACTCATTTTTAGATCCTCTTGGCTATTTTATTAAGTATTTATTTTTATATAAAGATAAAATTTAGTTGATAGTACAGCACCTTTATAAATTTGGTAAAGGGTGCTTTTACATCTTTTTAAAATTAGAGCAAAATAAAAAGCAAAATGCCAGTTGCTTGAGTTTAGCAACTGGCACAGATAGACATATTTTTGTCTAGATGCTATGGGCTAGACAGTTTTAAGCTTTTGCCCAAGCCTTAGCAAAAGCCTTAGCAAAATCTGCTCTAGAAGAAGTTTTATTATTTGCCCAGAAATCAGCAAATATAGTATTAAATTTTTGCTCGTTTACACTACCAGGAGTAATACGGAGTTTTTGATAAGCGTCTCCATATTTACCAAGAAAATCAACTACATCAGAGGCTTTATTTCCATTTTTTGCTACAAATTCGGGTACTAGCCCCCTAATTTTAGCTCCTGAAATTACTGCATCAGGATTTTCGCCTGCTCTAATTTGTAGTAAGCCTGTCATTAAACCTGAGCGATATTTACTAGTGCTACTATCATGAACATAAACACCATTAGAGCTATTGGGAGCAGCTTTTTGAGCGGTATTAGCACGATCAATTACAGAGAAAAATTGATTAATTTGTTCACCGCTTGGTGTTGCTGTATCGGGAATAGAAATATTTACATATTGTAGGCCAGCAGCATTTCTAGATGCTGTTTCGCTAGCTGGTACTTCACTAGGATCACGAAAATCTACTTCAATCCCAATTTTACGGTTAGTCTTTAACCAGTTAAAAGGATCTTTTAAGTCTTTAGGATTGGCAGGAGTTAAATTAATTTCTGGTGCTGCACCTCGGTAAACACCAGATTGAATTTCAAAAAAGCTTTTAGCTCCATTAGTTTCTGCTTCTAAGTCAACGGCTGTTCGGGCTACTTCATCGCCTAAGAAAGACTGTGCCATTTGTTGGGCAAGTTTTGGATCATCAAAAATCTGACCTACTTCGCGATTTCTTATAAGCCCTCCACCAGTAAAGTTTTGTGAACCAATGAATGTCTTATTATCAGCTACAATACCTTTAGCATGTAGATAATTACGGTTCATATAATCAGCCTTGATTCCTGCTGCTTGGAGCAGATCTAAAGCACGTTTATTAGGTTCAACTTGATTTGGGTTATCAGGAGATGGCTCTCTCTTGCCCACAAGAACATGAACATCTACACCACGTTGTTTAGCTGATATAAGCTTATCAATTATACCTTGATCACTTAAGCTTTGGTTATAGACATATAATCTTTCCTTAGCTCCATCAATCATTTCGCCAATTCTTGAGTTTGCATTATCTGGAGTTAAGACTAAGTACTTAAAGTTAATATCAGAAGTACTTTGACGGTTCCAATCGCGATCAAATAATTGAGCGCCTTCTTTAACGGCTGCTGTACGAGTATCTTCTACCCAAAAATCAATATTATTGTATTCAGGTCTTGACCCTTCACCTAGTCCGCCTTTGGTTAAGTTTCCTGTACCAAAAAGCATGTCACGACCATCAATAATCATAAACTTAGCATGGTCAACATTACTATTTGAGTTAAATTCTGGAGGAGTTTCTTTTACCTGAACACCTGCGGCTTGAAGTTCAGCAGCTTTTTCAGCATAGTTATTAAATTCACCTACTGGTTTAGGCTCAAGCATTACACGAACTTGAACACCGCGTTTAGCAGCAGCTTTTAAGGCTTCTGTTACTCCAATATCAGTGAGTTGATAAACTTCTAAGTCAACTGTTTTACTAGCACTATTAATTGCATCAACAATAGGTTTACTAGTAGAGTCTGGCATCTTATGGATACGGACTTTTTCAGCTTCTTGAGTAATATCGCCAGTGATAATACCTGTAGTCTTAAGATCGCTCATAAATATATTAGTTAGATCTTTTACTACACCAGGACTATCTGTAATTTCACCAAATTCTCTATTATTATAAAGCCCGCCACTAGTAAAGTTTTGTGAGCCAATATAGGCTTTATTATCAGCAATCATTGCTTTAGCATGTAAGGTTTCATACTTACGATAATAAGCAACATCAATACCTGCTGCTTCAAGCTTAGCTTTAGTTTGAATTGCTTTATCTGTACTACTACGAGGGGCATTAATCATTATTTTAACGTCTACACCTCGTTGTTTAGCGGCAATTAGACGATCAATCATTGGTTGATCAGAAATACTTTGGTTATAGACATAAAGTTTTTCTTTAGCGCTATCAATAAAGTTAAATATTTTCTGACTTGCATTATCAGGAGTTACTACTAAATTCTTAAAGTCAATACCTGTAGTATCACGACGTTCCCAATCGGCATCAAAAAGAGATGTTGCTTCGCTAACAGATTGGGCACGAGTATCTCTTACCCAAAAATCACGATTAGGAGTATCATTTTCCCCTAATCCGCTTCTAACTAAATTTCCTGTACCAAATAATAATTCCTTTTTGTCTACAACCATAAATTTAGCATGGTCAACTTTATTACCTTCGCTATAAATTTCAGGAGTAGTTTTTACTTCAATACCAGCAGCACGCAAAGCTTCTTCAGCAGGCTTATTAGCATCCTTAATACCAACTACTTGAGGTTCAAGCATTACACGAACCTTAACACCACGAGCAGCAGCTTGTTTTAATGCTTCCATTATTTTAGGTTCAGTGAAAAGATAAATAGAGACATCAACACTATCAGTTGCTCTATTGATTGAGTCAACTATTGGAGCAGCAGTAGATTCAGGCATTGGAAATAGCTTAACCTCTTCTATTCCAGGAGGATCTACTGGAGGTCTAGTAGTTTTAGTTAGCTCTTTTAAGAGATTATCATAGCTAAGGGAAGTAAGACGGGTTTGTTCTGCTCCATCAAAAGCTTTTAATTTATCAAAAGCTTCAGCAGGAAGATCGCCAATCTTTTTGGCAAACTCTTGCTCAATGGTCATATTCTTTTTACCAGTTTCTCTAATTAAACCTTCATCAAGTTTTGTAAGTCTAATAGCTGTATTATCTGGTAACTTTTTAATTGTAGTTTGAGAAAACCCTAATTCTTGTAAACGGCTACGGGCTGCGGCTGCTTCTGTGCTTGGAGTTGGAGTTGGAATAGGAGTTGGATTTTTTAACTCTATTATCATTTCCTCCAAGCTAAGATTAGTGACTCTAGTTTGCTCAGTTCCAGCTAAGCTCTTTAATTTATCGTAAGCATCTTGTGGTAAGGCATTAATTTTAGCAGCAAATTCTTGCTCAATTGTAAGGTTCTTTTTACCTACACTTTGTAAAACACTGCTATCTAAACCTGCAAGCTTTGTAGCAGATTCATCAGAAAGTTTCTTTGTAGTTGTTTGAGAAAACCCCATATCTAGTAAACGAGCACGGGCTTCTACTGCTGTAAGGGCACTTACTGTGTTACTAGGAGTACTAGAAACAGTAGATTGAGAAGGAGTTGTTGATGTTAAAGGGTTTTGGGTAGATTCTCCGCTACTTGTTGCTTTAACCATATCCACTAATAATTTTACTAGATCATTAAAAGTATCTAGTATTTTATTCATACCTTCTAATATAGTAGTTTCTTGTAGAGCAGAGTCAGTTTTTTCTAATACTTTACCTGCTTGTAGCCTATCGCTTTCTCTACCACTATCAACTACTGTTTTAACTTGTCCTAATGATTGTTCGGTTTGGATCTGGCGTATTGCAGAGGTTTTTTGAGCAGCATTAGAAATATTTTTTATATAACCCGTTAAAGCTTCACGGGAAAAATTTATAGGCTGATTAGTTGAGTTTAACGATGCACGTTGAGTTAGTTGTGCCGCTATTTGTTTTTGTACAAAACTATTGCCTACACTTAGTTTAGCCCGGGTAAATTGTTGTGAGAGTCGGCTATCACGATTAGGATCAGCTATTTGGCGAACACTTTCTTGTTGTGGTTGAGGGGTGGTAGTTTTAGCACTTTCCTGCATTTGCTGGCGTAGAGCTTCTAAAGCTTCCCCAGACCTTAAATTCACATCCCTTACAGACATAAAGATCTCCTTAAACCTTTATCAGGAAATATTTTTGTGCTTGTAAAAATACTAGGTTTTTTACAAGTAAATATAGTTTTATTTGGATTTGATGATATGGATAAGGGGTATGGATATATGGATTTTTTAAGCGGCCTTGGTTTCTCACATTGGTGAGTAGGTTTTATTTTATATTTTTTTAATAATGTCGGTTATTACACCCAAATCCATCTACAAGCCCAAACATAGTAGCACAACTTAAACTATTTTGAATATAGAGGATTAGCATTTTTTAAGCTTTTTCCTAAAATTCCCCTTGCTAAACGTGAAACACCTTAAGCTTTTTGCTATTAATAATGGTAAGGCATAACCTATTTAGCTCAAGTTTTTATGGTATAATTTTTGTTCTATAGCAGACAGTGCTACGGTGGTATTATTTGAGATCACTTATTCCACTGTAGCACAACTTGCTATAGTGAAAATAAATTCTACCGTAGCACACAGTGCTACTCATTTTCTAAAAAACATTCTATTGCTTTAGATGGCAAGCACATTTCATAATCAGTTCCTTTATAACCTCCTCGGTTATGATGCGCAATTTTCTTTACCCAACCAAGCAGATTAAAGATTTCTAAAATATCTTGGATTCTACGCTTACTTAGTCCTACTTCTTGAGCAAGGCTTGTTTGGCCTGCAAAAAACTTTCCTTTTGCTGTTATATCTCCAAAAGCTTTACGATAACACCTACGCAAGGTAAGTTTTGAATCTTTATCTAGATAAGGCACTACTTCATCCTCAATCCAATGCCAAGCTTTTGTATAGGCTTGCCAATAAGTAGGAGAATCACTTGCAAGGTTTTCTATTTCAGGGAATGTTTGCCATTTTATAGTTATTACTCGTCTAAGTAGAGAAACATCAGCACGTAAACGACCTGGAACTTCTTCTAGCGGGATTTGAATTGCTACAGTGGAATTATTTGCTACAGTGGTTTTTACTACAGTGGTTTTTACTGCGGTGGCAGGAAATTCTAACTCAGGTTTTTCTATTTCTGGTAACGTGTTTATATTATTATCTTTAGCTTGATTTTTTAAGGTTTTAGAATTTACTATAGCTTTTTTTTCTACGGTAGCATTATTTTCTACTGATAAATTTTCTACGGTAGCTTGTAATTCTACAGTAGCGTGAATATCTGTAGGAGTTTTATTTTCTACGGTAGCATTATTTTCTACCGATAAATTTTCTACGGTAGCTTGTAATTCTACAGTAGCGTGAATATCTGTAGGAGTTTTATTTTCTACGGTAGCATTATTTTCTACTGTAGAAGGTTTGGAAAAAGTTTCTGCCATAACCTCTTCCATAGACTTAGGACGTTGCATAAAAACAGGTTTAATTTCTAAATGATCCCCAAAAAATTTTTTCTTATCTACTGACTGTTTGCGCGACACCTAGTAGCACCTCCTTAGCAGAAATTTGAGCAATCTTAGATGCTAATTGTCGGTAATCTTCAGCAGCACGTGATTTAGGGCTATATTCTAAAATAGTTTCTCCCTGTGCTGCTGCACGAGTTACTTTTGTATCGAGTCTAACTTCTGGCAAAACTAGATCTTGGTAAGTTTCTTTTAAGTAATCAACCACAACTTTAGCTACACTAGTAACCGCATTTTGAAAAGTTGGGACTATACCTAAAATTAAAGGGTGTCGTCGAAAGAATTTTTCTGTATGCTCAATAGACTCAAATGCATGTGCTACGCCTTGAACAGAAAGTGTATCTGCTGCACAAGGAATAAGTAGTTCATCTGCATAGCAAAGAACATTTTGCACCATCAAAGAAAGCGAAGGGCCACAATCAAGTAAAACAAAATCATAATCATCAGCAAAATTACTAAGCTGCCTTTCTAGTGTCCATTCTCTTGCAGGTAAAGCATGCATTTGCATTTCTGCCATAGCAAGCTTTTTATTTGAAGGAATAATATCAAAACCCTGTCGAACTTTTTGTTTTACTCCCTCAATAGGAAAATCTGAAATTAAAATATCATAAAGAGTCGCTGTAGTATCACGATCTAATTTTAACCCTACTAAACTAGAAATATTACCTTGAGGGTCACAGTCAATAAGAGCTACTTTATTACCAAAGTCTGATAAAAAATGACCTACTGAAACAGCAGTGGTAGATTTACCTGAGCCACCTTTATGATTCATTACTGCTATTTTTCTTGTTTTTTTCATAAATTATTACCTAAACAAATTTTATAGTATGGTATGATATTCCACTATAGTTTGTAGTGCCAGGGATATCATATAATCCACTGAGGAATAAACTACTGTGGAAAGCTAAACTACGGCGGAATATACCATAGTTTATCTAAATTATGTCAATAGATTATTGGCTAAAATTATTTTTGTAGACTTGTGGTAAGACAATTGATCAGTTAGAATCAGCTTTGTATCTTGCGACAGAGATTTGGCTAAACCTAAATATAAATATTTTTACTATTTTCAATTAGGAGAGATATTATTGCAGGATGTTAAAACGAAAACCAAAATAATTCTGGCACTACGACTTATTTAGTTTCTAGTTATAGATAGTTATAGATCAGTCGTTAGCCGGATAAGTTTAAGGAGGAAATCAGTCATGGCAAAACGATTGACCAGCCTACAACAGCTTTCTAGTAAAGTTGAGACTCTTTCAGATGCAGAAGCTACCCAAGTATTAGAATATATCAATGCTATGGAAGCAAAACGAAAACTCATATCTACTACTAACACTACAGAAGACGATCTAATAGACTACCTTGCTAATACTTCTGAAAATTTATGTGCAAGACAAGTAATTGAATGGGAAAAAGTACGTCGTCGTTCAGATGTCCAGGCAGAGCTTAATATGCATTCCTTTGCTGCTACTAATAAGTGAAGAGGAGGGATATTTTTCTTGCAAAACTCTAAAAAATAGTAAAGCCTAGTATTAAAAACTAGGCTTTATTCTTTTCTCTAAGATCAACGGGTACGGATTAAAATTTCTGTTCCTTCTTCAAGTTTAATCTTATCGCTTCCTCTAATAACATTTGAACCAGCACCACCAGCAGCACCAATACCAGCACCAATGGCTGCGCCTTTGCCCCCGCCAATAATTCCGCCTAAAATAGCACCGGCGGCTGCACCTCCAACGGTACGTTTAGTAGTTGAACTACCACGACTACCACTTTTAATATTACCTTCTTCGTCTACTTCCTTAACAGACTTTTCTCCATAAACCTTTGTTACATCACCACGCAAAGGGTAAGTTTCGCCATTAGTTAGTCTAATACTATCAAAAACAAGGACTAAAGAGGTTTGACCTTTTACTTTTCCTGATTGTTTAACTCGTGTAAGATGTCCGTCTATAGAAGCATCAGCATACTTATTAGGAGTAATAGCAGTTGCTTGGAATCTATCACCATCTTTTGCTTTTTGAGAATCAATTGCGCTATCCAAACGGATTTTCATTTGTGTGCCTCGTGGGACAGCATTAGAGGTTTTAGTAGTTGTTGTATTACGAGAACGAGATGAGCTACTTCTACTTTGTGCTAGGCTATCTACTGCCATAATTGATGAAGTGAGCATAAAAATTGCTAATACAAAACTACTTAGCCAAAAAAAATTTTTGTTATGCATAGTACCTCCAGGATAAATTTTTTTTATTTTCACATAGAAATTTAATTTTGTGTAACCTTTTGCCCTTTAATTTGGATTTGGTTTTTTAGGCAAAGGCTAGAAGCGACAAGATTTATTTTTTATAATAAAATTTCTTAGTTCTCACTTTTCTACCAAAGACTTAAGGAGTTAATTATGTCAAATTTAGTAGAGTATTTTTCTAGGCGCAAAGAGGATATTATCAAAGAAATTCAACACTTTATAGAACTAGAAACTCCTTCAGGTAATGCAGGGCATATTGCTGTGATGGTTGAGGATCTAGCTACGTTGCTTAAGGCTCTAGGAGCAAAAGTAGAAATTATTACAACTGAAGGTGGCCCTTCGCTACATGCACAATTTCAGAGTTCAATAACAAATTCTCAAGAAACATTATTTATTGTTGGTCATTGTGATACAGTTTGGCCGCTAGGGACATTGAAACGTAGACCTTTTGAAATTCGTGAAAATCGAATATATGGCCCAGGTGTTTTTGATATGAAATCAGGAATTGTTTTAGTACTAGAAGCTATTAGAGGCTTAAAAGAGCTAAATCGCCAATTTAATCGACCTTTAGAAATATTTTTTAGCTGTGATGAGGAACAAGGTAGCCATTCTACAAGAGATTTAATTGAAACAATGGCTAAACGTGCTAAAGCAGCATTAGTTCTAGAGCCATGTCTTCCAGGAGGGCGAGTTAAAACAGCTCGTAAAGGCATAGGTCAGTATGAGTTAAGCGTAATGGGTTGTTCTGCTCATGCTGGGGTTGCTCCAGAAAAAGGCGTAAGTGCTATAGAAGAACTTGCTCACCAAACTATTAAGCTACATTCTTTAACTGATCACAAAAGAGGAATTTCTGTTAATGTAGGGGTAATAAATGGTGGAACTATGTCAAATGTAGTTGCTGCTAAAGCCTTTGCTGAAATAGACATTCGTTTTTGGACAAAAGAACAAGAAAAAGAAATTGTAGCTGAGTTAGAGAGTCTAAAACCAATTTTACCTGGTGCAGAAATAAAACTAACAGGTAAGATTAATCGTCCTCCGCTAGAGCGCTCAGAGAAAATAGCCAAACTCTATGAACATGCAAGAATACTTTCACAAGAGCTAGGCTATGAATTAGGCGAAGGAAAAACTGGTGGTGGGAGTGATGGAAATTTTATAGCTGCTTTAGGCATTCCTGTCCTAGATGGTCTTGGCCCAGATGGAGATGGCCCACATGCTGAATATGAGCATGTTCTGATAGAAAACCTTGCTCCACGTACAGCATTAGTCGCAAGATTAATAGAGACTATTTAAATAAAGCTATGTAAAATACTTGTTATCCACTAGGTTAAAGTAGCTTACTTGCTCCTGCTTAAAGTAGCTTACTTGCTCCTGCTGCTAAAATTTCTTGAGCTAAACTTTGAGCTAGTTCTTTGTATTCTGAAATACTTCCAGAGTTTTCTTTTTTTATTATTTCTTTTCCATCAACACTTGCTACACAGCCTTGTATTTTTATTTTGGCTCCTTCAACTTGGGCAAAACAGGCTATTGGGACTTGGCAACCACCTCCTAAAGCTGCTAGAAAAAGTCTCTCTGCCTTACAAGCAATTTCTGTTTCCTTATGATTAAAAATCTCAATATATTTAAGTGTTTCTCTGTCATTTGCACGGATTTCAATTCCTAATGCACCTTGACCAACAGCAGGAATAATTATGTCAGATCTAAGTTCTTGGGAAATTCGGCTCTTTAATCCAAGCCTAGTGAGTCCAGCAACAGCCAAAATAATAGCATCATATTGACCTTCATCTAGCTTACGCAATCTTGTATCAACATTACCACGTAAGTCACTAATTTTTAAGTCTGGGCGTAAATTTAATAATTGTGATTTACGACGAGTTGAAGTTGTTCCAATATGTGAACCTTTTGGGAGATCTTGTAAAAACTTGGACTCGCGACTGATAAGCGCATCATAAGGATTAGCCCGTTCTGAAATAGCGGCTAGGACTAATTCTGGATTAGTGTCAGTAGCTAAATCTTTTAGGCTATGGACTGCTACATCTACTTCATTTCTTAGCAGTGCGTCTTGGATCTCTTTAGTAAAAAGCCCTTTAGGCATATTTTCTGGAGGGGTAACTTCTTGGTAGCGATCTCCAGTAGTTTTAATAATTTCAATTACTATTTCTATTTCTGGAAAAGCTTTTTCAAGTTCGCTTTTTACCCAATTTGCTTGCCAAAGAGCTAATTTACTACCACGAGAGCCAATTCTAATCATTAAATTATTTTCCTTCCTCTACAAGTGCATTGTAATAACCAAAACGATGTTTAATATTTAAAGATGGTTTGGTTGGGATTTCTATCTTAATAGTACGAAAGAGGTTATCTGCTTCTGAGTTAGGATAAAAGGATACAATGTATTGTTCTCTTAAATCTCTATCAATTTGATGGAAAACCTCATCAAGTTCTTTGTTATCTTTAGGATAAAAAGCACGTCCACCTGTAGCGCTACATAATCTTTCTAAAACCTCGGTGTTTAGCCCTGATTTTTCACCTAGGCCAATAGTATAGATAGTAACCTCACGTCGCCAAGCATAATCAAGAGCATCACGAAGTTCAATTCCACTTTCAGAGTCATAGCCATCAGAAATTATAAGTAAGACTCTATGACCATTTGCAGCTTGTAAAAGCTCATCAACTGCAACATAGATTGCTCCATAAAGTGCAGTTCCGCTAAGACGTTTGGACATTCCATCAATGGATGGCCCCATAGTCCCTGGAGTAGGTAAGACCATATTTTTACGTACCAAAGCCTCTTTTAACAAGGATTTATTACTAGTAAGCGATTGAGAAACAACAATTTCTTGTTGAAAAGCAACTATTCCAGCGCTATCTTTTTCTGGGTTAATGGCTTGATCAAAAAAGCGTATAGCTGAACTTTGTGCAGACTCTAGATGGGGTTGCATACTACCTGATAAGTCAAGTAGTAGTGCAAAGTTAAGAGATTGGTTGCTGCTACGTTGCAAGGAGACTAATTGCACAGGTTGACCATTTTCATAAAGTTTTATATCTTGTGTTGTTAAGTCATTAACTGAACGATTTGTTCTATCTAAAGCACTAAAAGGAACAACGACAAGTTGAGTCTTAAATTCTAGGATTATTTCTTTTTCTCCTTCAAAAACATCATTTTTTTGTTGTGCATATGTTGGAGAAGTGAGAAATAAAAAGATTGCAAAAATAAAAAATATTTTTTTCATAGATAATACCTAAGTCTTACTTTATAAAATATTGATTATAAAAGAAAACCATAATATTTTGTTATAGGCTATTAACATTTTTTCCGAAAAAATAGAAAGAAAATTTTAATTTAATGTTTTAAGTAACGTTTCTGAGAGCTTTCGCCAGCGCCTTAGATAACTTCGTCTATGATAAGGGGCAGTATCAACAGCTTCTATAGCACGTTTAAGCATCTCTTTAGCCACTTCAGTTTGTTTTAAGTTAAAAAGGGTTTTTCCGTAATAATAAAGCCCTTCAGCATCATAGGGACGACGATCAATATATTTTTCAAGAGCTTGACAAGCATCCTCATTCATTCCAGCCGTTTCATAAGTGGCTCCAATTTCACGCCAAACTTCGTGATTAGAATGTTTTTCATCTAGCAAGACTACGGAATCAAAATAAGAAATTGCTTCTTGTAAACGATTTTGTTCACGAGCAATTACCCCAAGTTGAAAATGAGCGTCTATTTCTCTTCTATCAATTTCTATAGCTTTCTGAAAACGGTTAATAGCTTCGCTATATTGTCGGCGTTGTTGGTGAATTAGCCCTAATTGATAATGTGCTTCAGCGTCTTGAGGGTTAATAGTACAGGCTTCTAAATAACGTCTAAAGCTTTGGCGTTGGCGAAACGAGCTAGTTACATCCATTCCTACTGCGCCAATATCTCCGCGTAAATAATAATAAATCCAAAATAATAAGAATGGAGATGTTACTAAAAATATTGCTGATTCTAAAATTATTGATGACCAAGAAATAGATAAAGTAATAAGTATACTAGTATAACTAATATTAAATACTACTCTTAAGGCAAAAAACATTAATAGCCCAAATAAAAGTTTAGATAAAACCCAAAGTACTAAAGCTGTTTCAGCACTTTTAGTTTGCATTAAAAGTCCAGCAATTGAAAAAGGTAGGTGTGTTGCAGTCCAACTCATTAAACTACAAGCTAAGAGTGGGGCATAGTCGCGTCTAAATATAACTCCATAACTACCAAGTGGTTCAATGTAGAGCAAAACCAAAATAGTAATAGGAATATAAATTATTGATAAAGATAGAAGGGAAATTAATGTGGTTTCAAAAGAAAAAGAAATAAACCACCATCCATATTTACCTACTAATGGGAGAGGTTTTTTAATTGAAGGTAAGAGATAAGAATAATAAGTGGGATGAACATTTTCATAATATTCTTCTTCTGAGATGTCATCTGGAGTAGGGCTAGATGTATTGTTAGCATTGGGATTATTGGGATTATTGGGATTATTGGGATTATTGGGATTATTGGGATTATTGGGATTATTAAAGTTACTGGAGCTACTGGAATTGTTAAAATCACTAGACTCAGGATAAGTATTTGAATTTGTAGCTAAAGGGCTTGGAGCTGGGGTAATGTTATGTGGATTAACTAAAATTTTACTGGGTTTAGGAAATTCTCTAGGGGGATTTTCATAATCATTATAAATAGGCTTAGTTATTGAAAACCAAAATAGAATGGAAGTAAAAATAACCGCAACAATACCGAACCATAAATTACCTTTATCAATAATATTACTAAAAGCATCTGTAGGGCTATAATAGAGCTTAAAGAAAAACTTAACCTGATCGAACATCTTATTTTTCTAGTTCTCCTATTTTTCCTAGAGTTTTGCCAAAGATAAATAGGTAAGCTTACCTTAAGCTATTTCTTTATCTTAGGAACAGGAATAGTTAAAATTTCCCTAATAGGTTTTCCTTCTGCTGTTGGCATACTAAAGCCTAACAAAGCTGCTGCTGTTGGAGCAACATGAATATTTTTTGTAAAGGGTTCGCGGATGCCTTTTTTAATTCCATAACCTGAAGCTATAAAGCTTGCATACATTTCTGAGCGTGTTGGAAGTCCTCCATGAGTTCCTTTATAACGTTCTGATTTTTCAGTTAAATCTCCTGTTAATTCGCTGTTAATCTCATAACCTGGAGCGGGTTCTAAAAAGCAAACAGCGCTAGGGTTTGTACCTAGTTTAGCGATCTCTTCGCCTTTGATAACTCGGTTTAATGGGCTATTTGGCTTAGCAGCAAATTTTTCAAACACTTCAATAACTTTAGTTGCTGTGGCCTTATCATTAGGGTCTTTGAGCATAATTGCACTTGAACCGCCTTGCCCAAAAGCAACAGCTTGCCAGTCTAGGAGTTTTCCCTCTTTAGAAAGCGTTATAAACCCTTCTTTGGCTAGTAAAACAGCAGGTCGAAACTGTTTTTCAATAGATGTAAAACCATGATCAGAGACAATAAAAAAGCTAGTACGCTCTAAAATACCTGCTTGTTTTGTTGTCTCGAT
Organism: Acidobacteriota bacterium; assembly: GCA_016213785.1. GTDB lineage: Bacteria > Acidobacteriota > Blastocatellia > Chloracidobacteriales > JADJPF01 > JADJPF01. The sequence continues at coordinate 73,860 of JACQZQ010000129.1, forward strand.
TACTTTTCCAATAAATGTGTCTGTTTCTTCTAGTTTTTCTAGTGCAGGTTGAGAGAAAACGCCTTTTGTATGCTCTATAAAATCTAATTCTGCAAAATGTACTAGCAATAAATTAGGTTTATAGTTAGCTATAATTGTGTTTGTAGCTTGTGCTCTTACAAGATCATTAAGTATGTTGGGAGGTGGGTCAGGAAGAGTTTTTGTTATCATTTCAGCCAAAGGCGGAGTAGATTTTTCCATACTAACCTTAAAACTTGTATCAAAACCCCCTTGCCAAATTTCAGGAACTAGATAGTCTATTTCGCCATCTGTTGTTACAGGCCAACCCACAGTTGCAGTTTTTAAGCCTGCTTTGCGGGCTTGGCTCCAAAGCGTAGGAACTTTAATTGCTTTAGCATACCAATACCATTCTTCGCTTGTATGTGATTTGGGGCCAAGCCAAACTTGGTTAGAATAAATTCCATGTAGTGCTGGCCTTACACCTGTTACTAAAGTAGTATGAGCCGGATAAGTTAATGAAGGATAAACAGTTTCCGAACCTTCAGCAAAACTTCCTTCTTGGCAAAGTTTACGAATATTAGGGATTTTTAACTTATACTGATCGGCTTTGGTGTAGTATTCTGGTTTTAATCCATCAATAGAAATTATAACTACATGGTTTTTAGCTTGTTGTAGAGAAGTCTTTTCTTCTCTAGCATTAATAGGTAGTTGAGTTATTGATAGAAGAAAGAAAAATATCACTAAAAAACATACTAACTTGTTATTTTTTAACATAGGCTATAAGTCTCACTAAGAAGTTTTGCGATAATAATAACAGGTGAGGCAAAAGAGCTACATAATAGTTGGCTACTTAAGGGCTATAGCTGCTAGTTGAGGTTTTAGGTCTTAGGTTTTAGAGTGATCCCAAAATATAATCTTGGGATCACAAAATTATTATTAGAATGTTACACGAAATCCTAATTGAAACTGACGGGGAGCAAACCCACCACGATAACGGTCAGGGGTTAAAATATAACGGCCATCTTCTTGAGGTGGTAAATTAAAGTTTCCTTGAGCATCTGGTAAAAATGTTCTATTGATAAGGTTCGGGTTAATGTTGACACGGTTAAAGAGATTAAAACCTTCAGCAAAAAGATGGATTTTATAATTCTCTTTAATGGTTAGAGTTCTTGTTAGTCTCATATCAACACTGGCAAAACCCGGAGTAATACCAACATTTCGGCCTAATCCCATAGGTCTATCTGAAAGCCCACCATCACCATTTTGATTAAGATCTACACCAGCAAGTAAATTATAGGGACGGCCAGAATTGAGACTGATAATGCTAGAGAGTTGAAAATCACGTAAAAAAGGGTTTTTTGTATAGCTTAAGTCCCAAGTGCTAGAGAATACAAAGCGACTGCGAGTATCTTGTACAGAAAGTCCTCGCTCACCGCTTAAATTTAGTGGGTCGTTTGCTCTATCTGTTATAGTGACGCTAAAGTCTGCAATATTATCAATACCTTTAGAAAACGTATAGTGAGCTAGAAAATTAAGCTTACTAAAACGACGATTAACTAAAAAAGAAATGGCGTGGTAGTAGCTGTCATAAGCTGACTCAAACTCAAGAACCGATCCTCTTGTAGGGTCAAGTCTTCCAACAATTTGACTTTGTACAGGATTATTAGGAACAGGATTTACTACAGGATTAGTATCACGTAAAGATAAAAGCTTAATACCTCTTATAAAGTTATAAGAGATAGAAAAGACTGTATTATTTCCAAGTAGGTAATCAATTCCTGTATTAATTTGTTGAGAGTAGCTACTTCTTAAGTCCTTTTGATATTGTGTAGTTAGGTTAAGCTGAGGAATAAAAGGTATAGCTGAAGGGATTTGTGCTTGTCCAGAAAATTTATGCCCTGGAAAAGAAAAAGGAATTACAGAAAGAGGAAAAGGTACAAATAAAAGTCTTAGTCCAAGCTCGCTAGAACGTGCACTTAAAGTAGAACGAGTAAAAGGTACTGTAAAAAACAGACCATAACCAGCATGTAGACTAACTTTAGGAAGCTTTGTAGGCCGGTAAGCTACTGAAAAACGCGGGCTAACATTACCGTTATTGCTAGGTGTAAAGTCAATTCTGTTTACATCATAGCGTGCTCCAAGTTTTAAGATAAGGTTTTGTTTAAGCCTAATGTCATCTTGGATAAATGTTGAAAAAAGCTTAGATTTTAGCTCTATTTCATCATCTCCAAAACCTTGTAAGTAAAGCAGAGGAATAGATTCATTAGCAAGATTTATATTTGAAGGAAGACCCAAAGCGCCAGATATTGCTGTAAGAAAAACACGTTGTTGAGGATTACGTAAACTAGGGTCAAAAGCTTCTAAGCCTGTAAGGGAAGGTAGTCCAGGCATACCAAAAAGCGAAGCAAAATCTACAGGAGAAAATACTCCAAAACCATCAGGAAATAAGCCTCCATTTTTTTTAGGAGGTCTACTTATATAAGTAAAATCACCACCAAACTTAATTTGCTGTTTTCCTCTTGTAAGAGATGTAATGTTAACTATTTGGGTAATTCTTTGAAAATTAAATTCTGGGACAAAATTATTATGACCAAAACTTACTGTACCTTCAGGTGCAAATAATTGTATTCCTGCGTCTGTGTTAACTGGCAAGCTTTCTTGGTCACGGCGGCTATAGAGAAAACGTGTTTCATTTACTAAGTTTAATCCTGGGCTAATAAAGGTATTATTAAGAGCTAGAGAATTATCTTCTACATTTAAATCTCCGCTACTTGTTCTATCAGTTAAGCCTCCAAAAGGTTCAAATGCGCCATTAAAGCCAAAATTATTATTATAGCGTACCCAAAAAGTATCATTTTCTTTTATACGAAAATCGGCTCTTGCTAAAAAAGACGTAGAGCCTATTGGAAAAGGCTCAGTTCCATTATTAGCAGGATAACCTAAGTTTTTAGCTGCCTGCACGGTTTGATCGGCTATGGTGACAAAAATATTTTGTTTAATAGTAAGTCTTTCAAAGGAGGTAAAGAAAAAAGCTTTATCTTTTTTTATTGGCCCACTTAAAGTTGCTCCAAATTGATATTGTGAATAAGGTGATTTAGTTTTATCAAAACTATCGCGAGCACTAATTTCATCATTACGGTTAAGGAAAAATAATGAGCCATGATATTGATTACCACCGCCTTTAGTTACAATATTTACAACTCCTGATAGAGCACGGCCAAATTCAGCAGAATAACCATCACTAACTACTTGAAATTCTCTAACAGCTTCTTGGCTAAATGTTGCACGTACTGCACCTTGATTAATATCATTATTGTCTAAACCATCAATAGTAATATTATTAAAACGCCCACTTTGACCATTAAAAGATAGCCCTGAGGTTGAAAAAATACCTTGATTTGGAACACGATCAGGTGTTACACGAGGAGAGGTAAGAGCAAAATCTAGAAAATCTCTGCGATTTATAGGTAGACTTTCAATTCTATCCTGTCCATTAACATTACTACTTTCTGTTTTAACTTCACTAAATGGATTATCAGCTGTTACTTCAATAACTTCGCTTGTGTTAGCTAATGATAAGTTTACTTCTGAAAGTAGTGTTGCACCTAGAGTAAGAGTGACTGTTGCCTTAAAAGTGTTGTAACCTGAGGCACTAACGCTTATTTCATAATTACCAGGGGGCAATTGAATTATTTGAAATGCACCTTCTTGGTTTGTTTCAAAACTACGAGTAAGGTTTGTATCTATTTGTTTAACTGTTATTGAGGCTCCTGCTATTACAGCATTTTCTGGATCTTTAACAATTCCAATAATGTTTGCAGTTGTTGAGCCGCTTTGTGCTAAAACTTCTGGATTGTTAGAATTAAGAAAGGCAAATAGTAGAAACAATAAAAATAATTTTTTCATGTTGATCCTTACTATCAACTCCTAAATCCCAAAGAGTTGTTTTAATTTATGAGGTTAGGTTTACGTAGAAAACAGTAACTAAATACAGATTAGTACAGGAAACAGAATAATACAATTTTTATAAATAAACACAAGTCAAAAGATAATTAAATATAGATTGCTTGACTCATAGGCTAGATTGCGCTACTACTAGGAAACATACCTGCAACATATATAAAAATACAAACAAATTGGGTTAATTTTTAAGGTCTTAATAATAAAATTAAATTCTTATTTCCTAAGCCCCAAAGGGAGCGAAATAATTGTAGCCAAGAGTGTAAACCCTTGGAATAGAAAGAGTTCACAGAAAAAGCCGCAAAGCGGCGAAAGAATAAAAAAATAGAATAGCATATTTAATATGTCGCCCTGCTGGGGCTTGAAGAGATAACTAATTGAAAACCCAGCGCTTATGCACTGGGCTACAATTATATCGCCCCCTCAGGGCTTAAGATTCAAACATATAACATTACTTAATTTACAGAGTAATAAATAGTAGGTGTCTAAAAAGCATTTTTTTAATTGAGCAATTAATTGAGCAAAAATTTTATAGAGGTTAGGCTAATGAAAAAAAAGAATCGTGATGGAGCAACACAAAAGCTTTCAGACAAAGAACTACCAGCAGAACAACTTAGTGCAATAACTAAAGAAGTTGTTGAATTAACAGCAAAAGCTGTAGCAGTAGGTATTATATTTGGTGTTATTTTTGGTGCAGCCAATGCTTATTTGGGTTTACGCGTAGGGTTAACAGTCTCAACTTCCATTCCTATTTCTGTACTTTCAATAGCTGTTTTTCGTGCAGGTGTAGCATTTTGGGGGCGTAGCACAATCCTAGAAGCTAATTTAGCTCAAACTATTGGAAGTGCTAGCTCTTCTCTAGCCGCAGGAACAATTTTTACTATCCCAGCCCTTTTTTTATGGGGTTCACCACCTCAATATTGGCAAGTAGCAGTTTTAGCGCTACTTGGGGGTATTTTAGGTGTTTGTGCAATGATTCCTCTTAGGCGTTTACTGATTGTACAAGCCGATGCAGAACTACCTTACCCAGAAGGCCGGGCTTGTGCAGAAGTCCTTAAAGCTTCTGAGGGCGATTCATCAGCCTCTAAATGGATTTTTATAGGTCTTGCCGCAGGAGTCTTAATTAAGCTTTCTCTAGGACTATTACACTTAATGCCAGAACAGCTAGAATATGTGCTGCCTAGACTTCCTAAAGCAATACTCGCTATAGAAATTGCACCAGCTTTAATAGCTGTAGGCTATATTGTGGGTTATAGGTCTTCTGGAATTATGGTTTCAGGTAGTTTAATAGCTTCTGTCGTGATAATTCCTTTATTTGCAATAATTGGAGATGGTTTAACTGCACCTCTATTTCCTGAAGTTTTAAGAAATAAAATAGCTATTCGTGAAATGAGCGCAAGCCAAATTTGGTCATCTTATGCACGTTATATTGGTGCTGGCGCTGTAGCGGTAGCTGGTACAATAACAGTACTTAATAGTATTCCTACAATGGCAAAATCCTTAAAGGCTATTATTGCAGGGCTTTCTAAAAAACAAACTCAAGCTCAAGGTGATGATAGATTAGATACAGACTTGCCAAGCATAGTTATTATTGCTGGTGCTGCAATAGTTATTCTAGCTTTAGTTTTTATCCCAGGGCTTTTAGCAGGTAGTCTTAGTTTTACACAAAGACTTGTTGCTGGTGCAGGTGTTGCTATTTTTGGTATTCTTTTTGTTGCTGTTTCTTCTCGAATAGTTGGTTTAATCGGTGTTTCAAGTAATCCAACTTCAGGGATGACTTTAGTAACTTTACTAGCAACAAGTGCTATTTTTGTTTTTCTTGGTTGGGATGATGATGCAGGGGCTAAACTAGCTGTATTAACTGTTGGGACAGTAGTTTGTGTTGCTGCTTCAAAAGCTGGCGATATTTCACAAGACTTAAAAACAGGTTTTATAGTTAAAGCTACTCCTTATCGCCAACAAGCAGGACAGCTTTTAAGTGCTTCAATTGCTTGCTGGGCGGTGGCTGGAACGGTTTTGGCTCTAGGGCAAGCTTATCAATTTGGCTCAAAAGAATTGCCTGCTCCTCAAGCAACTTTAATGAAAACAGTAATTGAAGGCGTGTTGTCTGGCTCTTTACCTTGGGGCTTAGTTATGGTAGGTGGTGCTTTTGCTATAGCTGCAATCCTAGCAGGACTTCCTGGGCTTGCTTTTGCTATAGGTCTTTACTTACCTTTAAGCTCAATGACTCCTATTTTTGTAGGGGGGTTAGTAAGGCGCTTTACTGGAGGCGATGGAGAAAAAAGTGAGTCAAGCGCTGGTGTTTTATGTGCTTCAGGTTTTATTGCAGGTGAGGGTTTAGCAGGTATTGCTATTGCTGGAGCAGTGGGTGCTAAACTAGTTTCTAAAGATAGTAAGACTATTTTAACTGGAGATTTGGGTATATCAGCAGGTCTTTTAGTAATAGGTATTGTAGTGATCTTACTCTATCTAGCTTCTAAACAGAAAAAACGGAGCGCTTAAGCAAATGCTAGTAGATTCTTTAGCAGAAATAGAAGTTTCTTTATCAGGGCGAGACTACTTAATTCAAGTAAAATCAGGGCTTCTAGAACTTCTAGGAGAAAAAGTAAAAGCAGTAGCCTCACCCTACTCTAGAAAAGTTGTAATTATTTCTAATAAAAAGGTTTTTTCTCTATATGGAGCAAAAGTAATAGGAAGTTTAAATAATTATTTTGAAAAGACTTATAGTTTTTTAATAAACGACGGAGAGAAGTATAAAACCTTAAGTACAGCAGAAAAAATCTATGGCTTTTTAATTGAAAATAAAATCGAGCGCCATGACATTATTATTGCTTTAGGAGGTGGAGTAATAGGCGATCTAGCAGGGTTTGCCGCTGCTACTTACTTAAGAGGAATAAGTTATGTTCAAGTGCCTACATCGCTTCTTGCTCAAATAGATGCAGCTATTGGAGGTAAAACAGCAGTAAATCACCCTAAAGGAAAGAATTTAATAGGTGCATTTCATCAACCTAAATTGGTTGCTATTGATCCTATAGTACTAGAAACATTGCCTAAGCGAGAATTAAAGTCAGCAATGTATGAAGTAATTAAATATGGAGTGATTGCTGATAAAGACCTGTTTTATTTGCTTAAAAAAGAGAGAACAAAGATTTTATCTAGAGATAAAGATTTACTATCAGAAATAATTTTTAGATGTTGCAATATTAAAGCTGGGGTTGTAAGCCGTGATGAGCATGAAAAGGGCGAAAGACGGATTCTTAATTTTGGTCATACTATTGGGCATGCTTTAGAAACAGTAACTAATTACCGTAGGTTTAAACATGGGGAAGCAGTTGGTTATGGTATGATAGCTGCCTCAAATATTGCTAGAGAACTAGGTTTTTTAACTGAAGCGGAAAGACTAGAGATAGAAAACCTGATAATATCTTATGGGCTATTACCGCAAATAAAAAACGTAAACCTAGAATTAGTTTTACAGGCAATGCAACAGGATAAAAAATCCTTGGCAGGTCAACTAATATTTGTGCTGCCAGAACAAATAGGACGTGTTATTATTGGGGAAACTGTTCCTGTAGCTTTAATTTACCAGGTTCTAGAAAAATTACTTATTAATTAAATTAAGTTTTTATTTCAAAATTAAATTAAAAATTTATTAATCTAAATTACTTATAAATATTAAAAAACTCTTTTAATGTTAAAATTAAATAAAACTATTTAATTTAATCAAGGAGGCGGCGTATCTAAAAGAACGCTGAAAAAAGAATGGCTAATAAACTTTATCGCCAACGAGTTAGTGAACGTGGTGAAGGTAATGCAAAATTTATTGCTACATTAAGTGTAGTAGCATTGATAGGGTATATTCTTTATACAATACTTCCTATTTATTATAAAGAACAACAGCTTAACCATGATGTAAAGGAAGAGACTAGAGTTTCAGCTATTAATGGTCGTGAGCCTAAACTAGTTCAACAATCTATTAAAAAAATAGTTGATAATATTGATTTTCCTGTAGATCTTAAAATAGAAGTTACTAAAAAAGGTGAGAAATTAACCACGAAATGTAGTGGGACTGTGCCTATAAGTTTTATAATCTATACCTATAATTACAATGTTTATGTAGAACAAGTTGGGGATCGTGGTGGGTATTAAAAAGGTATTTATTTAACCTGCTTAAAGACCTAAGCAGGTTAAAACAACTTGTAACTATCTAATAAAATAGTCACAGGCCCATCATTAACCAATTCAACATCCATCATTGCTTGGAACTTGCCTGTTTGGGTTTTTATTTTCTCTTCTATTGCTCGACTAATAAAATAGTTATAAAGTTCTTCAGCTAGTGTGGGATTAGCAGCATAGCTATATGAAGGTCTACGGCCTCGGCGACAATCTCCAAATAAAGTAAACTGGGAAACTACCAATAATTCCCTATCTAAATCTAACAAAGAAAGGTTCATTTTTCCATCTTTACTAGGAAAAATACGTAAATTTATAATTTTTTCAAGTAGATAATCGGCATCCTTTTGTTTATCGTTTTGATTAATACCTAAAAAAACTAGTAATCCCAAACCAATACTACCAACTAACTCTTTATCTACAGTAACTTGAGCGCGAGAAACACGCTGTACAACAGCACGCATATTATTTATTTTGTGCTGCTTGTACACGCACTGTAGCACGTTCAACTTTAGCTAATGCATCAGTAACATTTACATCTAAATCTTTTTCTGCTGATTTTAATGTACGTTCTGCTGCTTCTAATTCACGTCGAGCGCTCTCTATATTAATATCCTCAGGTTTTTCTGCTAAGCTAGAGAGAATAGTAACTTTATCTGCAAAGACTTCAACAAAACCGCTTCCTACAACAGCAATTCTTTCTTTTCCTTCATCTTTATACTTTAAGATTCCAGCTACTGCTAGTTGAGAAATAAGTGAAGTATGACCAGGTAAGATACCTACTTCACCATTAAGGGTTGGTATTTGGACTTCTGTGACTTCTTGAGAAAGTAGTACACGTTCTGGAGTGATAATTTCTAATTTAAGCTTTGCCATAGTTTTACAATTTTTATTAAGATTGAGTTCCCAGGAGACAATCCTGGGAATAAAATTTAACTTTTAAGAACTAGCCTTTCATCATTGATTCGCCTTTTTTAACAGCTTCATCAATATCACCAACTAGGTAAAAAGCCTGTTCTGGAAGATTGTCATGTTTACCAGCAAGAATTTCTTTAAAACTACGAATTGTATCGGCTAATTTTACAAAGCGCCCTTTTAAGCCAGTAAATTGTTCTGCTACGTGGAATGGTTGAGATAAGAAGCGTTGAACTCTACGAGCACGAGCTACTACAAGTTTATCTTCTTCTGAGAGTTCATCAATACCTAGAATTGCAATGATATCTTGGAGTTCTTTATAGCGTTGTAAGATTCTTTTCACTGCTTGGGCAGTATTATAGTGGTCTTCACCTATGATATTAGGGTCAAGAATACGGGAAGTTGAATCTAGAGGGTCTACTGATGGATAAATCCCTAGCTCTGCAATTTGTCTAGAAAGCACTGTAGTTGCATCAAGGTGAGCAAATGCAGTAGCAGGAGCAGGGTCTGTTAAGTCGTCAGCAGGTACATAGATGGCCTGAACTGAGGTTATAGAGCCTTTTTTAGTAGAAGTAATACGCTCTTGAAGTTCACCCATTTCTGTTGCTAGGTTAGGTTGATAACCTACGGCTGAAGGCATACGGCCTAAGAGTGCTGATACTTCAGAACCGGCTTGAGTAAAGCGAAAGATGTTGTCTACGAATAAAAGCACGTCTTGACCTTCTTCATCGCGGAAATATTCTGCAACAGTAAGACCAGAAAGAGCAACTCTTAAGCGTGCTCCAGGGGGTTCTGTCATCTGACCATAAACTAGTGCTGCTTTAGATTCTCTCCAATTATCAGGATCAATAACTTTAGACTCTTGCATTTCTAACCAGAGGTCATTACCTTCACGTGTACGTTCACCTACACCTGTAAAGACTGAAAATCCACCGTGTTCTTTAGCGATATTGTTAATAAGCTCCATAATTAACACGGTTTTACCTACACCAGCACCACCAAATAAGCCGATTTTGCCCCCTTGTAAAAATGGTTGGATTAAGTCTACAACCTTAATACCGGTTTCTAGCATTTTCATTTCAGTTGATTGTTCTTCAAAACTAGGGGCATGGCGATGAATAGGGTATCGAGTTTTAGTTTGAATTGGGCCTTTCATATCAACAGGCTCGCCAACTACATTCATCACACGGCCTAAGGTTTCTCGTCCTACAGGAACAGTTATTCCATCGCCTGTATCAAAGGCTTTCATGCCTCTAACAATACCTTCTGTTGGTAACATTGACACAGTACGAACACGGCTTTCGCCAAGGTGTTGTTCGACTTCTACAATTGTGTCAATTGGGGTTGGGACATCAAAGCCTTCACTAGTTATTCTTAAGGCTTGATAAATGGGTGGGAGGTTTTGTTCATCAAATTCCACATCGATTACAGGGCCAATCACCTGCACGACTTTTCCTACGTTCATTGCTAGCTCCTTGAAAAAAGTAGATAGAATTAATTATTAAGTTTAAATTAGCTTAAAGAAATTAAAGGGATTAAAATATCATAAGGCACCTTTTTTGACTAGCCAGTGCGCCGATCACTAACCTAAGCAGGTCACGCCTATAGTTTTATAGTCTATTAATGGAGATAAAAAGAGTTGGTTTTTCTTAGTGAATTTTTCTTAAGTAATTAAGTTAGAGTTTATTATCTTTTGCCAATTATCCCAGTTTAATCTTCTTTTTTCTGCTACATGTTTATTATATGGATAGTCAAAAAGTATATGTTCCCAAGTAGGAGTAAAGACTCCTTTGACTTCAGGTTTGTCATCAATTAGCAGATCACCTCTAACCATAGTTTTATCTTTTGTTAAGATAATTCTTTTAGTAAAATCCCTACCAAAATATTTTTCTACCCATTCAAATTTTTCTAGCACGCAATTTTCATAATGAGATAAAGGAGATGTACAAATTCTTATGTCATGGCCTTGAGCCGTTAAGCTTTTAATTGCTTCTATAGCGCCTTTTGTAGGTTCTAGATTACGAAAAAAACCAGGAGCAGAGTAAACAGAGTCAACTTTTTCTATTAAATGTGTAGGGTATTGTTGGCGCATATAGAAAGTTTTTCGTTCTTCTAAGGGGATAAAAGTTTCTTGAGGAAAAAGCTTTTGCCAAATATTTAAGAATCCTTGTTCAAAATCTGCTAATGGCCCATCCTGATCAATAAGTATTAACATATTTATAAAACCTTTGTTTACATTGGTATAGATCTTAAGCTAACTTTAGAAGCGTAAGTATAAACTATTTTTGGAAAAACTTTTAAACGCTTTTATAAACCCTCAAGTATACCTTTATGAAAAGAGCAATGACTACTTAGGAGCAGAGTTAATGCACGAGGAGTTAATTAATAGCTTTGCAATGATGATAGAGCAAGAATATGGTGATAAGTCTATTTCGGCTTCATCAGCACATGCACAATCACTTATTGCACAAGCTAAACTAGGCGATACACAAGCTTTTGAACAACTCTTAATTCGTTATCAAAGGCAAGTTTTAGGCACAGCCATAAGGCTTTTAGGTAATATAGATGATGCTCAGGATGCTGCTCAGGAAGTGTTTCTTAGACTGCATAAATATCTATATAAATTTGATGAAGAAAAGGAATTTTTACCTTGGCTTTATCAAGTGACTACTAATACTTGCAGAGATATAGCAAGAAAACGTGCTCGTGCTAGCACAGTTTCCTTAGAACAAGAACAGGCAAACGGAAAATTAGATAATATTGCTAGTAAAGAAGATATAGAAATAGAACTTAATATAAGTCAAGAGAAAAAAATTATTTCTGATGCACTAGAAAGTTTATCTGAAAGAGAGAGAACAGCAATTGTTTTAAGAGATATTCAAGGGCTTGAAACAAAAGATGTTGCACGAATTTTAGGCACTGCTGAGGCTACAATACGTAGTCAAATTAGTATGGCAAGAATAAAAATCAAAAAATATCGAGATAAAATTCTTAATAAATTAATCTAGAACTGATTTTTCAATAAAGAGGGTAAAGGCATGAAACTAGTAACAAAAAATGTTTGTATAAGTGTAAAAATAATTTGTTTAGTAATGACACTAGCAGCTTATATAACTCCTATTTATGCTCAACAAGGAACCTCTTCGTCTTCAGTATCTCGTACTAGAGATAATGCTAATAATAGCGCTAATAGTAGAGTTCCAAAAGTAAATAGCTCTAGTGAGCTTAAGAATAGTTCACCCTATCCATCAAATAATGCAAATAATTACAATTATGCACCAACTATACTTCGCTCAAGTGAGATACGAGTAGAAGAATTTGTTAATTACCATAAACATCAATTGCCTCTACCAAAAAGTGGAGAAATGGTAGCCTTAGATGTTCGTTGGGGAAATGAGCAGATTTCAAGTACATCAAAGGCTGTTCTACAGATTGGCTTTAGAACTCCTTCAGTAAATGATCGTCAGGATTTGCCTCCAGCTAATTTAGCTATTGTTATTGATCGTAGTGGGTCAATGAAGAGTGATTATAAACTGGAAAAAGTTAAAACTGCACTTTTAGTTTTTGTTAAACAATTAAAGGAGCAAGATATATTATCTTTAATAGTTTATGATTCTTCAGCCCAAGTTATATGGCCGGCAACACATATGACTTCTAGTAGTAAACATAGATTAAGTAATATAATTAGCTCTATTTATACTGGTAGTAACACAAATTTACATGGAGGATTAATTTTAGGCTATAAAGAAGTATTAAAAAACTTTCGTGAAAAGGCTACAAACCGAGTAATTTTATTAACAGATGGTATTGCTAATGAAGGAGTAACAAATCCAGAAGAAATAGTGGCAGACTCGCGAAGTTTTAATAATAGAGGTATTGATCTTTCTACTATAGGAGTAGGTAGAGATCTTAATGAATCTTTGTTAAGCCGATTAGCTAAAAGTGGTCGAGGACTTTATCATTTTGTTGCTGATTCTGATGATATAAATAAAGTGTTTGTTAAAGAAGCGGAAAGCTTAGTTGCACTTGTAGCAAAAAGAGTAAGAGTTGATATTGAGTATGATAAAGCATTACAACTAGATAAAGTTTATGGGTATAAGCCAAATTATAGAGAAAATGGGGCTAGTATAACTTTGGATAATATGAACTATGGTCTTACTCAAGTTATTATGATGGAATTTACTTTAGATTCAAAAGTGCCTCTATCATTAAAGTCTGCTGCTGTAAAAGTAGAGTTGTTTTATGAGACTTCTGATAGTGATGATACTGTAGTAAAATCAGAAAGAACTTTTATTAAATTAACAGAAAAGCATAACCTTAACCCTTTAGTTGATAATGAAGTAAAAAAGAATTTTACTATTGCTTCTTTAGCTCAGGCTATTAAGGATATGGCTGCTTTTTATGAAAGAGGTTATTATAGTGAATCTAGTAATGTTGTTAAAGTAGCAATTAAAGAAGCCTATAGTCTCTATCCATCAATGAATGATAGAGATATAACTTATATTCTAAATATCCTCAAAGATTATAATAGACGTTTAATAAATGATTCTGATGTAGAAACTTTTGGCGAGGAGGAGTAATGAACTGTATAGATTTTCAAAAACAAATAGCACTTTATGTTGGTGGAGATATTTTAGAAAAAGATTTAATAATAGTAGAAAAACATCTAGCTGTTTGTAAAACTTGTAGAGTCTTTATGGTTGAGCTTCAAGAAAGCCAACTTTCATTAGTTAAATTTGGAGACATAGATTTACCAGAATCAGTTTTTACAAATTTACGTGCGTCAGTTTTATCACAAATTGCTATAAGTAATCAGAAAATAAGCTGGTGGCAACAATTTTTTAGTTTTTTCTATAGTTGGAGATATGCCTTAGTTACTAGTGCATTACTTCTAACAATAAGTATTCCTGCTTATTTTTTATTCTTAAACTCTAGTGAAACTAACAATACTAAACAAAGCGCTAAAGAAAATAGCAAAGTGTTAAAGAAAGCAGATTTAGAAAATTCTACAAAGCTTAAAAAAGATGAAATAAATAGAAAAAATGAATCAAATGATTTAGTAAAATTAGAAAGTCAAACAAAAAAATTTAGTAATACTAAACTAAAGTCAAACACTAAAATTTTTCATAAAGTAAGTAAAATAAATCAAATAAATAAGGAGATAAATGTTTTAGATAATAATATAAATAATAATCAAGAAATAGTAAAAAACATTAACTTAAATGAAGAGTCTAGTTTAGCTATTAGAAATATAGCAGAACCTCAAGTTAAAATGGAAATACAAACTAGTAACCCAAACATCCGCATTATATGGTTGGTTAATAAAGAAGAGAAATCTTTAGAAAAACGAACCAATAGTTAAAAAATAGCTAAAAAGTAAAATTTTTAGTCCCACGTTCTAAAATACTTATACAAAGCCTAAAGCTTTAGGCTTTCTCACCTAATATAGTTTTGGAGGCAAAAATGCGATTTTATATTATTTTATTCTTATTATTTTCTTTGTTTTCAACAAATGCTTATGGGCAATCTGCTGGTAGACCAACGCCAGCACCTGTAGCTACAACTACAGCAACACCTGAGCCAGAAAGGTTTCTTAATAAAGACCTTAAGACACAAATTTTTGAGATTAAGCATCGTGATCCATTAGCTTTAGTAAAGGTCTTAAAAGGACTTAGTAGTGATGATAGAGGTACTCAATTAACACCAGATAAAGACTTTAAGACTATTACTGTTAGAGATTATCAGGAAAATATTACTGTAATGGAAAGAGCTATCTCTAAATTGGATACACCTGAAAAGCTTCCTGCTAATCTTGAAGTTCAACTACATATTATTGCTGCTTCGCGTGGTGGAAAAGAAAAAGGGCAAGTACCAGAAAACTTAAAAGATATTGTTACTGAGCTACAAAAAAATATTAACTATGGTAATTATCGCTATGTAACAAGCATCTTAAACCGGGTTCAAGATGGAAATACTCTAGAATCAAGTGGATCTACAGACCCATTTTTTCCAATGCCTGATCTAATTGGTAAAACAGGTTATAGCTATTTATTACGAAACATTAAATTAGGTATGGATGTTTCTGGTAATGAAGTAGTGCAAATTAATAGTCTTTCTTTTGGTGTAAGAGCACCTGTGGCTATTGTTAAAAAAGATGGCACTATAAGTTCAGACTATAAGGATGCAACTATTAATACTAGTTTAAGCCTAAGAGAAGGGGAAAAAGTCGTAGTTGGTACAGCTAATATAGGAAGTTCAGACGATGCTCTTATTTTGGTTATTTCAGTAAAGAAAATTAAATAGGCTATGTATGTTTTTGGAAAACTAAAAAGATAAAATTTAATTCTATAACTGGCACTATAGAAACAAAACTGTATGTTTCTATAGTGCCAAATGTTTATAAGAAGTTAGAACTTATAAAGATCTAAGGAAGGCAGCAAGTTGATTTTTCTGAGTTTGGCTAAGCGTTAGATAAAGCACAGTAACGGCTGTAGCCTCACCACGATGGCGCAAAATAGCATCATTAAAGGTTAATGATTCACCATCGTGCATTAAGCGGTTTCTAGTACGAACTCCCCATAAAGGTGCTGTTCTCATTTTATTCCTTGTTGAATTTCCACCATTTTGAACAATACCATCACCTGTTCCTATATCGTGTAAAAGGAAATCCCCAAAAGGATGAATAATTTTATTGCCTAAGGCTGGTGGTACTCTAAATTGTCCTCCGTTGATTACTGTTCCTACAGGGGCAGTAGTAATATTTCGTACATGGCAAACATTACAACCAATTTGGTCAAAAATACGTGAACCTGCTTGAGCCTCAGGTGTTGCTGCTAGTTGTGTATCTCTTGAAGGTGCTTTAGTTGCTCTCATAAAACGAGCAAAAATAAGTACATCTTCTCCATCATCTTCAGGGTCAGCTACATTGTCAAATGCTGCAACTGAGTTTCCTTTAGAAGTGTTTTCTACAGGTTGTAACGGAGTTGTTATACCCATTTCATTTAAGTATGCATCAGCAGCAAATGAGACTAGGCTTGCATGTTGATTTTTCCAACCAAAACGTGCTACTCGTAGGGCATTGTTAGCTTCTAATACGGGGACAGCTATAACTTGGCCGCTAATAAACCCAAGGCTTTGTATAGGTTGTTGCTGTGCAATGGCAATAAGGGTATTATCTGCAATAGCTTCAACAAAACCATCTCCTAAAGTATTAAGCGAGGTTCTAAAAGTACGTACATTTTCGCTATCAGCAACTCGTTCTTGTATAGAGGCATGTATAGCTCGATCATTGATTAATGAACCACCTGCTGCTTCTGTAAAGTTTAGACCATCAAATCTACCTGCTCTTAATTCTGTAATTTGGCTTATGGCTCCTGTAACAGGGTTTTGATGACATTCTCCACAGGATTGAGCGTTGTAAACAGGCCCTAATCCATCGGCAATAAATTCCTGTTCTGCAAATGTATCTCTATCAGAGTCAAAAACTTCTTGTGATACTAGCCCATTAGTTAGATTATCAAAACCTGTGGGAGCTTCAGTTGGCCCAGATTGTCCTTCTACCTTGTATGTAACCATACTAATGAAAATAAACACCACTGCGAAAAATGCAAAGATGGAAACTTTTAATGGTTTCATGGTTTTCTCCTAATTAGGTTAAAGGTTAAAAGTTAAAAGTTTTTACTTTTAAAGACAGCAACTTTGGACTAACAAATTCTTAAACCCCTTAATTTATAAGAGCTTTAAGCCATTATTGCCCAAACGGTATTCCTAAAAATTTCTTGACTGTTTAAGAAAACAGCCTATTTGTTATGTTGTAAAGTTTTATGGGACATCAAAAGCACTTATACTTGTAATATGCACATTACAAGTGTTTAGAACTTTAATGCTTGTAGTTATTTAGTAAGGGCATTAATAAGTAAACTTCCTTGTTCATAACTTATTTATGCGAGAAGTGCTAGGTTATTTCTCTTAACTTAACTTAATAGTTTAGTATTAACCGAAACGCAAAAACTTAAATAAAGAGCTAATATTTATTTGAGGAATATGGGGTTATTTTTATTAATGGTGTTTGTAGAGTTGCTATATAAAAACATATTTCATATACTGTGTCAAGGCTTAGATGTTTAACCGTAGCAAAAAGTACATTAGTGCTAGGAAAATACCTTAGTCCAAGTTGCGACCATAGTTGAAAAGAAAGAGAGTAGTCCATAAACTTTTCAAAAGAAAAAAATAAGGAGAAAAGAAAATGGACGAACTCCAGTTAATATTAATATATTGTATGAGTAGCGACGTACTTAAAGCAAT
>JACQZQ010000126.1 GCA_016213785.1 Acidobacteriota bacterium
ACAAATTTGGCAGGCAATGTTTAATTTATTTTCTAATGGTAAAGAATCTGAGGTTTTAAGAAATTCTTTTAACGTAATGCCATTAACATATTCCATTACAAGAAAATAATAATTATTTTCCTCCATCGCTGTTACGTCGTGGTCAAAAACTCCAACTATATTAGGGTGGTTAAACGAAGCCAAAAAATTGCACTCTCTCTTAAAACGTTTGATGTCATCATTGGAAACACTTCCTGTTAAGACTTTAACTGCAACATTTTTGTTTATCCTAGTATCTTTAGCTAGATATACAGTCCCTAGTGCACCTATCCCAAGAATTCTAGCTATTTGGTAACGGTTATTAAGTGTTTTATTAATAAATTTATCGGGGCTAGTTTGAGTGCCCACTAATCCGACCCGATTTTCTGGCCTTAGTGGGCTAACTGAGGGTTTGGGTTTGGCTTTAATCCTTGTAAAAAGGGCACCAAATCAGGATATTTAGCCCCATAGGGAAGAACATATACTTTGCTACCAGCATGTTGGCTTTGAGTATCAGCCACTTGATCAGATTTGGCTAAGCGAAAGTGACGATGCTGTGCGCTAAATAAAGTAGTTCTGCCATGCTCAAGAAATTGCTTAAAGTTAGGATCTTCTAAACCTGCTCCAAATCCAATAAATAGTAGAGACTTGCCTAGTTGTAAAGCTCTCATAAATAACTGAGTTATATCATTATTAAGAATATTTTGGTATGTTTTTATTCCTAAGATAACGCTCTCAGGGTGATCCCAATGACCATGTAAATGAAAGATTCCTAGTTCCTCTCCTTGAAAAAAGGGAGCTATTTTTCTCTCATCTTTCCAAGTAATTTCACGTAACCCAGTAACCTCTTCTAGTAAATTATCATAATTAGTTGTAATAATTGGTAAGTCTAAGTCTTTAATAGCGTTTATAGTACTTTTGTTTAGTGCTTTTAACCCTCCAACAGTTTCTTTTAACCATCTGTCATATTCCCCTAAGTCTTTTAGTTCTCCTTCTATTTGTTCTGCGGCGGCTAATAACTCTCGCATGTAGGATGATTTTATCCCATCTAAAACACGGCCTTTCCATCCAGAAGGCAAATTTTGATTTAGTTGTTCACAACGTTCTGCACCATGTTTTAATAAGCCTTGCCAACTAGCAACATCAGCATTATTGGTAGCAGAAATTGAAACTCCAGTTCCTACAAAGATAATTGCTTTCTTCTCTGCTATTGTTTTTTTAAGATCATTTATCAAGATATCATTAGGCATAGCTTACACTCATTCCTAAGTATTTATTTAGACATATTCTAGCGTTTTAGCTCAAAAACAAAATACTTAATTTGATTATCTATAGAAAATTTATTGCCTATTTAACCACATATTTTATTTTTGTAGCAATTAAAATAGAAAACTAATTCTAATAACACTAATTTCTCTGATTCCTATGAGTAGTGCAGGACTAGGGCTACTTTAGTTATAGAAAGACAGGTTTTTAAGCTTAAGATTTAGGTGTAGGCAAACCAAAGAACCCAACGATGCAATGTAGTTTGCCTTCTGGAGATAATTCCCCAAAATCAATTCCTTCCATAGCTACTTTTCCATCCGCTAGAATCATCCGCCAGGTGAAGCGAAATTTCTTATGATGTGTATCGATTTCACTAGTAAGGTCAAAACGACATCCTGGAAATTGTTCAACAAACTTATTTATATGATTAATAAACTCCTTCCTATTTGGGATATGTACACTAGGATCAGTATAAGTACCATCTTCAGCCCATATACTTTCAAGTAATTGTTCTCTTAACAAGTGGTTAGGCTCATTCCAAACACTAATATAAAGGGTGATTAAATTTACTAATTCCATGCTTACTCTCCTATTTGCAACTACAGGTTAAAATAATGATGTTAAATATTACATTAATAGCTATTAAATAATAGATGTCTGTTCTTTAGGCTTATTTTTTAGCCCTTACTAGCACCTTCATTATTATCTCTTTTTCTCAACTCTTTCAATGCTAAGGAGTTTAGACTTCGCCAACAGAGTCGCTTTTTATTCAGAACATTCTATTATTGCTATGTATGTTGATGATGGAAAAGGTGCACGCGTGGTGGTAAATCAGGTGTGCTTGAATTTCGCTATGTTTTTGCAACTAATCCAAACTTTGCTTAATGGTATGATCCTGTTGTTGCATTGGTTGAAGGGACTTGGGATAGAGATGGTTATACTAAAAATACCTACTTACCTTCTCTTAAGTGGCGTGCATCTGCTATACCAGCACTCTAATTAAATCTATCCTTTAGTAAGGGTTAACGAAAATAAACTAGGGATTTTAATCCCTAGTTTATTTATCCCTGGTCTTAATTTAGCGGGTTTCTACAATAGGTAAGTTTTCTAGCTTTTGGCAATCTTGCCCTACACAATTACGCAATAAGCTAAGTCTAGTTTCTAATTCCTGTTTAAGTGAGCTATTTATTGTTGGATAAAGGTTTTGTAGTTCAAAAGGATCTTGTTCCAAATTATAAAGCTCTCGCTCTCCATTTTGATACTCAACATACAAATATTTTACATTACGTAGACCTTGATATGTTGGCACAACAATCTCGTTATCAAGTTTCTCTTTTTTAGGTGATGTCCAATGTTCTATTAGTATTGTTTGTCGCCAAGCATCAGCTTTTGAATTACCTTTAAATAATGGTACAAGCGATCTTCCATCAACTGTATGCATTAATGTTGAGCCTGTTAACTCAGCAATTGTAGGAGCTAAGTCAATAATAGCGGATAACTCGCTTACTACTTTATTGCTTGCAATATTTGGCCCTCTAACTACAAATGGAATACCTATAGATTCTTCATAAGGTGTTCGCTTTCCTGCGGGTAGGCGATGTTCACCAAATTGTAGTCCATTGTCAGAAGTAAAAATAATATAGGTATTTTCTAGTTTACCCGTATCTTTAAGAGTCTGAATTATTCTTGCAACAGCTTCATCAACTGCTTGCAAGGACTGTAAGCGTTTGCGATAAAGAGCATCAAGCTTATTTATTTGATTTTTATTTAATAGTTTTTTCTTACGAATATACTCAGGTTTTAGGCTAACATCTCTTTCATTAAATGATGGTTTACGTGGAGCTTTAGCCGTCGAAAAAAGGTTAGAATGTCTAGGAGCAGGAACTGATGGTTCATGAGGTGAGGAAGTAGAAAAAAACATAAAAAAAGGTGTGCTATTTTCAGTTCTTTGAATAAAATTAACCGCCTGATTTGCAATTACATCTGTTAAGTAATCCGAAGGCTTATCACCATATTTAACAATTCGACCATTCTGATTCATTTCATAATTAAAAGAAAACCCATCTTTTGTTACCCCAGCAGTTAATGTATTCCATTCATCCCAGCCAGGAGGAATATATGTAGGTTTATTATCAGGGTAGCCATTAAGATATTTGCCTAGATAAATAGTTTTATAACCAACTGATTTAACTGAAGTAGCAACTGTAGATACTTCTAGGTTTTCAGCAAAAGCAGTTCTAAAACCACCTTCAGGAGGGGAGTTTTTTAATACTCTATGATTATGGGCATATTGTCCTGTTAATATTGAAGCACGCGAAGGACAACATAGCGGCACACTAACAAAAAAATTTGAAAACGTTGTGCCTTGATTTACTAATAGCTGATTAACTGAAGGCATTGAATCTATTGCTGGTTTATCCATATCATCTGTTAGGATAAAAATAATATTTGGATTTGTTGAATTTGTTAAAGTGGTTTGTTCTTTTTCTACCTTAGCTGGCTGAGGCAAATACATAAAAATAGTTATGCAAGCAACAACAAAGAAAATAAATATTTTATACATATTAATCCTTATAAGTATGTTCTTGAGTTTGTTGGAGGAAGATTTGCTGTTTTTGTAAGACAGCCTCTCAACTCCCTTTTAAAAAGTATTCGGGTATATAACCAAAGGTAGGTTAAGACAATTTCACAAATATTATTGCTGTAACTTTAATTTCTAATCGTTAAGCTTACTGCTATAGTCTTAATCTTTTAGACTTACAATCTTAAAATCATGTAAACCAAAAACAATTTTTTGTAAATTATTTTGCTTCTTCAAGACACACCTATACTATTAGGGCAAAAGTCCATTATTGATAGACCTTTGCTAGCTAACAAAGTCAATAGATTTGTTAGGCAAAGTCACCTATATTTCACTTATTTTTAATATACTATCTCCTAATCACACTCCTAATCACAATTTTGGGGTTTTTCATTCAGCTACTTAACTATCTCTAGCAATATAGCATAGTAGGATATAGCTAGATTTGATAGATAAGACAACTCTAGCTTAAATCAAGCCCAAAAAGGTTTATAAAATGTTTTAGTTAAACTATTTGTGATTTGGAGTAAAGTAAATTAATTTTAAGTTAGATAAGTAAATAGATAAGTAAAAAGTGTGTTACTGTATAGAAATGTTTCATGATATTTTTATCCCTACAAACCATCCAAATAAGTAGTCAAATACTACAAGAAATGGTCAAAATTTTTTTTAGTTTTTGTAAATCACTTTGGTTGCATTTCAATTCCAGCATTCTAACGATGCTTATACTAAGATACGCGCAGTAGTGAGAATAAAACTATCATTTTTTTAGTCCTTTTTCCCAGAAAAATTAATTTGTTTTTAATAATAATTAAGTTACTTAATAATATTTTCAGTGATATTATAGACATAATTTAATAATAAATAATAATGGGATTTGCTTTATAAATTATTAAAAATACAGGGAAGCTTGAATCTAATCCATAGCCCAAACAACTTGGGTCAGTTCAACTTTCTTTCAGTTTTGAAGTTCAAGATAGGATCTAATTAAAATTTCCGCGTCATTTAATCTATAGTGTGAATTTAAATATAATTATTCTATGGGAGGTAGTTATGAGCGCTTATAAAGGTAAGCATATTTTAAGTTTAGCAACTTTCTATACCCTTATTTTAGCTTTCTGTTTATATGGACAATATAAAAACCCTCAAGCAATGACTGAAAAACCTATTTTAATAGATAGAGAACAAACAGTCTTAGATATTAAAAAGAGTCAATTAGTAATAGTTGGAGAAAATTTTACTCCTAATATAAATATTGAGCTTTCATCTAAAGCAGGGATTATTTTTGGAAAAGAGGTTAATATTCAAAATTCCAATACTATTATTGTTAACAAAGTTACTAAGGCTGATGTTTCAGATGGTGTGTTAAATATTAAAATCCGTAATTCTCATAGTGAGGTTGCAGAAAAACTAGCAGTGATACCTAGTAGTATAGCATCAAACCCGCTTACTGAAGCTGATATTAGACAAATTATTGGTCAAGGTATAGCCGCAGCCAAGCAATTAAAGGTTTCCGCTACATTTGCTGTACTAGATCGTGAAGGAAATATACTTGCTTTATATCAAATGAAAGGTGCTGCTAAAACCTTAGTAGTTCGTGATATAGGTAAAACTGGAAACTCAAGCTCTCTTCAAGGGTTAGAGGGTTTAGGAGGGGCTATATTTCCTGGTGTTATTCCTAGTGTTGCTTCTAGTATTTCAAAAGCTGGGACTAGTGCTTTTTTTAGTTCGTCTGGAAATGCTTTTTCTACTCGTTCTGTAGCTTTTACTATTCGTGAACATTTTCCTGCTTTTATTAATAATTTTCCAAATAATGAATTTTTTGGAGTTCAACCTTCAAGTCTAGGTTGTAGCGATGTTAAACAACCAGGGCTACCCCTAGGTATATCAGGAGATACAGGAGGAGTACCTATTTATAAAAATGGGGTACTTGCAGGAGGACTAGGAGTTGAAATTAATGGAGAATACAATGTTGCCTTAAATAGACCTATTGATCTAGCACGCAACTCTGATGCTCAGGATGAGCTTTTCTTTAGAGAAGGTTTAGAAGAAATAGTTTCTTTTGCTGCTCAAAGAGGTTTTGAACCAAATGATCAAATTACAGCAGATAAAATCTTAGTTGAGGGTATTCGTTTGGTTTATCGTAGAAAATTTGAAATACCTGTAACCAAAGCTGTTAAATTAGAATCTGCTGGTAGTCTTTTACCTATACCATTTTTTAGCCAAAACCCTAAAGATGTTCGTATTCGTACTAAAGTTCCAACAGAATTTCGAGATATTTTATTTGGAGATAAAATAGTTCGTGTAGTGCCAAGATTTTTCCCATTTAGGTCTGGAAAGACTCTAACAGAAAGCGATGTTCAACAAATACTTTTACAAGCAATTGAGCAATCTAGAAGAGGTGCTCTTCGTCGCCCAATAGATGTAGAGTCACAGGTTAATGTTGTTTGTACTGATGTTGATGGAGAGGTTTTAGGGCTTATAAGCAACATAGACGCTCCTATATTTGGGTTTGATGCCTCTGTAGGAAAAGCTCGTTCCGCTACATTATTTAGCCGCTTGGATGCAAATCAAGTTTTACGTTCTGCTAACTTAGGTTTTTATGCTGATAACCTTTTTAATGAAGGCTTAAAGCTAGATGGACAATTTGCCTTTTCATCTCTTTCTATAAGCTTTATTCATAGACCTTTCTTCCCACATGCTAGTAGTAATTCTACTCTACCAGGGCCACTCTCAAAAAATAGCAAGGTCTTTAGCCCATTTAATAACGGCTTTCAGACAGACTTTTTATTAAATGGTGCTAATAATAATCCTGTCTATAAAGTTGGTAATAATGATCTGTCTTTTGTAATTGGCAGAAGTCTAATTAACGTTCTTTCTGGCTTAGATACTAATACTGATTTTAAGAGGAAAAACTTCTTTTGCGATCCAAGCAATGCTATGTCTAATACTAAGGTATTAAACAATAATATAATGATTTCATCTGGTGGTATTCCTTTGTTTAAGGATAATAACCTAGTTGGCGCAATAGGTGTTAGTGGTGACACTATTAGCTCTGATGAGGTTATTGCTGTTTCTGGAACTAAGAACTTTGTTACACCTGCGGAAAAAAGAATTGATAAATTCTTACTGCGCGGCGTTTCAGTTCCTTTTATTGGTTCAAAAACACAACGCTAAATAGCAAAAGGACAGACTCATAGGTCTGTCCTTTTATCTCCTTTAAGATTTCTTATCGATTACATTTAAGTTTTTTGATTCCATTATTTTATCTTTTGCAACTATAATTGCTTTTATTCCTCACATTGTAGCTAAAACTAGCTAAAATTAATCGTACTATAAACCTATCTTTGTTTAGTATCTGTTTTGTATGAAAAAATACTTAAAAAAAGTTTTATTTATATTGGTTTTCTTATTGCTAATTATTGGCATTACATACCTTTATCTAGGATATGCACCAAAACCTCTACCACCAAAACTAGCAGCAAATATTCAAGCGTCAACTATTAAGGTTGGCAATTTAGAACGTAGTTATTTATTTTATATACCAAAGAATTTGCCAGCTAATGCGCCTCTTATTTTAGTCTTTCATGCTTCAATGCAAGACGGGCAAGCAATGCGAGTTTCAACAGTCTATGAATTTGAACGGCTTGCAGATAAAGAAAACTTTGTAGTGGTTTATCCAAATGGATATAAAAACAATTGGAATGATTGCCGCAAAACAGCTTCATATCCAGCAAAAACAATGAATATTGATGATAAAGCCTTTGTTTCTAGTCTTATAGAAAAATTTAGTAGTGAATATAAAATAGATACAAAACGAGTATTTGCTACGGGTTACTCTAATGGAGGACATTTAGCTTTTCGCTTAGCAATGGAAATGCCAGATAAAATAGCCGCAGTAGCAGCAATAGCTGCAAGTCTTCCTACACCAAGCAATAATGATTGTGAAGAATTAAACCAACCCATTCCAGTTATGATAATTAATGGTACTAAAGACCCTATAAACCCTTATAATGGAGGTGAAGTAACTTTGTATGGGTTTGGCAGTCGTGGCACAGTTCTATCTTCATCTAAATCTGCTGAGTATTTTGCAAAAGCTTACAAAGCAGTTGACCAACCTAAAATGTCAACTTTACCCAACCAAGAACAAAGAGACTTAACAAAAGTTTTAAGATATGAATACCAAATTGGCAATCCTACCCAAACAAAAGTAGTTCTTTATGCTGTTGAAAATGGTGGACATGTAGTACCACAGCCTTTTTACAATGCTCCTAAAATATTAGGTCAAACTTCTCAGGATATTAATGCTCCTCTAGAAATATGGAATTTTTTTGCTCAACAACTTCCACACTAGAGTTTAACCAAATAAGATTGATAAAAACCTGAATTAAAAGCATCAGGCATCCACTTAAGAATATCTTGGACAAGACTCGCATCAAGATTCTTAAAACTGCTTTCTTCTCTTACAAGAGAAGGGTTTAGTCTAAGGTCACGATAGCTAGCAACAGAGTTTTGCTTGTTAAGAAAGAAAATACCATATGTAGGATCATAAAGATGCCAACTGCCATTGTAATAAACCTCTACAACTACATGTGTATTTAAATAATTAGGAGTATCTGTAAGATGAATTGTTCTAGTAGGGTAATTTGCTGCTGATGTAATTGCTGCCATAGCAATCGCTAAATTGCTACAATAGCAAGAACCCTTTTCAATTATTGCTCTTGGTGTAGGAAATGATTTAGCAGGTTCATTATAGTTAAGCTTACTTGCTACAAAACTATTAATCTTGCTTATTTTTTCTTCATCTGAAGTAGCATTAACCGTTAATTCATCAAATAAAGCTTTGTAATAACTATGATTTAGAGTGTCATACTTCATAGTACGAAAAACTACTTGACTTCTTTCTGTTTTAATAGCTAGGTCAAAATTTATTTCACCAAAATCCAAAATATTAGTGCTAGCACTAGCATCAGATAATAGCTGAGGAGAAGTTAATTTGATTAGCCTAGTATAGAAATCACTAGCAGAGATGACTAGGTTATATTGTGCTCCTGGATACCAAACAAGATGAGGAATAGTAAACTCGCCTTTTTCATTACTTAAAGAAGAATACCCAGAGCTAGACTCTAGAGCTATAATTTGTGCTCCTTTTAAGGCTTCCGTCATTGCTCCATAGCCTGTTAGTTTACCTTTGATAGATATTATTTTAGTTTGCTTACCTTGCCAGTTAGATAATTTTTCTCCTGTCTTTGCACTAACTCGTCTTAAATTAAAAAAGACCTTCATTGACCAAGGAAGATCTGGAGCAAAAACTATAGTAATAATTATAGCGAATGTAAGAAAACCTATTAGTAGATATTTAAGCTTACTTTTCATATTTATCTAACATATTCTATATATTGTATTTATCAGCTATTGATAACAAATTAAACCATTTATTTAAAAGATAGTTCAAATTTAATGGAATTATTTTCCTTTATAGATTTTTATGGCTTCTAATTTGGCTTAAGATAGAGCAATAAAGCACAACCAACAATATAAAAGAAAGACAGCTAAAATATGACAAATCAGGATACTAAATATTGGATAATCAAAAAATTATTAGTTGTTACTTTAATTTTTGTATTAGTAGCAATACTCTCAGCCGCTCAAACTCAGTCATCTAGCTCTCAACTCAAACACCAAAAATTTAGTGTAGTTGAAAAGTCTATTGCTGAAATGCAGTTAGCAATGGAGCAAGGTCAAATCACTTCACAAGAGATTGTCCAACAGTATCTTTTACGCATTGCAACTTATGAGGATAAACTTAATGCGGTCATTACTATAAATCCTCGTGCCCTTGAAGAGGCAGCTGTATTAGATAAGGAAAGAGCAGAAGGAAAAATTCGTGGAGTGTTGCATGGTATTCCTATTGCTCTTAAAGACAATATCCATACAACTAACATGCCAACTACAGGAGGTGCACTTGTACTTGATGGATTTATTCCGTCTTATGAGGCTACTCTTACAAAAAACTTGCGTGATGCTGGTGCCATAATTATTGCAAAAACAAATATGACTGAATTAGCTAATTGGGTCGCTGAGGCTATGCCTACAAATTATAATGCTCTTGTTGGTTATGGTTTTAATCCTTATGATCCTCGCCGTGACCCACGAGAAGTGACTTTTGATGGTAGACCAGTACTTAGCACAGGTGGTTCTAGTTCTGGCACTGGTACTGCTGCAAATTTTTGGGCAGCTAATGTTGGGACTGAAACATCTGGCTCTATTTTAAGTCCATCTAACCAAAATATGCTAGTAGGCATTAAACCCACTGTTGGTAGGATAAGTCGTTATGGTGTCATTCCAATAACTGCTGACCTAGATACCCCTGGCCCAATGGCTAAAACTGTAAGCGATGCAGCCATTTTATTTGGTGTTTTAGAAGGAATGACTACAGATCCTAATGATTCTGAAACAAGTAAATGTCCTAAAGTCCCAAATGGAGACTATAGAAAATTCCTAAACCCTAAAGCCTTGATGGGCGCTCGTATCGGTATTCCAAGAGCATTTTTCTATGACAGTGTAACACTTCCTGGTGCAAAAGAACCTCGCCCTAGCATTCTTAATCCAGAACAGTCAAAAATTATGGCTGAGGCTATTTCCATACTAAAAGAACAAGGAGCAATCATTGTTGATCCAGTAGATATTCCAAGTATTACTTCTTTAGAGCCATCAACAAATTTGCTTCTTTGGTCGGTCTGTGCAGGGTTAGATAACTCTAAGGGAAAAGATGTTTCCTGTTCAATTGTCCTTAAATATGGGATGAAGCGAGATTTTAATAAGTGGTTAGCATCACTTGGAGATATGGCTCCAATAAAAACTCTTACTGAATTACGCCAATGGAATGTTGCACACCAAAAAGCAGGAGCTATTAAATATGGTCAAGCACAACTTGATATTTCTGATGAAATTCAAGTAGCACCAGATAGTGCACGATATCGTGCTGATCGTGAAAAAGACATATTGCTTTGTGCTACAAATGGAATAGATTCTGTGATAAAAAAACATCAACTAGATGCGTTGTTATTCCCTGGATCAAGTTCAGCTATTATTGCTTCAAGGCCAGGCTATCCAACCATAATAGTACCTTTTGGGTTTATACAAAATACACCTAACCCTTCATTACCTGAAGGGTTTATGGCAAAACCATCACCTTACGGAGTAGCTTTTACTGCAACAGCTTGTAGCGAACCAAGGCTTATTGAACTAGCATATGCCTTTGAACAAGCTACAAAACGACGCATAGCACCTCCATTATTTCCTTAAGCTAAAGCTTTGCCATAAGTTTACAAACGATTCTACTATTTAGGCGCTAGCCACACATTAAAGGCGTGTTGGGTGTCTAAGTACTCGCGCACTGCACAAATTTTGCCATCCCTAAGCTCTATAGCAAAATGATATTGTTGTCTATAAAAACGGCCATTCTTTAGATCTCCTTCAGATTCTGCTTCTATGGCAACCATATTACCTTCTGCTATAGCATTCTTAACTTTCATCTTTAAGCCATCTTTTAATCCTTCAAGTAAGGTATAAAATAGTTTTTCTAGTTGTTCTTTAGAATAAAGACCCGCTATAGGTAAACTCTCAGGCTTACCTGGTAATAACCATGTAACATCATCTGTCATCATCGCCAGCACACCGTTTATATCACTTGCACTAAAGCGGTCAAATAACTCACACACTATTTTCTTATTTTGTTCAGTACTCATAATTATTTTCCTTTCGTTATTTTCTCGTTATATTTTCTTGCTATTTTTAATAGCGTCTTTATTTTTTGTTCTGTTAAAGCAAAATGCAACATGAAAGAGGAAAATTTAGACCAAGCAAACCTACTAAGAGAATAAATAGGGGAATATGCAGGAGAAAAAGCAGTTAGCTTGATTGATTAAAGATTAGAAAATGGGGATTTTATGAACACTAAGCCTATCCATATTTATAACCAAAACAGTGTTGAGTTAAGATACGTTGAGGGTCTTGAGGATCAAGTTCTATCTTAAGACGTAGATTGTTTATTACTACTCTTAAACTTACAGCCCGATTTGGCGATTGCTTTCCCCAAATATGTTGTATTAAAGACTCAAGAGAGAGGGCTTTTCCTTTATTAGATACCAAATACTTAAATGTAATGTACTCTGTTGGCGTTAAGTTTATTTGCTTACCACTAATAAAAACCTGCTTGTTAAGAGTATCAATAGTTATATCATCAACAGTTAAAAAGCTTTCTTCTACACCACAAACACTAGCTCTTCTTAATACTGTTCTTATACGAGCCAACAATTCAATTATGCTAAAAGGCTTAGTTATGTAGTCATCAGCACCTAAGTCTAAAGCAGTAATTTTATGGCTATCAGATTGCCTAGCAGATATAATTATTATTGGTACATTAGAGTATTGGCGTATTGCTTTACAGGTATCAAAGCCTGACATACCAGGCATCATTAAATCCAAAAGAACTAAGTCTGGAATCTGTTTTTTTATTAACCTAAGAGCTTCTGAACCATTAGTGGTAACTTTTACATAATAGCCTTCTGAGCTTAGGTTAAGCTTTATTAAGCGTAAAACTTGTTGTTCATCATCAACTACTAAAATTCTAGGTTTATCAACAACCATAGGAGCTTCTCCATTAAATTTTGTAAGAATTTATTATTACTGTCTTTTTTAACTTTATGTAGATATTGGTTAATAAGCTATCAATAGTTTATTAATAATTTATCAATATTTTGTTGAAAAGTATTAATAAATTATTAATAAAATAATGAAAGTTGTTAAGAAGTCGTTAAGATTAATATGCGCTAGTGTAGATATTTAGGGAATTTACTTTATTTATTCTCATCAACCCTTTATTCCAGTCATTGCAAAGTCTTTAGTACAAATGCTTCTAATTTTTGTGCTTATTTTGTTTGTAGTGTATATTGTTGTTTATCTAAAATAAAAACTTAACCATAGTAAATAACTTAACAAAACAAGCTAAAGTAATAAAAACAGTTTATAATTCAATTCAATTATGAAACCAACCGAAAGCCCCTTAACACTTACTCAATGGCTGCGAATACAATTTCCTGGTTGTTCGCATAATGATATAAAACAATGGTTAAGGTTAGGCCAAGTAACTGTTAATGGCAAGACCACAAGCAATGGAGGCATGATATTACAGTCTGATGATAGGGTGGAACGACATAAGCAGAATAGCCTATCAACAAAGCTTTCTGCCTCTCCACTACCTATTATTTATATTGACCAAGCAATAGTTGTTATTGATAAACCAACAAAATTGCTTACTATTGCAACAGAACAAGAACACCAACAAACAGCATATCGTCTACTTAGTAATATGCTTAGCCAAGAGACTAAACAAAAGCCTATTTTTATTGTTCACCGTTTAGATCGTGAAACTTCAGGTCTTTTAGTCTTTGCACGTAATCCTAGCGCCAAGCAACTGATTCAAGAAGAATTCCAAACAAGGCATGCAGTACGCCGTTACATCGCTATTATCGAAGGAGAACCACCTGCCGAACAAGGCATGCTTAAGCACTTTCTGGCAGAAAATAGCCAACATAAAGTTTATGTGGCTCAACGGCCTAGTGAGGGAAAGGAAGCGATTCTTCATTATCTTATACGCCGCCGCTTAGGGCATTATACAGAGTTAGAGATTATGCTTGAGACAGGGCGACATGGTCAGATTCGCACTCAGCTTTCAGCTATTGGGCATCCGATTGTAGGTGATTTAGCGGCAGGTAGTCGGCATAATCCCATAAAACGGCTTGCGCTACATGCTCATTACCTTGCTATCCATCATCCAGTAACAGGCAAGTTACAAGAGTTTCATAGCCAGTTACCATCAATTTTTCAACGATTTAAATAGATACCACAAAACACCCTAAATACAGGGCTTTATCAGTTAGAAGAAGATAATTTTTGTTTAGCTTGCTCTAAAATATTTTTAGCTGAATCAAGATTAGGGTTTAGGTTAATAGCCTCTTGAGCAGCAAAAATAGCCTTGTCCCAAAGCTTGACTTGAAAATAAGCAATAGATAAATTATTGTAAACAGTGGCATTAGTAGAACCTAGTTTAATTGCTTTTTCATAAAACCCAATACTTTTTTCAAATTTTCCTGAAATTAAATAAGCCTCTGCAAGATATGCATAACTAGATGCTCTAGTATTTATGTCCACAGGCTTTAATTTTATTGCATAATTAAGATTACTATTGGCTAATTCTGAGCCTGGAGAGGTTTTCACTGCACTTTCAAATGCTTCTATTGCTTCATCAATTAAAGATAAACTTAAGTAAGCTTTTCCAATATTGTTATAAGCAGAAAAAGTATTTTTACTAGGGCTTAACTCTAGGACTTTTTCGCTATTCATAATAGCTTCTGCAAAGTTTGCTTTTTGAAGCTCTTCAGAGGCTAGGTTTATTAATTTAGTCGTTTCATCATCATTTTTAAGTTGGTCTAATACGTTTTTAAGTTCTATAGAGTTTTTTCTAGCAAATTCTAAATTAGAAAATGACACTCTGATTTTAGGAGAAAACTGCCATAAATACTGCTCATCTCCTAAACTTATAAAAAGTGTTTTTAACTCAGAACCGCTTAAATAGCTAGGCCATTCTTCAGTAAATAATTTTGCAAAATCTTGGTTATTTTTTATTAATGGGGAAAGTAAAAAACCTGTTTTAGCCATTGGTGTTGGTAAAAAATATCTATATTTTTTATTTGATTTTGTAATTACATTTAAATAAAGTGGCATAGGTTTATATATCTTTGAAAATATATTGCCAACAGTAGAATATTCTATATCAATTTTTACCCAAACAACTCCTTTATCTAATTTAGGTATACTAACTTCTTTGTTAAATGTGGTTTCTACTGTATTTTCTTGAGTGAAACTATAAGTATTTGTGTTTTTAGTATGTTGTAGGATAAGAAAATCAGATTTTGGTGAAATATCTTTTATTTGATATTTTGTTAAAAATTCTAAATAGGAAAGACTATCATCTAAAGTAGGATATCTAGTATCAATGGTTTTATTAGAAAAAAGTAAATAGTCTGGAGGCGTTTTACTAAAGTATTTACTATTGATTTCTGAAAGAAGTGGGCTATAGGTTATATAGCTTTGGAAAATTGGTCTAGGGGTATAATTAAACTTATTGGCTATTACTGCTACTTGTGTATGTGAATGTATATCTACAGAACCTTCTAAAGGTTTTAAAGGAAAAGAGTCTCGTTCTTTTTCTAGCTCTAACTCATATTTTTCTTGTAAATTTATCTTCCCTCTAGAAACTTCCCAAAATTGCCTAGTATGTTCTAATATTAAATTAAAATTACTTGGAATAATACTTAATAAATTAGTGTTTAAGTGGTCTCTAAGACTATTTTGAAGTAGAGAAAATAGTAATAAAACTGAAATAATACTTAAAATTTTAATATAGAGATGCTGTTTTTGCTCAAAGCAAAATATAAAAAAAAATGTAGCTATAAAGCATAAAGTTAGAAGATTAGGTATTAAATGAAAAACATCAAAACGGCCATAACACATTTTAATGACTATAAAAACAAAATATAAAAAACTTAGTCCTAAGAATATAGTCGTACTTTTTTCTTTATGCCAAGTTGTTAAAAATAATACTAAAGCAAGAAAAATAAAGAAATATGCAATAGAAATAGAGTCAAGTAATGGTGGGAGGTATGATGGGACTACACCATATTCTGAGGTTAAATAATGAGGAGTCATTGCAAAATTATAATAATAGGCTATTTCTAAATTATTTTTTATATAGCTAGGAAAATTTAAGATGCTTTGTCCAGCCGCTAACCACAATGTTAGAAGAGTTAAGATAAATGTAATTAAACCAGTAGGTTTTTTTTTCTTAATAAAATCATTAAGGCTTATAAATATGATGATTGGTATAGATATAGAAAAAAAAGAAAATTTTATTAGGCTTATTAAAGTAATTGCTATAAGCAAAATTATCTTATTAAAAGCTAATAGGTTATCTTTAATATATAGATTATGTAGTAAGAAAAATAGATAAAAACAAGCAAAAATATTATCAGGTAAGTTAGGATCAGTAGCTATAAAAAATATGATAAAAAACCAACTAAATACAAAAAATTTATTTTTAAATAACTTATAAGCGATATAAAAAGAAGACCACCAAAAAACTAAAGCAAAAAATAACCAACCTATATTAGTTAACCAATAAGTTTTAGGGTGATAGGCTCTAGCAGCCAAAAAACCATAAGGCCCATAGCTAAATATGATTTCTGTCCCAAATTGTTTTTTTGTTGCAAAAAATTCATGTAAAGCAAGCTCCCAAGAACAATCTATGATACCTAGCATTGGAGGCTTACTTCCTAATGCAAAAAAAACTATACAAAAACACAAAGTGATAAATGCAGTAAAGTGCCAAAACTTTTCAATACTTAAGAGGTTTTCAAAATATTTTTTTAATATTTCCTTAATAGATAAATACATAAAATAAAGCCAAATTTATAAATTGGTTTTTTTAGAATTGGAAAATGCATAAAAGTACCATCTTAAATATTGAGGTAGCCAAGAAAAAAGCTTAAATTTTGATTCTCCTTCAGTGCGATCTCGCCAAGTAGATGGTATTTCAGCTATTTTATAGCCTGAAAGAAAAGCTTTTACGGTTATTTCTAAATTTAACTCAAAGCCAGCTTTACTTTCTATCTGCATTGTTTTTAACATCTTGCTATCATAAAGCTTAAAAGCATTAGTGCTATCGTGCGTAGGAATACCACGTAAGTAATAAAGACTTACTCCAGCTAGTCTTGATAGGAGTTGTTTAAAGAACGGCCCTCCAATCAATTTTCCGCCTTTCATATAACGACTACCTACAACTAGTTGAAATCCTTGGTTATATAGGTCTACCATTTTATCTACAATAGTTAAGTCATCTGAAAGGTCTGCCATAACTACTAAAATAGGGCCTTCATTAACTTTTGAAAAACCTGTTAGTATTGCCCCAACAACCCCACGTTTAACTGTGTTTTTTACTAGCTCTAGTCTATTTTCCCCTTTAGAAATAATGGTTTTTACTACTGGCATAGTACTATCTTCATCAAAATCATAAACAACATAAGCCTTAAATGGAGTTTTGATTTGACTAGATAGTTCTCTCCAAAGACCAGGAAAATTATTTGCTTCATTGTAAACAGGAACAATTATGTTTAACATTTTGATAAAGTATTAAATTATTTGTTTGATAAATATAGCAAGCTATATTGTTCCAAGTTCAATTTGTTCTTTTATCCAAGGAATTACTTCATCAAGTAGCTGACTTAAAGATGTATTAGCATTAAACCCTAGTAATTTAGTTGCTTTGCTAACATCAGGTGAACGCATTTGGACATCATATTCATAAGCAGGGTCGCTAGTGTAACGGAAAGGCTTATTTGGCCCATGAATTTTATGCCAAATTTCTTTTGCTAACTCAAGAACCGTTGTAGCCACAGGGGTTGAAAGATTAAAATCTTGATTTAATGCATTAGGGTGAGTGATACAAAGACTTATTGCTTTAGCTAAATCCCCTCCATAAGTATAATGACGGACTTGGTTGCCATTACCTAATATATGCAGAGGGTCTTGGCCTTTTAGGATTTTTTGAACTAAATCTGGTACAACATGAGACATTGCTAATTTTACATTACCGCTAGAGATTTCTTTGTCTCTTAAAGCACGTCTCTCGCCTATTCCAACGCAATTAAATGGTCTGGCAATTGTGTAAGGTAATTTATATTGTTCCCAAGCACCTTGAGCAAAATATTCTGTAGCTAATTTTTGAAATCCATAAGTAGAACTTGGGGGAGGACACCTTCTTTGTGCTCCTTCTGGGGTAGGGAATTCTGTAGTATTTTCAAAAACCATGCTAGAAGAAACTACTGTAATTTTTTGTAGTTTACCATTTTTACGCGCATCTATTGCAGCATCAAAGGATGCTGCTGCAATTCGTTCGTTTTCAGCAAGTAAATCATAAGCAAACTCATGAAAATAACTAATTCCTCCTATCATTGCCGCAGACATAACAAAATGATCACAATCCTTTAAGCCTTCTTTTAATAAATTAGAGTCTTTTACATCACCATAAATAAACTTATAATTAGGGTGTTTGTCATAAGATTTTTCTGTATGACCATATTTACTAAAATTATCTATTCCTACTACTTCATGACCTGCTTCTAGTAACTCTGCTACTAAATAACCTGAAATAAACCCTGCTGAGCCAGTAATTAATACTTTCATAAAATATTAGTATTTTCCTTTGATTTTATTTTAAATTTCTCCAAAATCCCCAAATATCTATTACAGTTTTTTCTTTAGGGATCTCTAAATTCTTATAAACTGAATGAGGTGCACCTAAAATTATAATATCTGATTTACTTATGGCTTCTTCTAAAGAAACAAAAGAAGGTTTTTTTATATAAGGATCTGTTCGGTAAACATGTTTACTATAAATTTCTAGGAGTTTACATAATTTATAAGAAAGGCTTTCACGAGAATCATCAGAATCTCCCTTAAATGCCATTCCTAGGACTGCTACGTTAGCATTTGCAAGTTTAGCTGCTCCAAGTTGGTTAATAATAAAGTTTGGAAGTCCTTCATTAATTAACATTGCTGCATGTCCCATAAAGAAATTATTACCAGCAAATGTTGAGAGTTGAATAGTATCTTTTAGTAAACAAGGCCCAGCCGCAAAACCAGCTTTAGCAAAACTTTTCATTCTAGGGTAATCTAGCGTAATCGCATCATGAATATGGTAAAAATCTAGCCCATAATTTTCAGCTAACATATAGAATTGATTAGAAATAGCAAAATTTAAGTATCTCCAGCTATTACAAAATAACTTAGCTAATTCTGCTTCTAAAGGTTCTAACTCAATTATTTTTAAGGCAATTTTTTCAAAAAGATTACGCGCTTTAGAAAGTGCCTCGCTTTCATAAGCAGAAATAATTTGAGGAAGTTTCTTTATTTCCTCTATAGCTTTACCTTCAGCAATTCTTTCAGGGCAAAAGGCTAAATGTATCTTTTTACTATACTTTTTAGTTTTTTCATAAAGTAGTTTAGTAACACCTGGGAAAATCGTACTACGTAAAATTAGTAGGCTGTTATCACTAATTTTCTCTAGGATTTCTTCCATATTGGTTAAAAATTGGTGTGTTGTTGGGTTAAGGTGCTCATCAACAGGTGTTCCTATTACGCTAACAACTATTTGAGCCATTGATAAAGAGTTGCTATCTTTTGTTGCTATCACGTTTTTACCAATATGTTTTTGTAATAGTTCCTCTGCACCTTCTTCTAAAAAAGGCATTTGACCAGCATTTATCATTTCTATAGTTTGTTCATTTATATCATATAATGATACTTGATAGCCTATGTCAGCTAATGTTAATCCTAATGGCAGTCCAATATGCCCACAACCGCCAAAAATTGCTACTGGTACTTTTTCATCTTTTATCATAAAAGCGGCCTTTCTGTTTTTAGAAAAATTTGAAATTATTTTTTTGTATTATTTTCTTTAGCTTTTTCTGATTTAGCCCATTCTAGGTTATTTTTGGCTAACTGAAAATCTGGGGCTAATTTAATAGCTTGTTCTGCTGCAACTATAGCTTTATCCCAATGCTTTAATCCATTATAAGCAACTGATAAATTATTATAAAGAGTTGGGTTATTGGGGGCTAATTCTATGGCTTTTTCAATTAAAACTATGCTTTTTTCTAATTTGCCTGCATTTATATAAGAAACACTAAGATTTGTATAGTTAATAACTTTTTTATTTTTGTCAATGGAATTAATTTTTATTGAGCGAGCATAATTAAGGTTATTAATAGCTAGTTGAAGGTTTGGGTTAATTTTAATAGCATTTTCAAATGCTTCTACTGCTTCATCTACTAAGGATAAATTCAGAAGTGCAATCCCCATATTGTTATAAGCAAGATCGCTATTTGCTTTAAGTTCTAAGACTTTCTCACAATTTATTATTGCTTGATTGTTGTCTCCTGTTTGTATTTGTTGTAAAGATAGGTTTATAAGTTCTGTAATATTTGGAGAAGCTTGATTTAGAGAAACTTGATTTAGAATTGAGGCAATTTCACTGGCATTTTGTCTAGGGAACTCTAAATTTGAAAAAGTTACTTTTATTTTAGGTGAAAATTGCCATAAAAAATTATTGTCATCTAGAACAATACTTATAGATTCTATTTCTAAATCCTTAAGATCTGTTTTCCAATTCTCGCTAGCTAATTTAGCAAAATCAGGATTGTTTCTTATTAATGGTGATAGTAAAAAACCTGTTTTAGCCATTGAAATAGGTAAAGTATAGGTAATTTTCTCTCCATTTTTAACAGTTCCTCTAAGAAAAATGGGCGCAGATTTATGTATTGTTGAAAAAATAGCTCCTAAACTGGAATATTGGATTTGAATTTTTACCCAAACAGGCCCTAAGTCCATTTTTGGTACTTTAATTTCTTGACCAAAATTAACATCTAAAATATTTTCTGAAACAAAAGAATAATTCCTAGGGTTTTTACTATGCTCTAATATAAGTAAATTTCCACCAGAAGAAAGATTCTTAACCTCATACTTAGTTAAAAACTCAGGCCAAGAAGTATTATCATCTAAAGTTGGAAACCTTTTTTCTATTGCAAGATTATTAAAAACTATATTATCAGGAGGATTATTTCTTAAATGATTTAAGTTTATCTCAGCAAGAAGTGGAGAATAAGCCGTGTAGCTTTGAAATACTGGCCTAGGCTTATAATTAAGATTATGGGCAAAAATAGCTAGCTGTAAGTAAGAATACATATCTACAGACCCTTTTAGTTCTGGTAAAGGGTATATTTGACGTAAGCCTGCCATTTCTTCTTCATATTTTTGCTTGATATTTGATTTGCCTGTTACTACTAAGGAAAAATTTCTTACATTACTTAAAAGAAATTCTATATTGCTAGTCACATTACT
The DNA here is from genome assembly GCA_016213785.1 of Acidobacteriota bacterium. Classification (GTDB taxonomy): domain Bacteria; phylum Acidobacteriota; class Blastocatellia; order Chloracidobacteriales; family JADJPF01; genus JADJPF01. Next base: position 20,885 of record JACQZQ010000126.1, read on the forward strand.
AAAAAGATTAATCTGAAGAAAAAAGCTAAGATGATTTTGATAAATTGAAAGCATTAATATAAAAGTAGTAAGAGCTATAGCCTTGATATAGTAATGTAAGTTTTTTTCAAAGCAAATTATAAAATAGCTCATTGCTACAACACACAAGCTTTTACAATGAAGAGGTGTAGTAAATGCTCCAAAACGGGAATATCCTGCTTTAATAGTAATAAAAATTAAGAAAACAAAAGCAAAAGTAAATAAGGTATTATATATTTTTTCTTTATTCCAATTAACTAACAATATTGTTAAAAAAGATAAAATAAAAAAACATACTATGGCGGCTAATTTTACTGAAGGAACTACATAAAGAGGTGCCATTGCCTCATTATAATAAACTGCTATTTCTAGGCCATTTTTTATAAAACTAGGAATTGTAGTTAAACTTTGTCCTGCTACTAGCCATAAAGCAAAAAATGTAACAATAAATATAATAGATTGAATGGGTTTATGTTTTTTCCATAAATCACAAATAGTTATTGCTCCTAAAATAGGTAAGGCAATAATAAAAAAAGAAAACTTACTTAAACTTATTAAAGCAGTAGTTACAGATAGTAGAATAGAAGTAAAAAAAGAAAGTCTATCTCCACTATGTAAATTAATTAGTAACCAAAATATAAAAAAAGACGTAAAGAAATTATCTAAAGAAATGTTGTCAAAAAATACAAATAATAAAGAGAAAAACCAAATAAAAATAAAGAATTTATTTTTAATAAGCTTGTAACCAATAGAGATAGAAGACCACCAAAACGCTAAAGCAAAAAGTGTCCAACATAAATTAGTTAGCCAGTATGTTTTAGGGTGATAAATTTTAGTAAGCAAAAAACCATATGGCCCATAGGTGAAAACTATATCTTTTCCAAACTCTTTCTTAGTAGCAAAAAATTCATGTAATGATAATTGCCAAGAATAATCAAGATGTCCTGAGAGTGCAGGATTATAACCAAATGCAAACAAAGCTATAGAACAAAATAATGTAACTACTCCTATAAATACCCAGCTTTTTTCTATTGTTCGTAGCTCTCTTAAAAGGTCTTCAAAGTGTTTTTGCATAATTTAAAAAGTGTTTTTAGTCAAATTTTAGGAATAACTAAAATGATTAAGTAGGCTTGCTAGCAATTACTAAAAATTGTTTTCCAAAAAATTTCCAAGCTAAGGGAAATTTTAAATAAAGATTAACAAAAAACAGAGGAGGTTTTATTCCTCTTGACATTGAATAGGGCAAAAATTTAGGTAAACATAACTTTATAGAAAATCCTTTTAACTCAAGGACTTCTTTTATAGATGATTCTGTAATAGGAACATAATGATCCCAAAAATCCCAATAAGTTCCAGGAAGAAACTTAATGTTTGGGCCTAAACAAATTATTATCCCACCGCTTTTTAAAGATTCATAAGCCTGCTCAATAGTTTTTTCAATTTTTTCTTTATCAGGTAAATGTTCTAAAAAATTACTTGTAAATATAACATCTAAATAGGATTTGCTTATTTCCCACTTGTCAGAGCAGTCTTGATGGAAAAAACTGACATTTTCATTAAGGTGCTGCTTAGTTTCTGGATTTAAGTCCATTGCTAATTTTTTAGCTGCCTTAATATTATTAATAAATTCACCCCAACCTGTCCCTAACTCTAATACAACAGAGCTTTCTGGCACATATTGTTGAAAGTATTTTTTACAAAGAACCTTCCATACTTCTTGGCGATATTTTATTAATTCAGAAAAACGACTTGTATAGATTTTAGAAAGGTCATTACTAATCATTTTTACTTACTTACCTTTTTGACTAAGTATTAAATTATCGTGGTTTAGCTTAATTTTAGCTTAATTAATAAGCAAAATAGGTTACAAAGAGCTTAGTTATTTAGAAAATATTTTTATATTTTTGGGGGTAAACTGTTTTTTTCTATTTGTTTGGAGTTAGACAAGAACTATTAAGGCTCTATGATTAGTAAATTTTTTGCTTTTGTCAATAAAATTAGGTTTTAGAACTTTAGAATATTTAAAATTACTGGCAAATAATTAAAAACTAGATTTTAAAACCACGCTTAACATATGTGAAAATATGGTGAAAGAAACTTTATTTAAGGTTTCGGAAATTTTTAGAAAAAAATTTGTGCTTCGTGTGACAAATTGACTCTTTGCAAACGACTATATATAAAAGGGAATTATCTTAAATAACAAAATTAAACTAAGTTGAACAAAAAACTAAAAGGAATAATAAAAGTAGAAGAAAATAAAGAGGGGAAATAAAAGCTATGTCTCATTATGCAAGCTATTCAGATTATAAAACTTACAATCTGGCTTATCCAATAGATGAATCTTTTCCTTTACGTAAAGACCCTATTTTTACTGAGGATGAATGGAAAGATATAGCGTTTTGGTACTTAAACGTAGAGCAAAAAACTATTACTGAGCTAGAAATAGCACTAGCCAATGAAGATTTTTATAAGTTAATGGTCTTAGGTGATCAAATTTATGGTCATGGTGGTAGTTTTGGCTTTCACTCTATTAGTCTATATGGTAAAAACATAGAAGTTGCTGCTATTAATAAAGATACTGTCCTACTTGCTTACTTAATTTCTTGTTTTAAGTCTTATACAAAGCACCTTTTACTTGAAATCCATAGCAGTAATTTCAATAGTAATTTGGCTAGCTCGGCTGCAAGTTGTTGATAAAGCATTGTCTATTCTTATTTATGTTTATTAGCTGAGTTTTAAGCTTATTTTGTAGAAGATAAAAGTTATAAAAAGTTAGAAGATAATAACATCTAATTGGTTTTTTATGCATATAGCGTTTTAGCCTGTTAGACAAATAAATAACAAATCTTAAACTTAAAGGTTTGTTAAATAAACAGATTTGTTAAATAACTAGGGAGCTTTATAAAATGTATCAAAACAAAAACACAACAAATAAAGTGGATTCTATTACTATTGATAAAAATATATCAGTACTTACTAATAATGATATTCCTAAAGAGCTTTCACTTAATGACTTAAAATTAGAAGATAGAATAATTATTTACACAAAAAATAGCCAATATTATTTTAGAGTTTTAGATCCTTTACTTAGGACAGGGATTGTTTCGGGGGGATCTTTTGGAAATAAATCTTACAAAGCTGTTTTGCTTTCTGCTCAAAAAGACCCTTTAGAATTCAATAGTGATAATGTCATTAGACTCAATAGCAAAATAATTTTCTTGATACAAGATAAAAACAACTCTATAACCCGTTTATTTACTTCCCCAATAAAAACCTTAAAGTTGTCTCGTAAACTAGCTTAGTTGCCAAAATTCTTCTAATCATTTCTTAAGTGTTTTAAGCCAATAAAGAAAAGCCACTGTATATAGTGGCTTTTCAAAAGAATACTTAGTCTATAATTTATTAGTAATTTAATGGCTTAGATTTTACTTGCAAAAAATACTTTAATTAAAAAATTCTAGGTTTAGACTCCTAAGACACCTTTTGCACGGCGATAATACATATCCCTAACAGATTTACCATTATAACCTCCATTAATGCGTAGAGTAATTGCATCAAAATTTCTTGAATCTGCAAAAGAATTTAAGTTGCGGCTTTGCCAATATTGACCAGCAACGCGGAAAGCAACGTCTAAATCAGCAGCACGCGTAGGGTTACGTTCTAGGTCTACTCCTAAGGCTGCTCCAACATTTCGATAATTTGCCCGGCCTGTTAATTGAATTGGGCCTCTGCCTTTGAAACGCATACCATCGCCAGGCTGAGTATTACCTAAATCACGGCGACCCTCATAAGCTGCACCGCTTGCAATTTCTTGAAAATATTTTAGTTCACCGCTTTCTTGGGCAAGTTGAGCTAAAAAGGCGGACTGACGCTCTGGAGTATTTATCTTAAACTCAGCCATTGCAGAATTTAGATAAGGTAAATAAGTCTGAGCTTTGGCTTGTGAAAGAGATGGCATAATAGCTCTTAATTGTTCTACTGAAACGCCACCTTTAACATTACCAGGAACAGATGCAGAGCTAACAGGCGATGCTCCACGTGGTCTAATACCATCTTGCTCTATAGCTGCATCGTTAACAGGGTTTGCTGCCTCTCGGCCATTAGGCATGTTAATTCGTTGGCCTGCATAAATTAAGTTAGGATTCTTAATTTGTGGATTGGCTGATAATAGGTTGTTTAAATTAGTGTTACTGCGTTGGGCTATACCAGATAATGTATCTCCTGAACGTACTGTGTAAGTATTTTGACCTACAGGGCTTTCATTTGGACTATTAGTTTTACTTACAGTGATTCCATTGAGGTTTCCAGTCCCTCTACCGTTAGGGATGTTTAGCTGTTGGCCTGCATAAATTAAGTTAGGGTTTTTAATTTGTGGATTAGCTGATAGTAAACTATTTACAGTATTGCCAGTTCGTTGAGCTATGCCAGAAAGTGTATCACCTGAACGAATTGTATAAGTGTTGGTAGAAGAGTTATTTGGTGTTTGAGAATTACTACTATTATTGTTTACTGAGTTAACCATAGCTTTCTCCCTAAGATGTAGTTTGTTTTAATGTTGAGATTTGGATATTTAGGATTTGTATTAATTAATACAAGAATTTCAAATTCTTCATAAAATTTTTCCGAATTATTTAAAAATAATCAGTATTTCTTACTTTAGACGAACCAAAGGTTAAAGATTTCAGTTGTGTTGGCGATGTTACAACCTTTAGCTTGGCAGTTCTCCATCAATAATAGTTGGATATTTGGAATAAGACACTAGTATTTTTTTAGTACATCTATTAGAATACTGGCCTTTTCAAAAAATCACGGCTCTGTATTAATAAATTAACAAAAATTGCTAGGATTTTTTGTAGGTTTTTAGGTTAAATCTTTAGTCCAAAGTATTCTAAATATTGTTAGATTTCTTTACATTTACCTAACAAATTTTTAAGGTTGATTATAATAAAATTTTAATCGATCCCTAACAGTTTTTTGTTACTTTTTATAATTATTATTTTTGATTATAGGATTTCTTTCTCTTCATGTAGTTGCTTTTTACACAATAGTTAAGTTATAGTCTCTTGCCTTAATATATTTACGAACCTACATTTTTAGTTAAGTATTTTTTAATTTATTAGTAAATATATTTTCCTTCTCAATTTAATTAAAAATGAAGTTACTAGAAATTATAAAACTACAAGAAATTTGTTTAATAACAAATATTCTTGCAAATAAAGCTTTGCGCTTTTTGTGGTCAATAATCTGTACAAACTTTGACTAGAACTCTTCTTTTTACCTTTAATCATATTAGAGGCAAAGCACAAATCTCGGAAATCTAAGAAGTCACATTCTTAAATCTTAAGTCTTAAAGCAAACAACAAATAAATTTAAATTAACCATAAATATTCTAAAACATAGCCTTTCTATAAGGTTATATGGGAGTAATAAATATCTATGACTAAACTTAAAACAAGTCTTTGTATACTGTTAAGTTTGTTGCTCTGTCCACTGTGGCCTATACAGAATCAAGCACAAACAACAGGCATAGTACTTAATGTAACAGTAGAGCCTGGTTTACTACGTATAGGTCAACCTACTAGTGCAATAATCAATATTTCCAATGTTGGTTTATCCAATAATCTTTCAACACTTGATAGATTTGTAATAAATTTTAATACTGCATTTGGTACAGTGACATCAATAAACCCAACCGTTTTAATTGTGTCGCCATCGCTTTCAAATTTTTCCGCCAGTGATTTTACTGCTGCACTTTCTGGGCAAACAGTCACTATTACTTATACAGGGGTTGCTAAACCTTTTGTTACAACAGATGGTTTTTCTGTGAGAGTTAACCTAACAACGCCTTCTACTGTAGGTCAAGGTCTAGTCCTGGCAAGTTATCAAATGAATAATAGAGGGACATTTGTTACTTTGTCTTCGGCACAGCAGGAAGTTCCTATAGTAGATTTTGCTACTAATGCAACCGGAGCCAATGGAGCAACGGGAGCAACTGGAGCAACCGGAGCCAATGGAGCAACCGGAGCGACAGGTGCCAATGGAGCAACAGGTGCAACCGGAGCCAATGGAGCAACAGGAGCAACTGGGGCTGGAGCAACGGGAGCGACAGGAGCAACTGGTGTTAGAGGAGCAACAGGAGCAACAGGGGCAACCGGAGCAACCGGAGCAACAGGAGCGACAGGAGCCAGTGGAGCAACGGGAGCAACAGGAGCGACAGGAGCTAATGGAGCAACAGGAGCAACAGGAGCGACAGGAGCTAATGGAGCAACAGGAGCAACGGGAGCGACAGGAGCTAATGGAGCAACCGGAGCAACAGGAGCAACTGGAGCCAATGGAGCAACAGGAGCGACAGGAGCTAATGGGGCAACCGGAGCAACGGGAGCAACAGGAGCCAATGGAGCAACAGGAGCGACAGGAGCTAATGGGGCAACAGGGGCAACAGGAGCAACCGGAGCCAATGGAGCAACAGGAGCAACCGGAGCAACAGGAGCAACTGGAGCCAATGGAGCAACAGGAGCTACAGGAGCAAAAGGAGCAACAGGCGCAACAGGAGCACCAGGAACAACAGGAGCC